>CALHSW010000045.1 GCA_938038735.1 uncultured Bacteroidia bacterium | reverse complement strand
TGGCGCAGATCGAGGCGAAGGGGTACGCGGCGCCGTTCGCGATGGATCGGCGGGCTGTGGTGAAGCTGGGGGTGAGCTTCTCCTCGAAGACGCGGAACATCGCGGAGTGCATCATTCGAGCGGAGGGGAAGGAAGATGTGCGGATGGAGGTGGTGGACGGGAGGCTGCAGGCGGTGGGTGAGTAGGGATTAGCGGTTGCCGCTGCATGCAAGGTTCACGCGGGTCAGTCTTTCAGACTGGCTCGCCTTCTAGGCGAGAATCCGAGGGTCTAAAGACCCCGGATCTTGAGAGGCCGTCCTACGGATAGGGCTGCATGGGCGGCGAAGATTTAGGAGATATTCTTGGGGTAGGCTGGTTTATGCGAATATTGAGAGGCGGTATATGCTGGTTGCGGCGGAAGCTTGGTGAGGTGCGGGGATCTATGCGGCGGTTCTTGCCGTTGAACGCAGTAATGGTCACACGGGTCAGTCTTTTCAGACTGGCATGCCTTTCAGGCAGGAATCCGGGGGTCTAAAGACCCCCGGCTATTGAGAGACCGTCCTTCGGACGGGGCTGCATTGGCGGCGAAAATATATGCGTTTTTTTTGAGAGAGTGTGTAGGTTTGTGCGGTGGTTCTCAGGGCATTGTATGAAGTTATTACCGGAGTATGGTTGGCCATGGCTGCAGCAAAATAGTGAGCAAGACCATGCCGCTGCAGGTTGCGAAGCGTGGCGGCGACCACGTAGCAGTACCCAATCGGTTAAAAATGCAGCTATTTAAAGAATGGCGGCGCAGCCGCTGCGTTTCCGTCCGTAGGACGGTCTTTGAATAGCCGGGGGTTTTCAAACCCCCAGTATCCTCGCCCACAGGGCGAGACAGTCTGCAAGACTGACCCTGGCGGACAATAGTAAGAGTAATTTCAATGTGGCAATTAATCTGCGCGGGGCTGCGCAGCCCAATCCCTATTGAGAGTCCATCCTACGGATGGAAATGTGGGGCGGCGATTGGGCGCGGAAAGCGGTTGGTGGTTGATTTTACTGTAAAAATGTGGACTGTGCTTACCCTCGGAGTGCAAATCACGGGCTGCGGATAAGGGGTTTTTATTATAGAATAGCTATCTTTGCAGATGGGTGAATAGGAACTAGATGTAAAAGGCATTATGAAATACGATGTTGTAGTGATAGGGGCTGGCCCCGGGGGATACGTGGCAGCGATACGTGCGGCGCAGCTTGGCATGCGGGTGGCTGTGGTGGAGCGTGAGAATTTGGGTGGCGTTTGCCTCAACTGGGGGTGCATCCCCACCAAGGCGTTGCTACAGAGCGCGCACGCCTTTACGGCGGCGCAGCGCGCGGGCGAGTTCGGCGTGATTGTGGGAGACCCGATGGTGAATACGGAGCGGGTGGTGGAGCGCAGCCGAGAGGTGGCAGCAACGATGAGCCGAGGAGTGCAGTTCCTACTCAACAAGAATAAGGTGGAGGTGATAATGGGGAGCGGTAGGCTCAAGGGCGCTGGTGCGGTTGAGGTTACCGATGGGGAGGGAAAGGTGCAGACCGTGGAGGCAAAACACATCATCATTGCCACAGGGGCAAGGGTGCGGGAGTTTCCATGGCTGCCCATCGATGGGAAGAAGGTGATAGGCTACCGTGAGGCCCTAGTGCTCCGTGAGTTCCCGAAGCGGCTCGCGGTGGTAGGGTCCGGGGCGATAGGGAGCGAGCTGGCGGAGTACTTCCATTGCTTCGGGGTGGAGGTGACCATAATAGAGGCCCTTGATAGGCTGCAGCCGTTGGAGGATGATGAGGTGAGCAAGGCGATAGGGCGTGAATTCCGTAAGGCGAAGATAAAGACGATGGTAAACGCAGCGGTGCAGGGGGTAGACGTGAGCGGGGAGGGGTGCGTGCTGCGTGTAAAAACCAAGAAGGGCGAGGAGAATGTAGAGGCAGACATGGTTCTCGCAGCGGTGGGCATAACGCCGAACGTGGAGAATTTGGGGCTTGAGGAGCTGGGCGTAGAGATGGAGCGGGGCAGGATCAAAGTGGATGAGTATTTCCGGACGAACTTGGAGGGGGTGTACGCTATCGGTGACGTAATCCCGACGATGGCGCTAGCGCACGTTGCATCGGCCGAGGCGGTGTGCTGCGTGGAGGCGATAGCAGGGCTAAATCCAGCACCGGTGGACTACACGGCGGTTCCTACGTGCACCTATACGAGTCCTGAGGTGGCCTCGGTGGGGCTGCGCGAGCGGCAGGCTGCGGAGCAGGGCATAGAGGTGATTACGGGGAGTTACCCCTTCACGGCATCGGGTAAGGCAACGGCCATGGGGGCGAGGGAAGGCTTCGTGAAGCTGATATTCCGCAAGGATGACCATAGGCTCTTGGGGTCGCATATCGTGGGGGCGATGGCCACGGAGCTAATAAACGAGTTGGCGTTGGCATTGAAGCAAGGGATGACGGCAGAGCAGCTGCACGGCACGATACACCCTCACCCAACCCTAGGAGAGGGCGTGATGGAGGCGGCCGCGGCGGCACTCGGAAGCTGCGTGCACCTTTAGGCAATCGGTGGTGTAAATTGCAACGGATAGTTAACGAATAGGGGCGAAGAGGGCAATGAAAGCATGGCGAAAGTGTGGGGCAATAGCTGTGGTTGTAGCTTTGGGCTTTGCGGGAGCGTTCCCAGTGCAAAGCGTTGCGGCGCAGTGGAAAAAGGTAAAAACTGCACAGACAAAAACGTACGCCTTGAAAGGTTTTACAGGGGTTTGTAACGAGCTGCAGGGGGTGGTGGAGGTGTTGCAGGGAAGCACCTTCTCCGTGCAGGGGGAGAGCCTTTACGAGGGGTTGCTTGACGATATAACCGTGGAGGTACGCAAGGACGTTTTGGTAGTCGACGCGAGCAAGGCGGTGCTAAAGGAGATGTCATCGCTACGTAGTTTCCCGCTGTTTACGTTGCGGGTTACGTTGCCGAAGCTGACGAAGTTGAGGCTGGCGGGCAGTGGAGACATACGAGTGGTGACCGATGTGGAGACGGATAATCTCTCGGTAGTGCTAACTGGAAGCGGCGAGGTGAAGGCTAAAAATTTGATTAGCAATGGCTTGGTAGAGATGGTGCTTGCGGGGAGTGGAGAAATAGAAGTATGCTCGGTGCGCAGCGGCGAGATGGCTGTGAAGCTCACGGGGAGTGGGGATGTTGAGGTGGGGGATGCGGTAGTGAATGGCGGCACTCAGGTAGTGCTTGGCGGGAGTGGAGATTTGAAGGTGGGCAATGTGAGTTGTAAAAGTGCCGAGGTGAGCCTAGTGGGGAGCGGGGATGTGGACGTGAAGGATGTGCAGGCTAGCAGAAGTGTGCGTGTGCAGTGCGTGGGTAGCGGCGATATGAAGTTCGGCGAGGTGCGAAGTAATAAGCTGGGGATTCAGGTGACTGGGTCAGGCGAGATTGAGCTGGCTAGCGCCACCGTGGAGTCGGTAGATGCAAAACTCACTTCGAGCGGGAGCATAAGCATCGGGGGCGGCGAGAGTTCAGCGTGCGATGTGAGCGTGACGGGGTCAGGAGATATTGCCTTTCAGAAGCATAGGGCGAAGAATGCAAGGGTTTCTGTTAGCGGGTCTGGCGATGTGGCGATGTACGTGACTGAGGAGCTGCGACTGGGGGGTACTACAAATATGTCGTCGCTAACCATTGATGGAAGACCGAGGCTCGTGTTTGAGGGGCGTAAGGGTAGCAATCGGTAGGATTGCAAGCGTGACGAATAAGGCGAGGGGAGGAGAATGCGCGAGCGAATAGCGATAGAGCAGCTACGGGCGTTAGCCTTGGACGCAGTGCGAGCAGCGGCGGGGGCGGGGATGGTGGTGCTGGACATGTACCAGGAGACGACGCAGGTAGAGGTGAAGCTCAAGGCCGATTCGAGTCCCCGCACGAAGGCGGATAAGCAGGCGGATGACATCATCAGGAAATCCCTGCTGCATACGTTTATCCCCTTGCTAAGCGAGGAGGGGCGGGAGGTGTTCTACGATGAACGCCGCGACTGGGATTACTTTTGGCTCGTGGATCCGCTAGACGGCACTAAAGAGTTCATAAATACGAGCGGCGAGTTTACCATCAACATAGCACTGATAGGCGGCGGCGAGGCCGTGGTAGGGGTGGTGTTTGTACCTGTGGCGCAGAAGCTCTATTTCGCGGTGCGAGGCGAGGGGGCGTTCCGTGCGGAGAAATTTCGGGCGCAGGACGTTGGGGATACGCTCACGTGGGAGGAGCTGCTACAGCAGTCTGCCAGGCTCCCTCTCTTTCAGCGCGATGCGGAGCAGGTGCGGCAAGAGCTGATCGTGGTGCGGAGCCGGTCGCATATGGCGGAGAAGACCAAGGAGTACGTAGACATGCTTGCTGAAAGATACCCGAACATCAAGGAGATAGAGTGCGGGTCATCGCATAAGATGTGCATGGTGGCGGAGGGGACTGCAGACCTTTACCCACGAGTGGCACCGACCAGCGAGTGGGACACGGCG
>CALHSW010000044.1 GCA_938038735.1 uncultured Bacteroidia bacterium | reverse complement strand
GGTGGCTGGCAAGAAAGAGTTAGGGGGGCGTATGAGAGCAAGGGGATCCGTGCTTCGGATGTCTAAGGACCAGTTGAAAAATGGAACGTATTTTGAGAGGTGTACGGGCGACGACCCCAAGCTGGAGATGCGGGAGCAGGGGTTATATCATTTAGGGGAGAAGAGTTCGGCGAGGCGTTGGGGCGTGCCGTTAAGCGAGTACGCTATTGATCTATTTGGCACGCCGCGGGCGGTGGATGCGCCGGATGCAGGCGCGGTGTCGACAGTGAAGCCGTAGGGGTAGTTGCATCATTTTAAGTTTGAGTTGGGATGTACTCTATAAATGCGTTTCTTGAGAAGAAACGATAGGTTTTTCATGCATTCAAGTGCAGGGGATAGTAAAGGAGACGGAGGATAATTTGTACTATGTATGAATTGCGAGCGCATGGAATAATAAAGGGGAAAAATAGATACCTTTGCGGTTGTAGAGGAGAGGTAAGATGACGAGCGACGAAGAAAAATGTGCTACCCAAAACGGAGTTGTTTTGCGGATTGAGGGAGGGCGCATGGTGGTAGGTGTCGAGCGGTCTGAGGCCTGCGGATCGTGCAGCGCCCGGCGGGCTTGTGGTGCGTTTGGGAGTGCCGTGCACGAGGTAGTAGTGAAAATGCCGAATTGTAGCGTGCGCGTAGGGGATAGGGTAACGCTAGGCGTTCCCGAGCGGGAGGGCAGGATGGCGATGCTCTTGGCCTACGTAGTTCCGTTTGTGATAGTGTTGCTGGGGTTGCTGATTCTCCTTGCGTTGGGGGTGAATGAGGGGATAGCAGGTTTGGTGTCGATAGGGTTGCTGATGCCGTACTACGTGGTGCTGTACCTATTGAGAGGAAGGTTAGAGACGAAGGTAAGCGTTAAAAGCGTGCAAAAAGAGGAGTAGACGATGACGACAATATTGTGGGCTCTGATAGTATTAGTTAGCATAGCACTGGTGTCATCGGTGTTGCTATATGTGATATCTCAACGCTTCAAGGTAGTGGAGGATCCTCGCATTGATGAGGTGGAGGCTGCCCTGCCTGGGGCGAATTGCGGTGCGTGCGGCAATCCGGGGTGTCGTGGCTTTGCAGATGGCTTCGTGAAGACGGATGACATTTCCACGTTCTACTGCCCCGTGGGCGGGAGTGCCGTGATGGCGAAGATTGCGGCGATAGTGGGCAAAGAGGTTGCCGTGAAGGAGCCGATGGTGGCGGTGGTGCGGTGCGCGGGGTCTCCAGCGCATAGGGCAGATGTGGCGAAGTGGGATGGAGCGAATTCGTGCCGTGTGTCGGCAGCTCTCTTTGAGGGGCCCACGGGATGCTCGTACGGGTGTCTAGGTATGGGGGATTGCGTGAGCGTGTGCGAGTTCAACGCGTTGCATATGGATCCCGAAACCCATCTGCCGGTGGTGACTGAAGAGAATTGCACGTCGTGCGGGAAGTGCGTGAAGATTTGTCCGAAGCACATAATTGAGCTACGTGCGCGTGGCCCCAAGGGGCGCAGGGTTTTTGTGTCGTGCGTGAACAAGGACAAGGGCGGCGTGGCGATGAAAAGCTGCAAGGTGGCGTGCATCGGGTGTAGCAAGTGCCAGAAGGCGTGTCCGTTTGAGGCGATTACGATAGAGAACAATCTTTCGTACATAGATTTTAACAAGTGTAGGCTATGCCGGAAGTGCGTGCCGGTATGCCCAACGAAAGCGATATGGGACGTGAATTTCCCAGCGAAGAAGGTGGTGGAAACGCCGAAGGTAGAGCAGCCGACTCAAGTCGGGGCGTAGCGGCGCGAGAGGGATTTCAAATAGAGAAAAAGGAGATATAGGCAATGGGAATACAGTTGAAGACCTTTCGCATGGGCGGTATACATCCCAGCGCAGAGAAGATAACGGCGGGAAGGGCGATAGAGGAGTTTGCCCTGCCCGAGATGGTGACGATTCCATTGGGGCAGCACATAGGCGCCCCGGCGAAGCCGTTGGTGGCCAAGGGCGACAAGGTGGTTGTGGGGCAACGTATTGCAGAGAGCGGTGGGTTTGTGTCGGCGAATATCCATTCTTCTGTGTCGGGAACGGTGCAGAAGATTGATAGCATTGTTGATGCGTCGGGGTTTGCGAAGCCCGCGGTCTTTATCAAGGTGGAGGGGGATGAGTGGGATGCGAGCATTGACCGTAGCGATACCATCGTGCGGGAGAATAGCATGAGTGCTAAGGAGATACTTGACAGGATAGTGGAGATGGGAATTGTAGGCATGGGGGGTGCAACGTTTCCCACGCACGTGAAGCTATCGGTTCCCGCGGGCAAGAAGGTTGAATATCTACTGTTGAATGGTGTGGAGTGCGAGCCGTACCTCACGGCTGACCATCGCTTGATGCTGGAGCGAGGGGAGCAGATACTGATTGGGGCGAGTTTGCTCCGCAGGGCATTGGGAAATCCTCGGACTATAATCGCCATTGAGAATAACAAGCCCGATGCGATAGAGCATCTCACGAAGCTGGCCGCCACGTTTGAAGGGATTGAGGTGCAGCCGTTGAAAGTGAAGTACCCTCAAGGGGGAGAAAAGCAGCTCATCGCAGCCGTAACGGGGCGTGAGGTGCCATCTGGGAAGCTCCCATTGGATGTTGGGGCAGTGGTTGACAACGTTGGTACGGTCTACGCCATTTACGAGGCATTGCAGAAGCATAAACCGCTTTTTGAGAGGGTTGTGACTGTGACGGGGAAGGAGCTGCCCAACCCAGGAAATTTCATGGTGCGCATAGGCACCCCAATTCAGGCCCTCTTGGAGGCTACAGGTTGGGATAGGGACAAAGCGGGCAAAGTGATTAGCGGTGGCCCCATGATGGGACGAGCGTTGAAGAACCTGGGGGCGCCCGTAGCGAAGGGGTCTTCGGGCATCTTAGTGATGCCTTTGGCGGAGAGCAACCGTAGGGAGAGCAGCAATTGCATACGTTGCTCGAAGTGTTCGCAGCATTGCCCCATGGGGCTAGAGCCCTATCTGTTGGTGCGTCTAGCGAAGCTGAACGATCTGGAGCGGCTTGAACATGAGGAGGTGATGTCATGCATAGAGTGCGGGAGCTGTAGCTTTACGTGTCCTGCCAACATACCGTTGCTTGACCTCATCAGAATGGGCAAGAGTGCAACCGGCGCCGCGATACGCGCCAGGGCTCGTAAATAAAGAGTAAAATAGGGACGAACGATGAGTACAGAATTAAGGGTAGCGCCATCCCCACATGTACATGGCTGCACTAGCACGCGCCGCATCATGCTTGACGTGGTGTTTGCGCTGTTGCCGGCGTGGCTGGTGGGGGTATACTTTTTCGGCGTAAATGCCATTTTGGTCACTTTGGTGTCCATCATCTCTTGCATGCTGTGCGAGTATTTGATAGCGCGATACGTGCTGCGAGTGCAACCCACGTTGGATGACGGCTCGGCGGTGGTTACGGGGCTTCTATTGGCAATGAACCTCCCTTCGGGCATACCGCTGTGGATTGTGGTTATTGGGGCGATCGTGGCCATAGGGATTGCCAAGATGAGTTTTGGCGGCCTAGGTAACAACCTGTTCAACCCAGCGTTGACGGCGCGAGCACTGCTCCTGATATCATTCCCGATGCAGATGACGACTTGGCCGTTGGCGAGGGCGGGTGCGTGGTGCGCCGATGGAACAACGGGTGCCACGGTACTAGCGTTGGTGAAGAATGCGAGGCTCGGCCATGGTTTCGCAGATATGCCGAGCGCATTAGATATGTTTGTGGGCAACATGGGAGGGTCAATCGGAGAGATTTCAGCGGTAGCACTGATATTAGGCGGTATTTACCTTTTGATACGGCGTGTGATAAGCTGGCATATCCCCGTGGCTGTGCTGGTTGGAGCCACGGTACTGAGCGGAGCAATGTGGCTGGCGAATGGCGAAGTGTACGCCTCTCCGCTGGTGCATCTGCTTTCGGGCGGTATGCTTCTGGGGGCCATCTTCATGGCGACAGACTACGCGACGTCACCGATGTCAAAGATGGGGATGCTCGTTTACGGCCTGCTTATCGGGCTTCTCGCAGTAACGATACGTATTTGGGGCGCGTACCCAGAGGGCATGTCATTCGCAATACTGATAATGAACGCAATGGTTCCGCTAATTAATCGGTACATAAAGCCGAGGAAGTTTGGCGTAGTAAGGAGGGCAAAATAATGGCACTGCAATCGACGATGCGCAACATGGTGGTTGTGCTTGTAGGCGCTGGCGTAGTGGCGGCGTTGGGGCTTGGTTTGGTGAATGAGCTCACGCTAAAGCCGATAGAAAAGGCCAAGAGCGAGAAGGTGCTTGCGGCGTTGCGGGAGGTGCTGCCAGAGTTTGATAACGATCCCGCAGCTGAGGTGCGAGTAGAGGCTGTGGACGGCGGGGAGCTAAAGGTATTTCCAGCCACTATGGGAGGTAAGAAGGTGGGCACCGCGGTGCAATCGTTCTCCACTAAGGGCTTTGGGGGGACGATTTCTGTGATGGTAGGCTTTGATGATCAGGGGAACATCAAGGGGTACAGCGTGCTAGAGCAGGCGGAAACGCCGGGGCTAGGCACCCGGATGGTAGATTGGTTCAAACCGCAGGGGGACCCTGTGGTGAGTGGCGTGGAACGGCTGTTCGGGTTTCGTATGCCGCAGGCGGAGCGTAAGAGCAATGTGTATGGGTTAAACCCAGGCAAAGAGCCGCTGAGGGTGAGCAAAGATGGGGGGCAGGTGGATGCGATAACTTCTGCAACGATATCGTCGAGGGCTTTCCTAGATGCAGTGAATAGGGCGTACTTAGGTGTAAGTAACTCGTCGGACGTATCTGCGGGAGCCACACCCACAGCGAATGAAGGAGCCGCGGCTGCCGATACGGTTGGCTCGGCGCAGGTAGTAGAGTAAGGAAGGGGAAAGCTAATGAAAGGGACATCGAATTTAGCGGTCTTGGTGAACGGGCTCATCAAAGAGAACCCAACGTTTGTGCTGATGTTGGGTATGTGCCCAACCCTCGGAACAACGACATCAGCCGGTAACGCCCTAGGCATGGGGCTAGCGACAGCTTTTGTACTGATATGCTCAAACATGGCTATTTCTGCCATTAAGAACATTGTGCCTGACAAGGTGCGAATTCCAGTTTTCATCGTGGTGATAGCTGCATTCGTCTCCATCTTGGAGTTGCTGATGCAGGCGTACGTGCCGGCTTTGTACAAGAGTTTGGGCATATACATCCCCCTAATCGTGGTCAACTGTATAATTCTTGGCAGGGCTGAGGCATTCGCGGCCAAGAATAGCGTGATACGTTCGGCCTTTGACGGCATGGGCATAGGGCTAGGGTTTACCATTAGCTTGACGGTAATCGGTTTGGTGCGTGAGTTTATTGGGGCTGGGCGTGTGTTCGGCATGCAGGTGTACCCCGATACGTTTGGCACGATGATATTCGTGCTGGCGCCGGGGGCGTTCATAGTGCTGAGCTATTTGCTCCTGCTTTTCAACCGTTTAATAAAGAAGTAGAAACGTAGAGAGCCATGGAATATATATTGATGATAGTGGCGGGAGTATTTGTAAATAACATAGTTCTCTCGCAGTTCTTGGGGATTTGCCCCTTCTTAGGGGTATCGAAGCGGCTGTCTACGAGCGTGGGCATGGCGAGCGCAGTGCTTTTCGTTATGTTTATTGCTACGATTGCTACTTGGCTCGTGTCTGCCTACGTGTTGAAACCGCTCAACGTGGAGTTCTTGCAGACGCTTAGCTTCATTCTCATCATAGCAGCGTTGGTGCAGATGGTGGAAATCATCCTGAAGAAGGTGAGTCCTTCGCTATATCAGGCTCTGGGAATTTTCCTACCGTTGATTACTACGAACTGTGCTGTGCTAGGCGTGGCGGTGCTAGTGGTGCAGAAGGACTTCGGTTTGCTGGAGGGGGTTGTCTACTCCGTGGCAAATGCGTTGGGCTTTGGCGTTGCGCTTGTCATATTTGCGGGATTACGCGAGGCTCTTGATTTAAACGCAGTGCCAAAAGCTATGAAGGGCGCGCCCATAGCGTTGCTCACGGCGGGCATCTTGGCTTTGGCGTTCATGGGTTTCCAGGGAATCGCGTAGGGTAAGTCGGTAAGAGGATCTAAAGATTGAGCGCTCCGTGCAAAGCTATAGACTTTGCACGGAGCGCTGTTTATAATACAATGGGAACTGTTGAGTACCTGAGAATTTTAAAAACACTACAATTATAATTTCACTATATAACGTATCAACTTGTAGTACGCTAGTAAACGCCGTGCAGGAGATAGCTACGGCAAGAGATGTTTAGGCGTGGCCTAAGGTCAGCGGGTAATTATGGGGCTGGTGTACGGTGCAGCATTCGCACGTCTACTGGATAATCCTGGAGCCCAAGAAAATTGATTGGCTGGTAGATTGAAGACCATTCCGAACCCTGCCGAATGGTCGTCTAAAGTGGTGCTATATCGTTGAGTGAACCTTCGGCGGCATCGTAGTCCATGCAGGGAGTGATGGAGGTCATCGCGTACAATAGTTACCAGCTGCTGGGCCTCGTTACACGTATTGCGTAACCAAAAGGAATAAAACGCCGGAACAGCCCGCACAAGTCGGCCCGTGCGCAGGTCATCGCAAGAACAAAGGTCAACCTGTGCCGGTTTCCTTTAGAATCATGAACGCTTCGCCGCATGGTGCTGAGGCTTCTGAGACTCGTGGCAAAAATTCTTGAGCATCCCTCTGCTACTTTTTCTGGAAAGTCACTTTTCATTATGAGGATTACCCCTCTAAAATATATTTACGCATATACTCATCTAGCATTCGCTTCACTCTGAATCTAGATAAGGTTTCGCCCGTTTGATGTTCAAAAAACGTCTTTGCCTTTTCGACATCAGCTGTCTCTATTAGATTGGCAAAACGGTTATATTCATTCAGATTGTCTTTTGTAACGTGAGCATTCATAATCTCTCGTAGTAAATTCTCATCAATGCCAAAGTCATTTGACACCCTACGAATGCTGTCGTTCTGCGCTTTCGTTTGATATTCAATAATGTAGTCTTTGAAAGTCTTGCCTTCATCTAAATTGACAGTACCATTTTCCACATCGTGTAAAAAGATGCCGGCAAAACGCTGTTCTTCTTGAGAGAGTGATGCAAACGACTTGTGCAATTCTGCCAATACTGACTGACGTTCTGTTTCCGAAGCGGTTCCTCCATTAAGCACTTTCAGGTATTTCTCGAAACGACTGTTCAGATATTCGGCATCGATTATGCCTGTATCTATCTCGGTAATATAGGGGTCAATATCATAGGGGACATCTTCAATCGTACCACCGCTGCCGCCACCGTTTTGCAATTCTTTATAACGTTGTACCAAGGTGTTGAACGTCAGTTCGTCTATGAGTACTCCTATAATAGTTTGCTTTCCACCCTCTGTTTTCAGCTTATACTCACGCTTATTCCATCGAAATCCTTGTATGCGTGCCGCTTCGAGATGCTCATTCAGCAAGCGGAAGAGTTTGGCAAACTGACCGCGTTCGGCATCCCCATCTGGAAGTTTGACAAAATCCGTAATGCCAGCGTGTTCAAACACAAACTTTATGTCGGCAAATAACTCGTTCATCTTTCGCAGATTGTACGCCAACGGATCGGCAAAGAGTTTAACCGGTTTGCCGTCCGAATACACCTCCACTGCTTTGTCTATGTTTCGTTTCATAGTGTGCGGACGGCGATAGTAACGGATGATACCGAATGGCTTGTCCGGACCGAACAAACGATTGGTACGACTGAAGGCTTGAATGATGTTTTCATACTCCATCATTTTGTCGATGTAGAGCGTGTTAATCCACTTGGAGTCAAAGCCTGTGAGCATCTGATTCACCACGATGAGCAGGTTTATCTGTTTCTTGGGCTCAAGTTCAATTCTATTATATGGTTCCTTGTGAGCCAAACGAAGCGACACATCTACTTTGAACTGTGCGTGAGTAGGTATAGTGAATGCCAAGCCGAACATCTCATTATAGCCGTCAAGGATTTCCACCAACCCGTCCTCTTTGTATATGGCACCATCTACGTTGTCGATTGTGGGGTCAAAGAGTGCCGTTACGTTCAATTTGGGCATCATCTCTCTGAACAGCCGATAGTATTCTATCGCTTCCGGAATGCTGCGTGTGGCAAGCAGGGCGTGGAATTTCCCGCACTGACTAAGCGTATTCCATCCGTCCTTAATGTCTCCCACCACGGCTCTGTGATGTTCATCTCTGTCGTATTGGCTTTCCGGCAGATAATCTTCTATTCCTTTAATGTACGATTCATCGGTAGCTTTATACCCTGCCATGGGTACTGTGACGCCTTGTGTGAATTTCAGGTAGACTGCTTTCTTCTTTTCGTCGGCCATGGCCTCTCCTTCCGTCTCGGCTTTGGCTTGCTCCAACGCCACAGCCTTGCGCAGGTCTCGCTGTTTGTATGTTTCCACTAATTTGGGCTCGAAGCCAAGCACGTTCTTGTCTCGGATTCCGTCAGCAAGCAAATATTGATGCAACGCTTCACCGAACACTGTTTGCGTGGTGTTCATGTTCTTTTGGTTCTCGTCTTTAATGGGTGTGCCCGTAAAGCCGAAGAATAAAGCCCTGGGGAAGGTGTTCTTAATAGTGATGAGCATATCCCCAAATGTGCTGCGGTGGCATTCATCCACGATAAAGACGATGTGCTTGCCTTGTATCAGGGCGAGGTCCATGGCTCGATTGCCTATTTCCCGATTATTCACACGGCTCATCTTCTGAATGGAGGTAACAATAAGCGTACTGCCGGTGTCGGAATCTTTCAGACTGTCTATCAGAATATCTGTGCTGTCGGTGTCGCGTACCTCTTCGCTGTCATCTGCAAAACTGCGGTAGTGCAGAATGCTTTGGTTGCCTAGCTCTATGCGGTCCACAAGAAACACTACTTTGTCGGCATCGCCCGAGGCGGCAATGAGCTGTGATGCCTTAAAGCTGGTCATCGTCTTGCCCGACCCCGTGGTGTGCCACACATAGCCGCCCTTTTGTTCTCGTGCGCTCCAATCGTTCTTGGCTACCGCTATGCTGATGGAGTTGGCGGCATAGTACTGATAGCTCCGTAGCACTTTTAGAATTCCATCACTCCTGTCAGCAATGGTGTAAAAGCCTATCATGCGGTGGGCCATCGGGATGGAGAGCAATTTCGATGCTATCTCTTTCCAGTTGTTGATGGGCTCGTTATTAGGGTCAGCCCAGTGGAAGAAATAGTCTCGGTTGAACTTGCCGTCCAGTCCTGGATTGGCAAAGTAGAGCGTCTCCTCTGGGTTCATCGCCACAAAGATCTGCACTAATGAGAATAGCTTGGAGAAGATCCCTTCGTGCGAATATTTACTTATTTGGTTAGCTGCCTGCATGGCTGGTACCTTGCTGCTTTTCAGCTCTATGTGTATAACGGGCATGCCGTTGATGAGCAGGAGCAGGTCTCCTCTGCGATTGGGCAATATGCGTTTGCCTCTCTCAAAGATAGGTTGGCGAGCTATCTGGTAAAGGCTCTTGCCACCCGCTATCTCTAATCGGTCATAGATAGCGAGGCTTACCTCCTTGCCCAGGTGGGCGGGGTCATTGGGGTTGTCACGTGTGATGTTGGTCGTTTTCCCATTGATGAAACCATTGAGAGCCACCGGTGTTTTCAAGTCCTCTATCCGCTCCATAATCTGGCGCATTTCGCCCTCCGTGAGCGGCTGGTCATTCAGGCGGTCTTTACCGCTGTTGTTTCGGAATAGGATATCTGCCCAATTCTGTATCAACGCCTTTTCGGTAGGGTAGTCCAACACATCTTCCGACCATCCATTGCGGATTAGCTCCGCTACGAGGGCTTCTTCAAACTTGGCTTCATCATCAAATTTCATCTTCTGTATCTCTAATCGGTTAAGCAAACATCTTCCGCAGGAGGCTCTGCTTTATCGTGCGTATTTTAGTGAGTTTCTCATCGTTCTTCTGGATGTAATCATCCGCAATAGTCAAGAGTTTTGCTATTTGCTTTTGTTCCTCCCTTCCGGGATAGGTTTGTATAAGCATTCCGAAATCCTTAAATCCAATGCTGCGTCCATCTCGTATGCCGTAAGTAATTGTATCTAAACTTCTTATAAAGTTTTTAGACGTTAATAAATATTTCCAAAATATATCGTTGTGTTCATTGATTGATTTAAATCTCATAATCGTGTAGGCAGGTGAAGTGATACCCTCTATTTCTGAATGGGCAAAACCACCTTGGAAAGAACGTAAATGAATGACGAATTGACCGGGCATCACTCGCTTATATCCTCTTTCATTCCGGAGGTCATGTTGCACATTAAAGCCAATATCACTACGAGCTACCATTCCTAACTCTTGATTTGCAGAAAGTACAGGTAACTCTGGGCGATTCTTTTCTTCAAAAGGAATAAAAATATCAACTGCTCTTTTCATCTGCCACTCGTCGTTATAGTCCTTAAATCTTATCAGCGGTGTCGTGTACCCCCCCCCCTATTTACATTTGTAAACATCTTATTTAGAAGCGATTGCTTAATGTTTCGCAGCTTTTCCAATTTTAACTCCAGCTTGCGGATGAGCTTGTCAAGGGTAGTAAACAGTGCCGCTAGTTTCTCTTGTTCTTCTTTTTTTGGAAAAGTAACTTTGCCAGTCAGAGAATCTGAATCACTAATGAGCAATGTGTTTTTTGCTCCTTTGTTCACTAATGGACGAAAATAATCATTTAGTCTACCATCAAGTTCAAAGTAAGTTTGCACAAATGTAGCGGAAACTTTCTCCGTAGGGTGAAATACTCCATAGAGCGCAGAGACAATGCCTGTTCCCCCTTCATTAGTTTTAATAATACCGTAAGGTTGTAACTTCAATGGCGATTTTGTGTAGACAACATCACCATGGAAAACCACTCCATAATTTGAGAGAGAAGCTCCTGCAAATGATTTTCCTTGATATTCTATCTGATTTATTACACCATACTCGCGTGAAATAGAATATATGTCATATTTGTTGTATTCTTCGGATTGATTCCTCTCTGTTGAAACAACAAGATAATAATTGAGGTCATGGTCTTCCCATTCGTCCTCAAATCCTTTGAATCGTACTTCTGGTTTATTCTTTTTCATTGTCGTAAACGTTTAATCCTGGAGGAGCAGCTGTTTGAATTCGGCGAGAGCCGCCATATCATACTCTGAGCCGGTCAGCTCGTCTATCATACTGACCAGCGACTCAGACGCCTTGCGAATATCACACTCCACGTCCAAAAGGGTGGTGTCGTACTTGCGTGCGAGTTCGCTCAGCTCTTGAACAAAGCCGTCCAATACGGTGTGCGGCAATCGCATCAGGTGTTCGGATAATGACGTAATCCATTTCTGAGAGAGCAACGCTCTGACCTCCTCATCCGTCAGTCCCTTTTCAATCTTTGTTTTGGTACGCACGTGCAGAAGGGCATCAGCCGTCTTAATGTCTGATTTCAGACTCTTAATCTCAGCCGAGAGGTTAGTAATCTTAATCAGCTTAGCCTCAGTGCTATCTTCTGCGAAAGTGTGCCCTTCACGCAGGCTTGCTATCCTTTCTCGCACCGTCTTGGCTGCATAGGTGCCATCCTTGGCTGCCTCCATGATCTGCCAGTCCACCTCGGCATGAGTGGCGATGAAATCCTGCTTCTCTTTCTTGCGAGAGCAAAGTAGGTATGCATCCAAGGCGGATATCTCCTCGGTTCCCACATTGGCAAGCAGATCGGCGAGGCGGTGTTCTACCTCTTTGCTATTCATAGTGCCATCGTCATTAGCCATTTCGGCACGTTCCTCCTCGTCTATTTCATTAAAGGTGGCATCCATCTCGGCAGTGGCTTCTTCTAAACGCTGTTCCATGTGCCGGAGTGCTGACCATTCCTCTTTCAGGTGCGTGGTCTGCACAAGCTCAAAGGGGAGTATTCGCCCCATCCAGCCCTCCTGCACTTCGTATTCCTTGTCGTCTTTCTTCTTGACTACCATATTAGGGTCTACCATACGAGTAGCCTCGAACCCCTCAGACTGGATAACCTCTAAATCTTGGGCAATGGTAGTCCACTTATCGGCAAAAAGCTGGTAGGCTTCAAAGCGATCTACGAGTGGCACGCTCTGCAAGCTGTCAAAGATATGTCGGGAGATCTGCTCCTCCTCTTCGGCTATGTTCAGCACTTCCGCCTGCCCAATGAGCCTTTCCTTTAGAAAACGCTCCAATTCAGAAAATGCGTCATTGTAGTTTGCCACAAACCTCGCTACAGAAGGGTGACTCTTCACAACTTGCCCTATATCAGATACCTTCACCCGTGTATAAGGAGTGTCGGTTCCTGCAAAGAGGTCTTGCTCCAATCCCTTGAACGCATCAAAGTAGGGCTTGAAGGGTGTAAGCTCGCTTTTGGGCACACCGCCGAACATGATACCGTGCATGTCCCACGTTTCAGGAGCATCTGATGAATTGACGTAGCGTGGGATATTGAGGTTGTAATCGTTTTGCCGTATCTCCTCCTTGCTTACCAATCTGGAGAATTTGGGGACATCCCGCTTCTCAATATACGTATCTACTATTCGTTTGATGTCGGAGGCACGTAGCTTATTCTTCTTCCCCTCTTTCTTAAATCCCTTGGAGGCATCTATGATGAGTACGCCATTGTCGGTGCGGTCCTTGCGCAGCACCATGACGATAGTGGGAATGCCCGTACCGAAAAAAATGTCTGCAGGCAGTCCGATAATGGCTTCAATATGGTTGTTTTCTATCAGATTCTGACGAATGGAGCCTTCGGACTGGTCGTTGGGCTCTCCACGGAACAACACTCCATGGGGCAGGACAATAGCCATGATGCCGTCTTGCTTGAGGTGGTAAAGGTCATGGAGCAGAAAGGCATAATCGGCTTTCCCTTTTGGGGCAACACCATATTCAAAGCGAGGGTCTGTGCCGGTCTTGCTCTTGCGGGGTGGCGCCCATGGTTGAGAGTAAGGAGGATTGCTTACCACGGCATCTACGTGCAGACAATGGTAAGTGCCCTCACGGTCGCCATCCTCAAAGTAAGGCCAGTCATGTTCGAGCGTGTCACCATTGCGTGCCACGATGTTGTCTGGAATAATACCCCGCATCACAAGGTTCATACGGGTGAGGTTGAATGTGTTCTTTTTCAACTCTTGTGCGTAGTATTTTACCTTGTCTGTACCTGCGATATGCCGTGCGACCGACTTGCCGATATTGATCAGCAATGAGCCAGAGCCACTTGTAGGGTCGTAAATAGAAATGGTTTGCCGATTGCGTAGATGATGAGCCACTATTTCAGACATTAAGAGCGACACTTCATGCGGAGTATAAAACTCTCCTGCCTTTTTGCCAGCATTGGCGGCAAACTGACTGATGAGGTATTCGTAGATAAAGCCCAACACATCATAATCCTGCTTGCCATTCATGGGTATATCCTTGATAAGATTAAGCAGATTGCGGACGGCTTTCGTCTGCTCGCCCTCCGTGCCGCCAAGGTTCTTTAAACCATCTTGCAGAGTATCAAAAATGCCTTCAAACACTTTTTTGTGGCTCGGAGAAACCAATCTGTTGAACGCAGAGAGTGCGTCACGTACATTAGCTACCGAAAAGTCATGTCCAGCTTCAAGCCATGTGGAATAAAGATTCTCATAAGCGATGAAATATCCAATTCTGTTTTGGAGCAAGTCCACATTCTCGTGGTGTTCTTCTGTTATCTCTTCGGCGAACTCTTCTTTGGTAAGTCCTTCTGCTATGAGAAACTTGACTTCCTGCTCTGAAAGGAATTTATAGAATATGAAACCAAGAATATAATCCTTATACTCATTGGCTTCTATCTTGGAGCGCATCTTATTGGCAGACGCCCATATCTTGTTGGCTAATTGATTCTTATTCATACTTATTCTTTTGAGGGGACGATTAAGGTGCGAACCTCTATATCTAGTAACTTGGCGATTTCGTATAGCATCTTCCATGGTGGTTGCTCCTTATTGGAACACCATTTAGAAAGACTTGCCGGGCTGCTCGGCGAGCCATTGGCTTGTGCGTTGCTTCTCCACAAGCACGACCCTATTCTATTTGCAATCACCATGCTAGATTTGACAGTATCAAGATTCTTATCGCTAGGCATACAAAGGTAGGGGTTTTATACCATAGTAAGATAGTGTTTAAGAGATACTGCGTGAAAGTGCACCACGCCACGACTCCCAATCGACTCCCTTAGACCCGTATCTAGGCCGCATCAAACCCAATTATCTCCGAGAATAATTGGGTTTGATGCGAAGGGGGGACGGGGTAGATGGGGTAGGCATGCGCTGCGCATTGGCGGGGGACGTTTATGGATTGCATTTCACATCAGTGCGCCATCTAGAACAAAAACAAAGGTTGGTTGTTCCATAGCGTGAGGGGGCGAGCGGAAGAGCTGGTGAGGAGAAGGCAAGAAAAGGACCGAGATGGCAGAGCTGCATGAATATGATGAAGAGGCGCGTTTGCTCGATGAGATAACGGGTGGTGAGTACAAGTACGGCTTTACAACCGACGTGGAGACGCACGCGATAGAGAAGGGGCTGAGCGAGGAGACGATACGTACGATTTGGAGGATTAAGGGGGAGCCCGACTGGATGCTGGAGCGCCGTTTGGCGGCGTACCGCCACTGGCTGACGCTAAAGATGCCCGATTGGGCGTACCTAAGAATACCGCCTATAGACTACGATGGCATCGTTTACTACGCAGCGCCGGGCGGGGCCAAGAAGAAAAAGAGCATCGAAGAGGTTGATCCTGAAATTCTCAAGACGTTCGACCGCCTCGGTGTTCCCCTTGAGGAGCAGTACATGCTTGCGGGCGTAGCGGTCGACGCGGTGATGGATAGCACGTCGGTGGCTACCACCTTTCGCAAGGAGCTAGCCGATAAGGGGATAATATTCTGCTCGATGGGAGAGGCGATACGTAACCACCCCGAATTGGTGCAGAAATATTTAGGGTCGGTGGTTCCCTCGACCGATAACTACTTCGCGGCGCTGAACGCTGCGGTGTTTAGCGATGGGAGCTTTTGCTACGTGCCTAAGGGGGTGCGCTGCCCCATGGAGCTCAGCACCTACTTCCGCATCAATGCGGCGGGAACAGGGCAGTTTGAGCGGACGTTGATCGTGGCGGACGAGGGGGCGTACGTCTCCTACCTGGAGGGTTGCACCGCGCCGCGACGCGATGAAAATCAGCTGCATGCCGCGGTGGTGGAAATTGTGGCGGAGGAAGAGGCCGAGGTGAAGTACTCCACGGTGCAGAATTGGTACCCCGGGGATAAGGATGGTAAGGGGGGAATTTACAACTTCGTGACGAAGCGCGGGCTATGCAATGGGCATAGAAGCAAGATTTCGTGGACGCAGGTGGAAACCGGGTCCGCGATTACGTGGAAATACCCTAGCTGCGTGCTAAAGGGCGATGACTCGGTCGGGGAGTTCTACTCCGTGGCGGTAACCAACAATGCGCAGCAGGCGGACACTGGCACGAAGATGATTCACATAGGGAAGAACACCCGGAGCCTGATTATATCCAAAGGGATTTCCGCGGGGCGCAGCGAGAACAGCTACAGGGGAATGGTCAAAGTGGGCAAGAAGGCTGAGAACGCACGAAATTTTTCCCAATGCGACTCGTTGTTGCTCGGCGATAAATGCGGTGCGCACACCTTCCCGTTGATTGAAGTGGCGAACGATACGGCGGTGGTGGAGCATGAGGCGACCACGTCGAAGATTGGGGAGGATCAAATATTCTACTGTAATCAGCGCGGGATTGGCACCGATGAGGCGGTGGCGCTCATAGTGAATGGGTACGCCAAGGAGGTGCTGAGCAAGCTGCCAATGGAGTTCGCAGTGGAGGCGCAGGCTCTCCTACAGATTACGCTAGAGGGCAGCGTGGGGTAAGGTTAGACTTAAAAACGATTGGTTGATAATGGAATTGCTACGGGTAGAGGGCTTGCATGCTCGGGTAGAGGGCAAAGAGATACTGCGGGGTGTTGATTTATCGATTGGTGCTGGAGAGGTGCACGCCATAATGGGGCCCAATGGGTCGGGCAAGAGTACGTTTGGCTCGGTGCTGGCGGGGCGTGAGATATTTGAGGTGACGGCGGGCAAGGTAACGTTTGATGGTAAGGATTTGCTGGCGATGTCGCCGCAGGATAGGGCCAATGAGGGGCTATTCCTCGGGTTCCAGTACCCGGTGGAAATACCGGGGGTGAGCATGGTGAACTTCCTAAAGGCCGCGCTCAATGCCCAGCGTAAGTACCGTGGGCTCCCCGAGCTCTCGGCGGCTGACTTCCTTAAGCTGATGAAGGAGAAGAAGCAGCTCGTCGAGCTCGACGCATCGCTAACGGGGCGTGCGGTCAACGAGGGGTTCTCGGGGGGCGAGAAGAAGCGTAACGAGATATTCCAGATGGCGATGCTTGAGCCGAAGCTGGCAATACTTGATGAGACCGACTCGGGGCTTGACATTGACGCGCTGCGGATCGTGTCGCACGGGGTGAATGCGCTGCGCGCATCGAATCGGTCCATAGTGCTAATTACGCACTACCAGCGGCTGTTAGACTACATCGTACCCGATTTCGTGCACGTGCTTTACCACGGGAGAATCGTCAAGACTGGGCCGAAAGAGCTGGCCCTGGAGCTTGAGGAAAAGGGGTACGATTGGATTAAGGAAGGCGAGTAAAAAAGGAGGAGCAGCCGATGGAGCTATCAAAGGAGATGTTGGCACAGTGGGAGGGGCTGCGTACGGCGGCAGGACGTGATGTGCCACTTTTAGGGGGTGATCGCGATGCATTTAGGGCGGCGAGAGAATCGGCGGAAGGCGCATTGGGTCTGTTTACAAAGAAAACGGATTACAAGGAGCTATACCGCTTCTTTTCGCCGCATGCGGAGAAGTGGGTGAGCCAACAGTGGCACGCCCCAGCTGTCAAGGCGCAGAAGGAGGATGTTGGGCGCTGCGAGGCGGGGTGCGACATCTTGAATGTAGGTGATTATAAAATATACGTGCATAATGGCCACTGCTTCGTGGGGGCGGGGCACGCCCTGATGGATCAGCCCAATGGGGTGGTGTATGGAAGTTTGGCGGAGGCGGCGAGACGTTACCCCGAAATCGTGGCGCGGGAATACGTGCGGCAGTCGGTAACGGCTGAGGATGACCTCGTGCGGGCCAACGCGCAGCTGGCAGAGGATGGGGTCTTTATCTACATCCCGAAAGGCGTTCGCGTGGAGCAGCCGATAGAGGTGATTTTCACGCTGGATGCCAAGGAGGCGCAGCGCTTGGATTTTCGATCCCTTGTGGTGGTGGAGGATTTGGGCGATGCGAGCGTGGTCTATTCCGACTGCACGCTGTCGCCCGTGCCGTACTTCACCCAGCAGGTGACCGAGTGCGCCGTGGGGCAGAGCGCGAATTTAAATTTCATTCTACTGCAGAATCAGCACGATGAGGCGTTGCAGTTGCACCATGTGTTTGCGGAGTTGCAGGAGGGCGCGCAGTTTAGCTCGAACGTCTTCACGGTGCGTGGTGGGGCGGTGCGTAATAATGTCTACGTCACCCTCAAGGGGCCGCATGCCCAGGCGAGCTGCAACGGGTTGGCGTTGGTTGGCGCGGGGCAGTATGTGGATATGCATACGCTGGTGCGCCATGTGGCGGAGCGATGCCAGAGTAATCAGCTCTACAAGACTATTGTGGATGGTGAGGGTGAATCGAATTTTTACGGTATAATAGATGTGCAGCCGGGTGCGCAGAAGACAGAGGCCTTCCAGCGGAATGCTAACATCCTGATGTCCACAGCGGCTAAGGCACGCACTAGGCCGCAGCTCATCATACATGCTGACGATGTGAAGTGCTCGCATGGCGCCACGGTGGGGCAGTTTGACGAGGAGGCGCGCTTCTACATGATGCAGCGGGGGCTTGCCCCAGAGGATGTGAATAGGCTATTGGTACAGGGCTTTGCGGGTGACGTAATTGCGCTGGTGCCGCATAGGCCATTGCGAGAGTATTTGCATGGGGTGGTGGAGAACCGGGTGCAGTAGAGCGTTTAGAACGAAGGAGCTTGGAAATGTTTGATACGGGGCGAGTGCGGCAAGAGTTTCCATTGTTGGAGCAAAGGGTAAATGGGAAGCCGCTGGTGTACTTAGACAACGGGGCCACTACGCAGAAGCCGCGCTGCGTGGTGCAGGCCATGGAGCGTGCGCTGTGGGAGGACAATGCCAATATCCACCGCGGGGTGCATACGCTGAGCCGGCTCTCAACGGAGAGCTACGAGGCGGCCAAGAGCGTGGTGCAGGCGTTTATCAATGCGCCACGCCACACCGAAATCATTTTTACCAGCGGCGCCACTGATTCCATAAACCTCGCGGCGAATGTTCTTTGCGAGGGGCTGCTAGAGGGGGGGGACGAAATTGTGGTCTCGGAGATGGAGCATCATTCCAACCTGGTGTCGTGGCAGCTGGCGGCCAAACGGTTTGGGCAGAGGGTAGTGAAGTGGCCCATGCGCGACGATGGGTCGCTTTCGCTCGACGATTTGCGCAGGGTGCTGACGAGCCGAACGAAGGTGGTGGCGGTGACGCAGGTGTCGAACACGCTGGGGTATGCCCCCGATATTGAGGGAATAGCGGAAGTGGCCCATGGGGCAGGCGCGCTGCTGCTAGTGGACGGCGCGCAGGGGGTAAAGCACGGTAAAATTGACGTGCAGCGCATGGGGTGCGACTTCTACGCGTTCTCGAGCCATAAGATATACGGGCCTACTGGCATCGGGGTGCTTTGGGGGCGGCAGGAGATTCTTGAAAAGCTCCCGCCATGGAAGGGCGGCGGGGAGATGGTCGGCACGGTGCGTTTTGAGGGGACTACCTACGCCGATGTGCCTTTCCGCTTCGAGGCGGGCACCATGCCCTACATTCAGGCCGTGGGCTTAGCTGCCGCGCTTGAGTACTATACCGCCGTAAACCCAGGTGAGGCTATGCGCCACGAGAATGAACTTCTCCATGCGGCTTACAAATGGCTCAGTGATATAGAAGGGGTTACCATATACGGTTACCATCCTGACAACGCGGCCATCCTCTCCTTCAATCTGGAGGGTGCCCACCACTTTGACGTAGGCACATTGCTTGACAAGATGGGCATAGCGGTACGTACCGGTACGCACTGCACTGAACCCATCATGCAGCATTACGGCATAACCGGTACGGTGCGTGCCTCTTTTGCCATGTACAACACGCTGGAAGAGGTGCAGGTCTTGATCGATGGGGTCAGGCGGGCTGCCGAGATGCTACGAGTATGAGTAGACATTTTTATCAATCCTTTTTTACCTCCTGCCGTAGGCTCTTTCTTCCAGCGGGAGGGTGCGGTTTCTGCTTATCAGTGCTGTTCGTGTTGTGTTTACGTGGTACGCCCCTTTTTGCTAGTCCCACGGCTGCTGACACTATAAGCGCTACGGCTCTTGATTCGCTACTCCGAGAGGATGAAATCGCGCCCGTGGTGGTGAAGGCGGAGCGCATGCAGCTTGACGTAAGGCGAATACCGCTGGGCGTTTCTTCGCTGCGAATCCATAGCGAGGGGCGTTCAAGTAGCGATTTACGTTCGCTTTCGGGCGCATTGCCCAACGTGTACCTGCAGCCGAGCGGCCTTCGCATCTCTAGCCCAATATACGTGCGGGGGGTGGGCTCCACGATGGGCACGCCGCCCGTGGGGCTGTACGTTGATGGCATACCGTACTTTGATCGCGATGCATTCCTCTTCGCGCTTGATGATGTGGAGCGGGTGGAGTTCCTCCGGGGGCCGCAAACGGCGCTCTACGGTCGTAATAGTATCATCGGGCACATGAACGTTTACACCGCGTTGCCCCGTGCAACCGGGGCAATGCGTGCGGAGGTGGCCTATGGGTCGTTCAATATGCTCTCTGCGAAGCTGGGAGGTGATTTCCCGATAGGCGTATGGCGGAGCCGTGTGTTGGCCACTGCGTCGCACACGCAGGGGTATCACCGCATGATGCATACCGATGCCGACGTTACCCCATCCTCATCCAGTGCGGTGCGTTACAGGGGCTACGCCGAGGTGGATAGCACGCTGCGCATTGACCTCGGTGCGTCCTATACCAATAGCGATGATTTCGGCTACGGTTACGCGGTAATAGATTCTTTGATGGCAAAACCATTCTACGTGAACTACAATGGCCATCCCCGCTACGAGCGTAGCAAAGCGTTGGCATCGCTACGCGTAGAGAAAGACTTTTCGCCGGTGGCCCTAGAATTTTCTATCAGCTACGCCCACGCGTGGGAGAAGCAGCGCATGGATGCCGATTACACCGTATACGATGTGTTTGAGCATACTCGCCGTGTGCGTCAGCATACGGCAACGGCAGAGTTGCTAGTGCGCTCGCGGCGTAAACGGCAGATTGCCTGGCTGGCAGGGGCCTTTGGCTTCTATCGAAATCACAACCAGCAGGTGCATGCCCCATTCGGGAAGGATAAGGCGCTGCTGCTGGGCAGCGCGGCAGGCATAGTAGACTCCACCGATTACTATAACCATAATTTTGCTGCGGGAGGCGCTCTGTTCGCGCAGGGAGTGTGGCATGAACCCTATACTGGGCTTCAGCTCACTGTGAGCCTGCGGGGGGAGTGCGAGTACACGCAGCTTGATTATTCTCACTACCACTTTTCGCTCCTCTCCGATGGGAAGGCATGGGCCACACAGCAGCATAAAAAGATTTACCCTGCAGTGCTGCCCCGCGTGGGGCTACTGCGGGTGTGGCTAGATAGGCTTACCACCTACGTGAGCGTGGCACGAGGCTTCAAAGCGGGTGGGTATAACGTGCTGAGCAACGAACCCATAGAGCGTAGCGCGCACTTGGATTACGACGCGGAGCAGCTGTGGTGCTACGAGGCGGGGGTGAAGTGGATTGATCCCGAGACCATGCTGACGGCATCGGTCGCGGGAAGTTTCATTGATTGGAAGAATCAGCAGATTTTCATCATCGAGATGATGGGCCCCGCGATACGCAATGCGGGGCGAGTGCATAGCTGGGCTGTGGAGGGCGAGTTCTCATGGATACCCCTGTCGTGGCTCTCGGTTTCGGCGGGCGGCGGGTATAACCACGCACGCTACGTGGAGCATACGCGTAGGCGCGTGGTGGGCAAGCAGAGCATCTTTGCGCCGAACTTTACTGCGTTCTCGCGGGTTGCGGGGCGATGGCAGGTGGGCAGGGAGAGAAATGTGCACATTGCGGCTAGCGTTGCGTACAATGCCTTTGGGCGGCAGTATTTTGATGAGCTAAACACCATCGGCTACCCCTACCACGGGGTGCTAAAAGCTAGCCTCTCGGTGGAAAAAGGTGGGGTGTACGTGCGGGGTTGGGCGGATAACATCCTCAATGAGCGCTACATGGACTACATGTTCTGTAGCCCGATAGGAAAGAAAATGCCGGCATATCTATACATGGGGCAGCTGGGTATGCCCTTCTCGTGCGGCGTGGCGCTCGGGGTCAAGATGTAGGGTGTTTTCGATTGCACGTATCGGTTCTGCGGGCGTTTCTCTTGCCGAACGGCGGAGTATCTCCCTCTGTGTAATCTAGAATTTGAACAAGTGAAGCGATTTTCTGTTTACAGAAGCGGAAATAGAGGGTAAATATAAAATTTTGTGTTATGTCACAACGAGTTTTTAGCTTCGGCAATCGGAAGGCCGATGGCGATGGGGAGATGAAAAATTTGCTTGGTGGCAAAGGGGCGGGGCTCGCAGAGATGAACCTGCTGGGCGTGCCGGTGCCTCCAGGGTTTACTATTACTACGGAATGCTGCACGGACTACTACTCCATTGGCAAGGAGAAAGTAGTGGCGTTGCTTCGCCCCGAGGTGGCGAAGGCGTTGGAGAAGGTGGAGAGTGAGCTGGGGCTGAAGTTCGGCGATCCGAGCAATCCGTTGCTCGTCTCGGTGCGTTCTGGGGCGCGGGTCTCCATGCCGGGAATGATGGACACTATCCTCAACATTGGATTGAATGACAGCGTGGTGGAGGGCCTCGCGAAGAAATCGGGGAATAGCCGTTTCGCGTGGGATAGCTACAGGCGGTTGGTGCAGATGTACGGCGATGTGGTGATGGGGCTTAAGCCGGTCTCTAAAGAGGATATCGACCCCTTCGAGGAGATTATCGACGCACGGAAAAAGGAGCGGGGAATAAAGCTTGATACAGAGTTTGATGTAGACGATTTGAAGGAGCTTGTGAAGCGCTACAAGGCGATGATATTGGATCGTACGGGTAGCCATTTCCCGGAGGATCCTTCGCAGCAGCTGTGGGGTGCTATTCTGGCGGTGTTCGATAGCTGGATGAATGAGCGTGCCAAGGTCTACCGTAGGCTTAACAAGATTCCTGAGGAGTGGGGTACGGCTGTCAACGTGCAGGCGATGGTCTTTGGCAACATGGGTGACACGTCGGCCACGGGGGTGGCGTTCACCCGCGATGCAGCGACAGGTGAGAAGTGCTTTAACGGTGAATACCTTGTCAATGCGCAGGGCGAAGACGTAGTGGCGGGTATCCGTACGCCGCAGCCGATTACATTGCAAGGGTCAAAACGTCAGGCGGAGCGTCTTGGCCTCTCAGAGGCGGAGCGCAAGGCGCAGTACCCATCGCTGGAGGAGATAATGCCATCGCTCTACAAAGAACTCTTTGAGATACAGCATAAGCTGGAGATGCACTACCGCGATATGCAGGACATAGAGTTCACCATTCAGGAGGGGAAACTATGGATGCTGCAGACGCGTTCGGGCAAGCGTACCGGGAGCGCCATGGTGAAGATGGCAATGGATATGCTCCATGAGGGGCTGATTGATGAGAAGACGGCGGTGCTGCGCGTAGAGCCTGAGAAGCTTGATGAGCTGCTGCACCCCGTGTTCCGTAAAGAGGCGTTGCAGAAGGCTTCAATCTTTGCCGAGGGGCTGCCTGCATCGCCAGGCGCGGCGTGCGGTAGGGTTGTGTTCTTTGCTGATGTGGCTGAGGAGTGGGCGCAGCGTGGAGAAAAGGTGGTCTTGGTGCGTTTGGAGACCTCGCCAGAGGACCTGCGGGGTATGCATGCCGCGGAGGGTATTCTAACGGCGCGAGGCGGTATGACGTCGCATGCGGCCGTGGTGGCCCGCGGTATGGGCAAGTGCTGCGTGTCGGGCGTATCTTCCATAGAGGTTGACTATAAGAACCGCCAATTCGTTAAGGACGGTAAGGTGGTGAAGGAAGGCGATTGGATATCGCTAGATGGTAGCACTGGTAGGGTATACCTCGGTCAGCTTGAGATGCAGGCGGCCGAGATTGGTGGCGACTTCTCAAAGCTTATGGCTATGGCCGATAAGTACGCACGGCTGAAGGTGCGTACCAATGCTGATACTCCGCGCGATGCAAAGACGGCACGTGATTTCGGTGCAATAGGTATCGGGCTATGCCGCACGGAGCATATGTTCTTTGAGGGGGAGCGCATTGACTCCATGCGTGAAATGATTTTGGCAGAGGACGAGAAGGGCCGTAGGGCTGCGCTGGCGAAGTTGCTACCAATGCAGCGCGAGGATTTCTTGGGCATCTTTAGGGCGATGGACGGTCTACCTGTGACGGTCCGTTTGCTTGACCCGCCCTTGCATGAATTCCTGCCCAAGAGCACTTACCAGCAAGAGGTGGTAAGCAAGGATCTAGGAATTCCGGTTGATGAGCTTGCATTGAAGGTAAAGGCGATGGAGGAGGTGAACCCGATGCTGGGCTTCCGTGGATGCCGCCTCGGGGTGCTATACCCTGAAATCACGGAGATGCAGACTACGGCGATTGTTGAGGCAGCGCTTATGCTACGCAAGGAGGGGCTCAATCCTCAGCCGGAGATTATGGTGCCGCTCATTGGGCACGTCAACGAGCTGCGTAATCAGAAGGAGGTCATATTGGCCACGGCGGAGCGCATGTTTGAGAAGTACAATGACCGTTTTGACCTCAAGGTTGGAACGATGATTGAGATTCCACGGGCCGCGCTAACGGCGGACGAGGTGGCAGAGGTGGCAGACTTCTTCAGCTTTGGCACGAACGACCTCACGCAGATGGTCTTCGGATACAGCCGTGACGATATCGGTGTTTTCTTGCCGTACTACCTAGATCACCACATCCTTAAATTTGATCCATTCCAGCAGCTTGACCGCAAGGGGGTGGTGCATTTGATAGAGATTGGAACGCGGTTGGGACGCGAGACGAAGCCCGGCCTAAAGGTCGGTATCTGCGGGGAGCATGGTGGAAACCCCACGTCGATTGGGTACTGCGAGGAGGTAGGGCTCGACTACGTGAGCTGCTCGCCGTTCCGAGTACCGATTGCGCGGCTTGCGGCGGCGCATAAGGCCATTGAACGGGCGAAGTAGGAGAGAGAACGTATTTAGTGTGAGGAACTTGAGGCGCAGTACGGGAGTGCTGCGCCTCAAGTTTTATGCGTTGGTGGCGATGTTTAACCATGGGGAGGCACATAGCCATGCGGCTTTGCGTTGCATTGCAAAAGAGTGCTAAAGTTGATATACGGCATGCTCGTAAACCCCTCTTTTTTGCTACCTTTGCGGGTGGGAAGCAAGGGAGAACATGGCAAAAGAGACGAATGAGCAGCAGACGGCAACCACGCCCATGATGCGGCAGTACGACGAGGTGAAGTCGCAGTACAAAGAGGCGCTGGTGCTATTCCGTTTGGGTGATTTTTACGAGGCGTTCAACGAGGATGCCATCAGAATGTCGGAGGTGTTGGGCATTACGCTCACCAAGCGTGCCAACGGCGGTGCGGCGAATATGGATCTTGCTGGCTTCCCCTACCATGCACTCGACACCTACCTCCCCAAGCTCGTACGGGCGGGGTATAGAGTGGCTATCTGCGATCAGCTAGAGGATCCAAAGCTGGCGAAGAAGCTGGTGAAGCGCGGCGTGACGGAGGTAATCACGCCCGGGGTGGCGCTGGACGACAACGTGCTGACCCGACGGGAAAATAATTTCCTTGCGGCGGTGTGCATGCGTAATTCCCAGATTGGCGTGGCGTTCATCGATGTGTCAACCGGTGAATACTATATGGCGCAGGGCGATACCGCCTACGTCGATAAGCTCCTCACGAACTTTCGCCCGAAGGAGGTGCTCATTTCTAGGGGGCAGACGGAGTGGTACAACGAAACGTTCGACAGCTCGCAGTACACCACCCGCCTTGATGACTGGGCCTTTACGCTCGTCGATGCGTCGCGCCGCATGCAGCAGCATTTCGGCACGCAGGGGCTTCGGGGGTTTGGCGTTGACGAGATGAATGCCGGCATCTGCGCCGCGGGGGCCGTGCTGGCCTACCTTAACCTCACGAAGCATGAGAACCTTTCCCACGTAACCACTATTTCTCGCATCGATAGCGATCAGTACGTATGGCTAGACCGCTTTACGCTGCGCAACCTTGAGGTGTTTGAACCCGTAGCTAGCAATGGAAGGACTCTCGTGGAGACCATCGATGCAACGCTTACCCCCATGGGGAGTCGTTCGCTACGCCGTTGGATAGCTCTGCCGCTGCGCGATTTGGGGCAAATCACGGCCCGCCACGGCGCGGTGCGCCACCTCGTGGACCATGAGGAGCAATTGAACGATATACGTGAACTCCTTCGGCAGATTGGCGATTTGGAGCGCCTATCCTCACGCGCCGCCATGCGTAAGATAATCCCTAGGGAAGCGCGGCGTATGGGGCAATCGCTTTCCCTAATTGACCCGCTCCGCGCGCAGTGCCTAGCGTGTGGCAATGTTACCCTCCGCCACCTCGGGGAGCAGCTCAATCCGCTCAAGGAACTCTCAGAGACGCTCAATAAGGCGCTACAGGAGGAGCCGAGCGGCTTGGGGAAGGATGGCGTTTTTGCAATGGGCGTGTCGGAGGAGCTAGATGAGTGTCGCCGCATACGGCACGATTCTAAAAAAATGCTCGATGAGCTTCAGGCTCGCGAAGCGCTGCAAACGGGTATATCTTCGCTCAAGATAGGGTTTAACAATGTTTTTGGCTACTACTACGAGGTGCGTAACGCCCACAAGGAGAAGGTGCCCGAGGGGTGGATACGTAAGCAGACGCTCACCCAGGCGGAGCGGTACATCGATGCAGAGCTTAAAAGCTTCGAGGAGAAGATTGTAGGCGCTGAGGAGCGTATGGTAACGCTGGAGGCGGAGCTATACGAAAATCTGCTTACGGAGATAGGGCAATACGTGGCTTCCATCCAGCTTGATGCCACCTTGGTGGCGCAGCTCGATGTGCTTTGCTCCTACTCATTCATTGCGAAGGAAAAGGGGTGGGCGCAGCCCGATATGAGCGATGACCAAACGCTTGACATCACCAATGGGTGGCACCCCGTCATCGCGGAGATGCTACCGAGCGGGGAAAGCTACGTGCGCAATAGCCTACATCTTGACGACTCGCAGCAGCAAATCATGATGATCACCGGGCCAAACATGTCGGGTAAATCGGCGCTTTTACGCCAAACAGCTCTCATTGTGCTTTTAGCGCAGGCGGGGAGCTTTGTGCCGGCGGAAGGGGCGCGCATCGGGCTGGTGGATAAGATATTCACCCGTGTGGGGGCATCGGACAATATCTCCGCGGGCGAGTCCACCTTTATGGTAGAAATGTCGGAGGCGGCGAGCATTCTGAATAATCTCACCGCCCGCAGCCTCATCCTGCTTGACGAGATTGGTAGGGGTACGAGTACCTACGATGGAATCTCAATAGCGTGGGCGATGGCGGAGTACATCCACGACTCATCGAATGGGCGCGCCAAAACCCTCTTTGCCACCCACTACCACGAGCTCAACGAGATGGAGTCGCTCTACGAACGAATACATAACTACAATATCTCGGCGCGCGAAATCGATGGGAAAATCATTTTCCTCCGAAAGCTGGTGCCGGGGGGAAGTGAGCATAGCTTTGGCCTTCACGTGGCGAAGCTCGCGGGCATGCCCCCACGCGTGGTGCAGCGGGCGGGGGAAATCCTCAAGTCGCTAGAGGCGCAGCGTGAAAGCGGTAGCGGCGAAGAGCTGCACGTGGGGAATGCTGCGGAGAAAATGTCGCTCAGCGTGTTCCAGCTAGAAGACCCCGAGCTAAAAAAGCTAAGGGATAAAATCGCGGAGCTTGATATCGACCACCTCACGCCGGTGGAGGCCCTAGTAGCTCTCAACGAGTTAAAAGAAATCGCGGGGCTGTAGCTGGTGCCATGGAGGGGCAGAAGAGTCAACGTCTCCACAATCTACTCCAGCAGCACTGGGGGTACTCCACGTTCCGTTCCGGTCAACTTGAAGCCATTGACAGCGTTACGGATGGCCACGACACGTTGGTACTCATGCCCACGGGCGGCGGTAAGTCAATCACCTTTCAGGTAAGCGGGCTTTACCTGGGGGGAAGCGCCGTGGTGGTGTCGCCACTCATTGCGCTCATGGACGACCAAATATACAATCTTCGCCGGCACGGCATACGCGCCACGGCGATACATTCGGGGCAAAGTGCCGATGACCAAACCCTAGCCATTAACAACGCCTATAGCGGCCAGTGCGCCTTCATATACGTATCGCCCGAACGGCTAGTCACTGAGGACTTTAAGCGGCTGGCGGCTAGCATAAGCGTTCGCCTACTCGTTATTGACGAGGCGCATTGCATTTCGCAGTGGGGGCACGACTTTCGTCCAGATTACCGTGCAATCGCTAGTTTCCGTGAGGCAATCCCCTCTGCGCCCTGCATGGCCGTGACCGCAACGGCTACCCCCCGCACCGCTGACGACATTATGGCGCAGCTCGCCTTTAGGCACGGTAAGCGCTTTCAGAATAGCTTTGCCCGCCCCAACCTACGGTACATCGTGCGCCCCACCTTTTCCAAGAGTGACAAGCTCACCGAGATTTTGTCGCGCGTGGAGGGGACGGCCATAGTCTACTGCCGAAACAGGTCGCTCTGCGATACCTACGCGGCGCAGCTGCGGGCGGGCGGTACGGCGGCAGCTGCGTACCACGCGGGGCTCAACGCGGCGACCCGCGCTGCAAGGCAAGAGGCGTGGATTAGCGGCAAGACGAGGGTGATGGTAGCCACCAACGCCTTCGGTATGGGCATTGATAAACCCGACGTGCGGGTGGTGGTGCACGCGGAGCCGCCCGATTCGCTGGAGGAATACTACCAAGAGGCGGGGCGAGCGGGGCGCGATGGAGAAATGTCGTATGCCGTGCTGCTCTACGACAGCGGCGATGTTGAGAAGTTGCAGCAAACCCTTATGGAAGAGGTAACGGCACGCACGGAGGTGGAACGTGTGTACGAGGCAATCATGGATTACCTCAATATACCCCACGGTGCGCGGCCCGCCGAGGCAATTCCCTTCGGCATGAGCGAGTTTTGTAAAGCTAAGAGCATGGCTCGGCGGAATGTCGACCGAGCCTTCAGTATCCTAGAGGCGCAGGGTATCCTATCTGTAAATGCAAGGGATACGCAGCGGGTAGAGGTGCGTATGGTCGTGGATCCGAGTGTCGCCGAGCGCATGCTAGCCGCGGGGAGCGAGGAGTGGCGGGCGATGCAATCGCTCATGGAATTCTACCCCGAGATTGGGGGGGCGTCCATCTCGTTGCGACTACCCCAAGTGGCACGTAGCGCAAGGATGTCGCAGGGCGCGTTTGCTGCGACGCTCGGCAAGCTCAGCGCTATGGGCTTTGTCCGCGCCGCACGAACCAAGGCCTCCGCTGAGGCGAGGCTTCTACGCCCCCGTTTTGAGAGTGGGCATTTTGCTCTTGATATGGCGAAGCTCGAGCAGCTTAACGCTATATCGAAGGTGCGTGCCGAGGGCATGCTAAACTACATAACCGATAGCACAACGTGCCGTAGCCAGCTCCTGTGCGCCTATTTCGGCGAGACGAACGTTGCGGCATGCGGCACGTGCGGCCAGTGCATTGATAGAGCGTTGCAGGAGAAGCGATTGCTGGAGCGGCAGCGACACCGTGAACAGATTGAGGAAACGTTGCGGCGCGGCCCAATCAGGCTTCAAGAGCTTGTGAGCAGCTTTGCCCCCCGGGAACCGCGCTTTGAGGAAACCCTGCGGGCGATGATAGATGAGGGGACCGTGCTGCGCAAGCGGGGCGGCTGGCTGGAGCTGGGGAAGAGTGGGGAGGGCGGGGCCTAGGTTCAAATTCAAAGTGCAATTTTTCTTTCTTCCCAATCGTTTTGTTGTGTAAGTACCTGCATTTACACAACAAAATGGCTACCTTGTGCAAAAAGAGCAGGTAGCATGGTAAGCAATGTAAAGGAATTTTCTGTGCCGCATGTGCTCACTGTGGAAGGCGCGCATTAGCATCCAGCAGCGCAGCTTGCGGCCATGCGCCTGCAGAGCCGCATCAAAAAGCTTGGAGAACTCATTGAGCAGGTAGTAATTTTTAAGTATATTCTCGCTCAGCATGGGAGGCTGTTTACTATTTTGTTGATTATCAGTTGTAAAGGTGCAAAATAGTTCCCTGTTTGACCAAGCGTAGCGCATTGTTTTTCAATGGGCTACGCTTGGTTTTTTATGTATGACGTTTTGCCTTAAACAGAATTCTCATCTCGCACATTCTTTGTAATGAAAAATGCATACATAGAATGAAAAATAAGCATTTGAAAATCAATAAGCTACAATTTTATAAAACATTTTTTTCTTAATGTGTATTTGTATTTATTCAATCAGTTATACATTTGCAATGTGATTGTGTTTTGACCCTGTTACGTCGTAGTCACAGAGGGAGTATGTGTAACCTTTAACTCTTCACCATTATGACAACATCATTACTTTTTCGCAGAGCTCTTTTAGTGTTGCTATGTGCCTTAGGTTTTTCGTTTTCCACCCTCCACGCGGAGCACCTTTTCAACGAGAACCGCTACATTACCCTTACTGTTAAGGAGGGTGCAACGATTAAGTTTGGCATGTTTGTAGATGAGCCAGGCACTTGGGTAAGAATTGCAAGCGGATCAACCTTAAAAGACTTTCAAGCGCCGTCCAGTCTTGTTAAAGAGGAAGTTGTTGCCGGAAGCTCTACCATGACAATCTATGGGAATGTACGCAAGCTTTTATGCCAGGGAAATGGGGAGAATATCATTGCGATAAATGCCTCTAGCAATGCGGGTCTTACGAGTCTGCACTGCCAAGGAAACTCTATCACAGCATTGACCCTAGGGAAAAATGATAACCTTCAAACGCTTGTTTGCAGCGATAATAGGATACAGGGGTTGGCACTTGCGGGATGCCCCAATCTCACTGGGATCACTTGCTCGAACAATGCCATTACTGCGTTGAGCCTGTCGGGCATGAAGAAGCTATCTTCTCTTTTATGCCAAAACAATAGGCTATCGTTGCTCAAAGCAACCAATAACCCCGAATTAGAGAAGCTTGACTGTTCTGTCAATGAGCTTACGGAGCTCAATATGGATGGGAACCAAAGTCTTAGCGACCTCATGTGCCACAACAACAAGCTTGCGACAATCAATGTGGCATCTTGCGCGAAGCTCCGGCAGCTCGATTGCTCCACAAATTCCCTTACGGCACTTGATCTGAGTGCCTGCGTCACACTTAAGGAGCTAAATTGTTCCGAGAACCAGCTCAACTCCCTGAAAGGGCCAAGTGGCTCTGAGCTGAAAGTCCTTAATTGTCGCTCCAATCAACTCACCTCTCTTCCTATAGGTGGCTATTCTCGCCTACAATCGCTCAATTGCGCCGAAAATCAGATCGCTGCCCTCGACCTTCCCGCAGGGGGTGCACTGAACGATGTAATCTGCGCTAAGAATAACCTTGATGCCAAGGCATTTGACAACCTCATCTGCTCCTTGCCTGATCGCACAGGATCATCCAAGAAGGGTATACTTAAGGCAGTGGAATCGACCACCTCTGATGAGGCCGCGAGGCTCCTGGCCGCGAACGGCAACAACGCTACTGCTAAGAACTGGCAAATTACTGACATGAAAGCTACTCCGATCTCCGGCTTCAAGGGCTCTTTTATCTGCGGTATCCCGAAGGATAGCTTTGTCACCATGAAGGTTAAGGTAGGCGCGGAAATCATATTCTTATTAACCGGGGCCTCAGGCAAAGCGGTAAGGGTTATCTGCGGTAGCTACGATGAATGCAGATCTTTGCCGGATGGTAGGTTCTCCTTCGTTGCCACCGACTCCCTCGTTACTGTGTATGGTTCGTTTGCTAAGATGTACTGTTCAAAAAACTATGGGAATCTCACCGCCCTTGATGCCAGCCATTATGACGGGATCTATGAGTTAGATTGCAGTGAAAATGCGATTGCCTCGCTCAAAGTGAATACTTCAATTCATCAATTGAATTGCAGAAAAAATAGAATTGAGGTGCTTGACCTACAAGCTTTCAATGAGTTGTGGCGTTTGGATTGTGATGGGAATGGACTCACTTCGTTGAACCTTGGTTCAAGCGGAAAGCTTATGACTGTGTATTGCAGTGATAACAATCTTGAAACGCTTGATGTGAGCGGCCAAAAAAACTTACTGAACCTCTTTTGTAGTCGTAATGCGCTCTCCACGCTTGACGTGAGTCAGCACGCCTCTCTCAATGCACTCGCATGCAGTGGCAACCGACTCTCGGAGCTTGATGTGCGCAAGAGCAAGGGAATCCAAACGCTTAGCTGTTCAAACAACAGCATCTCCGAGCTCGACCTCTCAGAGAACAAAAACCTCGAATCGCTTAACTGTTCAAACAACAGCATCTCCAAGCTCGACCTCTCAGAGAACAAAAAACTCCAAACGCTTGATTGCTCTCACAATAGTCTCTCCTCCCTCGACTTGGATAATAATGCGAAGCTTACCAAGCTGAATTGTTCATACAATCCGTTGCATGATATCAGTATCAAGAGCAACCCCTTGCTCTCTGAATTCAAATGTAACGCCAATGGTCTCAGCTCAATTGACATAACGGCGAATCCGGCCCTCTCGTCTTTGTCCTGCTTCGGAAACGGTTTTACCACCGCTACTCTCAATGCGCTCTTCTGCGCCCTGCCCTCACGCACCGGTGTTAAGGAGGGAGTCATCTGTGTTGCGAAGGATGCCGCTAGCTCCGACGTCAGTAGCATGATGGCTGCCAACGGTAACAACGCCATGGCGAAGAATTGGAAGGTCGTCTACAATGAAAAAAATGAGGACTTCATCCACTTCACATCAAACCACGATTGCGATGTGAATATGGATTCCTATATAACTCTCAGGGTGAAGAAGGGGGGGACTGTCAAAGTGGATATGCAGCAGGCTAATTGGGTGAAGATAGTATGCGGCGAAACGGTGGAAAAATTTCAGGTTCCGCAGGGCGGTGGGTCAGAGAAATCCATCAAGGCTAAAGGGGATGTTATGACAATCTACGGCGACATACCCGTATTCCTTTGCTCCGGTAATGGGGACAATATTACTGGAATAGACGTTAGCCACAGTGGGGTATTAACCACTTTACGCTGCCAGAACAACCAGATTGAGTCTCTCATTTGTGAAAATAGCAAAGAACTCATCGAGATTGATTGCGGTTCGAATAAAATCAAAGAGCTATACCTGAGTGGAACCAAAGTCTCCCTCTTGCGATGCCTTAGAAATCCCCTTTCCGACGAGGCTTGGAATAAGCTCTTCTGCTCGCTACCTAGTCCAACGGGTAAGCAAGTCTCTACGATAGAGGTTCTTCCAGGATCAATTGATCAGAGTTTGGATGGCCAGAACATGGCTGCGCTTCAATCGGCGAACGGTCGAATTGCCATTGGGAAGGATTGGCAGGTGAAGGGAATGAATAAAGTTCTAAACGCGGACTTTTTCACCGGTACGGCGGAGTGCGGAGTATGCACCTATTCGCTGACCTACTCCGCAGGCCCTAATGGCTCTATCAAGGGTAACGCATCCCAAGCGGTCCATTTCGGCGCGGATGGCGAGCCGGTCGAGGCGGTGCCAGAGGCCGGCTACCGGTTTGTGAAGTGGAGCGATGGGAAAATCGCAAACCCCCGCCAGGATCAGCACGTTGAGTATGGCTTAAATGTCTCAGCGGAGTTTGAACGTGCCGTCTACACGCTTAGGTACGCAGTCGGAGAACATGGGGAGCTACAAGGAATTCAGATTCAAACGGTACGCTACGGTGATAACGGAACGGCAGTTAGCGCAACTAGCAAAGACGCAAAATACGTATTCAAGCAGTGGAGCGATGGGGATAAGAGTAATCCGCGCCGCGACATGAACGTTAAGCGGGACATCACTGCTACCGCAGAGTTTGAATTGATGAGCTTCACGCTCTCGTATACAGCCACCCCTCACGGTCGAATCAAGGGTAACGCGTCCCAAACGGTCCACATCGGCGCGGATGGCGAGCCGGTCGAGGCGGTGCCAGAGGCCGGCTACCGGTTTGTGAGGTGGAGCGACGGGATAACCGACAATCCCCGCCAGGACAAAAAGGTTGATAGAGACGCAACTTACAATGCAGAGTTTGAGACCATTGCCTACTCGCTGACCTACTCTGCTGGCCCGAATGGCTCCATCAAGGGTAGTGCATCCCAAACGGTCCATTTCGGCGCGGATGGCGAGCCGGTTGAGGCGGTGCCAGCGACTGGCTACCGGTTTGTGAGGTGGAGCGATGGGATAACCGATAATCCCCGCCGGGATACGAAGATTAGCAAAGATATTAACGTCACCGCGGCGTTTGAAAATGGCACCGCCGTTGAGGCGAACCGGTTAGCTCCGCTTGCGGTACACCCTAACCCCACTAATAGCGGAATTTACATGGAGGCCGAGGGCCTTGTTGCGATCTACGACTCTGAGGGGCGTTTGGTCTTACGGGTGGCCGCTAAGGGAAACACATTTGTTGATCTTCATACTTTACCCGCTGGAGTGTATCTTGTGCGGACCGGCGATAGGGCCGCTAAAGTGGTCAAACGGTAGAGGTTTCACTGTAAACATTTCAAAGCCGGGGCTTCCAATATGATAGGAAGCCCCGGCTTTCTTGTATGCATAGGTGTAACGAGATGCCTGCATAATCTCTTGCGATGCCTGCAAGGCACTCGGTATTTTTTTCGTCACCGAGGACGAGTTTTTATTATCCGAACCCAGCAGGGAGGAGCGTTCACTTGCTAGAGCAATGCGTATTCAGCTTAAAGCATGGTTTGATGTGTTCCCATCTCCCGTTCTTGAGGTGTACCTTGGGCTTGTTGTGGAGGAAGCTATAGGCGATTAGGTCTACTGCGCTGGTTGTCCACGATGTAAGGGAATTATCTGCGCCGCATATGCTTATTGTGTAAGGCGTGCTGTAGCGTCTTGCATCCCAGCATAAGCTATACATAGCCTAGCCGCTGCCGTTGGCAGAAACTTGGTTTCACGTGTTTATTATCCATTAGCACCCCACCCAATTTGGATCCCCTTCGCATCAAATTCGGATTTCTCCGGAGAAATCCGAATTTGATGCGAAGGGGATGGTAGGTTCGTGGCGGGTTAATTCGGATTTGAGGGGGAGTCTTTGGCTGAGAAATCTTTCCATCAGTTGCCCAGTACTTCTCTTTTTTCAGTTGGTTTACAGTGGTTTGAGAAAATTTTCACCTGTGGTGCGTAACATTTTCCGGAGGGAAAGCGTTTAAGCCCTAGAATGTGCGTGAACGTTAGTTGCTAGCAAATGGGGGGCGGAATGTTTCACAGCTCCCCGCACGGCAGCGCGAAAGAGAGGGTAGCCGCTGCCGAAAATCCGCGAAACGCGGGGCGTGGCAACGTTTTTTCTATAGGCAACGTGGCGATAGCGGAGGGGAGGAGACGGTGATGGGGGCAAGTTATAGAATTCTGACTGAACGCGTTGAGGGGATCTATAAAGATCGTAGGAGTCGTTTTATAGCCTACCTTCAGCCCATACGGGGCGAAGCCGATGCCAAGGTAGCACTTGATGAGATCCGAGGGGCGCACCATGCGGCGCGTCATGTTTGCTATGCAATCGTAATTGACGAAACGGTTCAGCCGGTTATCAATGACGATGGGGAGCCGAGCGGTTCGGCGGGGCGGCCGATACTCCATGCGCTGCAGCGCGCAGAGCTGTCGTATACGTTGGGGGCTGTGGTGCGCTACTTCGGGGGTATAAAACTGGGCGTGCCGGGGCTGATCGCTGCCTACCGCGGCGCCGTGGAGGAGGCTCTTGCGGGCGCAGCGATTGAGGAGCGGCCCTTGGAGCGGCAGCTCTCGTTGGTTTGCCCCTACGGGGCGCTGAGTGCCCTGCACCCCTACATCAAGGAGACAGAGGGGCGCATTGTGGCGGAGCGGTACGAGGCGGAAACGTGCCACATTGAGGCGGCATGGCCGGAGGAGAGGGTGGAGGCGGTGGTGGCGTGGACAGAGAGCTACGGAGTGCAGACGCGCATAGAGGGCGCAAAGGAGGGGGTGCGCATTTTGCCACCGCCGTACGCTCCGATTATGAAGAAAATGGAAAACAATTAGCAAAAGCAAGGAGATGAAAGGTAAATCGTTGGTATCAATCAAAGACCTGTCGCGGGAGGAGATCGTGGGGATCCTCGACCTCGCCGAGGAATTTTCGCGTAATCCGCGGCAGCACGTGCTGGACGACTGCGTGGTGGCCACGCTCTTTTTTGAGCCGTCAACGCGCACGAGGCTGAGCTTCGAGAGCGCGGTAAACCAGCTCGGGGGGCGCGTGCTGGGGTTCTCCGAGGCGGCCTCTTCGAGCGTCTCAAAGGGGGAGTCGCTTAACGACACCATCCTAACCGTATCGAACTACGTGGATCTCATCGTTATGCGTCATCCGCTGGAGGGCACAGCGCGCTATGCGTCGGAGGTGGCCCCAGTGCCGATAGTCAACGCCGGGGATGGCGCGAACCAGCACCCCACGCAGACGCTTCTCGACCTTTTCTCCATCCGCAAGACGCAGGGTACGCTGGAGAACCTAACGATTACGATGGTGGGGGATTTGAAGTATGGGCGTACGGTGCATTCCCTGATTATGGCGATGTCACATTTCAATCCAACTTTCCGCTTCATTGCGCCGCCGGAGCTACGACTCCCCGAGGAGTATAGGATTTTCCTCAATGAGAATAGATTACCCTACGAGGAGTACACCACGCTCGGAGACCATGTGGATGACTGCGATATTCTCTACATGACGCGCGTGCAGCGTGAGCGCTTTTCTGATCCTCTAGAGTATGAGAAGGTGAAAAACGTGTACGTGCTGCACAACGATATTCTCAGCAACTCAAAACCCAACATGAAGGTGCTGCACCCGCTGCCGCGAGTGAATGAGATTTCGATGGATGTGGATGCCTCGCCCAAGGCGTACTACTTCCAGCAGGCTCGCAACGGCGTGTACACCCGTATGGCGATTATATCGTCAATACTCGGGCGCAAGGAGTTGAAGCTACGATAAAAGAGATATAGGCACAAAATAGAATTGAGAGGAGTTGAAGACCATGGCAGGCGAAAAGGAGTTAATTGTAACGGCTATAGAGGAGGGAACGGTGATTGACCATATTCCCGCGGGTAGCCTTTTCAAGGTAATCAAAATACTTGGGCTCAGCACGCTGGAGAACCAGATGACCTTTGGTACCAATTTGCAGAGTAAACGGATGGGGAAAAAGGCCATTGTGAAGGTGGCGGGGAAGTTCTTTCTCCCGGAGGAGATAAACCGCATTGCGCTCGTGGCGCCGCACGCCAGCCTCAACATCATTAGGGGGTACAAGGTGGTGGAGAAGATGGATGTGTCGCTTCCTAAGGAGATCTTGGGGATTGTGAAGTGCGTTAACCCAAAGTGCATAACCAATCATGACGAAATTACGACACGCTTCGATGTGCTTCACGGCGACCCGGTGACGCTGCGCTGCCACTACTGCGAGCGTATTACCGATGAGTCGCACATGGAGTTCATTAAATAGTGGAGATCTAGATGGTTTCGTGCGCCATCCCGGCGGGTAGCCCGTGCGGGATGGCGTCTTAACGTTTTAAATGGTAGAGGTATTGCGATGGCAAAACGTGAGCTTTCCACGCTGGGAGAATTTGGGTTGATCAAGCATTTAACGCAGCGCTTTGTGGCACAGCGTAAAGAAACAGTGCTAGGCGTAGGCGATGACTGCGCCATTTTAGCTCCGCCGGAGGGGGAGAGGGTTGTGATTACGACTGACGCACTGCTGGAGGGGGTGCACTTTGACCTCACCTACTTCCCGCTACGCCACTTGGGCTATAAGGCTGTGGCCGTGAATATAAGCGATGTATGCGCCATGAACGCTACCCCTGCGCAGATCTTGGTGACTATAGGGGTGTCAAAGCGGTTCTGCGTGGAGGACCTCGATGAGCTGTACGATGGAATACGTTTAGCGTGTGAACATTTCCATGTGGATCTCGTGGGGGGGGACACCACCTCATCGCTCACGGGGCTTACGATTTCGGTGACGGCGATAGGCTACGCTAACCCTGAAAGGCTCTGCCGGCGCAGCGGGGCGGAGCCGAACCAGCTGATCTTTGTAACGGGGAACCTCGGCGCGGCGTATCTGGGTTTGCAGCTCTTGGAGCGGGAAAAGCGTGTGATGCTAGCCAACCCGCAGGGATCACCCGACTTCGATGGACACGAGTACCAACTAGAGCGCATGCTCAAGCCGGAGGCCCGCGTCGATGCGGTGGATTCTTTTCGGAAGGCAGGGATCGTACCGACCTCTATGATTGATATTAGCGATGGGCTATCGAGCGAGCTAATCCACATCTGCGAGGCGTCGAACGTGGGGTGCAGGGTGTTCCCCGAGCGAATCCCGATAGACCAGTCGACCATGCATTTGGCCGACGAAATGAACATTTCGCCCCTGGTGGCCGCGCTGAACGGCGGGGAGGATTACGAGCTGCTGTTCACCGTGCCAAGGACACTAATGGAGGCCGTGGGTGACCTCGGCGCGACGATGATCGGCTACACGGTGCCAGAGGATAGGGGGCGGATGCTGGTGACGCCGCAGGGGGAGGAGTTCCCCATCACGGCGCAGGGGTGGAATGCCTATCCGCAGGAAGAAGATAGCGATGAAAGAATGGATAGCAAATAGCGAAGATTAAAATTAAAAGTTTTTGATTAATTGTCGTAGAATATGGAAAACTGTGGTTTGCTGTAAATTCTTTTGGGAAGCGGGATGGGCTGGAATGCGGGAGGGCAGGGATGATTAAAGGTAAAAGAAAATATCAGTACCTTTGCAAGCGGCAAGGGGTCATGTATAGGAACTAGACGATCGAAAGAATGGCTATGGATCTTTCAGTACTCACAAAGATGGTGCAGAGCAACGTGCGCCTGATACTACCCACGATTGGGGCCTTTTTTGTTAAGGATCTAGAGTCGGGCTTTCGGGCAGAAAACGTGACTTTTAGTACCTTTCTTCGCTACGATGATGGGCGGCTCACGGAGCTGCTTGCGCAGGAGGAGGGGATTCCCGCGGCAGAGGCGATGCAGCGGTGCGAGGCGATATACAAGTATGTAGATTCGGAACTTGAAACGCATGGAGCGTGCGGTATACCGGGTTTGGGTACGCTCCGCAAGCTTGATAATGGTCAGGTGGTCTTTGTGGCCGATGGGGGGCAGCCAGCTAGCGTGCCGGGTGATACGTCTGCCGCGCACTCCTCTGGTCAGTCTGATGGGATCAACGTGGAAAAGGTTCAATCCCCTGAGTCTGGGCAAAAGGCGGAGAGTGCAAAGGGGAAGGAGACGGTGCAGTCGCGCGCGCAGCGCAAGCAGGGCAGCGCGGCGAAGCGTCCAGCCAAGCCTATTCCCCAGCCCAAGCCAAAGCCGGCATCAGCTAAGGCGAAACCGGCGTCGGGCGAATCGGGGGGTAATGGTTTTGTAAAGTTCGTTTTGGTGCTCCTACTGCTAGTTGCCGTGGCTTTCACTGCGGATTTCTTGTGGTTTGGATGGGTGAGTCCCAGCCTCTTCCCAGGCACGGCCCCCTACCTTAAGATGCGCACACAGCATAGGCTTGATGCCGCTGCTAATGCAGTGAAGGCAATGGAGAATCAGGTTGAATCGGAAGAATTGGCAGCGAACGATGGTGAGGAGTCCGCATTGAGCGGGGAGGCGCAGCCAAAGGAGGATGGTGCCTTAATGGAGGAGTTTAAGAGCCGAAGCGTAGAGAGTAGCGCTACGAGCGGTGCGGTGGCAGCGGCGGGTGCGCCTGCACCGGCGGAACGTCCCGCGGCGCAGCCATCCCGCGAACCGTCGCATGTTGCGCCGAGCAGCGTCAGTGCGTCTGCGAGAGAGGGCGCCACGAGCGCAGAGCGGGCGTACGGCACGCCGAGCGAATCAAATTCGTACCACGTGGTGGTGGGAAGCTTTGAGGAGATGGGGAATGCCAAGCGGTTCTGTAGTCAGCTTAAAGCCAAAGGCTTTTCTAGTGAAATCATTGAGCAGGAGTCGGGTAGTAATGCCGTTACTGTGGGATCATTTACCTCGCTGCGGGCGGCGCGTCAAGCGTGCAGCAGCATGAAGGATCGTTTCCCCGATGCCTGGGTGCTGGAGTACTAAAGGTTGGGAGGTAAGGGGATAGCATGCTAAGCGATGATGGGGTGGAGATACCCATTGTGTTTAAGGCCCATGCGCAGTCGCGGAGAATCACTTTAAAAAGGAATCTTATCGATCCCCCGACGATTATATATCCGCGCAGCATAACCCAGCAGGCCGCGCTAAAGCAGATAAAGCCGCATCCGGCGTACGCAAAGCTGCGGGAGCAGATGCTGCGCCCGGTGGAGAATGCGATAGTCAATGGCTACAGGACGCGGCTGCATACCTTTGAGTTTCACGTAAACCAAGCGGAGAATAATTTTGTTGCCTACGAGAGCGGGGATATTGTAAAAGTGTATATTCCTGCGGGGGAAGATGTTGGCAGCCATGAGGTGCAGCGTTTCCTCTTCAAGGTGCTAAAGTCTATACTCAGAGCGGAGGGCGAACGCATTGTGCCTGCGCTTGTGGCACAAAGGGCGAGGGAGTTGGGGCTGAGTTATAGGTCGGTTGCGGTGAAGCCGATGGCAACTGCATGGGGGAAATGCAGCAATGATGGGCGGTTACTGTTTTCCGCCGCGCTGCTTTTGTACCCTGATCAGTACGTGCGGATGGTGGTGGATCATGAGCTGGCGCATCTTACCTATTTCCAGCATAGCGATGCCTTTTGGACGCTTCTTTCGTCGTATCGGGGGTGCGATGCGCGGCAGGAGGATAGAGAAATGAGTGCGTACAAGCTAAGAATCCCCACCGTGTATTGAGATGAAAATTGGAACGCTTGACCTGGGCAAAGAACCGTTGCTGCTTGCCCCGATGGAGGATGTGACTGATCCTTCTTTCCGTATACTCTGCAAGGAGTACGGTGCGGATATGGTTTACACTGAGTTTGTAAACTCTGATGGGCTGGTGCATGGGGCGGGGAGCTCGCTACAGAAGTTGGCTATACGAGAGGAGGAACGCCCCGTCGGTATTCAGCTCTATGGGCAGAACATTGACAGCATGGTGGAGGGGGCGAAGATGATAGTAGAGGCGAAGCCGGATGTGCTAGACCTTAACTTCGGATGCCCCGTGAAAAAGATAGCTGGGCGCGGCGCAGGGGCAGGCATGCTGCGGGATATTCCCAAGATGCTTGAGATGGTTGCGGCCATCGTGCGGGTGTCGAACGTTCCGGTGACGGTGAAAACGCGTCTAGGGTGGGATGAAACGAGCATCGTTATTGATACGTTGGCGGAGCAGCTGCAGGATGTGGGGATTGCTGCGCTCACGATCCATGGGCGCACCCGGTGCCAACTGTATACCGGGAAAGCCGATTGGGAGGCGATAGCCCGTGTGAAGTCGAATCCACGCCTACGCATTCCGATAGTGGGGAATGGCGACATCACCGATGGGCCCGGCGCGGCGAAAGCCTTTAGGGAGTACGGCGTGGATGGGGTGATGATTGGTAGGGCGAGCTTTGGTCGGCCATGGGTATTTAGCGATATAAAACATTACCTTAGCGCCGGTACGCCGGCACCCCCCATGGACATTGCGCATCGGGTGGAATTGGCGCGGCGGCACCTCGCGCTCTCCCTCGCGGTGAAGGGTGAGAAGAAGGGGGTGCTAGAAATGCGCCGTCACCTCTCGTGCTACTTCAAGGGATTGCCGCACTTCAAGGCGATGCGCTTGGCATTGGTTACGGAAAATGACCCTGTGCAGCTCGATGGGTTGATCGGGGAAATCGGGGTAAAGTATGCCGGCTGGATGCCCCCAGCGGGAGACGAACCGGAGGGCGAAGGTGAGTAGCAGCGCAGATATCCCTACGCGTCGCGAGAGAGCAACGATTACTGCGGGGGCCATCGCGGCATGTACGTTGTGGTCGTCTGCCTTTATCTTCATTAAGATCGGTGGGGCGTGGATGCCGCCGCTGCAATTCGCGGGTTGGAGGTTCCTTTTTTCAGGGCTTGTGCTGCTGCCGTGGCTTCCCCGCGGGTGCGGCTGTACGTGGAGAGAGATTGGGGCTACGATAGCCCGTAGTTGGCACATGCTGGTCCTCTTGGGTCTGCTGCAAATTGGGCTAAAGTATGCGTTTTTCTACATTGGCCTATCGTTCATCCCGGCGGCACTCGGCGCGATGCTCTCGGGCGCGGGGCCTCTCATCGTGGCGTTGGTGGTGCGGGGTGTGAATCGCAAGGAGGAGATTAGCGGGAGAATGTGGGGCGCGCTGCTCCTTGGACTTCTTGGGGTGGTGACGCTTACGCTGGGACGGCAGCGGATGGGGGCGGTGGGAGATTGGGCGTTGCTCGGCATAGCGTTGATTCTGTTGAACAACGTGGTGTCGGCGCTGGGGGACATTGCCGTGTCGAAGGAAAAGAGGGGCATATCGCCCATGCTCATTGCCAGCGCCTCGCTTGTTGCGGGTGGCGCGGGGCTTTTGGCGGTCGGAATACCTGTGGAGGGCTGGATAAGTCCAGTAGTGGGGGAGTGGCGGTTCTACGTTTCGCTGGTGGCGCTGTGTTCCATCTCGTCTATCGGTTTCTCCATATGGTTTACCCTGCTCAAGAAGCCATACGTGCGGGTGGCATCGCTTAATTTTTGGAAGTTTCTCATTCCGCTGTTCGGGGCGATGCTGGCATGGATCGTGATGCCTGACGAGCATCCCACGCTGGTGGCAATACTCGGTATGGCATTTATAGTTGGGGCGTTGCTGCTATTCAATCGTAGCAGTCGGTAGAGGGGATAGCAACGGATTACTTTGTGGAGCTTAGCTGCTGTTTCAGCTCCTCGATTTGCCTACGGCTGTCAGCAGTGCTGTTGGCATGCATAATGCTATTAGCCAGCTGCGCCGCGCTGCATTGAATGAAGTCAATTTCATGCTGCTTGTACGTGGTGAATCGGCCGAGTTCTACTACCCCCACCAGCCCAGCATCTGATTCTAGGGGCTGCACGGCAATGGATTTTGGGACGGAGCGGCCAAGGCCCGAATTCACCTTGATGCTTGATTTTGGAACGTCGGTGATAAAGCGCGGGGTGTTATCGAGAAAGCTTGCCCCCACAATTCCCTCACCCACGGCACACGTAGCGAATTCGTCCCGCTGCGAAGAGTCCAGGCCGTAGCTCGCAAGGAGTTGTAGCTCTAGCTTATTCGTTTCGTGCGATACGCGAGCCACGTAGAGTACGCCCACCTTCGATTTCACGTAACGGGCCATCTCTTCAAGCGATTTTTGGCAAAGCGCACCGAAGTTATCACGATTAGCAACCAGTACCTTGCGCAGCATTTGCTGCCCCTCATCGCTCCAGCGTCGCCTTGAGGCTTCCTCTTCGAGGTGAATGCGCGCTGCGTTCTGTTTTCGTAGCGCGTTGGAGAGCTCTATGCTTTTTCCGCAGTACGATTGGTAGTCGCTGTGGATGCTGTGCATGAGGGAGCGAATTCTACTCAGGGCCGTGGAGGCATCAAGAATGGGGATGAAGGTAAATAGTACGGCTAGCACGGCAATGGTCAGGAGTGAGAACGAGATGGAGAAATTTTGGCCTAGCGTTGCGTCAATGTGGTCAACCGCCATGGCGACACCGAGCGCGGCAAGGCCGATGACGGCGTATACTGCCATATCTCGCTGATTCCTAATGGCCTTTGAAAGGACCCAAAGGGTCGCCACGCTAAAACCCACCGCGAGGTAGATGATACCGCCCCACTCAGCACGAAGGTAGAGGGATGATGGGAGAATGGCCACAAGCAGCGCGGCTAGCCCACCAATGGTGGCGAGCGGGTATGCGAGTTTGCTAGAGAATTCGTACGGGTAGCGGCTGCGCAATAGCATTAGGAGCGCAACCATGCTGGCGAGACGACTTGCGGCGCGTAGCGAGTAGTATAAATCCCCGCCGAGCGATGGGAAGAGGAGGAGGAGCTGCGACTCGGAAGAGGTGGCTACTGCCAGCGCTACGAAAAGTAGCAGTACGGGAGTCCATACGCTCACTTTTCTCTTCTTTTGCAGCGAAAAGAATATTAGGGTGGCTATAAAGAGAGTAAGCAGCATGCCGATCAGTATGGCAATTCCCACTGAAGTGCGGGCGATTGCGGCGTGCAGCGTTTCGAAGTCGCCGATGCGCCACATGGTGGCGATGCCTGCCTTCGGAGAGGTGAAGTTGGCTGTTTGCATCACGATTTCTACCGTGTCAATACTGCCGCTCTCCCCAGCTGGCATGGTAAAGGGTATAAGCGATTTTTCCACTCTTGGCTTCGCTTCGTAGGGCACAGAGGAGACAATGCCCGCCTTGTGGGTGAGCGTGCCATCAATCCATAGCGAGTAGCTTGAATGTACGTTTGGGATGTAGAGCGCCAAGAGTTGGTCGTGGCCCGGATTCTTGATGAGGCACTGGATGCGGTAGGTGGCGCAGCTGCGTGCGTGAAGCCGTTTGCCGTCGGCATCCCGGTAGTTGGTCCAGCTGCTTGGAATCTTTTCGATGGTATAGTTAGCAGAGCCTTGGAGCGCAAGGTCGGTGGGGGTAAGCAGCTGCCCGTAGTAGAACTCACATTCCCAATTGATTGGGATGTTTGATTTCGGTTGTAGCACCGGCTGCCCCACGGCCGTATTGCCCATCAATAGGAGTACGGTAACTAGGGTTAGGGGTAGAAGTGCGAACGTTCTGAAGGCCCTTGCGCCAGGCATCGGCATCTGCATGATTGAAGGCTTAAAAGGGGATCACACTATTTCTTTTTGCTGCACTCCACGACGATGGCCTTGCAGGCATTCATGTGGCCCATGCGGCACGCTGTGTGGAAGTCGGCGCATCCCTTTTCGCTGTCGCCGCCACGTAGTAGGGCCATGCCGCGGTTGTAGTAGCTGAGCGCATTGGTTTGGTCAATCTCAATGGCGCGGTCGTACGCATCGGCCGACTCGATGAAGTCGCCCACCTTGTAGAGCGCGCTGCCCTTGCAGGTATACGCAGTGGCATTGCGTGGCGAGAGTTCAAGGGCGAGGTTGTACCACGCGATTGCGTCAAGCGGACGCTCGTCGTTCATGATGGCCAGCCCGAGGTTGATGTAGAGCGACACGCGTTCTGGGGCATCGGGGGGCAGGAGTTCGTTGGCCTTTTGGAACGACTCTTGCGCCTTTTTGAATTGGCTGCGCAGGTTCATGACGATTCCCTCCTTGAGGTAGAGATTGGGGCTTTCAGGGTTCGCCTTTACACCGGCGGTTATTACCTGTTCGGCCCGTTTGAATTCCCGGCTGCGTATGCAGGTTTCTGTGAGTAGCAGCACCGCGGTGGTGTCGCTATCTCCGAGTTCCTTATAGGCGGCTTCCAGACGCTCGCGCGCCGTTTTGAGGTCATTTTGCTCCAGGGCTCTGCGCCCCACGGCTAGGTCGCTCTCTTGCGGGGCGGCCTCGTCCTGCGCCCATGCCGTTCCTGCCATGAGCGCGAGGGTTGTAGAGAGTATTAGTATTGAAAATCGCATTCGGGTTATCATCATTTCGTGTTGTCTATTTCTGTTACGCTTCGCTTCGCCTCAGCGGTGTGATTTAATACCACTCTTTGCGCAAATGCTGTGCCAAGTGTCATGCCATCAGTCTGTTCAAGCGTTTCACCGAGCGATACGCCGCGGGCGGGCTGCGAGATGGTTACCCCTAGGTGCGCCATGCGCCGCTGTAGGTAGAATTGGGTGGTATCGCCCTCCGTGGTGGCCCCGAAGGCGAGAATTACCTCGCGAGCGCCCTGCTTTTCTATAGTAGCTAGCAGTTGCTCTATTGGTAGCTGCGATGGGCCAATGCCCTGCATGGGGTCAATTGTGCCCCCTAGCACGTAGTACATGCCGCGGTAGCTTTGCGAACGCTCTATAGCCATGACATCGCGCGTGTCGGCCACCACGCAGAGCACGGAGCGGTCGCGTGAACGGCTCGCGCAGATGTTGCACACGTTGCCATCATCGCTCAGCCCATGGCAAATGGGGCAATACTGCACTTCCTCAAGGAATCTTCGGATGTCTTCCACAAATCGATGCCGCTCCTCCAGTGGCCGTCCGAGCATATGCAACGCGTAGCGCTGCGCGCTTCTGCGTCCCACTCCCGGCAGCCGCATGAACGCCGACACGGCATCGCTTAAATATGACGAAGAATATTCCTCTGTATCTGCCATTTTCTTTCCCCTAGCTGCACACTACAGGCGCGAAGGTACTCATTTCTCGGTTAATAAAAGGCTTTCGCAATCAGTTTCGCTATGTGTTTTGGCTGTTGCGAAATGAGAACCATGGGTCTGTTGCCTGTGTTGGCGTTACGCTATTTCGCTTTCATTCGGTGCGGTTTTGTGGGTGGGGCGGTAGGGTGTGAGAGGGAGGGCAAGAGACTAGAAGGGAAAAGGGTAAAAATTTTCTTGGCATTAAGAAATGTTTACTCAAATAGAAAAATTTTAAAATTCACTTACTATCTTGGTTATC
>CALHSW010000043.1 GCA_938038735.1 uncultured Bacteroidia bacterium | reverse complement strand
GGGGCAAACTAATTGATTATCAGCTATTTAGAAAACAAAGAAAGCTAGGCAGATTCAAAGGCATCAAGCCGCTTAATATTGTAGGAGACTACGCTCCGCTAGGCAGCGTGCTGCTGTCGCACCATGCACTTTCCGGCACTAACAATGCACTCGCAGCGTTTGAGAATATCTACGAAGAGGCGCAATCTGAGGATGCGCTCTTAATCGTATCGATTGACGAATTTGGCAAAGTACTCGAGTACGCCGCAAAGAACAATCCTGAAAAGGAGATGTACTTTTTGCAGAAGTTCTGCGAATTTGTCAACGACTCCGATCGGAACATTCTCTTCTTAACCACGCTGCACCAAAGCTTTAATGCGTACGCCAAGCATCTAAGCTTGGAGCAAAGGCAGGAGTGGACCAAGGTAAAGGGGAGGATACAAGATGTTATTTTCAACGAACCCACGGAGCAACTCCTCAACCTAACCGCCGCCAAGCTTATAAGGAGAGCGCACCATACCCAAACAGAAGCACCCCGCAAGCTATACAACCTGGCGTTATCATCTAAATTCGCCACCGACAGCCTACACCCCGACGTGATTTTAGCTCTCTACCCCATGGATGTTTTCGCCGCGTATATCCTCATTCAGGCGAACCAACGATACGGGCAGAATGAGCGTACGCTGCTCTCCTTTCTCACATCGAACGATGAGTTCTCTGTTTCGCAGTTCAAGGATGATGTAGCCCCGATGTACAACATCACACACGTTTACGATTACATTACAAATAGTTTCTCTTCATTCTTCAACGAAGCGCACAGAGACTCGGTAAATTGGGAGGCAATTCATGTAGCGCTTGAACGTGTGACGGGTCTAAACATGCCCAACAGTAAAATTGATAGCGCCGTCAAGGTAGTAAAGGTTTTGGGGCTTTTCACCCTGTTTGCCTCAGCGGGTATGATCCTCGATAAGGCATTTTTAAGACTATATTTTTCCCTTGCAATCGGCATAAACGACATTTCAGACACCATTGACACGCTGGAAAAGAAAAATATCATACGATACGCTCAGTACAAGTCGAAGTACATTCTGTACGAAGGGTCGGATGTCAACATTGAGCAGGGCTTACTGAGAGCCTTAGTAGAATGCCACCACTCCAACGATTACGTTGACCGTCTCTTCAACTATTTTGACGCAAAGCCGATTTTAGCAAACTCACATTACTATAGGACGGGCACCGCCCGCTTTTTTGACTATCGCATTTCAACCACACCAATAGGCAAAGTGGCTTTGGGAGAACTGGATGGATATATTAACCTCTTGTTTCCCGCCTCCAATTGCCTTGCTGAAGTAAAAAGGACTTGCCTTCAGCAAACGAATATGCCGATTATATACTGCCTATTCCGCAATACGGAGCGCATCGTAAAGCATCTGCAACAGATTGACCGACTGGAATGGGTTAAAGACTACTACGTAACAGACAAGAGCGACAGGGTTGCCTTGCAAGAGATTGAGAACCTCAAGCGGCACGAGCAGGAGGTTCTCAGCAAAACGATACGGGAAAGCATGTTTTCGGCCGATGCGATTTGGATTTTCAATGGCAGCACAAGGGAAGGACTAACAGGGCTCAAGGAGCTTACCAAGCAGCTATCTGTAGTGGCAGATACCATTTTCCCCAAAACACCCATTTTCAAGAATGAGATGGTTAACAAATTCAAGCCGAGCAGCGCCATGTCGCTCGCACGGCAGAATTATTTTGAAGCACTCCTAAGGCATTGGGACAAAGAGGACTTGGGCTTTGCAAAGAATAAATTTCCGCCCGAGAAGTCCGTTTTTCTAGCCATGCTAAAGCAAACAGGAATGCATGTTCTCAGCGAAGATGGCAGCCGCTACACGTTGGTTCCCCCCAAGGAGCAGAGCTTCTCGGTTCTATGGTCTGTTTGCAGCGATTTCATTCAATCTACCGATGGGCGACAGCGTAAGCTAAGCGAGCTGGAAAGCCTCCTATTGGCCCCCCCGTTCGGAATGAAGCAAGGCTTTATCGATTGGTGGCTGCCGACTTTCTTGGTTATCCGCCAGAATGATTTTGCCCTCTACTTCGATGGGGCCTATGTACCCGAAATAAACAGCGAGATCCTAGGGCTAATGCAACGGAGACTCGGTAACTTTAAAATAAAGGCCTTCAGCATAAACGGTGTAAAGCAGGAGTTCTTCGATCGGTACAGATACGTAATCAACCTGCACACCACGGAGCTGAAAAATGCCACACTCATTGAAACCATTCGACCATTCCTAACTTTTTACAATCAGCTTAATGAGTATGCAAAGCGTACGAATGATGTTTCAACAGAAGCCAAAGGATTTAGGGATGCCATTGCGCACGCTACCGATCCAGAAGAGACTTTTTTTGAAACACTCCCGGCGCAACTCGGCTTTAACGAGCTAATAATTAGCCGAGACCCAGCGGCAATCAACGGTTTTGTAAAAGCACTACGAACCGCCATCCGCGACCTACGGGTTTGCTACGAAGAACTTCTTCTAGCAATAGAAAAAAAGATACTATCATCACTGCAAATAGATACGTTGGAATACCCTGATTACAAGTCAATAATAGACAAACGCTACCGCTACGTACGGGCGGAGCTAATGCCGCTTGACGTAAGGACTTTTCATTCCCGGATCGTTGGCCAATTCGCCAACCGTACAGCGTGGATTGAGTCGGTATGCTACGTGGTGCTAAACAAACCGCTGGAAAAAGTAAGAGATGGCGAGAAGCCCTACCTAATGACCGCGCTCCAGGAGAAGCTGTTTCAACTTGATGATTACGTGGAAATGCATCAAGCGGACGATGAAAATGTGGTACGCTTGCACATAACTCGGAATAACGACGCACCAATCGCCAAACAGGTTATACTATCAAACGCCCAAAACACAACGGTAAAGTCGCTTGCAACTCGCATTGAAGCGCTGCTCACATCTGATCATTCTGTAAACGTAACGGCTCTGATTCAGGTAATTCAAAGGAACATAGAATGAAGAATGAAGTTAGACATGTACTGGGGATATCGGGGGGGAAAGATAGCGCGGCCTTAGCCATCTATCTGAAGGACAAATACCCTGCGTTGGCCATTGATTTTTACACCTGCGACACGAAATGTGAACTTGCAGAAACCGAGCAACTCGTAGAGCGACTGCGCTCATACCTAGGACACATCACCACCCTCTGCGCAGCGCAAGGGAGCCCAGAGCCAACACCCTTTGACCATTTTCTAAAGATGAATGGCGGGTTTCTTCCTTCGGTGCAAGCCCGCTGGTGCACACAAAAAATGAAATTGGCTGAGTTTGAAAAATACGTCGGCACTGCGCCTACCATCTCATACGTTGGCATCCGCGGTGACGAGGATCGCGAGGGGTACATCTCATCAAAGGCGAACATTCAATCCATATTCCCTTTCCGACGGAACATCTGGAGCGTAGATGTTATCAACACTGTGCTAAAGAATGACAACCTAGAGCGTTTTAGCGAATGCTACCAGTCTGTGGCCATCCAGAGTACTTTCACCGAGGCTGAAAAGTTTTTAAGCACCCCGCTTTCCAAAAAGTTTTACTACACCCAAAAGCTCAATGCGTTGCTTGACATTGATGTTAAGACTTTCAACCATGCAACTTTCATTTTTCTCAAGCAATACTCCGATTGTCCTGTAAGCAAACTTGATGAGTTTCCCTTGCTTGACAATGAAGACATAATTGTCAAATCGGATGTTTTCAAAATCTTGGAAGACAGCGGCGTAGGCGTTCCTGCCTACTACAAGCTAATTGACTTTGCAGTGGATGGCCAAATAGGCCAATACTGCCGTAGCCGATCGGGTTGCTACTTCTGCTTCTTCCAACAAAAGATAGAATGGGTATGGCTCTACGAACAGCACCCCGCGCTATTCGAAAAAGCCATGGGGTATGAAAAAGATGGCTACACGTGGATCCAGGGCGAACGCCTTGAGGAGCTAATCCGTCCCGAACGCATACGGCAAATCAAGCTTGATCACATTAAGAAGACCAAAATGACCCAGCAAAAGGCGGATGGCAATCTGCTGATTAATCTGTTTGATGATGACGAGATAAACTGCGCTAATTGCTTCATATGACATGCTAAAAGACGTTGAGTTTCCGGTGCATCGCCGATACAAATCACGCACGGAGTGGGAGCCAATAGGATTCTTTTCCGATTGCCTCTGCAACGCCGCGCGATTCGACTTGATGCTAGGATTCTTTTCATCTTCAGCCATCAATGTACTAGCAGATGGGTTCGCATCCTTCCTCTACAATGGCGGCTGCATGAACCTAATTGTCAATGATATCCTTACCGAACAAGATAAAAACGCCATCGCCAACGGTGAACTTGATGGCCCAATACCGGTCTTCGACATCACAGATATTGAAAATCTGAAAAAGACGCTATCAGAGCGCGATGTACACTTCTTTGATTGCCTGGCGTGGCTTATCCGCAACGATCGACTCGGCGTAAGAATCATTGCCCCAAAGGAGGGAATCGGCATTTCTCACACAAAAACCGGAATGTTTAGCGATGGGGTCAACAGCATTGGCTTTGATGGTTCGTGCAACTTTTCAGTGTCAGCATTGATTGACAACATTGAAAGCCTTACGGCTTTCTGCGACTGGGACGGCACTCAGGCTTCCGCAACCATTCAAAAAATCAATAGTGACTTTAACCTCGTTTTTACAGGTAGGGACGAGAACGTTGTTTTTGTTCCGACGAACGAAGTGAAAACCCAAATTGCGGAATCGTTCAAAGGGAAGGAGCTACGGGATCTGCTGGAAAGCGAGTACCGATTCATTCAACAGGATATTGCAGATAAGTCGTTCCCAACGTCGGTGATAAAGGCATTGGGCAGGGCTAAAAGCAGGTTGGAGATTGAGATTAAGAAGGTCAAAAAGCAAAGCATATCAACAGCCCCAGCTGAATTTAGTAAACCCCATTTCCCATACGACACGGGGCCTCGAGAATACCAAAAGCAGGCACTAGAGAATTGGAAACGCAACCGGCAGAAAGGCTTGTTTGCTATGGCAACAGGCACGGGCAAAACCATCACTGCGCTGAACTGCCTACTTGAGATATACAACAAGCTGGGGTACTACAAAGCCATTATACTTGTGCCAACCATTGCACTCGTTGAGCAATGGGAGATGGAGTGTAAAAAATTCAATTTCAACACTGTAATAAAGGTTTGCTCAAAGTACAACAGCTGGAGATCATCGGTTGCAAATCTCCGTCTCCTTGAAATGGCCAGCAATGCCAACAAGCAGTCCTACATCATCATATCAACCTACGCCTCCTTCGTACGCTCCGATGTGTTCATGGAGTTAAACCAATTCCCCAAGAACAAGCTACTGCTTATAGCCGATGAGGCCCACAACATGGGTAGCGGACTGATGATTCAACGCCTTCCCGACATCAAGTACCTGCGCCGCATCGGGCTTTCTGCCACGCCCAAACGGCAGTTTGACGATGCTGGGAACCGCCAGCTGATGGATTTTTTTGGCTGTTCCGCTGGTTACACTTTTGAATACGGAATGGCCGAAGCGATTCAAAATGGGGCGCTATGCCGCTACTACTACTACCCGCACATTGTGCATTTGACCGAAAGGGAGATGTCGGAATATGTAGAGCTTTCAAAGAGGATCGTCAGGATAATGGGCTTTCGTAATGAGAGGAGCCAAGAGCTTTTGAAGATGCTCCTACTGAAACGCAAGCGCATTATTCACAAGGCGGTCAACAAGCTGCCAGCCTTTCAGCGAATCGTCCAGCAACGCATGGAAGAGAAAGGCAATTTGAAATACACTCTGGTTTACGTGCCGGAGGGCAATAAGCCTGACAATTTGGGTTCCGATATGTTTGACCAAGCCGACACTATTGCCATAGACCCTGACACAGAACACCTCATTGACGATTTTACCCGTATCGTCCGTGATATATCCTCTCGGATTATCGTTCGTCAGTTCACTGCCGAATCAGCTGACCGCGATGCCATGCTTAAAGGTTTTGCCGAAGGCAGTCTTGATGTGCTAACATCGATGAAGTGTTTGGATGAGGGGGTTGATGTGCCTCGATGTGAGCTAGCCATTTTCTGCGCTAGTACAGGAAATCCACGCCAATTCATCCAACGTCGCGGACGCGTGCTACGAACGCATAAAGAGAAACGTTTTGCCACCATTCACGACCTGATTGTAGTGCCTAATAATGTGTTTGACGGAGAGTGCTACGCTTTGGAAAAGAGCCTTGTTGAAAGCGAATTGAAGCGAGTTAGAGACTTCGCCTTGCTGTCTGAGAACCTGCATGATAGTATTCAGGAATTAGACAGCGTGCTAAACGAATATGCAGTGTCAATCTTCAAATAAAGAGTTATGGCTAAGAACTTGACAAACAGCGACCGGGTGTTGCAATCGGTACTGCAAGATGAGAAACTTGCAGAGGCGTGCCCATTCATGGCAGGTTATTATGAGACGATTGAGGATGCACTTCAGGCAGATAATTATTTGGTTTGCGCTATCGCCAAGATAATTGAAGGTAAAAGCATGGGCAAAACCGATAAGCAGCTTTACAATGAGATTAAGAACTACTTAAATGGGAAGGTATGATACTGAAGAGTCTGAACATCAAGAATTTCCGTAGCTATTACGGGGATAATAGATTTGAGTTTTCTCAAGGTCTAACGCTGATTATTGGAGACAATGGGGATGGGAAAACCACTTTTTTTGAGGCATTGGAGTGGCTGTTTGATACTGCCACAGAAACCAAGAGTGCTACGAATATTTCTGAAAAGAGGAAGTCAGAAATGGAGGTTGGGGAGAAGGATGAAGTAGTCGTTTCACTCGTCTTCGACCACAACAGGACTATTGAGCTTGAAAAACGTTTTAGCTTTGAGAAGCAACCCGAGAACGGTGCCCGCACATTCAATTATAAATTTGTTGGGTACGAAGCTAGCGGGTCAGAGCGTTTGCTGAGAGATGGTAAGCAGCTGTTAGAGCAATGTTTTGATGCGGCAATTCGGAAGTATTGTCTATTCAAAGGCGAAAGTCAATTAGATGTATTCAACAATAATACAGCTCTAAAGACGTTGGTTGATACTTTTTCAGATATCCGCCAATTTGAAGAATACGTTCTTCTTACCGAGCAGTTTGAAAGGAATGCCGATGCTATTGTTACAAAGGCTTTGAAGCAGGACAAGACCCAGACTAAAAAGGTTCGGCAGCTGGAAAGAGAGAAGCAGGAAACGTTGAGTGCCATTCAAGGGGTAAACGAAGATATTCGCACGCAAGAACAGATTATCTCTGACTTCACGTCTAGGTTAGAAGAACTAGAAGAGAATCGAGACACTTGCGAAGCGTATCAAGAGATAAAAAATAGAATTGCAGCCAAGGAGGAGGAAGTGGCCAAATACCGGGACTTGTCTTCGCTAGACTACAACGTTCAGCTGCTAGACAAATATTGGATACTAAGAGCTTTTCCCCACGTTTTGGAGGAGTTCCATCAGAAGGCCGCAGCCTTCAGTAAAGAAAAAAGAAAACTGGATAGAATTGAGACCGAACGACGCGCCATGGAGAAGGGGAAACGGGAAATGGTAAACACCCTCGTCAATGGGTCAACAAAACTTCCGTGGGATATTCCCAACAAAGAAACCATGCAAGAAATGATTGACGAAGAGATTTGCAAAGTTTGCGGTCGCCCGGCACGCAAAGGAACCCCTGAATACGAATTCATGCTCAACAAGCTAAATGAATTCCTTGCCAATTCGCAAGCAACGCCCCACCCCGAAGCGGAAGAGAAGCCATATTTTCCGCACTACTACGTTGAAGAAATTGACAAGATATCCAACCGATTAAGCGGGTGGAGCGAAAAAGAAATCGCCGAGATTGCCCCTACGATTTCTGACAGACTTGAATCAATTCAAGCCTACAGACTGCGCTTTGAACAAGCCAAGAAGGATTTGCAGGAAGCCGAAGACGAAAAGACTAAATTGCTAATCCAAACGCCGGGCATCTCTGAATCGCTGCTAGAAAAAGGCTTTAAAGACTTCAAAGGGATGTCTGAACAAAAGAATAGAGCTGAAATACAGCTGGCTGAGCTGAATCGTCAGCTAGCCGCCCTTGAACGGGAACGCAACAGGATATCCGATGAATTTAATTCGATTGAGCCGTCCAGCAATACAGTAAAGCGACACCAGCAGATTCATAAAACGCTCAAGCTTATTATGGAAGCTTTTAGAAAGGCAAAAGAGATAAATACAAGTGAATTCATAGACACGCTTGAAAAAGAAACGAACACCTACTTTGAACGACTAAATAAAAATGACTTTCGTGGCCAAGTGTGTATTATAAGAAGAGCCGATGGCTCGGCTCACATTCAGCTATATAGTTCAAATGGAACAATCATTTTCAATCCAGGAGGTGCTCAAAGAACCACAATGTATATGTCGGTTTTGTTTGCACTGTCAAACATTACGAAGAGGAAACGCGAGCAGGGCTACCCACTCATCTTTGATGCCCCGACATCATCATTCGGAGATTTCAAAGAAGATGTATTTTACAACATTATCAACACGCTTGACAAGCAGTGCATAATCGTTACAAAGGATTTGCTGGAAATCGATTACGCTACAAAGAGGAAGAAGCTTAACCAGGAAAAACTGGATAAGCTCTCCTGCACGGTCTACCAAATCAGCAAAGAGGCCGGTTTCGATCCGCAGAATTTGTCCACGATTCAGACGAAAATTGAACACATCAAATAGATTGGTCATGGCAGCAGAGAAGTTATATGACAAGTGGGCAGCTCGCAATCCACAGTGGGAAGCAAGATACGAAGACTTAATAAAGATGTACTGCGACTATGGTAAAGGCGAAACAGCTCTGCGCGAGGCACGCGGAAAGCTGTTCGGTGCGGGGTACGAGCTGTATATCGTAGCGTTTTTCATCGGGTTGTATGAAAATAGGCGGCGCCCTTTGACGGAAGACTCAAAGCAGCGAAAAGTATTTGGTCTAGCAATTGAAAATTGGGGGAATATAGAGAAGCGTTTGGAAAGAACGCCCTACCCAAAAATTAGAGACTACATATTTGTTGCACTCGTTGCACGTACCGACATTGATTTGATTGCCCTAGACAAAGGAGAAATAACCCTACGAAGAGCCGTCGACATGCTTATTCAGACAATGGAGGAATACGCCAACTTTGGATTTCACTTCATAAAAGACAAGGGAGAGACCATTCCGGACTACTTTTACAGAGAAGACGCTTTCTTAGACATATTTCTCCGATACGATGCCTCCACTGATGGGGACACAGATGGAGACGAACCCGAAGCTTTAGACTAGACCAATTCGCCCTAGCCTCCACCACTCCTTGCATTGCACCGCCAAGCCATCATTACTTTAGGGATAGCGGCTCCGGCGCATTTGGACTATCGTACCTTACGGAAAGATGGGACGACCTAGCAACGTTTGCTGCAATGGCTAACATCTCACCCCTTCGGCAATGTCGCTTTCTCAACGGGGTCACGATGGAGATGGTGCGACAGCTCTTCCTATATTTTCTAAGGGGCTGTACTCCCTTCCCATGGCAGGAAGTAGATTACAACCGCTTCCAACCTCTGACCGATACTCCCTCCCAACTGCAAAAATTACGACTTGCTGCCCCTACACGGTCAGCCAATTCGCAGCAAACACCTTTGGGGAACTAACTACATATCCATCCATCTACGGTCTCTCAACAGTTCACATTGCTTCTAAGCCCCATACGCCAGAACGCATCGCGCCTTTTGCAGCGTTTGCGCACCTACGTTTAATACAAAGATGGTAGTACCTTTGCAGCATAACTTAACTAAAGCTGTAGGTTCAACTTTTCAATATGACACAGAAACATCACTACGTGGGCTTAACCGATGCCCAAGTGCTAGAGAGCCGCGCAACGCACGGTACCAACGTGCTAACTCCCCCTGCGGAGGAGTCAATATGGCAAACGATTAAAAACTGCATGCACTTCTGGCTGCTCAAGCTGGATTTAGCCATTGTGGTGGTAGCCACCATCGTGGCTATAGCGCTCCCCTTGGTCGGCGTGAACACCCACGAAGGGCTATGGATTGCCCCCGTTTTGGCCCTCGTGCTATTTATACTCACATACCTCGTGGCCTACCTCGGGGGGGAGTGGAATGCGGAGGAGAAGCGTTTCGAGATGGACTCGCTCTTCACCATCCTTCTGTTCGTTCTCTTGCTCTCCGGCGGCATCGCCTTCTATAACGGCGTGTACGGCGGCATGGAAGGATTGACCCCGTACATGGAGCTTATAGGCATTGCGGCGGCCGTTCTGCTGGCCACATCGGTGGCGCACATCCTGGAGGCATCCAACGAGAAAACTTTCAAGAGCCTTAACGAAGTGAACGACGATACGCTCGTCAAGGTGGTCCGCAATGGCAACGTATGCCAGGTAGCTCGCAAAGAGGTCGTTGTGGACGATATCGTTCTCCTCGAGGCTGGGGAAGAGGTGCCGGCAGACGCTGAGCTATTGGAATGCATGAACCTCATGATGAATGAGTCGTCCCTTACTGGGGAGCTGCAATGCGCGAAAACGACTAAGCCCGAAGAGTTTGACAAGGATGCCACGTACCCTTCAAACCATATCATGAAGGGGTGCACCGTGATGGAGGGCGATTGCATCGCCAAGGTGTTTGCTGTCGGGGATGCCACCGCATGCGGAAAGGTGTTTGAAGCAGCGCAGGTTCGTGACGGCGAAGCCACCCCATTGAGCAAAAAGCTTGACGAGCTGGCGGGGCTCATTACGAAAACGAGCTACGTAATCGCCATTCTAATCGTCTTGGGACGGCTCGTACGTCACGCCCTTCTGCTCCCTAATCCTAGCTACGGCTCGTTGGCTCTCTACCTTTTCGGGGCGCTTGCCGCGGCGGGACTTATTTGTTGGGCTATCAACAGGAAGAAAAATGAAGACAACGCGGAGCGGTTGGAGCTATGGCAAGTGCTTACCTTCATGGTGCTGCCCATCGTTGGGATTATTCTCTACTTCCTCGGGGCTGCCAGCATGGATGCCGAGGGCTGGACGAGGCTCGTGCAATACGCACTTGACTCGTTGATGATTGCCGTTACGCTAATCGTTGTTGCCGTACCTGAAGGGCTGCCCATGGCGGTTACGCTGAGCCTCGCCTTCAGCATGAAACGATTGATGAAACAAAACACCCTTCCCCGCACCATGCATGCATGCGAAACGATGGGCGCAGTGTCGGTTATCTGTTCGGATAAAACAGGAACGCTTACTCAAAACCAAATGAAGGTGGTGGGGACAATGTTCCCGCAGCTGAAAGATCAAAAGCTGGGTGACGATAAGTTCTCCGCACTTCTAAAGGAATGCATAGCCATCAACACCACCGCCAATCTTGACTTTGCGGATGCAAAAAAGATAAAGGCTATAGGAAATCCTACCGAGGGGGCACTCCTGCTATGGCTACACCTCCACGGGGTGAACTACCTTGACCTCCGAGAAACGCTACCCGTTATTGACCGTCTGCAGTTCACTACGGAAAATAAGTACATGGCCACGATAGTCGACTCGGCTGTGCTGGGGAAACATGTCGTTTACGTAAAGGGGGCGCCAGACATTCTTATGGACCTTTGCAAGATTTCGGAAGAAGAGGCGAAAGGGTACAATGAAAGGCTGGCAGAATATCAAAGCCGAGCCAACAGAACTCTAGCCTTTGCCTACAAAGAGTTGGAAAGCTCTGATGACATCTTTGTCGATGGACGCCTCCACATTAGCGACCTAATCATGCTGGGGATCGTTGGCATTGAGGATCCGGTACGTACAGATGTCCCCGCAGCCATAGAGGATTGTACAACCGCAGGTATCCAGGTTAAGATTGTGACGGGCGATGCCCCTGGCACGGCGAAGGAAATCGGTCGTCAGCTGGGGCTTTGGACTGCAAAGGATACTGATGAGAATATCCTAATCGGAACAGACCTGGCGGCTATGGGTGATGAGGAGCTCAAGGAGCGGCTTCCAAAGGTGAAAATCATTTCCCGCGCCCGTCCAAATGACAAGGAGCGGGCAGTGCGCCTTCTCAAAGACCTTAACCATGTTGTGGCGGTAACGGGCGATGGCACTAATGATGCCCCCGCGCTGAACGCTGCCAACGTGGGGCTTTCCATGGGGGATGGCACCGCGGTAGCCAAGGAGGCGAGCGACATAACCATCATCGATAACTCGTTTAGCACCATTGCCAACGCGGTGATGTGGGGGCGTTCGCTCTACAAGAACATCAAACGTTTCATTCTTTTCCAAATGACGGTGAACGTGGCGGCGTGCCTCATTGTGACCATCGGGGCTTTCATTGGGGAGGAGTCGCCATTGACAGTAACGCAGATGCTATGGGTGAACCTCGTGATGGATACGTTTGCCGCGCTGGCTCTAGCCTCGTTGCCCCCTACTAGGGCTGTAATGAACGAGCCACCACGCTCGGTGAATGAGCATATCCTCAAGGGTATGGGTATGAGCATTCTCTGCGTGGGTGCTATTTTTACCATTCTCCTCCTAGGACTATGCGTTTTCTTCCAGCATACAGACGTAACGAGCCTCTTGGATGTCTTTAGGGGCAACGTTGCGTGGGGCGCAAGGAATGGGCTCTCACCGTACGAAATGGGGTTGATATTCACGATCTTTGTCATGCTCCAGTTCTGGAATCTTTTTAACGCTAAGGCTTTCATGACGAATGGTTCTGCGTTCAAGGGGATTTCGTGGAGAGAGACCAAGTGGTTTATTATCATAGCCCTTGTGATTTTGGGAGGTCAGATACTCATGACGGAGCTCCCTGGCCTTCAGGAAATGTTTAACGTGGCGGAGGGTGGGCTTTCACTAGTTGATTGGCTGATTATCATCGGACTAACCTCTCTCGTCCTTTGGATTGGGGAGATTGTCAGAGCGATAAAACACACCCCATCGAGGCAGGGAAGTGTGGCAGCAGGACGTGCCGCTGCCTAGGCATCGCCAGTTGACAAAGGCGAATTAAAAGAATTTGACGCAATAGAACGGCGTTTGACTAGCCAACCGGCTAGTTAAACGCCGTTCTTGTGAATTAGAGTTCTAGCGTAATGGTTGTCAAAGTGACTAATGGTCAGTATCTTTGTACAGAAAATCAGAACGAAGGGGTCGCTGATTGAAAATCCATCCGCAGTAGTACAATGCGTAATCCAATGCAAGGCAAAATGAGGGGGGGGCGCTTCCGCCCCAAGGCTCTCAATCTTTTCCGCAATGCGGACAGGCAACAGCTCACGCAAGATGTAATGGCAGGTATCATCGTTGGCATCGTGGCATTGCCTTTGGCTATAGCTTTCGCCATCGCGAGCGGCGTGTCGCCAGAAATTGGCATTTTCACTGCCATCATTGGGGGCTTCATTGTCTCAGCCCTGGGGGGCTCGTCAGTACAAATTGGAGGACCTACTGGCGCATTCATCATTATCGTCTACGGCATTATCCAAAAGTTCGGTCTTGACGGTCTAATCGTAGCTACCCTCTTGGCTGGTGGATTGCTTGTACTCATGGGGGTTCTTAAACTCGGCACGCTCATCCGTTTCGTTCCTTACCCCCATCGTCGTAGGGTTTACCGCCGGCATAGCCCTCACGATTTTCTCTACCCAAATGAACGATCTTTTTGGCTTCGGGCTCACGGGTATCCCCGCAAGCTTCATTCCTAAATGGGGGGTCTATTTCAACGCGGTAGGCAACGTACAGTGGCTGCCATTCCTCTTCGGCATTGGTAGCATACTCATCATCGCCTTTTCGGGCCGTATCATAAAGAAAATCCCAGGCTCTCTCCTCGCCATCGTGGCACTCACCCTCGTAGCCTACCTTCTCAAACGCTTTGCGAACGTGGAAACGCTGGAGTGCATCGGGGATAGGTATCAGATAAACTCTAGCATACCTAAGCCCGTGATGCCAAAAATGAGTCTCACCATGGTGCAGGAACTCTTTCCCTCTGCCTTTACCATTGCGCTGCTCGGCGCCATTGAGTCGCTTCTCTCGGCGAGCGTTGCCGACGGAATCATCGGGGAGAAGCACGATAGCAACACAGAGCTCATCGCCCAGGGGGTGGCAAATGTCGTTGTCCCTTTCTTCGGGGGGATCCCTGTCACGGGGGCTATTGCCCGCACCATGACAAATATCAATAACGGCGGGCGCACGCCGCTGTCTGGTATGATCCACGCCGTGGTGCTATTGCTTTTCCTACTCTTTCTTGGGCCTCTGCTCGACTACATCCCCATGGCCGTGCTGGCAGGGGTACTCATCGTGGTGTCGTACAACATGAGCGGCTGGCGCTCCATTGTAAGCGTGGCCAAAGGCCCTAGGGGGGATTTCATCATTATGCTGGTCACCTTCCTGCTCACGGTTATAGTGGATCTCACCGTGGCCATTGAGTTGGGTATGCTTATTTCCATGGTGATATTCATGAAGCGCATGGCCGAAAGCACCCGCATCACAGTGGCAAAGGATATCCTCACCCCAGATGCAGAAGGCACTCCAGTTCACTTACAGAACGAGTCCCTACAGATTCCGAAAGGCGTGGAGGTGTACGAAATAGAAGGTCCCTACTTTTTCGGCATTGCCAATCGTTTTGAGGAGATAATGCGGAACCTCGGCGACAACCCAAAAGTCCGTATTCTACGGCTTCGGCAGGTTCCCTTTATGGATTCTACTGCGGTGAACAACCTTCACATGCTGCACAATGGCCTTAAAAAGAACAGCATAACCCTCGTCCTCAGCGGTGTGCAAAGCGCAGTGTTGGATACCCTCACGGCTACGGGGCTGCTTGAGCTAATCGGTCCGGAGAATGTGAAACCGAACATTCACGAAGCCATTGCACGGGCAGAGGAGCTGATGAGGAAAAAGGAGGATCAAGTAAAATAAAAGGGGCTCCGTTGCCGAAGCCCCTCCATCAAAACATGTTCTGTAGCGCGTTCCGTCTACAGCCCCTCTATCACGCTGTCGTCCACAAGGTTTGGCATCGTTACCTCCAGCCCCTGCGAACGCTCCATCTCCCGACGTATGGCGAACATGGCGCTATCGTTACGCGCCCAGCTACGACGTGCTATACCATTATTCACATCCCAAAACAGCATGCGCTGCAGACGCTTCTCGGCCTCTTTACTCCCATCAAGAACCATCCCAAAGCCGCCATTTATCACTTCGCCCCAACCTACGCCGCCTCCATTGTGAATCGACACCCACGTGGCGCCACGGAACGAATCGCCTATGCAGTTCTGCACTGCCATATCGGCACAGAATTGCGACCCATCGTAGATATTGGACGTTTCACGGAACGGAGAATCCGTACCCGAAACATCGTGGTGGTCACGCCCCAACACCACAGGAGCCGACAGCTCGCCCGAAGCAATCGCCTCGTTGAAACGCTGCGCTATACGCGTACGCCCCTCCGCATCGGCGTAAAGGATTCGCGCCTGCGACCCCACCACCAGCTTGTTCTCCTCAGCGTGCTCTATCCAATGGATATTATCCTGCAGCTGCATCTTTATCTCTTCGGGGGCTGTTTTCAACATCTCCCGCTGCACCTCGAGCGCTATCCGATCTGTAACCGCTAAATCTTTCGGATTTGCCGATGTGCATACCCAGCGGAACGGACCAAAGCCGTAGTCAAAGAACTTCGGGCCCATGATGTCCTGGACGTACGACGGGTAGCGGAAACGGATCCCATCCTCTGCCATTACATCTGCACCCGCTCGACTCGCCTCCAGCAGGAATGCATTTCCATAGTCAAAGAAGTACATTCCCTTCGCGCTTAGCGCATTAATCGCCTTTATCTGGCGGCGCAGCGACTCGTACACCTTCTGCTTGAACGCCTCGGGATCCTTCACCATTAGCTCGTTTGACTCCTCAAACGTCAACCCTGCGGGGTAGTACCCCCCAGCAAATGGATTATGCAGCGATGTCTGGTCACTCCCAAGGCTCACTGGGATATCCTCTTTCGCCAGCCGCTCCCATAGGTCCACTATGTTACCTTGGTAGGCAATCGACACTACCTCCTTCGCGGCCATCGCCTTCTTGACGCGGGGAATCAACACGTCTAGGCTATCAATCACCTCGTCCACCCATCCCTGCGCGTAGCGCTTCTGGGTGGCCTTCGGATTGATCTCTGCTATTATGCTCACCACTTGGGCTATCTTCCCCGCCTTCGGCTGCGCTCCCGACATGCCCCCCAGCCCTGACGACACGAAAAGCTTTCCCTTCAAATCATGTTCCCCTTTAGCCATATGCATGCGACCACCATTCAGCACGGTTATCGTGGTGCCATGCACTATCCCCTGCGGCCCTATATACATATACGACCCCGCCGTCATCTGCCCATACTGGGTAACCCCCAGCGCATTGTAGCGTTCCCAGTCGTCCATTTTGGAGTAGTTGGGAATCATCATCCCATTGGTTACCACAACCCGCGGAGCATCCTTATGCGATGGGAATAGACCTAACGGATGCCCCGAGTACATCACCAATGTCTGCTCCTCTGTCATGGTGGCAAGATAGCGCATTGCCAAGCGGTACTGCGCCCAGTTCTGAAACACAGCGCCATTGCCGCCGTAGGTAATTAACTCATGCGGATGCTGCGCCACCGCTGGGTCCAGATTGTTCTGAATCATATGCATTATGGCCGCTGCCTGACGGCACTTCGCCGGGTACTCTTCTATCGGCCGCGCATACATCTTGTACGTTGGGCGAAAGCGGTACATGTAGATCCTGCCATACTCATCTAGCTCCTTGGCAAATTCCTTCGCCAAAACCGCATGATGTTTCTTAGGGAAATAGCGAAGCGCATTGCGCAACGCCAGCTTGCGCTCCTCTTCCGTTAGTATTTTCTTGCGTTTCGGAGCGTGGCTCACCGACTCGTCCCGTGGCTGCAACGCTGGCAGCTCCTCTGGAATTCCTTGCAGAATTTCTTCTTTGAATGTAAGACCCATAACCTCTCTGTTTTTCACACCTACGCAAAGGTACGAAAAATCTAATCGTTATGTGCCCTATCGTATCGTCAATGCTTATTTCGTACTATCACATGCCCACCTATCACCTCAACCCTATACGCCTGAAGATGCCGCGACTCGTCAACGCTATATCCGTAGTTAAGCAATTGATACTCAGTCTTGCACTCCGGGCATTTTGCCACTGCGCCTTCTAAAAGCGTGGCCGTGGGTTTATCCAAATGGTCTGTACACGTCACATCGTACGCGGCGAAATCCTCTTGCGATATACGGACGATGTATACTCCATTGTTTTGGTATCCTTCGTTTCTATACTGAAACACATTCCCAGGATAGTTTAACTTCTCGTATTCCGGCAGCGTCAGCGAGATGTCTATGTATACGTTAACGTCCGGCAATAGAGACTCTTGCTGCTTCTTGCACCCCGCCAATGCTACTAGCACGGCTACTATCACTATTCCACTCCAACGCATAGATACGCTACGTTTAGAAAAAATCACTCGTCTCTTCCTCCGACACTTCCTTGTCGTCACAATTGAACTCCACGTTCTCCATCCCCTTCGGTACATCCCACGTATCGCCATCAGAAATCCCCGTGGTGGCATCTGCGTACGCTTTTTGGAGAAACAACGCCACAATGGGCAATGCAGAACTTGCCCCTTGCCCATAGGCCATGTTGTCAAAGCGTACCGCACGATCCTCAAAACCAACCCAACAACCTGACACTAAGTTCGGTTGTATACACATAAACCAACCGTCCGAATTATTCTGCGTCGTCCCTGTCTTCCCGCCTAGCTTCCCGCTAAGATTATACATCCAACGGAGCCGCCCTCCTGTACCTCGCTGCACCACCCCCTCTAGGAGCTTTACCATTAGGTACGCCGTATAGGGGTCGATAACCTCCTTAGGCTCCGAGCTAAACGACGCCAGCAAGTTGCCATGCCGATCCTCTATTCTCGACACCAGCAACGGATCCACACGCATTCCGCCTGCTACGTAGGCCCCGTACGCAGCCACCATCTCGTAGAGCGACACATCCGACGTTCCCAAAAAAACTGAGGGCTGCGGGTCTATGAACGAATGGATCCCCATTTGATTAATCATCCTCGCTACCGCCTCAGGCGAAAACTGCTTCACAAGCCACGCCGATACGTTATTTATCGAATTCGCTAGTCCCCACCGCAGCGACACCATCTTGCCCACATGCTCCGTTGGGCTTCCGCCGCGGGGCGTCCATATCGTATCATTCGTTTCGAAGACCTGCTCCACGTTTGGCACCTTTGTGCAGGGGGTCATACCCTCCATCATCGCCAGGGTGTACAAGAATGGTTTTATCGTTGACCCTACCTGACGCCGTCCCCTAAACACCATGTCGTACTTGAAGTGCTTAAAGTTTGGCCCTCCCACGTAGGCTCTCACCTTCCCCGTCTGGGGCTCCATCGCCATGAACGCTGCACGAAGCAAACGTTTATAGTAGTATACAGAGTCCCGCGGGGTCATCACGGTGTCCACCTCCCCCTTCCACGTAAACACCCGCATCTCCGTGGGCTTACCAAAATTTGACAGTATCTCCTTCTCCGTTGCGCCCTGCATCTTCAGCTGCTTATAGCGATCTGAACGATGTATTCCACTCGTAATCAACGCATTTCTCGTCTCCTTAGGCACGTCCGCCGAGAACAAATCTTTGCGTTTTTCTCTATTGAACCAGGGTTGCAGCGTGCGCCCCAAATGGTTGAACACAGCCGCCTCGGCGTAACGCTGCAGATTGGCATCTAGATTCGTATAAACCCGTAGGCCATCCGTGTAAATGTTGTACTCCGACCCATCAAGCTTCGGATTCTTCCTACACCAACCGTAGAGGGGGTTATCGGCCCACTCCAACGAGTCGGCCTGATACTGCTCGTGGGTAAAGTATAGCCCTGGACGCGGCTCTTTGGCCGTCATCATCACACGAATTAACTCCCTGAAGTAGGCGGCTATACCGGTATTATGGTCGCGCTCCTGGAACCGTATCTCCAAGGGTAAAGCCGACAGCGAGTCGCCCTGTGCCTTCGTTAACTTGTTATATTTCACCATCTGCCCTATCACCGTGTTGCGGCGCTCACGCGACAGCTCCGGATTTCGTTTAGGGCTATACCTCGTCGGGGCCTTTAGCATACCAACTAGCACTGCCGACTCACAGACATCTAAAGAGTCAACCGGCTTATCAAAAAACGTCCTACTCGCACGGCGAACGCCGTAAGCGTTGTAGCCAAACGACACCGTGTTGAGATACATCGTGAGTATCTCATCCTTGGTGTAGTTCCGTTCAAGCTTCACTGCCGTTATCCACTCCTTAAATTTTGAAGTGGTCAACTTCAGCACCTTCACAAACCTATTCTTCGTGTATACCGTATCACGAGGGAATAGATTCTTCGCCAACTGCTGCGTTATCGTACTTCCTCCCCCCGACTCCTCTTTACTTAGAATCAACGTCTTAAAAAACACGCGAAACAACCCCTGCGCATCAATCCCTGAATGGCGGTAAAATCGAATATCCTCTGTGGCCAAAAGCGCATCAACTAGGTGGGGAGGCAACTCTTCAAACGTGGCGTAGCTCCGATTCTCAATGAAAAACGTACCCAGCAGCTCCCCATCGGCACTGTACACCTCCGTCGCAGCGTTGCTCTTGGGATTCTCCAAATCCTCAAATGTTGGCATGTGCCCGAACACCCCATTGGCTATTAGCACAAAAAACAAAAACAACAGCAGAAGACCACCTCCGATAATCCCCCAAAATATCCACACGAAGCGCCGACCTCTCCGACTCTTCCTCTGCTCGCCCATACCGTTTACACTCGTCTCAGACATAAGCCTTGCCCTCTCAAAAGTGCTTCAACTACACCTGCGCAAAGGTAATGCTTTAATATAAATTCTACCGCACTGCCCCTTACTAACCTTCCTACTACCCCCCTTCAACGGAACTCCGCACGTACTGATTGACTATATCTTCACATGCCTCCAATTCGCAAATCGGAAAAACAGAAGCGTACTGCTAATCAACAACACATTATACACCATATCGGCCGTCCACACATGCCACACTTCAACCCCAGGCCGCTGCGACATCATCCATGCGTACAGCAAATAGACGACTAGCACCGCTAGCTCTAGGAGAAACGCCGTCAACGTTCGCCCCGTTCCCGTAATACCACTCAGCAGCGTCTGCGAAACGGCTTGCAGTATTGCGCTCACGGAAAGAACAAAGAGGATAGGCCGCGTCAACTCCAGCAAATTCTGATCCTCCGTATATATAGACAGCACAGGCGTTGAAAAAACCACGCAAAAGAGAGAAAGCGCAGCTACAAACAGCGCACTGTACAGCGATATGCGCCGAAGCAAACCGAGAACATCGCCACTCCTCTCCCTCCCCATGAGGTAGCTGACCATCGTGTTCGTCGCCGATGAAAAACCCATTACCGGGAGTAAAATTAGCAGCATAACACTTCGCGCTATCTGCGACACCGCCAATGCCTGCTCTCCAAGACGCTCCAACACCACAAAGAAAAGCAACCATATCGCCGTTGTCATGAATTGCTGTAGCATCACCGGCAACGCCGTCACCACCAAATGCTTCAGCAACGGGAAACTTATCACCCGAAACGAGAACAAACGGTAATGCTGCACATCCACCTTCCTAAACGTGTAGATAATAAACCCAACCATCGCTGAAAACTCTGCGATGACAGAGGCCACCGCAGCGCCTGGCAGCCCCATCGCCGGCAGTCCTAAATTGCCAAATATCAATCCATAGTCCAGGACAATGTTGACCACCACCATCAGCACCGTGGTGACCGAAATAACCTTTGTCCGACCTATCCCAACGTAAAATGCCCTAAAACCAAAGTTCGTATGCGCAAAGGCCAAGCCCCACATTCGATACCCCATAAACTCTACCGCCGCCGCATGCACGTGCGGAGAACTCACCAAAAAACCTAGTATTTGCTCCCGCCACAACGCCAGTATGGCAAAGACGAGAATTAGCATAAACCATTGGAAAAGAAAACCATGCGTCACCACTCTTCCTATCTGTCGCGGCTTACCCTCCCCCATGCGGCGCGCCACCACTATCTGCGTACCTACGCCGAAACCAAAGGCAAACATTATCACCGTAAGGTAGAGTATGCCAGCCATGGCAACTGCACCCAGCTCTATGTAGCCCAAATGTCCTAAAAAAGCCGTGTCTGTTATATTCAGAATGGTCTGCGCGGCGCTGCCTAATATTATCGGCCACGCCACCGCCCATACCTTTCTGAAACCCAACTCACCAGCGAACGAATCCTCCTTAGAATCTATCGTATGCCTACCTCTCCCCATAAAACAACATTATACTGCTTGATAAATAAAGACTCTACCCCGGCTTACCACTCGCGAGCCAAAACAAAAACTTTTCAATACTCTCTAAAGCCGACGTACATCATACACCGGAATCCCCAACGCCTCCCGCATCGCTCCCTGCAACGCATCGCTATCAAGACGATACCCACTCGGCGACTGCGGATTTACAGTAACCGCCATCAGCCGACTCCGCCGAACGCAGCGAAGCCGCCCGCCCCGCGCAGTAAAGTTCCGGTACGAGCGATCCGACGCAAAAACCTTTGTGAAATCTTGTACAACCAGCTCCGCCTCCTCCCCCTGCGCCCGCAGCGTATCAAGCAGCTTATCGGTTATAACCCCCGACACGTACAGTCTGTGGCCGTAACGGAATAGATCCTTCCCCGCTTTCGCCATCAGTAGCACTGAGGGTATCTCTAAATCGTGTAGCTCGCCATCATCCCCTATCGCCCACACGCCTTGATCCACATCCTCCAACCGCTCCCGTAGAGCCTCCTCCACCGGTTCAAGCATCACCAGCTCGTACACGTACTTCGTCTGTCGCACCAACTCCCTCATATTGGTTGACACCGCCGCCCCCGTTGCAAGCACCATCCCCTCCGTCACCGTAGGCGATGCCAAGCTCAAACGCGAAAGGGCCCCATCTATAATCGTAAGCCCCAACCCTGCTCGCTGCGTCCGCGCTATCAAACGCCGCAGTCCGCCGGTACTCGCTGGCCCCGATAGCAACACTTTGCCCGGAATTATGGTGCGGGCAGTCACCAACCGCCCTAGCGATGTGCTCTCCGTCGACACCTCCATTATGTTCGCCGTCAACTCACGGTGTGAATAGTGGAACTCAGAGGTTATAAAGGTCATGCCGCGGGGGAAAAAGATCTCGGGTTTTTCTGTCTGCGTCACCCTATCCTTTCGCTCCCCATCCACCCCGATCGATGTTACTGCCACACGATCTGCATCGTCGGCCAGCCTACGGAGAATATAGTTGAGGGTCTCGGTCTTGCCCGTGTTCTTGGCGAGACCTACCACTGCCAAACTCCGCAGCTTACGTAGCTCGTCTAAAAACGGCATGACCGAGACCCCCTCACTCTTTAATGCGCCCAACAGCTGGGCTCTAACCCTTCATTCGCTGTAGCTGCAAACGCTACTCGTGGTGCGAACGTTTATGCCTATCCAAATCCTTCGGCTCTATTGACAGCTGTTCGCCGTTCAGAACCTTCGCCACCCCGATATGCTGGCGCTCCGCCTCGCACTCTGGGCAATGGCACTCGCTCACGTAGCCCTCTGGTTCGGTATAGGAGCAAATCACCCCCTCGTAGTTACGCAGCACCACGCGATGCGGCGACTGGCTGAGCACGTAGTTCGGCATCACGGGCGTCTTGCCGCCTCCACCGGGCGCATCCACCACGAATGTCGGCACCGCAAAACCTGACGTATGGCCGCGTAGATTCTCCATAATCTCAATGCCCTTCGACACGGGGGTACGGAAATGGCCAATGCCCTGCGATAGGTCGCACACGTAGATGTAGTATGGACGCACGCGTATGCGCACCAACTGCTGCACCAAGTGCTTCATAACGTTCGGGCAGTCATTGATGCCTCGCAGCAGCACAGACTGGTTACCCAGCGGAACCCCAGCATTCGCCAACCGGGCGCACGCCGCCGCCGACTCCGGCGTTATCTCCTGCGGCGTGTTGAAATGCGTGTTCAGCCATATCGGATGGTACTTCTTCAGCATGTTGCACAGCTCCGGCGTTATACGCTGCGGGCATACCACCGGCGTACGCGACCCTATGCGAATTATCTCCACATGGTCTATCTCCCGCAGCCGCTTGATGATACTCTCAAGCCGCTCGTCGCTCACCATCAACGCATCACCGCCCGATAGCAGCACGTCACGAACCTGTGGCGTGTTCTTTATGTACTCAATGCACTTATCGATGCGCTCGCTCGGCGATGCCGCATCCTTTTGCCCCGCAAAACGGCGACGCGTGCAGTGCCGGCAATACATAGAACACATGTCCGTAATTAGGAACAGCACACGATCCGGGTAGCGATGGGTCAAACCCGGCACGGGCGAGTCAGCATCCTCGTGCAGCGGGTCCACCTGGTCCTCTGGGAGCCTAATCAGCTCCGCCGCGGTCGGCACGCTCTGCTTACGCACCGGGCAATGCGGGTTATCCGTATCGATAAGGCTCAAATAGTACGGCGTAATGGCCATACGTATCGTCTTCAACGCCTCCCGCACGCCCTCCTCCTCCTCGGGGGTGAGCGTCAAGTACTTCTTTAGCTGCTCAAGCGTCTCTATACGGTGCTGAACCTGCCAATGCCAGTCGTTCCACTGTTCATCGGTCACCTCCGGGAAAAAACGCTTCCGATTGCTCTTATGGTTCGCCCACGGCACGGCCGGGAACCCATTCTCTACTCTTTCGTCCATTGCTTTTTCCTTTTTAAAACGCACCTAGGCGTATAGTTCCGTGAATATATCGCGTAGCGCCTTGCTCTCACGGAGGTCTTGCAGCGTTATCTCCGCATGGCCCTTCGTGTAGCCATTGCCTATCAGCATCTTCACATCGCTACCCACGCCCTCTGCGCCGAGAGCCGCCTTCGTGAAGCTGGTCGCCATGGAGAAGAAGTACACTATGCCCGTATTCTTCGTGCAGAGAATGCTCGTCATCTCCGTGTCTGGGATGTTGACATTGTTGATGGTTATGTCGCACATCTCGCCGTTCGTTAGCTTCGCTATCTCCTCCATCACGGGCACCGGCTTGGTTGCATCGGCCGAGAACACGTAGTCGGCGAAGCCCAACTTCTTTAGCCGCTCGGTGCTCCGCTGGGAATGGCAAAGGCCTATAACCTTGCCCGTCACGCCCGCGCGCTTCTTCGCCTCGTAGCAGCAAAGCATGCCCGATTTGCCGCCCGCGCCGATAATCAGCACCGTGTCGCCCGGCCCAACCAGTTTCGCCGTCTGCGCGGGGGCTCCCGCCACGTCAAGCGCCGACAGCGCCAGCTTCTCTGGAAGATCATCCGGGATCTTCGCGTAGATACCGCTCTCAAAGAGAATCGCCTTGCCGTCGATATCCACCTGGTCTACGTCCTTACGAATCTCCTTAATCTTGTCAATACGCAGCGGGGTCAACGACAACGACACCAGCGTAGCAATCTTATCGCCCTCCTTCAGGTCTATCTTGCCCTTGAGCGCATCGCCTATCTTCTCCACCTTGCCCAGCAGCATGCCGCCCGACCCAGTAACCGGATTGCGGTGCTTGCCCTGCTTGGCAACGATGTCAAGCATTATCTCCGCAATCTTCTTCTCATCGCCACCCGCCTGTTCGTTAATCTGTGTAAAGCTAGCCGAGTCAATGTTCAAGGTCTGCACATCAATGAGAATTTCGTTGTCGTAAATCTCATCCATGTTGTTGTCCACCTTGTTTGCCGGCTGCGGCAGCACGCCCTTCGGCTCTAGCACCCTGTGGGTGCCGTAACGATTACCCTTCTTCATCTTTGTTCTTTTTTCGGTTACCCCTATTTCACACTCATACTACGCATTTTCTGCGCTTCACTCCCCAAAGGTAATAATTTTTTCATTTCACTCCATCCCCAACTGGGCCAAGCAACTTTCCCACTACGTTCAGTACAATGTATTATTCATTCAAAATCAAACGGTTAAAGCAAAACAGAACGCTTTTATTTAGGAAACATCTAAACAAATTAAAGTCGCTTTGCTACCTACCTTTTATCGCCAACCCCGAAAATATTGCCCCTTTGAAGTGCATGCCGAATCTATGGTGCATATCCACTCGCACACTCTCACTCCACGCTCGCCAAGTCCAGCACCACCGCATCCAGCACCATAAATCCCTCCTCTCGCACCCATAGCCTACCCCCTTTCAGTGCCACCGCCCCCCGTGCAGCCCACCCCTCGGCTCTGCGTCTTACCTCTTCCAGCCTTTCCCTGCCAAAAGAACGCTCCCCCGCAAGCAAATTCACCCCCTCCGCGAGCCGTAGCCCTGTGAGCAGCCACTCCTCAAACCGCGCCGACTCGTCTAAAACCTCTACCTCCCGCGGCAACTCACCCTTGGCCACACGCTCCGCATACTCCTTCACGCTCCGCACGTTCCACCACCTCCGCGCACCATCGTAGGAGTGCGCCCCGGGCCCTACCCCTACATACAGCCCCCCACGCCAATACAAACTATTATGCCGCGACTCATACCCTGGCAGCGCGTAGCTCGACACCTCGTAGTGCGAGAACCCAGCCCAGCGCATCGCCGCGCACACCGCGCCGTAGTGACGTAGGCTCGTTTCCTCCTCCACCTCTCGGAACTTCCCCTCCGCATGCCGCCGCCCGAACAACGTACCTTCCTCCACTATTAAATGGTACGCCGACACGTGCGTACACCCCGCCGATACCAACGCCTCACACGTACCCCTTACATCCTCTTCCCGCTGCCCAGGAATGCCATAGATCACATCCCCCGACACATTATCTATACCCGCCGCCTTTGCAAGTTCTATCGCTCGCAGCCCCTGCGATGCCCCATGCCTTCGCCCTAGAATCTTTAGCACCGCCTCGCAAACCGACTGCACCCCCACGCTCACCCGGTTCACGCCCAGCGCGGCTAGCCCCATAAAGAACTCGCGCGACGCATCGTCAGGATTTACCTCAACCGTTATCTCCGCCCCCTCTTCCAGAGCGTATAGCTCCCGCACCGTCTCCACTATCCGCCCCAGCTCGTCCACGCGAAGCCGCGAGGGTGTGCCTCCCCCGAAGTAGAGCGTCGCGGCGCTCCCCGCAAACTCCCCTCGCAGCGCCGCGAGTTCCCGCAGCACAGCCTCAACGTACCCTCCCTTTCTCGCCTCGCTAGCGATCGAGTAGAAATCGCAGTAGGGACATTTCGCCGCGCAGAACGGCACATGCACGTACACTCCCAGCTCCTGCATGGCCGCCCAGTCAGCTCCAATTTATGAGAACATGCCCCGCAGCCGGTCGAGCAACGCCCCTTTCTGCTTGCCCCCTTCCTCTGGCGACAAATGCGGGCACTCCGAATCCTGCAGCGCCTGCAGCCGCCGCTTTTCTTCCGAGTTCACCTGTGACGGCACGTGTATATCGCTCACCACGATCAAATCTCCCTTACGCCGGCTGTTCATCATCGGCATCCCCTTGCCCCCCAGCCGGAAAAGCTTCCCGGGCTGCGTGCCCGCGGGGACTTTGAACTTCACCTCCCCATCGAGCGTCGGTATCGTCACAGACCCGCCCAGCACAGCCTGCGGGTACGACAGGCTCAGGTTGTAGAGCAAATCGTTCTCCTGGCGTATATACCGTTCATGGGGCTGCTCCTCAATCACTATACGCAAGTCGCCATTTTCGCCACCTCGCACCGCCGCATTGCCCATGCCGTGCATCAACAGCTGCATCCCATCCGTCACCCCAGCGGGTATCTGCACGTCTATCGTCTCATCCTCGTACGACACCCCCTCCCCGCGGCAGGCGCTGCACTTCTTCGTTATCGTTTTCCCCGTTCCGTTGCAATCAGGGCATACGCTCGTGGTCTGCATCCGCCCCAAAAGCGTGTTCGTCATCCGCGTCACCTGCCCCGTTCCATGGCAATGGCTACACGTCTGCACATCCTTGCTCGATGCCGCGCCGCTCCCGCCGCACGTCTTGCACGGCACGTACTTCTTAATCTTGAGCTTTTTCTTAACCCCGCTATATATCTCCTCAAGCGTCAGCGGCACACGCACGCGTATATCGCTCCCACGCACCGTGGCTTGCCCGCCTCCTCTTCCGCCGCCGAATCCTCCAAAGCCTCCAAACCCGCCGAAACCTCCAAAGATATCTCCGAACTGGCTGAATATATCCTCCATCGTCATGCCCCCAGCCCCGCCGAATCCAGCCCCGCCTCGCATGCCTTCATGCCCGAAACGGTCGTACTGCGCACGCTTCTGCTCATCGCCCAGCACCTCGTACGCCTCGGCCGCCTCCTTGAACTTCTCCTCCGCCTCCTTATCGCCTGGATTGCGATCCGGATGGTACTGCAACGCCTTCTTGCGGTACGCCTTCTTTATCTCATCCGGCGTAGCACTCTTGCCTACACCGAGCACCTCATAGTAATCTCTCTTCGCCATCGCCTTCGCCGCCTACGCCCTTTTATTCGCCTACCACCACCTGCGCATGCCGCAGCACCACCCCGCGCAGCTTATAGCCCTTGCGCACTACATCTATAATCTTCCCCTTCAGCTTCGCCTCCGGTGCCGGGGCCTTCGCCACCGCATCGTGCACATCGGTATCCAGCTCCAGCCCTATGGCCTCTATCTCCTCTATCCCCTCTCGCTTCAGAAAACCGTATAGACTCTTATGTATAAGCTCTAGCCCCTCCTGCATCGCCGGTAGCGTGTCGCACTCCTTACTGCTCGCCACGGCCCTATCAAAGTCGTCCACCACCGGTAGCAACGCCTCCAGCGTCTTGCCCGACGCCTGCGAAATCAAATCAGACCGCTCCCGCAGCGTTCGCTTCCGATAGTTATCAAACTCCGCCGTCAAACGTAGCAACCGATCCTTTGCCTCATCTAGCTCCTTACGCAGCGCCTCTAGCTCCTTATCCGTTTCGGCAGCGGCACTCCCTTCCGCCGTCACCTCTTCGCCCTGTAGGGCCTCCCCTGCCACGTCAGCCTCCTTCGCCTCCGCAGCACTCTTTTCTGCCGTAGGCTGCTCTTCGCCCATGGCCGCCCCCTGCTGCTCTCTATTCTCTTTGTCTACCTTCCCTCCATCACGCATCTTTTTCATCTTCTCGTCCTCTCTTGCTTGCTCTCTATCTCTTTCGCGCCCACCCTTTCCCAGCACACTCTTCGCACCTCAACAGGACGCCTCACCTAGATTTACTTCAATTTGCTTGCCATCATGGCGGCGGACAACGCTTCGCGACATTTTGTCATACTTCTCTTTGCGTTCCCCTTCCCTACCTGCCGTTCCTTCACTCCTTCGGCATGCATAGGTAGTACCGCTCATCCTCCCGCGCCGTGGTCCGCTCGTCAAGGATACGCGACAGTTCTGGCAACGCATGCGCCTGTCCGCCGCTATCCACTAGCATTATCGCCTCCCCATGGGGATCGTACGCCCGGCTCCGCGCCACGCCTCCAAATATCAACCGCCGCACCGTTTCCTCGTCCAGCCCGGGGTGTCGCCTCCCGTACTCGCTACGCAGCCTCTCCAATTCCTCCTCGCCCACGGGCTGCGCCACGTACTGCAAGCGGGGTAGCCTACGCCACACCAATGACCTCGCCAGCACTGACAAAAGTTCATCCTCGCTCGTCGTCCAAGCCTTCAGTGCCATCATCACGTCATTATCATCCACCTGCAAAAACGCTTCCAGCGCGGCCTCATCGGCCCGCGCCCCTTCCTGAAGTTTGGGCAACTCCAACAGCAATCGCAACGCCGAGGAGCAGGGCAATGCCGCGCCCGCCAAAAGCAACTCCCGCGCCCGCGCCATGGCCAGCTGCAGCACCCGATCCGCCGCCACCACCGTCTTGTGCAGATACACCTGCCAATACATCACCCGCCGCGCCAGCAAAAAATGCTCTATGGAGTAAATCCCCTTTACCTCCAACGCCAGCTCGCCATCATGCAGCGTCATCATCTTTATGAGCCGATCCACCGCCACGTTGCCCTCCTGCACCCCGGTGAAAAAGCTATCCCGACGCAGGTAATCCATCCGGTCCACATCCAGCTGTCCGCTCACAAGCTGGTGCAAAAACGGCACCCTATACGTATTGCGCACTATCGCTATCGCCATCTCCAATGCCCCGCCCCACGCCGCATTGAGTCGTTCCATCAGCTGCAGCCCTATCGCCTCATGGCTAGGCAACCCGCCAAAGACCCCCTCCAGCGTATGCGAGAAGGGCGCATGGCCCAAATCGTGCATTAGTATAGCGGCCAGCGCCGCCTCCTCTTCCGCCGCCGATACGGCGCATCCCTTCGCGCGCAGCGACCGCAACGCCTCCCCCATCAGGTGCATCGCCCCCAGCGAATGCCCAAACCGCGTATGCGTCGCCCCAGGGTACACCAAATCCGATAGCCCTAGCTGCCGTATCCTACGCAGCCGTTGGAACTCCTCGCTCGCCACCACACGCCCCGGCAGCCCTGCGGCTATCGTTATAAACCCATGGACGGGGTCATTCACAAATTTCAATCTGCCTTCCATACTCCTTCCTCTCTGCCCCTCTGCGGCCCGCGCCTACCGCCTCTTAATCTCCACCTCCAACGGCCAGCGCAGCCCGCTAAAGCCCACCAAATCGCAGGATAAAGACCCCAAAAAGAGCTTAAAACGCACTCGCACCGGTATGTGGTTCTCATCGGCCGTCAGCCACACCATCAGCGCATCCTGACTCTTGAACAGATCCCCTACCTTCACCAACGGCACAAACTTGTAGCACCGCAACCGCCCAAACTTCGTCTTCACCACCTCTTCCCCCCTGTACTGTATCTTCAGTGGGTAGAACTCCCCGTTGAAGAATGTGGGTATCGCTACCTCATCCCCAACATGCAGCTCCGTGTTGCTCAACCGATTGCGCACGTAGAAAAAGACCGATACCAAATCCATCGTCCCCCGCGGTAGCACATGCTGCTCCCCAGTCTCTCGCACCAGTATCAGCGAGTCGCTACGCGTTGTCCAATCGTAGCGATCCTCCTTGTAATCCACGTACTTTTGCTCCCGCACATCGCGTATCGCCACCAACGGCATATCGCTGTCCTTGAGCGCGTAGCTACGGTACACATCGTATACTGGGTAGAGCATGTCAAGAAGCCCCGTTGTCCACCCTGCCACCCAAAAATGGTTCACCGGAACTCCATCCAGCACGGTATCTCGCACCCCGAACTTCGCCTCAGCCCCTTTCGCAAAGCCGTACGAAATCTCGTAGTTCAGCACCTCCCCTGCCTGGAACGCCACCTTGCGTGCCGCCTTCGGCACCCGCTCCTCGCCCGCCGTGGCGCTTAACCCCAAAATGCACACCTGCCAAAACGCCGCAAGAAGCACCATGCCGCGGCGCACCGCCATTCCGTTTCCATTCTTGCCATTCATTGCCATCCTCCTTTCTCTCGCTATCACGCCACCCTCAAAGATATCAAAAGAATAATGTTAGAACTCTTTTTGCAAAAGCTATGCCATCCCGCTGCAATTCATGAATATAGAATGACGGCCAACCAGCAACGAAACAATAAATTTAGGTTAATCGTATCATTTTGCACCTCAATTCCGTATAGAGAGAGCACATAGTGAAATGTAACACATCAACAATGGAGGTAAAGTAAAAAAATGAAACGAATGCACATCATGCCACGCCTCGGCGCGCTCGCGCTATTGGCATGGCTCGCGGTTCCAATCGGGGCGAACGCCCAGCAGTCCGTTTCGCTAGGCGTTGCAGCCGCGGCAGGACTGGATGTAAAAAGCGAATTAACCGTTGCATACGTAGTGGGTAGTCCCTACGGCTCTGCTGCGGGTAGCGGTGGCATTGTGACTCTACCCGGTCAGATCGCAGGGGCTCTTGCCCAATTGGCAACGCCCGTGGAGGCTAACGCTATCGCCTCGCTGCGCATCCATCCATCCCCTGCATCCCAGTGGGTCACGATTGATGGACTTCCAGCTATCGATAACGCTAGCATTACCATTTACTCTGTGCTTGGACAGCCCGTGCTGCGTGCAATCGTACCACGGACCCTGCGAGGCTTCCGCATGGACGTCAGCAAGCTACACAACGGTATATACGTGCTGCGCGTAGACAATAGCACGGGGACTCTCCTCGGCACCGCCCGCCTAGTCGTTAACCGGTAGTGTTCTCTCGGATTGGTTTAGCAATAGCACACAAACTCAATAGCAAGTAAGATGAAACGGTTCATAACTTTTTTAACGGCCCTTCTGATCGTCCCAATCTGGGCGATGGCCCAAGCCCCTACGGGCTTCTACTACACGGCGGCAATCTACCAAAACGGCAAGCCCGTGAGCAGCCAAAATGTGACAGTACAAATCACGCTCAAGAACAACGCTGGGCAACAGCTCTTCGGCCCGAAGGACTTCAGCACCCAGACCGATGCCATGGGCGTGGTCAACGTGCTCATTAGCGATGAGAACAATGCGCTGCTCACCATGGACTGGAGCAATGGCGTAACCATTCACCCAAGCGTCAGCATCAATGGGGGTGCCATGACGCCCCTCAGCCCGGTCAACCTCGCCGCTGTGCCCTACGCCATGAACGCCGTGGCGGGCATGACCATTAAGTCCCCAGAGAACTTCCCGGCCGATAAGCCCCTCTTCGCGGTGCAGGACGCCGATGGCAAGGCTATATTTGAGGTGACACGCAACGGCGTCACGATAAACGTGAACGATGCCGATGCTACGCGCGGGCCGAGGGGTGGCTTCGCGGTCAACTCCCGCTCGGGAAGGGCGCTCATGGAGCTTAACAACGGCTCTGCCACCTTCAACATCTCCGGCGGGGAAAATCTACGCAGCCCCAGGGGCGGCTTCGCGGTCAACATGCTCTCGCGCCAGCAGTCAGGAATGTCCACCCGCGCGGAGGAGAGCACCTCTAGCACGCCGCTCATGTCGATCTCGGCAGACGAGTCTTTCTTCACGCTCTCAAGCTGCGACAAGGTCAATAGCCTCTTCACGCTGCGCGATCGATGCAATAACAATAAACCCATCTTTGGAGTTACCAACGGCGGCACCATCGTCTCCAAAGACACTGTCGTCGTAAAAGCCGCAGGCAACATCCAAACCGCTTCGGCTAAGCTAGCCTGTAACATTGGAAGCCCTACAATCACCAAGTGGAATCAGGTATGGCATCCCTACGTAACGTTCGCGGCCAATCCTGACAAGGGATACGCAACCACCGGCTACGATATTGAGGTACAGGGCGTGGGGAAAGACCTCGTAGAGGTTGTGGATGTTAAAACCGTACTCAATGGTAAGGTGCAGATGGTCAAGGGGCTAAAGCTAAAAGTTTCAATTGACGAGGCAAAAAGCATCGTAAGCAACTCCGCTACGGCATCACTTCAAGGCGATTTTGTTGTCACATTAAAGTATAGTGCCGATGCCGCTACCCCTGGCGCAGTAATTAAAAGCAATAGAGATATTGAAGTCTCGTACGACTTTAATACCCCCAACGACCCGCAGAAAATTGACGATGTCGACTTCGGTTTCAATCCCAATAGATTTAAAATAGAAGAGCTCGTTCGGAGCTTGCCTAACGTTGGCTTCCTCACGGGCGGCTACAGCGTTACGAAAGTAGAGGGCGACTTTGAGGGGTGGAGCGTCAAGGTAGTGCCGACCATGGACATCAAACCAGAGAACAAAGAATGCGTAACGATAACCCTGCCCAAAGACAAGCTCGAAGAGATTATGAACTCTCTGCAGCCTGGGACAAGCAGCCAGAAGAGGGGAAAGGTTTGGCTTAAGAACAGTAAGGGGGAAGAGGGGTATATTGAAGCATTTGTTTCAGTTACGCACTAGCCGCCACGATAAGGCAAATCGCCTTGCAAAATAAAACGTCGGCGGGCATCAATGCCCGCCGACGTTTTATTTTGGCCAATCCGATGGTAACGAAATACCACGCCCAAAACTAGTCGCTTTTCGTTCCGTCCGTAGGACGGTCTCCTCAATAGCCAGGGAAAATTTGTCTACATTTGCACGGTTGTTTTCTGTAGCCAAACGTAGCAATCTGAACCAACCTACAATGTTCTTTTCGTAACAAATGGTAAGCTTTATTTACGTTGCAATAGGTGGAGCTGCTGGCGCCACGCTTCGCTACGGCATTGGGCAGGCTGCAGCCCACGCAACCATGCTACCAAGCTGGATCGTTACGCTCGTGGTAAACGTGGTTGGCTCCTTCCTCATTGCATTCCTCTCCATTTGGGGCCAACGCCAATACCCCGATGCCATCTTTTTCCGCCCGCTCCTCATCACCGGATTCTGTGGAGGGTTCACCACCTTCTCCACCTTCACCTACGAAATCCATTCACTCTTTACGCAGGGTGATACCCGCCTCGCCCTGCTCTACATCTCTTCCTCCCTCCTGCTCTCCATATGTGGCCTCCTCCTTGGGTACTACGTGGGGAACAAAATGTGACCAACGTAATTCTCATCCTGCGCACACAATACCCCGCCCAAATTTTTGCAAACCAATGCAGCCCCGTCCGAAGGACGGTCTCTCAATAGAACGGATATGCACGGCCTCCCCATACCAACCCCCACATTGAATTTACTTATGCAATAGCCCGCC
>CALHSW010000042.1 GCA_938038735.1 uncultured Bacteroidia bacterium | reverse complement strand
CCATCGGGGTGAGCTTCTCGCGGGCGGAGCGGGGGATACAGGAGTGGAAGGTGGCAAGGGGGTAGAGGCAGCAGCGTTGCGGGTGTAACATTAATTGCTACTCGTTCGGCAACGTGCATTTTTAGCGGTATCTTTGCGGATGTAAAATAGAGAGAGGAATGGCAGAAAAGAAGTATGCGAAGAGCGTAGTGCTGCTTTCGGGCGGGATGGACTCCGCGATCGCTCTGCACATAGCGGCGAGGGAGTGCGGGGCGGTGTATGCGCTATCGTTTCGCTACGGGCAGCATCATAGCAAGGAGCTGGCGTGCGCGAAGTGGCAAGCGGCCGCGGTGGGGGTGGTGTCGCATCATGTGGTAGATTTGTCGCTATCGGCGTGGGGCGGGTCATCGCTTACCGATGCGGGGATTGCAATGGAGCATGGCGATTTAGAGCGTACCGAAACGCCGAACACCTACGTGCCGGCGCGTAACATGGTGTTTATTTCCGTGGCGGCATCGCTGGCCGAGGCCGTAGGTGCAACGGCAATCTATTTGGGCATTAGCGAGGCGGACTATTCGGGCTATGTAGACTGTAGGGCGAAGTTTATTGATGCGATGGAGAAGGCTATAAATGCTGGAACGGAGCGCAAGCTGACGCAGGGAGTTCCAATCGTGCTGGAGACGCCCTTTCTGCATATGCGAAAGTCTGAGGAGTTGCGGTTAGCCGTGGAGCTTGGGGTTGACTTGAGCCATACGTGGACGTGCTACGCTGGGGGCGAAGAACCATGCGGGCAGTGCGATAGTTGCATGCTGCGGGCGCGGGCCTTCTCGGAGGCGGGCATGGAGGATCCACTCGTTAAGCGGCAGTAGCGGTGAAGGTGGCGCTCTCTTCTGAAGGGGTTTTCCCATTGGCGCATGGGGAGGCCACCGCGGTGGGTGCGAGCGTGAGCGGAACGCTGCAGGGGGAAGGTATTTTGGTGGGGGTGCCAAGCCTTTTCGTGCGGTTGGCTGGGTGTAATCTGCGTTGCGAATTCCGAGGTGTTGGTGGTAGCGTTGCGTATTGCGATACGCCACATGCGCAGCGGACGAGCGGGGGCAGCGTGCAGGGGGTAGCCGAGGTGGTGCAGGTGGTGGTAGAGCATTTAGGAGCTTTGCGCCACGTGGTGATTACCGGTGGCGAGCCGATGCTTCAGGCGGAGGCGGTTGCGGAACTCTGCCAGGGGTTAAAAGCGGGGCGGGATGGGCTGCACATTACGCTGGAAACGAACGGAACGATATTTGGCGAAGAGGTGGCGGGAGCCGTGGATTTGGTGAGCGTATCACCGAAACGGCAAAAGGAGACGTTCGTTGAGGGAAGACCATCGCACGATTATGTGCTATCCCTGCAGCAGTGGCTGGATGCCAAGCGGGGCTGCCGCGATGCTTTGCAGTTGAAGTTTGTGGTGGGGCGAAAGGAGGATGAGGTGCAGCTGATTGACCCACTTCTCTTGGCACTGGAGGGGTGGGAGCGATTTCCAGTGGTGATTATGCCGATGGGAGGCGATAGCACCACGATGCGAGCAAGCGAGCCGGTGGCGGTTGAGATGGCCATACGCAGAGGGTGGCGCTACACACCGAGGCTACAAGTCGATTTGTGGGGGGGGCGGAAGGGAACTTGAATAGCGATTGATTGGTATTAGTCAGTAGGGCGGATCTTTGGTCGCCTTGATGTTGCATGGCAGAGTTGAAGATGTTCTCTCTTTAGGGTGTGTGGTCGCTACAAAGAGCCTCTACCTATCAACTAAAAATAGTATCTTTACGCTGTAAAATGTAAAGGAGCGGAGGCAAAATGGGCACGGAGATTATATACCCGATAGGGGAGCAGAGCTTTGAGAATCTACGGAACGGCGAGGCGCTCTACGTGGATAAAACCGATTTAATCTACGAGCTGGTTGCAAAGGGCTGGAGGTACTACTTCTTGAGCCGGCCGCGGCGGTTCGGCAAGAGCCTGCTGGTCTCCACGCTG
>CALHSW010000041.1 GCA_938038735.1 uncultured Bacteroidia bacterium | reverse complement strand
GATCATTGAGAGACCGATAGTAAGGGTGCGGCGCAGCCGCTGCGTTTTCCGTCCGTAGGACGGTCTTTGGATAGCCGGGGGTTTTTAAACCCCCGGTGCCCTTGCCCCCAAGGGCACAACAGTCTGCAAGACTGACCCTGGCGACCCTTGCATGCGTATATATAGCGTGGAGATTGACATGGGCAGGGCTGCATGGGTTAGCCCCATTGAGAGACCGTCCTTCGGATGGGGCTACATTGGCGGAATGTAAATTTCATGCGGATTTTTGGTAGAGGGAATATTGCGTGATTGCGAGATCGTCCTGCAGATAGGGCTGCAAGGGCCGCCCATAAATTTTATGCGGTTCTTTTAGAGGGGCATTACGGCGGTAATTTTATGCGGGGTGGCGACCCTTGCATGCGGATTGCGACCATATCGCTGCGCACGGAGATAAAGGGCGTGGAGGGACATTTTTTTTTTGCATTTTGTGCTTCAGGGTGACAGATATTCCCTCCTTTTTGGACGAATGGGCCTTTTGGAGGGGTGAACGGGGTGAAATGTTGGACGAATGCAAAAGATGCCCCAACGAAACGACATCCTTTGTTTTTCTAAATCTAAAAGAAAATTCTCGGTTCGTTCTGAACTTCCTAAATCCAGCGTAGCTTCCCTTTGCCCTTCGGTTGGCACTGCGGCAACATTTCTCTCCGTCTTCTCGTTAGTCTATTTGATTGCATGCGGCGAAAAGTGGGCGCAGGGTCAAGAAATTTTATAAAGAGAGAAAAGATTGTCTTTATGTGGAAGGTGCATAGGATGGGCATGGAGCGCGGTGAAATTTTAGAAAAAAAAAAAGAAAAATGGAAACGTTTAGTACAATGAGAAAGGGGATACTAGGCGCCATGGGGTGGCTTCTCGTGGCGTTGCTGCTGCTGCCCGTGGGGGCGATGGCGCAGACTGCGAAGGAGAAGGTACGCATCACGGCGGGGGTGTTTGATAGCTACGACAACACGTTCGTGCGGGACGAGTATGGGGTACCCCAGAATCGGAGAACCCATGAGAAGGGGGGCGAGCTGTGGGTAAAGGTTAAAGGTTCGGAGACCTTCGTACCAGCCGCCTCGTTTAACCAGGAGGTGGAGGTAGGTACAGAACTTACCTTCAAGGTGAAGCTTGCCAAGGACGCGAAGGGCGATTGGGGGGAGATGGCAAACTTCGGCGAGACATCAGACTGGTGGGGGGTACGCGAGTGGCGGGTGAATGGCGAGGTGCAGAAGGATGAGGATGGTAATGAGCTTACCTATATCGCAAAGGCGGGGACGAAGTCTGTGCACGTGGGGGTGCGATTCCAACGGAAACAATTCTTGGTGAAAGTGGTGTACGTCAGGAAGGTGGGTTTAGGAGTTGACTACTCTGCAGATGGTAAGGAATACAAAATACTTACTAATGATAGCTATAGGGACCTCAACCGGAGCAGCAAGTTGAAGTTCAAGGCAAAGGCGTACGATGTAGTAGATTTTTCCTTGAATGGAAAGTCGTATGGCAGTTTTGTTAATGGATCTGATTTGGGTAGCTACGACATGTCGCAGGGAGATCTGTGGGTTGAGGTATGTTTCTCAGATTTTGCTGGGTCTCGGCGATACATTCAAACGCTTTGCCGGGGCGATGGGGAGAAGGAACGCTTCCAAATAAACACATTGCCGCTAGTCGGTACTTCCACCGATAAATCGCACTACCCGATTGCAGGGGTGGCGACGGGCAAGGAGGCAAAGGTTCGCCCGCTTGGAATACAGCCGCGCGATTTGTGCCATGCTCTAGATAAATATGTAATACTAGCGAAACCGAAACGGGGGAGCCGGTTGGCCTACATTACGATAGACAATGCCGTTGTGCATGATACCACTTTTTCAATTCCAGATAACGAGCCGCGGACCGTTGTAGGCTACTTCGTGAAGGATGGGAAGCAGATCCTGATGCTCAGCGAGGTGGGTAAAGGGGCACACATAAAGGTGGTGCGGGGAAACACCGAGCTGCAAGCGGGGGCAGAGGTGCTGCCTGGCGATAGGCTAAAGGTAGACGTAACGGATCGAGCGGTTGTGGCGAGCCTACGGATTAACGGGCGACGCTTTGCCCCGGGCGATGAGTGGCTGGTGCAGGGGAGCGGCGATGTGCTGGTGGAGTTGACAACAAAAGAAAAAAACAAATTATATAAAGAACTATATCGGGTGCCATCGCTGCAATGCGAGGTGATAGGCAGTGGACGCATCAAGGCAGAGGGTTTCCAAGGCCAAAAGAGCAAAGGGGAGTTCACCAATGGACAATTGCTATACGCAGATACTGTATGGGATAAAAAGCCACTACTTTGCGATTCTATTAAATTGACACCAATACCAGATGGCGTAGGCTACAAGTGCGTAAAGTTTGAGGTAAATGGGAAGAAGGTCAAGGCAAACGATACAACCTGGACAGTAGTGGAAGGACAGGATGTCTACGTTCGGGCGATTTTCGTGAAGCAGGATGCCAAGCCAGCGTTAGTGGTGCATACGGAGGGGGCGACGGGCTACGTGGATGTGATAGACGTTGCCACAGGGCAGCGGTTGGAGGAGGGGACGATCCTCAAGGAGGGGCAGCGGCTAAAGATTCAAGCGCGGGGGAGCACATCTGAGAAGTCAAGGGTCACTGAGATTAGCGTGAATGGCCGCGCCTTCACGGCGAATGGGGCTTCCAACTGGGCGAAGGAGGTCACGGTGAACGCAAATGACGCAAAAAAGGATGCGTTCCAGGTGGGCGCAACGTTTGAAAAAGCTACAGTACAGCCCCCCACGCCAGGTACTCAGCCCGTGCTGCATATAGTGAGGGGGAAGGGTGTGCCCAAGGACAAGGACTTCATTGTGGATGTGTGCGGTCCAAAAGGTCGTCTAGGTGATGTCTATCCAATAAGGGATGGAGAAAGAGACATGCAGAAGGAATCAGGTGGCTGCATTGCGGTGGGGATTCCAAATAATAAAGGTCTCATAATTCCTGCTAATAATTATGACTGGATACAGGCTGATAATAGCAAAAACATTTTGGGCGACTATGAAGTCACGGTGGTCATTCGTGCGAGTAGCGGTGCAGTTAAAGTTCCTGTAGCTGGCAGTTCTCCCAACCCAAAAGGAGCTGCCTATTGGGGACCAGGCATTGATTGGAAAGAAGATGTCTACGTGTACATCCGTAAAAAGGAGGGAGTTTCTGTTTCTGCCACTATGAAGCAATACCTGGATGGAAAGACGGGGCTTGATTATGGCGATGAGTTGCTTGTGAAGTACGATCAGGTGAGTCCTGTTTCGTGGAAGAAAGATGGAGATTCGTGGAAAGGCTTGGTACCAAAAGGTGGAGTGCTAACGTTTGAAGCCAATAGAGATAGACTCCTTGATTACAAATTGGTAAGCGTCACGATAAACGATAGCTTGGTGGCGGGAGAGGCTGGCAAGGTCGTTCCACGAGGGGTAAAACTAGGGGAGTGGAAGGTTCCAGAAGATGCAAAGGATGGTGATGTGAGAATTGTTACCGTGTGGCGGAAGAATGATGGGGAGCGTGTACTCACGTACGCTAAGATTGGAAAAGGAACTATTGATAGCGTAATGGGAAGCGGTGTGGAGATAAAAAATGGAGCGCAACTCAATAAGACTGAAACATCGCTAAAGGTATGCACTACGCCCGATGCGGGCTATAGATTGGCGGGAATTCGGGTGAATGGTCGCTTTGAGTCAATAGCTAAGGTAGGGGAAAAAGTGCAAACCGTGCGGATTCCTGCGAGCGGGGATGTGTTTGTAGAGGCAGTTTTCGTGAAGGATAATACGCATACGCTGCGCATCAGCGTGATTGGAGAGCCGAAACCGATGGGCGAGGTGGAGGTAATCCGCGGCGTGGAGCAGCTCGCCACCGGGGCAGAGGTGAAGGGGGAGGATGTGCTCGCCATCACGGCGCGGCCGGCGGTTGGGAAGCGGCTCGCCCTGCTGCGGGTGAACGGGGAGCTATTCCCGAATGGGAACTGCTACATCGTGCCGAGCGGCAAGGATGTGTCTGTGGAGGCGACCTTCGTGCAGGAGGATGGCTACGCGCTCTTCGTGGAGCAGGAGGGCGATGGCGAGGTAGTGGTGGAGCGAAAGAGTGCCGCCCAAGGGGTGTGGAGCGAAATCTACTCGGGCGATGCGATATACAGCACGGATGAAATCCGGGTGAAGGCCACAGCAGCGACAGACTACAAGCTGGAGGCACTCTTCGTTAACCAGCGGAATCAGCACGGCGCGGAGAGCGGCAAGTACACCGAGGGCATGGCCGTGGGGCAGGGGAATATCTACGTGCGGGCCATATTCAAAGAAGCGAGCGACACGCAGTGTAGGGTTTACATCGTGACTACGCCGGGCGGCTACGTGAAGGTGGCCACCCCGGATGGCAGAGAGCTGAGGGATGGAGACGCCATTGATGCGTCGTCGGTAAAGGCTCTAACGGTTTCATCCTACGCATTCCCGGGGAATCGGGCCGTGCTGCTGCAGGTGAACTGGGTAAACCACAAGAGCGGGGAGAGCTACAGCGTGCCGAAGGAGGGGAATGTCTTTGTAGAGGCACGCTTCGTGCCGACGCACAGGATCGCGCTGGCCATAGAGGTGCAGAACAGCGCTCTGGGCGGTGATGTGGTGGTGACCGATGTGGAGACCGGGGCGCGGCTCGATAATGGTGCACTGCTCCAGGAGGGGCAGACCATCCGCGTGGAGGTGACCGGAATCGGCCAGGCGGCGGAGCTGCCAGTGCCCGAGGTGAGCGGCCCAGCGCATAGGCAATCGTCTGGCGCCAACACGTGGGTTGTTGAGGGCAGCGATGGGGTGGTCTGCGTGCGGGCAGCGTTCGCGAAGGAGTACTACACCGTAGAGTTTGAAAGAGGACAGGTTGCAGCAGGTGCCACAGTTGAAGGGACGATGGATGCGCAGCGGGTGCCGGTGGGGATCAAGACGAAGCTGCACCTGAACCAATTCACGGCAGAGGGGTATCGGTTCGATGGGTGGAAGGATAAGAAAGGTCAAACCTATACTGATGGCGAAGCGGTTTCGGACTTGGCGGGCAAGGATGGCACCGCGGAGCTCACCGCGCAGTGGAAGGCGATCTACAAGGTGACCTTTATGCTTAACGGCGGGGAAATGTACCTCCCGGAAAACCCGATGGCGGTGGACGAAGGGACATCCTTGAACAAGATCGACTACACTCCACATAAAGACGGATATGCTTTTGTGAATTGGCATACGGATGCGAGCTTGTTGCCCAATAGCAATGTGGACTGGCCGTATGTTGTGGGTAAGAGTGATACGCTATACGCAGAGTGGAAGTTAGATCCTGGTAAGACTACCTGCAAAGTTACCTTTGATTTAAATGGGGGGAGTTACTTAGGGTCACCCAACAATGTTGTGAATAGCGTAGTAAAGGGGACGAGCGTGGTGGAGTTGAAGCCAGCCCCGACTAAGAAAGAGTATCTATTTGAGGGGTGGTATCAGGAAAGGCAGACCGATCCGTACGACTTCAGCCGGCAGGTGAAAGCGGACATCACGCTGGTGGCGCAGTGGAAGAAGATTGAAGAGTACACAGTGACCTTCGACGCGAATGGCGGACGGCCATCGGTAGAGAGCCAAAGGGTGAAGAAGGAGGGATACGCTTCTATGCCTGTTGTGACGCGCGATGGCTGGGAGCTGCGAGGATGGTATGATGGCGGCAAGAAGTATGAGTTCTCAGAGAAGGTGAAAGGTGACATTGCCCTCAAGGCGGAGTGGAGCCCGAAGGTGACTTTCAGCGAGGGGGTTAAGGTGACGGACGAAAACGCTCGGGAGCTATCGAGCGGGGATACGGTGCGGTGCGGCAGCTCAATCAGCGTATGCGTACATGCACCGCAAGGAAAACGGATAAAGAGCGTGACGATAGGTGGAACGGTTGAGATGGTAAACGAACCCACCTATTCAAAAAATGACTTGAAAGTAGACGCCCCAACCACCATATACGTTGAGTGGGAAGAGTGGAAAGAGTACACGGTGACGGTGGCGACTGGGATAGCGCACGGGAAGGTGACGGTGCCGGTGACGCAAGCGGCCGCGGGCGTTGAGGTGGCGGTGACGGCGACGGCGGATGCGGGCTACAAGCTGGAGAAGCTGACCTACACGTACACGGACGCGGCCGGGGTGCGGCACGAGGAGGACATCACCGGCGAGAAGGAGTTCACGATGCCGGCGGCGGCCGTGGAGGTGTCGGCGGAGTTCGTGCCGGCCACCGCGACGGCTACGTTCGTGGTGAAGGACGCGGATGGCAATCCGGTGGAGGGCGCGAGCGTGAAGGTTGAGGGGGTGAACGATGCGCAGACGACGGATGCCAACGGCGCGGCGAAGTTTGAGGGGCTGACGGTTGACAAGGAGTACAGCTACACGGTGCATAAGGACACGTACCAGGACGTGCCGGGTAGCGTGAAGCTGCCGGCGGAGGGATTGACGGTTGTAGTGACGCTGTACCAGAATGGCGCGACGCTGCCCACGCAGTACACGGTGACCTTCAACGCGGCCGGGGGAACGTTCACGAATGGAAATGGGTATCGGAAGGTACAGGTGGAGAAGGACCAGTCGATACCGTCGGATAAGGTTGAGAAGCCCATTCGGGCAGGATACACCTGCACGGGTTGGCTGCTGGATGGCGCAGATTACGACCTCGACACGCAGGTGACAAAAGACATCACGCTGGTAGCGAAGTGGATGGAGAGTGGAAAAGTGGAGTTCATCGTGACCTTTGACTCTAAGGGCGGCACGGCGGTGGCACCGCAGAAGGTGGAGGAAGGCAAGAGTGCCACGAAGCCGGCTGAGCCAAAAAAGGATGGCTACAAGTTCGTGGAGTGGCAGCTTAAGGGTGTGAAGTACGACTTCAGCAAGAAGGTGACTGAGAGCATCACGCTGGTAGCGGAATGGAAGAGAGCGGTGGGGGTAACCATAACGGTTGTTGATGGTCCGAATAATGGCGTTGAAGGCGCCACTGTAACGATAGTGGATGAGAACGGAGAGTATAAGACTGATCCAACTAAAACGGGACAAGATGGCAAGGTGGTGGTGCCGGGTGTGCCGGCGCCAACCGAAGGGACGGTGACCGTGGAGGCTAAGATCAACGGCGAAGAGAAAGTGGTGACGGTGCCGGTGAAGGTGGACGAGGATGGGAATGCAGATCCGAATACGGTAGACTTCAAGTCTGCCAAGGAGGTCGAGCTGAAGGTGGTGGACGCGGTGACGGGAAAAGGCATCAAGGACGCCATGGTGAAGGTGGGTACGCAGGAGGCAAAGACTAAGGACGAGGGGAAGGTGACGCTGAACCTAATGGTAGGGAAGAAAGGCTATCCTGTGTTGGCTAAGGCTGAGGGCTACGCCGATGGAGAGGTGGTACTATCGGTGAATGATAAAGGTATAGCGGATCCTGACACGATTTGGCTGACGGTGGTGAAGGATGTGAAGATAAGGGTGACGAACGGAACTGATCCCGTGAAGGATGCGACGGTCACGATAGTGGATGGTAATGGCGATCCGCACGAGGCAACAACCGATGCCGAAGGCAATACAACAGTGCCGGATGTGCCGGCGCCGACCGATGGGACGATAACCGTGAAGGTAGGCAAGAAGGTAGTGACGGTACCGGTGACGGTGGACGAGAATGGGAAGGCAGATCCGAGCGAGATAGACTTCAAGTCTGCCAAGCCGGTCGAGTTAACGGTGGTTGATGCGGTGACGCCGAACGACGGCATCAAGGGTGCCACGGTGACGGTGGGTGCGCAGACGGCAACGACTGGTACGGATGGGAAGGTGACGCTGAACCTGCTGGGAGGAAAGTCGGGCTACCCTGTGTTGGCTAAGGCGACTGGCTATGCCGATGGTAAAGTGAAGGTATCGGTGGATACGGATGGCAAGGCGAAGCCCAACGAGATCAAGCTAATGCGCAAGAAGAATGTGACGATAAAGGTGACCAAAGGCGCAGACCCCGTGAAGGATGCCACGGTGACAATCGTGGATGGGAACGGCGCTCCGTATACGAAAAAGACCGATGGCGATGGCAACGCAACGGTTGAGGATGTGCCGGTGCCAATCGAGAAGAATGGGACAGTGACCGTGGAGAAAGGCGAGAAGGTAGTGACAGTGCCGGTGACTGTGGATAAGGATGGGAAGGCAAAACCGAACGAGATAGACCTAGATGATAAGAACATCAAGGAAGTCAAGTTGACGGTGGTTGATGCGAAGACGAAGCAAAAAATCAAAGGCGCTACGGTAACGGTGGGTGCGCAGCATGCAGATACTGATGGCGATGGAGAGGTGTTGCTGAGCTTGATGGTAGGGGATGGCTATCCTGTGTTGGCTACGGCGACCGGCTATGCCGAAGACAAGGTGATAGTATCGGTGGATGCTGATGGCAAAGCGACGCCCGGCACGATTGAGCTGACACCTCTAGCAGCCCCCTACCTCAATGTGTTCCTGGTGGATCAGGATCTAAAACCGATAGACGGCGTGGTCGTGAAGATATTCTCGGGGACCGACTCCATTACACAGGACACAACGAAGTCAGAAGGTTGGGTGAAAATGCAACTCACCGCGGGGAAATACCGCATTGCGGTCGCGAAGGAGGGGTACAACAAGCCGGAACCGGTGGAGGTAACTCTAGAGGCGCACGGTCTTGACTTCACCTTCGTGCTGCAGAAGAAAGACCAGAACAATGGGAACACGACCCCTGTGGAGAGCGAGCTGCTGGCTGGCGTGGAGATGTATCCAAACCCGGCGAGCGTGGCCACGGTGCTCCGCGGCGTGGAGAACGCGAGGCGCGTAGCGGTTTATGCGCTGACAGGCGTGCAGGTGTTGAGCCAGGCCGTTCACGGCGAGGAGGAGACGAACCTACAGGTGGAGAGTCTGACCGAGGGGGTGTACATTGTGGTGGTAGAAGCGGCGAACGGCGAGCGCAAGGCGTTGAAACTGGTGGTGCGTAGGTAAAGCCTTAGGCTAGCAGGAGTGATAGAGCGGCCTTCCCCATTAGCGCGGGGAAGGCCGCGCTGTGTTTGCCGCATGTCGCAACAGTTCCATAAAGATTTATTCTCCGTAGTTCGTTACATTTGCGCAGCAAAAAGAAACGTATGGAGGGACGAGATTTCTATAAAGCACCGCCAGCTGCGACTGTACACCTACGCGGTGATTGGTTGGCACGGCGCGTAGAGGAATACATAAGGCTGCACGCCCTGCTTCCCCTTGGAGCGAGGATACTCGTGGCCGTTAGCGGGGGGCGGGACTCAATGGTGCTGCTGCGCATCCTGGCGGGTCTAGGGTACTGGGATCTCACGGCGGCACACTGCAATTTTCATCTCCGAGGGGCTGCCTCCGATGGCGATGAGGAGTTCACCCGTGCGGAGTGCGGGGCGCTGGGCGTAGACCTCCACGTGGCGCGCTTTGACACGTTGGCATGGTGCAAAGAGCACAACGTTGGCACCGAGGAGGGGGCACGGCAGCTGCGATACGAATGGTTTGCCGAGCTGTGCGAAGCGCACGGCTACTCCCGCCTCACGGTGGCGCACCACGCCAATGATCAGGCGGAGACAATGCTTCTCAACGCAGCGCGGGGTGCGGGGCTACAGGGGCTACGCGGCATGCCGCGACAGAATGGGATAATCGTTCGACCGCTCCTTGAAACTACCCGTCACGACATAGACCGATGGATATCGGAACAACAGATGCCTTACCGAGAGGATGCCACAAACGCTGGCGAAGAGTACGCCCGCAACGTGATACGCCACAACGCGATTACGGCGATGGTTCGGGTGAACCGCCGGGCCATTGAGCACATGTCGCAGGCGAGCGATGCACTCAGCGAGGCGCGGGAAGCTCTGCTAGAGGAGAGCGAAAGGCTGTGGGGGAAAGTAGATGCACCGCTAGCCGAAAAGGGAGAGACTGTGGCCACAGACAGCACTGCGGCAATGGAACACGGTAAGCTTCTCCGCTTTTGGCTCCGTGAAAGGATGGGGTATCTCGGCTTCAGCCCGCAGCAGGCAAGCGATGCGCTACGCTGGCTCAACGGGGGTGACGTGGGAAAGTACATTCGCCATGGAAACGTTGAAGTCCGCACGGAGCGACAGGGGTTATGGCTAGGCTCCACTGTTGATATCACTAGCGGGGAGGAATGGTACAAGAGCGCGGAGCACAGGGGTTCGTTGACTATCCACGAAGAGGCGTGCGGCCCTTTCCCCGATGCTGCCGCGCTGCGGAGGTACGCAGCCCGGGGCAAAGCCGTTGCCGTGCTAGATGCCGATCGGCTGCAATATCTATTTGTGGTACGGCCTTGGCGTGCGGGGGATAGGATTCGTCCGCTCGGCATGAGGGGAAGCAAGTTGGTGAGCGATGTGTTAACGGATGAACGCGTAGCGAGCCACATGAGGGAGCAAGTAAGGGTTGTAGAATGCGGAGAGAAGATTGCGTGGGTGGTGGGATTTCGTGTAAGTGGGGATTTCGCCCTATCGCTAACGAGTACACGCGCGGTGGTTCTAGACGCAGGAAGGCTGTTGCATAATAGTCAGAAATGGGGAGTCGGCGGGGCGAGTAAGTAGCAATTTATCACGACTCAAATTTATGTAGTAATCCCTAGCAAATGGACTGCGGGGGGATTGATGTAAGTGGTTTACCTCTAGCGCATTAAATGTGCTATCTGTTTTCAATCCACGTACAAAAAGCAAGCCGTATGGTAAAGATTAACAGAAAAAGCGTAATATTGTAAGCGGAAAAAGAGGAGAGGCAACATACATGGATAAACACACGATGACCACCCCAGTAGCGAAAGAGATAGTAGAGAAGCACTTGGCTTCAATGGGAATAACGGACATGTCGAAGGCGACTATCCGAGAGCTGTCGCGGCTCGCCAGCGAGGTGGAGAGGGAAAGTGGGCAGGAGTTTATCCACATGGAGATGGGTGTGCCTGGGCTGAAACCATCGGAAATAGGGGTGGAGGCAGAGGTGAAGGCGCTCCGCGAGGGGTGCGCGCAGAAGTACCCCCCGGTGGACGGTTTCCCAGAGCTTAAGCGTGCGGTGTCGCTGTTTGTGAAGAATTTCATAGGGATAGAGGTTTCGCCGGAGGGGTGCGTGCCGACGGTGGGGTCGATGCAGGGGGGCATGGCGGCATTCCTTCTGGTAAACCGCTGCAAGGCGGGACACGACAGGGTACTATTCATTGACCCCGGCTTTCCGGTGCAAAAGACGCAGCTGCGGATTCTCGGCATGGAGTACGACACGTTCGATGTGTACAACTACCGCGCCGGCAAGCTGCACGACAAGCTGGAGAGCTATTTGAAGAAGGGGCGCACGAGCGCCATCCTCTACTCCAACCCGAACAACCCATCGTGGGTGTGCCTAACGGAGGAGGAGCTGGAGACGATTGGGAAGCTGTCGCGGGAGTACGATGTGCCGATTGTTGAGGACTTGGCGTACTTCTGCATGGACTTCAGAAAAGACCTGTCGAAACCGGGCGAGCCGCCCTACCAGCCAACCGTGGCGCGCTACTGCGATAGGTGGATCATGTTGATTTCGGGGTCTAAGGCGTTTAGCTACGCGGGGCAGCGTATAGGCACGCTCGTGGTGAGCGATACGCTTCGCACCACGAAGTACGAGGAGTTGGCTAAGTACTTCCCTTCGGATGTGTTCGGACGGGCGTTGGTGTACGGAGCTATGTACGGTCTGTCGTCGGGCGTGGCGAGTTCCGTGCAGCGTGGATTCACGGCGCTGCTGGAGGCGGCGAACGCTGGGGAGTACGATTTTGTGAACGAGGTGCGGGAGTATGGGCGACGCGCCGAGAGGATGCGTGCCATATTTGAGAAGTACGGTTTCAAGGTGGTGTACGATAGGGATGGGGATGTGCCGTTGGCCAATGGGTTCTACTTCACGCTGTCGTACCCTGGGCTGAACGGGGGTGAGCTACTGCGCGCCTTGATAGAGTTTGGGGTGAGTGCCATCTCCCTGGGATCAACGGGGAGCGAACGGACAGAGGGGCTACGGGCGTGCGTGTCGCACGTGCCGCCCACGCAGTACGAGCTGCTGGAGAGTCGCATGGCGGCATTTCAAAATATGTACGGCGGCACGAGGCAGTAGGTGGAAGATATTAACAACGTAAAACGAGTAGCGATATGGCAAAGATGATAGGAACAGTAGAGGTGGAGCAGGAGCGCTGCAAGGGGTGTAACCTTTGCGTGGTGTCATGCCCGACCAAGACTCTAGCGCTAGCGCACGAGGTGAACGCCAAGGGGTACCATTACTCCTACATGGCGAATCCGGAGGCATGTATAGGGTGCATGAGCTGCGCAACGGTATGCCCAGACAGCGTGATTGAAGTGTACCGTATGAAGGTGGCATAGTAAAGAAAGGAGAGTAAAGAATGGCAGAATACACGTTGATGAAGGGTAACGAGGTGATAGCCGAGGCAGCGATCAGGTGCGGCTGCGACGGCTACTTCGGCTACCCCATCACGCCGCAAAGCGAGATCCTGGAGACGCTGGCGGTGCGAGAGCCCTGGAAGGAGACAGGAATGGTGGTGCTGCAGGCGGAGAGCGAGCTGGCGTCGATTAACATGGTGTACGCCGGCGCGGGCTGTGGCAAGAAGGTGATGACAACCTCATCAAGCCCGGGCATAAGCCTTATGCAGGAGGGGTTGACCTACATTGCGGGCGCAGAGCTGCCGTGCTTGGTCATTAACGTAGTGCGTGGGGGTCCTGGGCTAGGCACCATCCAGCCGTCGCAGAGCGATTACTTCCAGGCAACCAAGGGTGGTGGACACGGCGACTACCGTCTGCTCGTGCTGGCGCCCGCGTCGGTGCAGGAGATGCACGACTTCGTTCCGCTAGGATTCGAGTTGGCGTTCAAGTATCGTAACCCTGTGATGATGATCTCGGATGGCGTTATCGGCCAGATGATGGAGAAGGTGAAGCTGATGGACTACCAGCCCCGCCTAACCAACAAGGAGATCGAGGAGCGGTACGGTTCGTGGTGCACCTATGGCAAGACCAAGGATCGCAAGCGCAACATCATCACGTCGCTAGAGCTTGACTCGGCTCGCCAGGAGAAGTTCAACGAGAAGCTGCAGGCGAAGTACCGAGAGATGGAGGCTCACGAGGTACGCTTTGAGGAGATAAGCTGCGACGATGCGGAATACGTGTTCGTGGCCTACGGGTCGTCGAGCCGTATATGCCAGAAGGCGGTAGATTTGCTCCGCGCCAAGGGGGTAAAGGTTGGTTTGCTCCGCCCGATTACGCTATTTCCCTATCCCACGAAGGCCATCCAAGCGTTGCTGTCGCACGTGAAGGGCTTTATGGCAGTGGAGATGAGCGCTGGGCAGATGGTAGAGGACGTACGTTTGGCGGTGAATGGGAAGGTTCCAGTGGTACACTACGGGCGTAACGGCGGTATGATACCAACGCCGAACGGTGTGGTAGAGGCGATGGAGAAGTTTATTGCGAGCATAAAATAAGGGGAAGAACGATGGCAGAGAAGATAGATATGGCGCAGCTAAAGCGCCCTGAGAACAAGGTGTATAAGCGTTCTTCAGTGCTTACTGACAACGTTATGCACTATTGCCCTGGCTGCACGCACGGCGTGGTGCACAAGATACTGGCCGAAGAGATCGAAAAGCTAGGCATACAGGAGGACGTAATCGGGATAAGCCCTGTAGGGTGCGCCGTGCTGGCGTACAACTACATTGACATCGATTGGCAGGAGGCTGCGCATGGACGTGCGCCGGCACTGGCAACGGCGGTGTCACGCCTGCGCGAAGACAAGATTGTTTTCACCTATCAGGGCGATGGCGACCTGGCTTCCATCGGCGCAGCTGAGATTATCCATGCTTGCAACCGTGGGGAGAACATGTTGGTGATATTCATCAACAATGCAATCTACGGAATGACGGGGGGACAGATGGCACCGACAACGCTTCCCAATATGCCCACGGCGACATGCCCCACGGGACGTGATGTGAAAACGGCGGGGCAGCCGCTCGTCATCACGGAGCTAATTGCACAGCTTCCGGGGACGTGCTTCGTGACCCGCGAGTCAGCGCATACGCCAGCGGCGATAGCGAAGCTTCGTAAAGCCATTGACAAAGGATTCCAGAATACCAAGGAGAAGCGCGGAACTTCGTTCATTGAGGTGGTATCAACCTGTAACTCGGGTTGGAAAATGCCGCCAGACAAGGCGAACGAGTGGATGGTGGAGCACATGTTCCCAATCTATAAGCCGGGCGTGATGAAAGACGAATAGCGGAATTGTGCTGCGCGGCTACTTCACGCAACGAGCGGGATGCGCCGCGCAGCATCGGCTATTTATCCAATGGGTAGAATGTAGAAATTAAGGAGAAAAGGAATGACCGAAGAAATCATTATAGCAGGGTTCGGCGGCCAAGGCGTACTCTCAATGGGGAAGATTTTAGCGTACTCTGGAATTATGCAGGGCCAAGAGGTGTCCTGGATGCCGAGCTACGGCCCCGAGATGCGTGGCGGCACGGCGAACGTGACCGTGATTCTAAGCGATACGCGTATAAGCTCCCCCGTGGTGCAGGAGTACGACACGGCGATTGTGCTTAACCAACAGTCGCTCGATAAGTTTGAGTCGCACGTCAAGCCAGGCGGAACGTTGATTTACGACCCCAACGGCATCAACACCCCGCCCACACGGAAGGACATCAAGATTTACACCATTGCGGCGGCCGACGAGGCGGCAGCCATGGAGAACATGAAGACGTTCAACATGATTGTGCTAGGGGGATTGCTAAAGATAAAACCCCTGGTGAAGATGGAGAACGTAATCAAGGGGCTAGAGAAATCTCTCCCAGAGCGGCATCACAAGTTGATACCGGCCAACGAGAAGGCCATACGGCGCGGCATGGAGATTGTTAAAGAGGTGGCGTAAGCCTAGCTGATAAAGCATTGAAGAAGGGGAGACGTGCAAAACGTCTCCCCTTCTTTATTCAATTCAAGGGCTACAGTCCCTACTGCTACCCTTTGCGTTCCTGCGTATAACCGAGGAAACCCTCTATCTCTCTCCTTCACTATATCCATTCCAACGCGCAATCTCCCCTAAAGGTTTTCTCTTCTTCTCCCGCGGCGCTTCGGTGGGGTACCCCAACGTTACCACCAACGGTACTTTTTTCCCTTTAGGAATGCCGAGCAGAGCCTTTACCTTCTTCTGGTTCAACCAACCTATAATGCACGTACCCAACCCCTCAACGGTTGCCTGCAGACACAGTTGGCTCAACGACAGCCCTATATCAAACGGCGGGAAATAGGTGCCCTTCACCGCGGTTCCTACCCTTGAAGTGAGATTAGCCGACTCCTCCACCACCGCGATGATAACCGGCGCCTGCTTCGTGAAGTGATTTAACGGCAGCACCTTATCGGCAATCGCGTCGGCCATACTGTTTTTCAACTCGGGGCTATCAACCACCACGTACGTCCACGGCTGCGCGTTGCACGCCGAGGGCGCCAAGCGCGCAGCCTCTAACACGCGCTCTATTTTCTCCCTTTCCACAGCTCTATCGTCGTACCGCCGTTCGCTCTGCCTCGCGTTGAACAGCTCCAGCAACTGTTCGGACTTTATCGCACCATTATAGCTCATCTTTTCTCCCCCTTTTATATAAACGCAGGGGCCTAGCTACTGAAAGTTAGACCCCTGCACCCCAACAAAACAAACCGCTTTCTAAAGCTTTTTCTTCGCAAGGTAGAAGTCTACCACCCCGTCCTGCGGGCCGTTCATGCGCTCCTCCACCCCCTCGAGCGTCTCTGGGCTATGAAGCACCACCTCATCGCCCGGCTGCCAATCTAGCGGGGTAGCTACACTATGCTTATCCACCGTCTGCAACGCATTGAGGCACCGTAGGATCTCATCCATGTTACGCCCCACGTTCAACGGGTAGTACATAATCAAACGCACCTTGCGCTTCGGATCTATAAAGAAGACGGCACGCACCGCCGCAACCGAAGTCTCCCCCTGAATCATACCGTACAGCTTCGCCACCTCCATCTTGATGTCGGCAATGATAGGGAAGTCAAAGTAAACCCCGGTTTTCTCCTTGACGTTCTGCACCCACCCTAGATGCGCCGAGATGCTATCAACGCTCAGTCCCAGCAACTTGGCGTTGAGCTTTGTGAACTCATCCTGCCGCTTGGCAAACCCACTCATCTCGGTGGTGCACACCGGCGTAAAGTCGGCGGGGTGGGAAAATAGAATTACCCAACTATCCTTACCGTACTCCGAGAGCGTAAGCCACCCCTTCGTTGTTTTCGCCTTGAAGTCGGGGGCCTCCTCGCCAATCAGCGGCATTTGGTTGCACTGGCACTCGCACGTCTCCTCGCAGCAGCACTCCTCCTGTTTTTTCTCCTTGCACTCCTTGTTCTTCATAGCTTTCACTCCTCCATTATACCATTGATACTCTTTCCATTCCCTCTTACATCCCTACACTTTAAGGAACGCAACGGCGCGTAGAATGTTTACAATTTACTCCAATTCTTTTCGTTTTCTGGTTCGAGAAGAATTCGCTTTTTGTAACCAGTTGAACCATTTCAACATAGTACATTTTTTACAGAAATTCCCATTTTCTACCTAATAAATCGCTTTTTCTTCTCTATCTTTGTCACACAGGATGGCTAGAGAATTCCTACTACCATCCGCTTTCAGAATAGACATCTAAAACAGCATAATCCTATGAACTCCAAATCGTTAGCAGCAGAAAATATACTCCTATCCCAAGGCGAAAGTAGCGTAACTGAGAAAGGGAAACCCACACCGAGGATGGTAGAAGGGTGTATGATTGAAAAGCGGGACGGCTCCCTCGAGGAGTTCTGCCCTGACAAAATCCAAGCGGCCATCGAGAAGGCCTACAGGGCCGCCGGTGTTGCCGCGCAACAGGATGTCATATCGTCCATAATCAAAAGCGTGGAGCGCGCGATAGCGGAAACGAAAACGCTCTCTGTAGAGGAGATCCAAGACATGGTGGAGAATGGGTTGATGCCCCGCAATCCGTTCATTGCGAAACGTTACATTCTCTACCGAGAGAAACGCACCATGGAGCGGGAGAAACGTACCCAGCTCAAGCGCACCATGGACGGCATCGTGGACGTAGAGGTGAACGACATTAACCACAGCAACGCCAACATGTCATCGCACACCCCCGCGGGGCAGATGATGACTTTCGCCGCGGAGAACGCCAAGGACTACGCCACCAAGTATCTCGTCTCCCCGCAATTCGCCCGCGCCCACACCAGCGGCGACATACACATCCACGACCTTGACTACTACGCTACCAAAACCACCACGTGCCTCCAGTACGACCTAAAGGACCTCTTTGACAGGGGATTCCAAACGAAGAACGGCAGCGTGCGCACGCCCCAAAGCATCCAAAGCTACGCCACGCTTGCCACAATTATTTTCCAAACCAACCAAAACGAACAGCACGGCGGGCAGGCCATTCCAGCCTTTGACTTCTTCATGGCGGACGGCGTACGCAAATCCTACTACAAGCATCTCGCGCGGCTCATGGAGCTTCAGCATGGCTTTGCCACGCACAGCGAACCCGCCGACACTCTATATAAGGATATCCATAAACTCCTCACTGAGAAACAACCCCAGCTCGTTGATAGCGAGGCCTCCGTGTCAACCCTCGGAGAGGTAGCCAAGGCCCTCAACCTATCCATCGACACTGCCGACCTACGCATCGTGCTCTCCCAGGCCATCAAGGCCACGGCCACCGACACCCATCAGGCCATGGAGGGCTTTATTCACAACCTCAACACCATGCACTCCCGCGGGGGTAATCAGGTGGTGTTCAGCTCCATTAACTACGGCACCGACACCTCCCTCGAGGGGCGCATGCTCATCAAGGAGCTACTGCAAACCACCGAGGAGGGGCTAGGCCACGGCGAGGTGCCCATTTTTCCTATCCAAATCTTCAAGGTGAAGGACGGGGTGAACTACTCCGAGGAGGACTACAACCTCGCCCTTGCCAACTTTGACGATGCGCTTGCGGGCAAGCTCACCTACTCAACCCCCAACTTTGACCTCCTCATCGAGGCGTGCAAAACAACGGCGAAAGCCCTCTTCCCTAACTTCGTCTTCCTCGACACGCCCTTCAACCACGACGATGAGTGGAAGGCTGACGACCCGCAACGCTACTTCCATGAGGTGGCCACCATGGGCTGCCGCACAAGGGTATACGAGAACCTCAATGGGCCTCGCACCTCCATCGGGCGCGGCAACCTCTCCTTCACCTCTATCAACATGCCCCGGCTGGCCATCATTGCCCGGCAACAAGCCGAAACGCGCCTCTACGATGGCACAAAGGAGAGTATCCAAGAGGAGACCAAGCGGCTATTCCTTGATGCCCTCGAAGCGATGTGCCGACTCGTGGCTGACCAGCTCTACGAACGCTACAAATTCCAACGCACTGCGTTCGCCATGCAATTCCCCTTCATGATGGGCAACAACGTGTGGAAGGGCGGCAAGGCCATTGCGCCGAACCAGGAGGTGGGCGACATCCTCAAGCAGGGGACCCTCGGCATTGGCTTTATCGGCGGGCACAACGCCATGGTGGCTATCTACGGCGAGGGGCATGGGCATAGCGACAAGGCCTGGCAAACCCTCTACGAGGCCCTGCAGCGCATGAATAGCGTGGCCGCAGAGTATAAAAAGCGGTACTCGCTCAACTACGCCATCCTCGCCACCCCCGCGGAGGGTCTTTCGGGCCGCTTCACCCGCATCGACAGGAAACGCTTCGGCATCATCCCGGGCGTTAATGACCGCGACTACTACGTCAACTCGTTCCACATCGATGTGGCAGAACCCATCAGCATCGAGGAGAAAATCCGTAAGGAGGCTCCATTCCACGCCCTAACGCTCGGCGGCCACATCACCTACGTGGAGCTGGACGGCGAGGCAAAAAAGAACGTCAGAGTCATTCTGAAAATCGTTCGCACGATGCATGAGGCGGGCGTGGGCTACGGCTCCATCAACCACCCCGTAGACACCTGTAAGCAGTGCGGTTACAAGGGGGTAATCTACGACAAATGCCCCGTGTGCGCCAGCGACCAAATCGCCCGGCTGCGCCGTATCACTGGCTACCTTACCGGCACCCTCGACGGGTGGAATTCCGCGAAGCAAGCAGAGGAGCGCGACAGGGTTAAGCATTCGTAATGGACGATAGCGAAAAGGTGTCGACGGGGCTCCTACCCCCCATCGACACCTTTAATCTTCACCTCCTGCGTACCTACCCTGAAACCATCGCCGATGGCGAGGGGCTGCGCTACGCCATATACCTCGCTGGCTGCAACCATCGTTGCCCTGGTTGCCAAAACCCGGCCAGCTGGTGTGCTACCGGGGGAATCCCCCTTGACGAACCCCTCCTTAACTCCATCATTCAGAACATCAACCGCGACAGCATGCTCGACGGCGTTACCCTCTCCGGCGGCGACCCTTTCTTCAATCCCCTCGGCCTCCTGGCTCTGCTGCGGCGCCTCAAGCGCGACACCAATGCCAACGTATGGTGCTACACGGGCTACACCATTGAGGAGATCCTACAGCAGGAGCAATTGGCAGTCGTCCTCCCCTACATTGACGTGCTTGTGGATGGACCTTTCATCCTTTCCCAACGCGATCCCGCGTTACGCTTCCGCGGAAGCCGTAACCAGCGCATTATCCCCAATCCTAGCTCGTGGGGAAAGTGAGGCAATCCGTAAAAATGGGCGGGGCGCAGTCGCTTTTGCGACCACGCCCCGCACGAATCTTCTAAGGAAATCCCTACTTCTTGCTCGCGAAGAAACGCTGGTAGAGCCCCAGCAGGAACGCAATGTCCACCTTGCCGTTCAGCAATCCCTGCGCCTGCTCCGCTAGACCGCCAAGCAGCGAATCGCCAGAAGCACTACCGCCAATGAGTCCGCCGAGCAGCGAACCGCCTGACTTCTTCCCTCCTAAAAGACTCCCGGCGCTCCCTAACAGACCGCCTAGCCCCTCCATCTTCTTCATAGCATCCCCCGACTCCGAGGCCTTGCCCAATAATCCCTTCACCGTATCCGCGACAGAAGAGATATTACCACCCGACACCACCTCGTCCAAATCCTTGCCCAGCAGCTTCTCAATCACCTGCAGGCCGCCCACATGCTCCTCCACCTTCGGCGCCTCCTTCGGCTCGTTCTTCAACACCCAGTTTTTAAACCCTTCAATGTTCATAGCTTAGCCCTTAACGTTATTATTCTCCCTCCTAGAACGCAGATAGTACCGCTTTTGTTTCAATGATATAGATAAAGCCTCTGGAGCTTGATAGGTCCTCTCTTACCCCAGTAAAATGGGCATCGTAGTATCCATCACAACAGAGAAGAGTTAACAAAATCTCTAACAAATTCCTTCAGGGTACGCACCCGAGCCGCACCCCCTTCGCATCAAATTCGGATTTCTCCGGAGAAATCCGAATTTGATGCCTATCGGGTACGAATCGGGTAGGTTTCGCGCCCAGCGTATGGGCAACAATGGTCTTGCACTACCCATCCCGATATCTCAAAGGAACGCCTAATGCCCGCAAAACGGTAAAATCTTCGTACCTTCGGACGCTAATTTGTAACACTATAATCAGTATGATTACACAGAACGTGAAGGGAACACTCACAAAATCGCTAGCCGTGGCATGCCTACTGCTAGCGTCATCGCTGTTCGGGGCGGCCTTTGGGCAAACGCCGGAGCAGTTGCAAGAAACCCCGCTGCCGATGGATCCGGAGGTACTCTACGGCAAGCTCGATAACGGCATGACCTACTACATCCGCGCCAATAAGGAGCCCAAAAACCGTGCGGAATTCTACATCCTGCACCACGTGGGCGCCATCCTGGAAGAGGACGAACAGATCGGGCTGGCCCACTTCCTGGAGCATATGGCCTTCAACGGAACCAAGAACTTCCCGAAAAAGGATCTACTCAACTTACTGGAACACAATGGGGTGAAGTTTGGCAATGATGTCAATGCCTTCACCACGCAGGACATGACCTGCTACAACATCTCCGATGTGCCCACAACGCGCACCGGGCTCCTTGACTCCTGCGTGCAGATTCTATGCGACTGGTCGGGCGACATCGCGCTGGAAGCCGATGAAATCGACGCGGAGCGCGGCGTAATCTCCGAGGAACTCCGCACGCGCCGCAACTCCAACTGGCGCCTCATGCAATCGCTGATCCAAACGGCTGCACGGGGGTCTAAGTACACCGAAAGGGATGTCATCGGCACGCTGGATCAACTCAAAAGCTTTAAGTACCAAGCCATTCGGGATTTTTACCACAAATGGTACCGCCCCGAATTCCAAACCATCATCGTAGTGGGGGATTTTGATGCCAAGGCGATGGAGGCCCGCGTGAAGCGCATGGCCGGCGCCCTGCCCAAACGCCCCGACGTATTGAAAAAGCCAACCTTCCAAATCCCGCCGGCCGAGGGGGTAGATTTTGGATCATACACCGACCCCGAGGTGACGATGAACCGCGTAGATATTATCTACAAGCTCCCCTCGCTGGTCAATGAACCGAAGAATGTGAAAACCTACAGCGAAAGCATTGTGCGCCAGCTCGTAGTGAACCTCATCAACTCGCGCTTCTCCGAGCTATCGCAGCAGGCGGATAAGCCGTTCGTGATGGGCATGTCGCAGTACATGAGCCTCTTTGAACCGATTGACATGATGTACATGATTGCGGTTGGCCAGCCGGGCAACCTACAGAGCACCATGAAGGGACTTATCACCGAGTCGCAGCGCATACGGCAGAAGGGATTCACGGAAACGGAGCTCGCGCGGGAAAAGGCCGAGATGGAGCGTGCCATTCAGAAGCAATTCGACGAGCGCAACAAGCAGAAGAATTCCTACTACGTAACGCAGTACATCAACCACTTCACGAAAAATGAGCCCATTCCGCCGATCGAGCTGGAATTTCAGCTCTCAAAGGCCATTCTCCCCGCCATCACAGTGGATGCGGTGAACGCCATGGCCGCGCAGCTCCTTGATGGGAAGAACGTGGTGGTTTTCGCCAGCGCGCCGGAGTCTGAGAAGGATCAAATCCCCACGGAGGAGCAGGTGCAATCGCTCTTCAATGGCATATACGACTCCAACCTCGATGCCTGGGTTGACAACGTGAAGCAGGAACCCCTCCTCGAGAAGCGCCCCACGCCGGGTAGGGTCTCCGCGACAAAAACCAACAAGGCTTACGGCACCACGGAGTGGGTGCTCTCGAACGGGGTGAAGGTTATCGTGAAGCCCACCGACTTCAAGGAGGACCAGGTGCTGCTCTCTGGGTTTGCGCCCGGGGGCCTCTCGCTAATGAAGGACGATGACATCCCTTCCGCCATGGTCGCGAGCGATGTGCAGGAGAGCTGCGGGCTGGGCAACTTCGATGCCACCGAGCTGGAGAAGGCCCTCGCGGGCAAAAACGTGAGCGTAGGCACAAGCATAGGAGCTTACAGAACCACCATTTCCGCCAATAGCTCCGCGAAGATCGAGGAGCTGGAAACCATGTTCCAGCTGGTCTACCTGCATTTCACGGCGCCGCGATTTGAGGAGAAGGGGTATAACAACCTTATGCAAATGATGCAAACGGCCCTGAGCGGACAGGAGAATAACCCGGACTACCTCTACCAGAAGCGACTCTCCAAAGCCATCTACGGGGGCAGCATACGCCGCGCACTACCCGATAAGGCGCTGCTGGAGAATGTGTCGCTCGCCAAGGCTGAGAGGGTCTACACGGAGCGTTTCGCCAATGCGCAGAACTTCACCTTTGTGGTGGTGGGCAATGTGAATGTCGACGAGCTAAAGCCGTTCGTGGAGTACTACCTCGGTTCGCTCCCGGCGGGCGGCAAGGAGTACTGGCGCGATGACAGGGTGCGGGAGCTAGCCAAGAACGTTGACCAGAGCTACGAGCAAAAGATGCAGGATCCCAAAACGAGGATCGCGTTGGCCTGGGGCGGTAAAGCGAAGTACAATCAGGACAACCTTATCTACTCGAATGCGCTCTCGCAGATACTAGACCTGCGCTGCACGGAGGAGGTTCGCGAGGAGCAGGGCGGCACCTACGGCGTAAGCTCCGACCTATCGCTTAGCAATAGGCCTATAGAGACGGCCATGGCGATCTTCGTGTTTGATACGGACCCCGCGAAGGCCGATGCGCTCATGCCGATTGTGGAACGTATCTTCCGCAACCTCAGCACGTCGATCTCAAAGACCGACCTAGAGAAGGTGAAAAAGCACATGCTGAAATCGCATGAGGATGCCGTCCGTACGAATAGCTATTGGATCAATGAGCTTCGCCGGTACGAGCTGTCGGGTGTAAACACGTACACAGGGTATGCGAAGAAGGTGAATGCGCTTAGCCCTGCGTCGCTGCAGAAGGCCGCCAAGTCGTTCTTTAGCAACCCCACGAGCCTAAAGCTGGTGATGAAGGGGGTCAAGGCGGAGTAGGCCGAAGGGCAGTAGGCTAAACCGAATGATGCAACGCGGCGGCAGTGGGAGGAGTCCCGCTGCCGCCGCTGCTTTTGTCTTATGGTGGGGTTGAATGCCGTAAGGATTAAGCTGTGAATGGTTACGCGGGTCAGTCTTTCAGACTGGCTTGCCTTTCAGGCAAGAATCCGGGGGGGTAAAAACCCCCGGCTATTGAGAGACCGTCCTCCGGACGGGGCTGCATTGGTTGCCCATAAATTTTATGCGGTTATATGGAGGGGGGCATTGTGGAGGGTTCATGTGGATTTTTGAAGGGCATTGCGTGTGGTTTTGGGGTGAATGGTTACGCGGGTCAGTCTTTCAGACTGGCTTGCCTTTTAGGCAAGAATCCGGGGGTTTAAAAACCCCCGGCTATTGAGAGACCGTCCTTCGGACGGGCTGCATTGGTCGCGTAAATTTTATGCGGATTTTTGGTAGAGGGAATATTGCGTGAGTGCGAGACCGTCCTCCGGATAAGGCTGCAT
>CALHSW010000040.1 GCA_938038735.1 uncultured Bacteroidia bacterium | reverse complement strand
AATCTCGTGAAGCCCAGGTGGCGGAACTGGTAGACGCGCTAGTTTCAGGGACTAGTAACAGCAATGTTGTGCAGGTTCGATTCCTGTTCTGGGCACGAGAGGCGATGGGGAGTTCTTTATTTGCCCAGGTGGTGGAATTGGTAGACACGCCAGCTTGAGGGGCTGGTGCCTGTTACAGGGCGTGCAAGTTCAAATCTTGTCCTGGGCACCATAGATAGCGCAGCACGTATTTTCCAAGAGGGGAATGCGTGCTGCGCTTTTGTATTCATGTAGCGTTTTAACCGATGGATGAGAGGGCGAGGAAGTAGCTACAATTGCGCTTGGCTTGGAACGTAGCTAGTTCTGTAGGGGGTGGACGGAGATGGATAGGGCTAGTGGTACCCAAACGTTTAGCGATGCAAAGGAGATGGGGTCGCAGCATCGCTCCCCATTTTTTTCAAGGAGCAATGGGGGGGTAGGGTGGGAGCGAGAAGGCTGTGCGTTTTTTAGTTGAAAATATAAAGTTTGATTTGGTTGGTTGGAAAGTTCTTTTTTACTTTGCGGGAGCGTGGCATGATAGGGGGAGCTATAACGGAATGTTGGTTGCATCGCTAGTTCCAGTGCGGGAGAGCCGATGGAGGTTGCAGCGGTTGAAACGTACGCGGCGGGGAACATTGGGGCTTCCGACGCTACTACGCAGCCGGTAGAGGGCGGAACAGGGTGCTGCGGTATTTTGGCACGCTGGGGAGTTGTAGAGGGAGGGGTAGCACGTTCGGGCCTCAAAAGGGCTGAGAAGAAGTAGGACCGTTTAGAATGTAGGCAACGCAGGGGTTTAGAGTGCTTTTTTGTATGCTGTAGGAGTTTGGAGGATTCATTAATAGGAGAGACGTTTATGAAAAGAACAGTTATTACTATTCTTGTGCTTTTGGCTGCGGGCTGCGCGGGGCTGCATGCGCAGAGTTTGGAGGAGGTGTGCGCAGCGCACATGAAGGCGCTTGGCGCAACGGATACCGTTCGCAGCGTGGCGCTTGAGCTGGAGGTTAAGGGCGGGGGGATGAGCATGCGTCAGCTAAACTACGTAGAGGCGGGCAAAACGTTTTGCCAGAAGACGGAGTTCCCGGGTGGTTCTACTACGGTGTGCGTGCGCAATGGGGAGGGCTGGATGGTGAACACGATGCAGTCCCCCAAGCCGCTGGCACTGCCGCAGGCGCAGATGAACATGCTGCTAGTGAATAGCGATCCCTTTGGCCCGATTCATGACTACATGGCACACGGAGAGGCTTCGGCAGTGAAGGCACTCAGGCTGGTGGGCGAGAAGAAGGTGGACAACACGGCGTGCTACCAGGTGGAGGTGACCTTTAAACTGGGCGGCGTGTCGAACGTCTACCTCTCGAAGAAAGATTATTTGCTGGTGATGGCGGAGGTGCAGGGCGGCACGATGCGCTATTCGTTCTACGAGGAGCATAGCGGGGCTATGTTCCCATCCGTAACGGAGATTCGCAACGCCATGGGCACGATGGAGGGGACGCTTCAGTCGGTGAAGGTGAACGGCCCGATCGATGAGAAGGTGTTTGCGAAGCCTGAGTAGGGGGCTGCTGTTTGCATTTGCTGTACTTGTAATTCCTATATCTAGCACGAGGGGACAAACATCACGCCGCGTGTACGTGGCAACCCTTCCCTGCGCTGTGTGTCGCGTTGCGCTGGTTGACTCGCTGGGAGCCGTGCTGGGGGAGTATGCGTGCGACAGCGCAGGGTGGGTTCAATTCAGAACAGCGAGCAGCGGTGCGAGGGTGCAGCGTATAGATCTGCTCCGCCCCGATGGGGTGCTGTATCGGAAGGCGTGGACGGAGGCAGTAGATAGTGCAAGGAGTATCGTTTTTTCCGATGCTGATAGGCTGCCTGTGGCGATAGAGGCGGTGCGGGTAAGTGCCAACAGCACGGCGGTGCGTGATGATGGGCGCACGGTGAGCTACAGGGTGCAGGACGATGCGTTGGCGCAGACGCTCGGCACCACGGAGGAGGTGCTGCGGCGAGTGCCGATGGTATCGGTGACGGCGGATGGCACGCCGCTCCTTCGGGGTGGAAGTAACGTGAAGGTGCTGCTAAACGGGAAGGAGTTGGTGGGGGTGCCGAATGCGCAGGTGTTGGCGATGGTAAACCCCGCCGATTTGGAGCGGGTGGAGGTGCAGACCGTGCCGAGCGCACGCTACGCCACGTCGGGCGTGGATGGGGTGATTAACCTAGTGACCAAGCGAAAGGTTGAGGTGCGCACGGCGGGCATGCTCAACGTCGGGGTCGGCTCGGCGGGGAGCAATCTGATGGGGGTGGTGACCCAGCCGCTGGGCAAGGGATGGTCCGTGACGGCCACGACGGGCAATCTGATTGGCTACAATAGGCTACGGCAGTACCAATCGGCGCACCTTTATGATAGGATTACCATGTCGCAGGCTGAGGAAGGGCGCAGCCTGGGCGGCTACTTTAGCGGAGGGGTTACAACGAACTACGCGAACGATGCGCACCAGGCGAGCGTAGGGGTGTGGGTCTACCACAGCAGGCTGGAGCGAAAAATGCAGGGAGAAACTTCAATGGGGCTAGTGGGGCAGCGTTCCAGAGCGCTGGAGGCCAATACATCCTACCTCGGTGGGGGAAGGTACACCTATTCAGGGGTGCGGAATCTCACGGTGGATTTCTCCTCCTATGGGGTGTGCATGCCGGTGGAAAATGTCTATGCAACGGATACGGTGGAGCTTAAGAGTGCAATGTCGGCGCGGGGCGTTGCGGTGAGTACGGATGTGAGCTGGCGCGCGCTGCGTCAGCTCACGCTGGAGGCGGGGGGAGGGTATACCCATAGCTGGTACACGGCAGCGCGGATGGCTGGCGAGGCGGCGCAGAATGGACTCGCGCACGCGTACGCCGGGGTGGAGTACTCCCCATGGCGCAAGCTATCGCTGCGCGCCGGGGGGAGGTACGAGTACTACATGCTATCGCAAGCGGGGGTGCGGGAGTTTCACAATGGGCTTTTTGATGTCTCGGCATCCCTTAAGTTCTCATTCCGGAGCACGTTGACGGTGCAGTATAGCCGGCGGAGCTCCCGCCCAAGCTACGCGCAGCTAACCCCCGCCATGAGCTACTCATCGCTGCCCTACGTGCAGTCGGGGAATGCGGGGCTTACCAATGGGCTGCGCCATCGGGCGGAGGCCACGTACTCGCACTTTATTGGTTCGCAGTACATTCGCCTCGGCGCGTACTACGAGCAGGGGCGAGGTACCGTAATGCGGTACGCCTACCTTGATGGGGTTATACGCTCAACGTTTGTCAATGGCGATAGCCAAACGCGGGCAGGGGGAGAGATGTGGCTAACCCTAAGCTTTTTGCAGGGGGATATGAGTTTCAACATTGGGGGCGGCGGGCATTACGTTGCGCTGCAATACGGTGAGGTGCAGCGGTTTGGAGGAGAGTGGACCTGTTCGTTCAATGCCACCTACAGATTCCTCACCCATTGGCAGCTTGCGCTTTTCGGCTCGTACGTGAGTCCTCGGATCGATTTGCAGGGGAGTCGTTCATTGTACTGGTACAGCAATCTGGCGTTGTACCGTTCGTTCCTTGACGACAAGCTACGTGTGGCGCTGTCTGGGGATAACCTCTTTACCTACCCCATGCGGGTGGAGCAGCATGTACAGGGGGCTGGTTTCTCGTACGAGATGCGCCAGGAGTATTACAACATGGGGGTTCGATTGCTGCTATCGTGGCATTTCGGGAAGCCGTTGCCCGCAGACGCGATGCGCAAAGGCGCCGCGAAGGATGTGTTTAATTCAACGCTGTAACGAGATATGGCAAGATAGTCTGCAAGACTGCCCGTGGGGCAATAGAACGCGAGACCCCTGCAAAAACCTGTAGAGGAGAAGTCAAACCGAAGTAATCAACGACTAACGCTTTCTACAAGGTATTCGATGAGTTTGTGAGAGATTGTGGACAACAGAAAGATTGGACTGTTGCTACTAACGAGAAGTTTGCAGCTGTGAAGAGTTATTAACATACCTTGCTTGAAACATATGCGGGTTGCAGTGCGTATCTACTGAATACAATACTTGGGTGACATGAGTCAGGGAATAAATAAAGCAGAGAAGCAAGATTTATCTCTTGTTGTACGAGCTATTGGTTCTGACCTTGAGCATACGCAAGTACGTTTAATGGCCTCTGCAAATGCAGATCTACTTTTCCACTATTGGAAAGTAGGGCATTTTATTCTCTACCTCCAAAAGAAAGAAGGTTGGGGCAGCAAAGTCATAGATAATCTTTCCAGGGAGATACGTTCTAAATATCCTGATAAGAGAGGCTATTCCACTCGTAACCTTATCTATATGTGCCAATTCGCCAAAGCCTATCCTGTGGAGGTCCTATTAGAAATGGGTAAGGTTGAAAAACAGCTTGATAGTCCTTCGGTTGTTAATGTATTACAACTAACAAGTGAACTCAATCAATTTACGCAAGAGCCTCTTGCGCAAATTCAAACCATAGATAATCAAGGAAATATAAATACGCAAGAGCCTCTTGCACAATTAGGAGAGATTTCTGAAGCACTGTCTGTCATCTATCAGCACGGCATCAATCAGATAGAAGAAATTTTTAAGCAGTCTGCCGTAGTTCGCACAAATTGGGCGAGCCATGTAATTCTGCTTAATAGCAAGATGCCTTTGGGTGAGCGCTATTGGTATATCACGCAAGCGGTTGCCAACGGCTGGAGTAGCAATGTTCTGCAAATGCAGATTGAGACCGATCTTTTCGCTCGACAGATTACGACAAAGAAAGTGAGCAACTTCTCAGCACGATTGCCAAAACCGCAAAGCGACCTTGCCAATTATCTGATGAAAGACCCATATATCTTTGATGTTATGGGACAGACAGATAAAATGGCAGAACGAGACGTTGAGCAGCAATTAGTTTCGCATATAATCAAATACCTTTTGGAAATGGGTAGTGGTTTTGCATTTGTAGCACAGCAGAAGCATTTTGAAGTAGGCGAATCTGATTTCTATGCCGACCTCATACTTTATAACATCCAGCTGCATGCATACGTTGTTGTTGAACTTAAAGCCACATCCTTTAAGCCCGAATACATGGGACAATTGAACTTCTACATCAATGTAGTAGATGATACCCTACGTGGCGAGCACGACAGTAAGACCATAGGCTTGCTCCTCTGCAACGGAGGTGATAAGGTGGTAGCGCAATATGCTCTTTCTGGCTATGACCAGCCCATCGGTGTGAGTGATTATCAACTCTCAAAGGCAATCCCCGACAATCTAAAATCTGCTTTGCCTACGGTGGAGGAAGTTGAGGAAGAATTGTCTAAGTTGCGTCAATAAATCCTATGCTAGGCATCAAGACATTTAATTATAAATGTGTTGATTTCATAGACAAGTACAATTATGGACGAGCAAGAGTATTATAAATTTATGTCGTTAGACAAGGTAGAGCGCTTCCTTGACTATTTAGCTCATAGTTATCTTTATGGTGCAAAATATAAAGAATTAAATGACCCCTTTGAAGGTTGATTTAACTCAAATAATTTATCAAAGGAAGATAAGAAAGCAATCTATGAGACATTGAGCCGAACTGAGACCGTTGCAAAACTATTTTTAGGATGTGTTGTCTAAGTTGCTTTTATTCAGTAACTTTACACCATGAAAAAGCCAATGAGTACCACATCCCTCTTCGACATCTTATCTGAGGTGCGGGGGACCAAGCTGACCAAGGTTGCGCAGATTGATAGGGTCATAGACTGGGCACCGGTGCGGGCCGTCATTGAGACCGTGTACATTAAGGGTAGCGCCCCGACGGGCCGCCCGAGCTACGATGGCCTCATGCTTTTCAAGATTGAGCTGCTGCGCGTTTGGTACGGCCTGAGCAATGAGGGGGTGGAGGAGATGGTGAACGACCGCATCTCCTTCAGCCGCTTCGTAGGGCTGAGCCTCACGGAGCCCGCGCCCGACAGCCCGCGCCGTCCCCGCGGCCGCAAGGAGTACGAGGCGGTGGTCGACCGGCGGGAGGAGGAGGGCGGCGCGGCCGTGGCGGCGGCCATGCTCCGGGAGGTGCCCAGGCCGAACGTGGACGGGGAGGCGCGCTGGATCCGGAAGGCCGGGCAGCTCCGCTTCGGCTACAAGCGGCACACGGTGACCGACCCCAACGGGATGATCCTCGCCGAGGAGACCACCGCGGCCAACGAGAGCGACACCCGGCACTTCGAGGGTCCCCTGCGCCGGGCCGGCCTGCCCCGGGGCATCCCCATCTACGCCGACAAGGGCTACGCCTCGGCGGAGAATCGGGCGGCGGTTCGGCGCATGGGGTGCAAGGACCGCATCATGCGTCGGGCGGCCCGCGGGAAGGGGCTCTCGGCGCGCGAGCAGCAGCTCAACGCGGGGATTAGCCGGACGAGGTGCCGGATCGAGCGCACGTTTGGCGCCATGCGCCGATGGTTTCACGGGGGCACGGCGCGGTACGTGGGGCTGGCCAAAACGTATGCGCAGCACGTCCTGGAGGCCATCGCCCACAACCTGTACCGCGCCCCAGGGCTCATTGTGGCCAACGCCTAAAAAAACGAGAGAAAAGCGTGAAGCGCGGGGCTAAACGCTCCGCAGGGGGTGCGGCTGGAGGGCAAATTCTAGCCGGTTTCCATGCGCTGGCGCATGGAAACCGGCTAGTTTGGATAAAAGTTGCCCACCCACGGCGGCGAAAAACCTACTCAGTGCTTTTGCAGGGGTCTCGAGAATGGAAAAGCTATGCTATGTCATTGGCTTTTCCAAGGGGATAGTTGATTCTCTTTTATACAAAAGGGAAACAATCAAATGTAGCGGAAAAATCTATTCCGAAGAGTATAGACGGAGATTTGAAACAAAAAATGCTACTTTCAAAATTGAACGAAGTCCGATTGATGAGAACAAGTTGATGCTAATCATAAACCGACAGCCAATCAGCGAATGGTTCAAGGAACAATGGGAGAAGTTACAGCAGCATCTGCGTAACTCTGTGCAGAGTGAACAAAAATCCAGAGGATTCAGGATGTAATCTGATAGTATTTGATTGGATTTCAATAAAATTGCGTATCTTTGCAAGCGGATGGAGGAAACTCTGTCCAGACATATTAGAATTTAGAAGAAGCGTTATGCTTATCTTGTACTTGAAAACGTAGGAATTTTTCAATCTGAATACAAGGATAGCATAGTGGTTCTCACGCTATAGCGTGGGCTGCAGTTGTTACATCTGTATTTAGGGTTTCCTACGACCTTCAAGTAAGAGTGTGGCATACAGTTCCAAGCTTCGTGGTTTTAACAAAGCCTTGTGGTAACTGAAGGCATAATGAAGATGCTATGAAAAAAATAATTCTTCTTATCGTCCTATTGATAATTACAATTTCTACATTTGCCCAGAAAGATGTCACCAAATTTATGGGAATTCCTATAGATGGATTCAAGCCTGAAATGATCAAAAAACTTAAAGAAAAAGGATTCGTAAGCTCTACAACTGATAAAGACATTTTAGAAGGAGAATTTAATGGTACACAGGTAAATGTGCATGTAGCAACAAATAACAATAAAGTATGTCGTATTATCCTATGCGATGCACATCAAAGGGATGAAACTGACATTAAAATTAGATTTAATAAATTGTGCCAACAGTTTAAGAACAATTCTAAATATATAAGCCTTGATGATTACACAATTCCAGAAGACGAAGATATATCCTATGAAATGAGGGTAAACAGTAAAAGATATGAAGCAATCTTTTACCAAAACCCTGTAATTACAGATTCTTTAGCTATCGCTAATGACATAAAAGAAATTATTCTCCAAAAATATTCTGAAAAAGAATTAGAAAATCCCACAGATGACGTTAAAACAGACATAACAAAAATGAGCTTATCATATGCTATGGATTTGATGTCAAAGAAACCTGTATGGTTTATGATTTCTGAGTTCTATGGGAAATACTATATTACCATGTTCTATGATAATGAGTACAACAGAGCTAATGGAGAAGATTTATAACAACCTAAATAATACTTATATGTCGGCATTAGATCAACAAGAATTAGCTATTCAATGTGGAAAAACAACTGATAGCTTTGAAAAATTAAAATCAATTTGTGAGGAGCAAGCTGATAAGTTAAAAACAAAAATAACGTTTTCAACTCAATCTGAAATTGTTATAACTTTTTGGACTAAAGATTTCCCTGAACTTATCTGTACTGGGATTTTCAGTGAAAACAGTCTTGGAGAAGTTGTATATAAATTAGATTTTTCAGAATCTACTCTTTAAAAAAACAACCGGTAGAGTTACAGCCAAGGAGCATGAGGAAATACACCAATCACTTCCTTGTGCTCCTTTCCATAAAGAAACAATAGAAGGATAAATCTTAAATAATACAAAAACACCCAGATTTACATTCTTGGGTGTAAAACTGGGTGTTTGTTTTGCAATTTGCTGATTTTCAGCGTTTATTGCGGAGAGACAGGGATTCGAACCCTGGGTGCCTAAAAGGCACAACGGTTTTCGAGACCGCCCCATTCGACCGCTCTGGCATCTCTCCCTTCGGCGTAACCCCAAAGCGGCGCAAAGGTACGACTATTTTTGCACTTTCCAATTGCAATTGCTTTTGAACTCCGGCACGTGCGCGGCCGCTAATCGTTTGATAGGTTCTAGGGTCAAGGGTTGCGCTGCGGAAGCATTCGCTTGCATAGGAACGCTACTAAGCGCAAGGCTCTCTTCCCTCCTATCCCCGATGGCTTCCCTATTTAGTCAGTCTATAAATTGAACGGCAAATGCTATTCCTATAGCTTAAAATGGTACTTTTGCGGTGCTTTCTATAGCGTGTAGGGGTGATTTCGTTGGGCGGGTCGCTATGGGCAATGAGGAAGTGTAAAATTATACGGTAACTATGGGCAAAGAAAAGAAGTACGTTACGTGCGACGGCAACTACGCGGCGGCGCATGTGGCCTATCTGTTCAGCGAGGTGTCGGCGATTTACCCGATTACGCCGTCGTCTCCCATGGCAGAGCACATTGACGAGTGGGCGGCCAACGGACGCAAGAACCTTTTCGGGGAGAAGGTAAAAGTGGTGGAAATGCAGAGTGAGGCTGGTGCTGCGGGGGCGGTGCATGGCTCCTTGCAGAGCGGTGCGCTTTCAAGCACCTACACCGCATCGCAGGGTTTGCTGCTGATGCTGCCGAACATGTATAAGATAGCGGGTGAGTTTCTGCCGGGCGTGTTCCACGTGGCGGCCCGTACGGTGGCGACGCATGCGCTCTCCATTTTTGGTGATCATAGCGATGTGATGGCGGTGCGCGGCACAGGCTTTGCGGAGCTCGCCACGGGCAGCGTGCAGGAGGTGATGGATCTCGCTGCGGTAGCGCATTTGGCAGCCATCAAGGGGCGCGTGCCGTTCCTGCATTTCTTTGATGGATTTCGCACATCGCACGAGCTGCAGAAGATAGAGGTAATCGATGAGACGGCGCTCGCAGGGCTCATTGACAGGGATGCGCTGCAGGCGTTCCGCAACCGCGCGCTTTCAAGCGAGCATCCCGTGACGCGTGGTACGGCACAGAATCCTGATATTTTCTTCCAGAATCGTGAGGCAGGCAATCCCTTCTACGAGGCGATACCCGCCATCGTGCAGGAGTACATGGATGCCATGGCAAAGATTACTGGCCGTAGCTACCATCTCTTTGATTATTACGGTGCGCCCGATGCCACCGATGTCATCGTGGTGATGGGCAGCGTGGCGGACACGGCGCGCGAGGTGGTGGACTACCTGCAGGCGAAGGGCCGCAAGGTGGGCTTGCTGATTGTACGTCTCTACCGTCCGTTCTCCATTGAGCATTTCCTAAAGGCGATGCCTAAAACGGCAAAACGTATCGCGGTGCTTGACCGCACCAAGGAGAGCGGGTCAATTGGCGAGCCGTTGTACCTTGACGTACGTAGCTGCTACTATAATCGTGAGAATGCGCCGCTGATTGTAGGCGGACGCTACGGTTTGAGTTCCAAGGATACGACGCCGGCGCAGATCGTTGCGGTGTACGACAATCTATCCGCGGCTGCGCCGAAGAACAGCTTCACTATCGGTATTGTGGACGATGTGACGCACCAGTCGCTTGAGGTAGGCGAGGAGATTAACCTTTCGCCCAAGGGAACATTTGAGGGTAAGTTCTACGGTCTAGGCTCTGATGGCACGGTGGGGGCTAACAAGAACTCCATCAAGATTATAGGGGAGTCGACGGATAAGTACTGCCAGGCCTACTTTGCTTACGACTCCAAGAAGTCGGGCGGCGTAACCACGTCGCACCTCCGTTTTGGCGATGCGCCGATTCGGTCGCCCTACCTAGTGACTACGCCAAACTTTGTGGCGTGCCACGTGCCGTCGTACCTAGGTAAGTATGACATACTGAGGGGGCTTCGTGAGGGCGGCGTGTTCCTACTGAACTGCTCGTGGAAGCCCGAAGAGATAGAGAAACATTTGCCCAACAGCATTAAGCGGACGCTGGCGCAGAAAAAGGCAAAGTTCTACATTATCGATGGTACGTCAATAGCGCGCGAGGTAGGGCTTGGCTCCCGTACAAATACCATCATGCAGTCGGCGTTCTTTAAGATTTCAAACGTAATCCCTTACGACTTGGCCGTAAAAGAGATGAAGACGGCGGCGGAGAAGAGCTTTGGCAAGAAGGGGGATGACGTGGTGAAGAAGAACTTCGCAGCGGTTGATCGTGGCGGCGAGGTGGTAGAGGTGGTGGTGCCAGCCGATTGGGCGAACCTAGTGCCCGAGAAGCCAGCCACCGTCAAGGGTGCGCCTGAGTTCGTTAACAGGGTGGCAACGCCTATGAATGACCAGCTCGGCGATGATTTGCCAGTGAGTGCCTTCGTGGGGCGTGAGGATGGCACGTTGCCCAGCGGCACAACCCAGTGGGAGAAGCGAGGCATCGCAGTGATGGTGCCGGAGTGGCAGAAGGAAAACTGTATACAGTGCAACCAGTGCGCGTACGTTTGCCCGCACGCTGCCATCCGTCCGTTCCTGCTAACTGAGGAGGAGCAGAATGGTGCACCATCTGTAGTGGAGACTGTTCCGGCGGCGGGTGCTGCGCTGAAGGGCATGGGCTTTAGGATTCAGGTGAGCGTGTTGGACTGCACGGGCTGCGGCAACTGCGCGCAGGTTTGCCCCGCCCCGAAGGGTAAAGCCCTTGAGATGAAGCTTCTGCACACGCAGCTCCGGCAGGCGGAGGGTTTTGAGTACTGTAACGACAAGGTGGGTTATAAGGAGCTCATGGATCGCACCAAGAGCGTGAAGAACAGCCAATTTGTGCGTCCGTTGTTTGAGTTTTCTGGCGCTTGCGCCGGCTGCGGTGAAACGCCTTATATCAAGGCGATCACGCAGCTCTTTGGCGAGCGCATGATTGTGGCGAACGCCACGGGTTGCTCCTCCATATACGGCGGCTCATCGCCCTCGTCTCCCTATCGCATTGGCGACAACGGGCGCGGCGTGGCATGGGCGAACTCCCTATTTGAGGACAACGCGGAGTTTGGCTTGGGTATACGCACTGGTCACGATCAGCTTAGGGATCGAGTGAAAGATATGGTTGAGGCGCTGAGCCAAGAGGCTGGGCTGAAGGCGGAGACGAAGGAGGCGATTAGCGCATGGCTTGAAGGCTGCGACGATCACGAGAAGACCATTGAGCTATCCGACCGTTTGTCGGCTGCACTCGCCAAGGAGGGCGTGCCGGCGGCGAAAGAACTCCTTGACCTACGTGCCTACTTCACGGCCAAGAGCCTCTGGATCTTCGGCGGTGATGGTTGGGCGTACGACATCGGTTACGGAGGACTCGACCACGTGCTGGCATCCGGCAAGAATGTGAACGTGCTGGTGCTAGATACGGAGGTTTACTCCAATACGGGCGGTCAGGCCTCGAAGGCGACCCCATCTGCGGCTGTTGCGCAGTTTGCGGCATCGGGAAAGCGGGTTCGTAAGAAGGATTTAGGCATGATGGCGGCCACCTACGGTTACGTATATGTGGCGCAGGTGGCGATGGGGGCAGACCAGAATCAATACTTCAAGGCCATCAAGGAGGCAGAGGCCTACCCGGGTCCTTCGCTCGTGATTGCCTACGCGCCGTGTATCAACCATGGGCTGCGTAGCGGCATGGGTGCATCGCAGCTTGAGGAGAAGCGCGCCGTGGAGTGTGGCTACTGGCATTTGTATCGCTACAATCCGCTTCTTGAAGAGGAAGGCAAGAATCCATTTATCCTAGATAGCAAGGAGCCGAATTGGGATAAGTTCCAGGAGTTCTTGGATGGCGAGGTGCGTTACACCTCGTTGCGCAAGGGCTTCTCGGAGATAGCTGACGAGCTGTACCAGTCGGCGAAGGAGAATGCGCAGTGGCGCTACAATTCCTACGTACGTAGGGCGAAGATGGAGTTTTAGCGAATAGCTTGCAGTTTGTAGTGCGGCAGATACCTTTGGAGGCATCTGCCGCACTTTTTATTGCATGATAGATAGGGGGTAATACGGCGACCGTTTACTAAGAATTAAGAAGAAGAGCGGTGGGTGCGGGATAAGTTTTTTGGAGGAGACAGATGGGGGCATTTTGTCTATTTTCTTGATTTATAGTCTGATAGGCGTTGAATCTGCGAGATGACCGTACGCGGTGTGTACTTCCTTCTGGTGACAAAAGCGGCACGTAGTGGTGAAAAAGCTACGAAATTGGCTAACTTTGCCCTGCGAAAACAGATGTAGTCCCTGATGCATATAGTTTCTGGAATCCTTCAGCTGTTGGGAGCGCTGGGTATCTTCCTTTTTGGGATGAAGATGCTAAGCGAGGCTCTGCAGAAGGTGGCGGGCGATAGGATGCGCCGCTTGCTGTCGTCAATAACGAACAATCGTTTCAAGGGAATACTTACAGGGATGGCCGTTACGGCCTCGATTCAGTCGTCATCGGCCACCAGCGTCATGGTTGTGAGCTTTGTCAATGCGGGGCTTTTGACTCTGAAGCAAGCGGCTGGGGTGATTATGGGTGCGAATATCGGCACAACGATTACCGCATGGATTATCTCCTTGCTGGGCTTTAAGGTTGACATTAGCGTACTGGCGATTCCGATAATCGGTTTAACGCTGCCATTTCTTTTTAGCAAGCATCCTAGTCGACGGGCCTACGGGGAGCTGGTGTTTGGCTTTGCCTTGCTCTTCATGGGGCTGCAGTACTTGAAGAACTCTGTACCCGATTTGCAGAACTACCCTGGCGTGCTGGAGTGGTTGGGCAGCTTTTCGTCATACGGGATATGGTCGGTGCTGCTTTTTCTGCTGCTAGGTACGGTAATTACGATTGTAGTGCAGTCGTCTTCTGCCACCGTGGCACTGACCTTGATAATGTGTGCTAACGGCTGGATGGGGTTTGACATGGCGGCTGCGATGGTGCTGGGGGAGAATATTGGCACCACAATCACGGCTAACATTGCAGCTATGGTGGGTAACGTCTCTTCTCGCCGCGCCGCAATGTTCCACACCCTATTCAACGTGTGCGGGGTGGTGTGGGCGGTGGCGCTATTTCCTTTCCTGTTGAAATTTGTAGGCAATGTGGTGTCGCTGGGTGGAAATCCGAGCCCCTTGGATGCTGGAGGAATAGAGTCTATACCGATAGGGATTGCGCTATTCCATACCACGTTTAATGTGTTGAATACGGTCGTGTTGGTTTGGTTCGCCCCGCAGCTGATGCAGCTTACCACGAAGATAATTCCGCAGCGCGGCGACTCCGATGAGGAGGTGTTCCGCCTAAAGCACATTGGGATTGGCTTGCTCTCCACTGCAGAACTTTCGTTAGTGCAGGCCAAGAAGGAGACGATAGCCTACGTGCGGCGTACCTATCGCATGTTCGGCATGATTAAAAGCATGTTTGAAGAGAAGGACGAGAAGGAGTTCATGCGTATCTCGGAGCGGGTTGATAAGTATGAAACGATAAGCGACCGTGTGGAGATAGAGATTGCAGAGTACTTGAGTAAGATAAATACAACGGAGCTTAGCCCGGAGGGCGGTGCGGTGCTGCAGGGGTTGCTGAAAATAATTGACGATACGGAGAGCGTGGCGGACTATTGCCAGAATATAAATCTTTTGCTGCTCAAGAAACGGAGCGATGGGGTGTGGTTCAACGAGCATATCACCATGAGCATTAGTAGAATGTTTCGGCTAGTTGACGATGCGTTTATGGTGATGCGAGACAATCTAGAGGGTGACATCTCCAAGGTGGATTTGCCCGAAGCGTACGAGCGTGAGGATGCGATAAATCGATTCCGAAACGGCGTTAAGCAAGATCATATTGCGAAGATAGAGAAGGGTGTGTATTCCTATCAAGCTGGAATTCTTTACATGGACATCATCGCGCAGTGTGAGCGCATGGGTGATAGCTTAATAAACATATCTGAAGATATAGCCGAGATTACGAATCCACTAGCGAAGAGCATAGAGACGGAGGAGTTTTTACATCGTGCGGAAGAGGCTATACCGGAACAAGGCTGATTTTGCAGGGGGATTGTCTCCGGCTGAGCAGCGGTTGGAGCGGAGAAAGTGGCGCATTGCGCTGTTCCTTCCGGCACTGTGGGTGCTGTTGCTGTGGATGGTGTTTCTTTGGGGGCGAGTGGGGGAGAATGAGGGTTTTTATTGGCTTGGAATTTATCCTCGCACGGTGCGAGGCTTTATCGGGATACTACTCGCTCCGCTGCTGCACGCGGATGCGGCGCATGCGTTGGCCAATACGGTGCCGATTTTGGTTTTAGGGGCGTTGCTGTTCCGCTTTTATCCTAGTCAGGCTACATGGGTGATTGCGGCGGGATGGCTGTTGGGCGGCATGGTGGTGTGGTTTTGCGCGCGGGAGAGCTACCACGTTGGCGCAAGCGGCGTGATATACGCCATAGCGGCTTTTATTGTGACGGCGGGCCTGATCGGTGGGCAGCGGTCGTTGGCGGCGATTTCTTTGCTGGTGATTTTCCTCTATGGGAGCATGGTTTGGGGAGTACTGCCGCAGGGTGGAGGCTTATCGTGGGAATCGCATGCTGTGGGGGCGGCGGTGGGGATCTTTACAGCGCTGGTGGGGCAGGATAGGCGTAGGGATGGGCGAAAGGGCAATGGAATTGGCGATGCGGGGGAGTACGATTTTTCGGCGGTGACGCATACAGGCCCGGCGGAATGGAGGGTGAAGTGGGCGGTGGGGGTACTGAAAGTTTAGGAATCTAGTACGATGAAGAAATCGTGTCTCTATAGTCTTCGTAGCGCTTTACTCTTTCCTGCGCATTCTTGGCGTGTGCCTTTTTAATCCCTTCATCAGCAACAAGTGCGTTAGATAATGTATTGATGGCGTTGTCTACATGTGATGGGGTCATGATGGCTTGGTTGTAGCCTTTTATGAAATCGTTCAGCTCGGAGGAATAAATCACGTTTCCTTTTGTATTGCATTTTAGCTCAGCTCTTTCTAGGAATACCACAACTGAAACAAACTTATCTATTGGAATCCGCAGCACCTTTTGTAGTGCCTTCAAGTGGGTGTAATTCTGCTTTACTGGGTTGTAGAAGTAATATTTTTGACCGTAAAAGTTCTCAATCCACTTCTCGTAGCGGTCTGATCCAAAGATCCAGCCACCATAATTCTTGGTTTCAATTACAAAGATGCCATAAACTGATATGACGACGTGGTCAATTTGAATGGAGCGCCCATCAACGAGTATGTAAATATCGTTGAAAATATGGTACTCCTTAGGTAGAGATTGTAGTAGAGAGGCCACCGTTTCTTCTCCGTAAGCACCCTTCCCTCTGCTTCTCCAACTTTCGTGCGATAAAAGACGTGATAGAAGAATTACAGCTATTGCGACGAGAAGAGCCATGCCCAAGACGCAAAATAGAAGTGTAAAGTACATGCCAGTGTCTCCCGTTGTTGCTTCGTTTAATCGTTAATTTCACTACGTCAAGATTGACAAAGGTAAGTTCTTTATTTGAACTGAGGCTGAGAGTGTAAAGATAGGACGTATGATAGCGGAGCTGACTTCCATACGAATACTACGTGTAAGGACAATACGGCTCTGCGTGCGACTAGAAGGGATGTGTTTTAGGCTGTCGCTTCTGTCCCTATCCAATTTGGTTTGGCGGAAGCAGCGTTATACCCGCTGCGAATCGTCCCTTGTCGCCTCGACGGGCGGAAAAGAATCGTGGCCAGGAGCTATAGGTGCAGAGAGGGGATATCTCGATGTGCTTGGCGCAAAGCCCTGCACCGAGCAGCAGTTTGCTATTCGCGAGCGGGAGATTGATGTAGAATTTTTCGGGGTCGGGGTGGGGGAGTAGAGGAATATTGTAGCCCGAATTGCGGAAGAGGGAGGCCACGTCTTCACGGATTTCAAAAGCGTGTGCACCAATGCAAGGGGCGAGGCAAGCGATTAGACTTTCTGGGCGTGCGCCGTAGCGTTTCTGCATAGTCCTGACAGCATTTTGCGGCATGTTGAGTAGCGTGCCACGCCATCCGCAGTGGATGGCTGCCACGGCGTGTGCATCGGGTGCGTAGAGGAGTATGGGTTGGCAGTCGGCGGCGAGGGCGAAGAGGCCGAGGCCAGGGGTGGCGGTAGCTATGCCATCGGTGGCTTGGAGCGCATTGTCATAGCTATGGGCACCCCTGCCGGCGTGTTGGCCATCGACGCTTTCCACGTGGTTGGTGTGTTCTTGGTGCATGAAGATGCACTGCGATAGGGGCGTCCCGAGGACGCTTGCGGCGGTTTCGCGATTGCGTATGGCGTCAGGCGTGATGCCGTTAGGGGAGAGACTCAGATTGCCGAAAGGAGAGTTTGAGGTGCGTCCTGCATCGGCTACCACGTAGCGTATGTTAGGTATAGCATCGAGGAGGGCGAAGCGCACTGCGCTAGTTGGAGGTGTGGCCATTGGGCGAAGTCTGATTAAGTGTTGGCGAGTAATGAAAAGCCCGCAAGCATCGTAGTGATGCCTGCGGGCTGCGTAAATCCGTTTCGTAACTATTACTCAACTACTTCAAAATCTTCCTTTCCCACTCCGCATATGGGGCACTCCCAATCATCAGGAATGTCTTCAAAGGCTGTTCCGGGTTTAATGCCTGAATCTGGATCGCCCTTGGCAGGGTCGTAAATGTAGCCGCACACCGTGCACTTGTATTTTTTCATCTTGTCTGTAGTTTAATCCTTTGTGAATGAATAACGGAGCGAAGCGGGTTTTGTTTCGCAACACCACCCTATTTGTAATCGTTTTATCGTTTCATCTGTTGCACAGCCTACGGAAATCGCAGAGTTCGCATGTCCTATCGTTTTCCCGCTGGGTGAATGGTGTATTGACATTGAAAAGAGAGGCGAACGTCTCACCAATAAGGGTTGGGAGAGCGTTGAGGATTTCTTTGTAGTGACTGGCTTGAAAGGGTGTGTCTTTATCTTCGTAAAGCCCTGGCACCATGAACGCTTCATCCCGGCATCTAGGGAACCAAAGCCCCGCGGAGATGGAGGTGGTGTTGTCTTTCATCTCCTGGCGAAGTAGCCATGCGTATAGGAGGATTTGGAACTGGTAGCCGTTGTCTTTTCGGGTTGATGCCACGAGATTGTCATCACCCACGTAGATGGCGAAATCGCGGTTGAATGCACCCGTTTTGTAGTCTACCACTTCGTACCCCTTTCCGTCTAGGAGCTTGTCTAGGCGGTCAATATACCCGCCGATGCGTACGTGATGTTCAATGCCGTTGCTGTCCTTGAAAGGGAATTCTCCGTTGACCTTTCGCTCCAGTCCACTAACGGACTCCACTTTGGAGAGTCGTTTTAGGTCGGTTTTAACGATGTTGCTGATGTACTGCTCTGTAGTACGGAGGTAAATTCTCCATTGCAGCGGGAGGTCATCCAAAGGGGTATCGATAGGAGGGTAGTGGATAAACTGGGCAAAGGCGTTTCGCACAGCGCATTGGATGAGGGTCTGCGAGGCGTGTTGCTTTAGGATGTCTTTGTCCAGCTTTTTGTTAACGAGCGGAGAATATAGATTCTCGAGCGCAGCGTGCACGCAGGAGCCAAAGGTGTTTGCTTCAAAGTTATCCTTTGGGTCAGTTTGGGGTGGAACGATGCGGGCGATGCGCCCGTAGTAGAATTTCAGGGGGCAGTCGATGTAGGCGTTAAGGCTTGAAGGGGAGAGCATCTTCTCTGTATGTAAGTTGTTTTCAACAAGATACTGCGAGAGGAGGGCTTGGATTTCCGGCGTTTTGTCGATGGAAATTTCCAGATTGGCGAAGATGTTGGGCGCAGGGAGAGCTGTTTTCTTTTCTTGGAGCTTTGGGGAGTCAAGGGAGTACATGCGTTGGAGGATGTATCGGCTGGGTTCCTGGTCGTCACTGCCGAGGGTATAGATGAGAACGATACGCTTTGCCCGCATGGTGATGGTGTCGAAGTAGTAGGCGTACATCGCTTCGTGGTCGCTGCGCGTGGGGAGACCGAAGGCACGCTGGAGGCTGCGTGGGATGAAAGAAGGGGTATTTGATACGCGGGGTAGGAACGTATCGTTGGCGGAGAGGATGTAAACTGTGTCAAAATCGAGCGTGCGGGTTTCTAGGAAGCCCATAATCTGTAGGTCGCCGAGGGGTTCACCAAAGAAGTCTGCCTTTGCGTCGCGAAAGATTTTGGGTAGTAGGAGTAGGAGCGTGCGTGCGGCATCGCAGGGGTGTATGCCACGCTCTTCATCGGTTCTATGGGGGTATTCTGCTCGGTTGAGGCTAACGCGGAGCGCGTCGAGGATGGAGAAGGCAGAGAGGATGTGGTCAGCATCGAGCGATGGCTCTTGGAGTGGTTCTGCGGATGCAGCGTTTATAGAGGTGCTGTCGTTGAGTGCATCTGCAATGGAGGAGAGGAGGAGCTGCGCAGCGGTGATGGGGTCCTCAACGCCGGTAGCGGGGAGGAGTTGCGCGGAGAGATGCCATGCATTGAGCAGGGTGGCGGTTGCCCGGTCGTTCTGATTCTCAGAAGCTTCCGTTAAGAGTGCGCTCCCCCCATCGAGCATGGTTAGATAGGGATGGGAGAAGAAGTCAATCAGTGCGGCTCTAGAGTAGGAGAGGGTATTGGGGTCGTGCGTGGAGAGGAGTTGTAAGTATTCTTTCAGCACGCTGTAGGTGAGTGTATTTCGTAGCGGGTAGCCCATGGTGACGTTGCAGTGGCGAATGGCATCGGGGAGCGTGCGCAGCAGGGGGAGCAAGAGGTTCTCGTCGGCCAGAACGATGGCGGAGTTCTCCGTTGCTGATAGGCCCTCCTCGTCTAGTTGCTTTTGAAGCGCGTTGGCAAGAACAGTCACCTGGGAGAGCGTTGACGGCGCGGCGTGGAGTTCCCATGTGCCGAGGTGCGCAGGGGCTGCTGGCGAGAGGAACGGATCAATGCGGTGGTGCGCCATGTGTCGGCGCATGAAGAGGCCCGCTTCGTCAAGCTCATCGGCGAGCATGGTTTCAGAGTAGTTCCAAAGGAAGAGAGCCGACTCTTTCCGTTGCGCATACCGCTTTTCAATGAAGTCAAATAGGATTTGTTCGCAGCGGTTGAGCGCATTGAAGCCTGCAAAGGCGATGCGTGGGGGGAAGAGACGTTGCAGGGTATCCTCATCTATTTCATCGGCCTGCAGACGTTCAACGGCGCGCCGCGCAACGTGCGCGGAGTAGCCTATTTTCTCGTTCTCCATGAATTGACGTAGGTCTCGATAGACCGGCCATAGAATTTGCCAGATAGAGATGAATTGCTGTTTGATTTTTTGCTGCGAGTCGCTGTCTTCCTTTAGAAGACTGAAAAAGCGGTTGAGGTCTTTTTTTCGTTCCTCAAAGTCGAACAGCTCCTGAAGGACTTTTTTTTGTTCGGCCGTGAGGTAGTCAAACGAATCGTCTATTTTTTTTAGATCATCAATATTGGCGAAGAGTTGCTGCGCGTTGCAGAGGTAGAGGTCGATTTGTGCGAAGTCGTGAAGGAGTACCTCGCCCCAGTAGTAAAAATCGTTCAGGTCGTCCAAGGCAACGAAGGGGGAGTCGTTAGCGTTGGTGCAGTTGGGCTTCGATTTGTTGTAGTGTGATAAAAAGATACGGTGGAGGTGGGGGATAATCATTAGGGGATCAACGATTTGCATGCCAGCCATCTCCTGAAATAGAGCGGGGATGCTACCCCATGAGGGCATCCAGCTGGGTTGGTTGTGCCCCTGGTCTTTGAGCAATGTAGAGATATGCCGCGTAAAAAAGAGCTTGGCGCGCGAGGAGGGGAAGTAAACCGTAGCGTTACGGAAGCCGTTGATGGACCATGCTGAGAGGAGGGCGTTGGCCGCTTGGTACAAAAAGGGGGATTCCTGAGCGGAATAATTGTTTTCAGCCATGTAAGGTGCGTATTAGTAGCTATAGTTATCGAGATAGCTACGGTTCTTGTCGTATTTCAGGTCTTGGAGCATCCCAGCTTTCACCCCTATGCGGAAGGAGTAGCTGCGCAGCGTGCCGAAAGGCACAATGTTAACCGACATTTGCCAGCAATGGAGGTCTCTCGAGATGTTCAATGAGCTCATGGTGATTTGACGGCTGTTGAAGTCGTACCCAGTGGAGAAGCCGAAACGCCAGTTGTTTCCAAGGGAAAGGCTGCCGTAGAGCGAGGCAGACTGGACCGCTTGGGTTCTTGTTCCATTGCGGCTAAAGGAGTAATTGTAGCTGCATGAGAGCGACCATGGGGCCGAGAAGTCGCCGTAGTCGATGAGTAGGAAGTCTGAGGATAGAGCCTGACCGTAGGGAAGGAATCCGGGAAGGTATCCGAGTGGTTGGGGTGGCGCTTGGGTTTTACCCTGCCCGGTGATGGTTTTACTGATTGAGAAGGAAGCGCTAAAGTAGAACGACTCAAAGCGTAAAGGCTTCTTGGTTCTTTCAAAGTAGTATCGGTTGATGATTTGCCCTTGGTCGGTACAATCGTAAGGGTTGAAACGGAGCTGAGAGGAGAGTTCAAAAAGGTTGAAAAGGCGCGTACGTGCGCTAACGGAGAGGGGGGCCCAGTTGAGAGAGTCGGCTAGGAAATTGTAGGCCGTGCTGAAGGAGAGGGCATCGAGCAGGGATATTTTTTTCTCGGCGTTGGCGGTGTCTTTTCTGGAATGTACCTTCATCTCGAGGTTGTTGTTGAGCGATAGACCGATGGTGCCAGCTTCCCCCATGCCGGGGCCTCCGTAGAGCGTGCCGTCAAAGTGGGAATACTTACGCATTTTCCCGCTCTTGTTCTGCTGCACCTCGCTGTACATTTTGAAGAAGGGGCGGCTAAAGTCGGGGTGATACGATATTGACACCGAGGGGGTTATTACGTGGCGTATCGCTTTGATGTAGGCGTTTTCACGAAACGAGAACATCCCATACACCTTGGTGCTAGCCCCAACCGAGGCGTTGAATTGCCACGCACGTGCGAACCCATTGACGGTGTCGCGCACCGGCTGGGCGATTGAGTCTTCCCAGTGGTAGCGATACGACTGGAGATACCAGTTGGCTGAGTAGCTGACCGAAGGCGAGATGTTTATGAATTTGAGGAGGTTGAAAGAGGTTGACACGGAAGCCTGGTGTTGCATGCCGTTACGCATCATTTTTAGTGCTTTGGGTGTGAACAGCTCGGTTTCCTTGATGGTCAAAGCGTTCTGTAGGTTAGTATTGTAGGAGATGCCGATTTTTTCATACCAACGCTGCTTTCCGGTGGGGTTCTTACGTTTGAAAGGGTAGATGCGCGCCACGGACAGGGCGAATTGGGGAAGACGGAGGTTGACGATACTATCACGTGAGCTTTGCGAATGGTTGATGGAGAGGCTGAGGCTTACGGGGGTGCCGGGGAATTGGTGCGAGAAGGAGATGGAGGAACTCATTTGGTTGTTGAGGTACTCCTGCGTGGTTTGCGAGTTGTAGCGGTTATGCCCTGAAGAGCCGAAGGTTACGTTAGCCTGAAAGGTAGAGTTGGGCATGGTGCGGCGATCCTGGGCGTGGTTCCAGTATACCATGAAAGAGTTAGAATTTACTGCGCTGGGTGTACCCTCGTGCCCTACCTTGACATTGGAGTATGTTACATCGAGCGACCCCGTGAAGTGGTAGCGCCAGGCGTAGTTAATGTGCGTGCGAACGTCCCATGACCCTTTCGAGTATATGCTCCCGCAGATTGACAGATCAAAGTAGTCGCTCACGCCCAAGTAAAATCCGCCGTTGCGGAGGAAGAAGCCCCGTTCGTTCTCTTCGCCGTACTGCGGTATTAAGATGCCCGATGAGCGTTTTGAGGTGTTGGGAAAAAATCCAAAGGGGAGCACGAGGGGGGTGGGTACATCGCCAATGACGAGCCACGCAGGGCCAGTAACGATTTTGTCGTGCGGAATTACCTTCGCCTTGGAGAGCGCAATGTAAAAGTGTGGGTGCTTGAGGTCGCACGTGGTAAACTTACCATTGGCTACGTTGATTTCATCGTTCGGGAGCTTCTTAATTACCTCTCCATGTAAGAACCCCTCATCCACCTTGGTCATCACGCCTAGAATACGGGCCTGCTTCGTTTTGAAGTTGTAGGTCATACTCTCCATGGTGTAGCGATCTTCTCCTTCGGCGTATATGGGTTCTTGCACAGTTTTCCCTGCGCTGTCAATACCGGTAGCGTAGAGGACATTGGTTTTCATGTTGAAGTCGATGAACCCTGCCTGAAGTTCAATGTTCTTATACTTTACCAAGGCATTGCCGTAGAGCCGTATCCTATTGCTGGCCAGGGCGTACTGTATGGAGTCGTTAGCCGTGGCGGCAATCGGTGCATCAAGGTCTGAATTCTCCGCAATGGATTCAAGGTGTATGACGGTGTCGGAAATAGGCACGAGCGTGTCGCTGCTGGGGATAGGGGGGACGGCCAGCGAATCGGCCTGTGCTATTGTGGTCTGCGGGGAGGAGTGCAGCGTGCTGTCGGCAAGGCGTAGCCTGGCTGCGTGCGTGGAGGTGGCGATGAGCAGCAATGCCGCTAGGCAAACACGTCTAGCGTGTCCTTTCTTCCATTCCATAACGCACCGCGACCATGTAGATTTAGCAATGGTGAAATTACTGTTCAACGCTGAATATCACCGAGATTTTATACCTTTGTGCCTTGCGAATCGTTTAGCTATTATGCGGGCAAAGGTAGGATTATTTCTTAAAAGTTGGTACTTGCTGCATGACTGTTCGTGGCTTGGAGTGCTTCTAGGGGTGCTGTTTTTGGGCTATACAGTAGAGTCTAAGGCGCAGGCCAAGGTGGGGGTGCGTACCGTGACCATAGATGCGGGCCACGGTGGAAAAGACCCTGGCACGATGGGGCAAAATTCAAAAGAGAAGAATGTGACATTGGCAGTAGCGTTACGTTTGGGTGAAAAAATCAAGAAGAATCACCCCGATGTGAAGGTTGTTTACACACGAGATAAGGATGTGTTCATTGAGCTAGACGCGCGGAGCGCTATTGCCAACGATGCGAAGTCAGACCTTTTCATATCTATTCACTGCAACTCTTCGCCAGCGGTGGCTGCAAAGGGCGTGGAGACCTTCGTGATGGGGTGGCATAAGGCGGAAGACCAATTTGAAGTGGCGAAGCGGGAGAATTCGGTTATCACCTTTGAGACGGATTACACTAAGAAATACGACCATTTTGACCCTAGCTCCCCAGAATCCTACATCATATTCTCTCTGATGCAGAACGTTTTCCACGATCAGAGCATAGAGTTCGCAGCCTTGGTGCAGCAGAATTTTGTGAAGCAACAACAACGGGTGGATCGAGAGGTGAAACAGGCTGGTTTTTTGGTACTCTATAAGAGTTCAATGCCAGCCGTACTTATTGAGTTGGGCTTTTTAAGCAATAAGAAGGAAGAGGCGTACCTCTTGTCAAAAAAGGGGCAGGAGGAAACGGCTGAGGCGATTTATCAAGCTTTTAAAACCTACAAAGAGAGTAGAGAGTCGGTTCAGCAGAAGGAGGAGACGAGTATCCCTAAAGATTCTGCCAAGGGAGCGCAAGCGCGGGTAACGGGCAAGCGCTACCTTATCCAAGTGGCATCGGTGACGGAGCCAATTGAGGCGAAGCACCCGTTGCGACGGGAATTCCCGAATCTTATTGAGTGGCGTGATGGGAAACGTTACCGATATTTTACTGACCGTTACGCGAGCTACGCTGAGGCGGAGAAGGCGTTGAAAGAGGTGAAGAGAAAGTATGGCGATGCGTTTATTGCAGTCTTTGAGGACTAATGGAAACAATGAAAGTTGGAAATCTGTAAAACTAGAACATGAAGGCAAAGCAGCGGAAGGAATGGGTGATAGGTCTTTTCACACTTATAGTGTTAATTCTGTTAGTGGGTTCCTACATCTACCTTAAGGGGGAGAACGTTTTTAAGCCTGTGAGTCGCTACTACGTTAAGTTTGATAACGTGGATGGACTCTACGTGGGCAACCGAGTGATGCTTAATGGGTTGGGCATAGGAAAGGTTTCGTCAATGCAGTACACGGGGCGAGCGGGCGAGGCGATACTCGTGGAGCTACAGGTGTCGCCCGATTATAAGCTGAATGGTACGGCTCGCGCGGGAATCATCAATTCGGGGCTTATCGGCGGGCGTGTGGTAAAACTCTTTGACGCGGTGGGCAGCGGCCCATTTTTAAAGAATAACGATACAATACCCGGGCGAACGGAAGGGGCATTGGCCGAGTCGCTTGAAGAGACGGTAGGTCCGCTTATAATCAGAGTTGACACGCTAATACGGGGGCTTACGATGCTCACATCGCACGTGAATGGCCTGATGACTGAAGAGAATACAACGCATGTGAGCGAGATTGTAGCCAACCTAAGCGTAACGGCAGGTCAGCTCGCGGGGGCATCCAAGAAGCTCCAACCGATACTTAGTAACGTAGATGTGGCGATTGGTAACGTGTCGTCTGCAGCCGTGGCAGCCGATAGTGCCATCGGGGGGGCAAATGAAATTATCGACTCGTTACGTCGTATTGACTTTGGTGCGGCGGTCGCTAGTCTAGAGAAGGCTTCACAATCGGCTGATTCGTTGCTGATGGCTTTACAGCGCGGTGAGGGTACCGCGGGCAAGCTCCTCAAGGATGATGAGATTTACCGTCAGGCGCAGTCGGCCATTGCCTCATTAGATTCACTTGTTACCGACATTAAGCGGCACCCGAAACGTTACATCCGTATCTCGGTATTCTAGGAGAGGAGACCCAGCACTGCATGCTAGAAGCTGTACTTTGCCTTAATCCATGCCTCGGAGTTCTTGCCGTAGATAGCCAGTTTTCCCCGCTGCGCATAGAGGAGGTCGTACCCCGCGGCGAGTTCTAGTTGGTCATTGAGCGAGTAGGCAATGGCGAGGCGGTTGAATAGGGCGCCATCCGCCACATCAACGTAGGCAAAGGTTGAGAGCTTGAGCGTGCTGCGAAGCAGGTCTTTTGAAATTCTCGCAGTGGCAATGCCCGCATTACGGTACGAGGCGATTCCCTCCATGTTACCGAATAGATGCTTGTGAAAGTACTGTAGGCTGATGTTCCAATCGTTTCCAGGGTACCAATCAATCCCTACCAGAGCATTCATCACGTTGCGCTGTTGGGCGTTGTGGCCGAGCAGCACGCTTTGGGCCTCGCCTATGTAGAGTGCTGCCTCGGCCCGTAGAACGAATTGCCCCAGCGGTAACGAGCCGTCGGCTGCAACCATCGTCATACGGAGATAGCGACCATTGATGAGAATCGACTGCCCATCATTCGCCATGCTTGGGCATAGAGCTGGCTGTTTATTCCATGTTCGCAAGGCGCTAAGAGTTATATCCCCACCACTGAGGTTGGCGATGAGTCGCCCCCCATACTCCACATTTTCTATTTTAGGTTTAGGCTTCCCCTCTTCCAAGTCTATGGTGTAGGGCAGAGGGGAGGAGGGCGGGCGAAGAGCCCACGGATTACGCCCATCTGTGGGCAGCACGAAAAAATTGACAATTGGGTTGCAAAGGGCTTCAAACGTAAAGCTCCCCACAGTGTACCTTGCGCGTAGCGCATTGACTGGCATACGAATATCATCGTAGTCCTGGGCGAGAAACTCTGTGTAGTCGCAGGGCGATACGCAATCGGCCACCCGCAGGGCATCGGCAACGCCCCAAACGATGATCTGCCGTCCTATCCGCAAATCGAAATTGCCTTGGGCGTAGGTAATGAACGCCTCGCGTAGCTGGATGCCTGTTCGCTCGGGCAGAATGGCGTTGTAGGTGGCGTTGAGCGATATGAAAAGGGAGGCAGTCCCCCTTTCAACGCTAATTTCCCCTCTTGCCCGCGTGCGTGATGCCATCCAGTCGCACGGTTGTTCAGTTCGCATGGCGTGGTAGGTGTCAAGAAACCCTTTTGTTTGCACCCTAAAGGTTTCCTCGTTATCCTCTTCGGGGAGTTGTCCTAATGCGGCGGTTGCGCTAGATGCGGCAGGGGATACGCTGGTGGTGTCTTTTGCATGACGCATCGCATTGGTCTCCCTTTCCCCTGCTTGCGCCCATGGGCGCGAACAGGGGAAGGATAGGCAGACTAAAAGAGCTGCCCTGGCTGCTTGTAATAAAAGCTCCATATCAAAGCCCTTTCTCTAGCTGAGAAACCGTGAAGAGGTTTGGTGATAGCTTAATGTTGAACTGATGGTTGCCCATGCGGATGGTGGTTTTATGGCCGGTTTGCACATTTTCCATCTGCATAAACTCCATGGTCCAAAAGCCTTGCACCATGATGATGTCGGAGACTGAGAGGCGGCGGTGCAGCTTTTGCAGCTTATCGTAGAACTCAGCCTGGACCACTAGTAGGCAGTCCTGCCGTATCCATGTGGTACGACTAGCGTAAATTTCACCCTTGTCGTAAGGTATAGATTGCACCACCCAGCACTTGTAGCCATCGAGGACCTCTTCGCGTAGAAGGGTGTGCTGCTCCTCATCAACGCTGCGTGCGCTCATATCGTTGTAGGTGAAGTCACTCCCCATGAAGTAGTCTGTTTTAGAAGACTTTCCGCTGATGCGTCTCGTTTTCTTCAAGGCTGGTAGGTAGAGCCACTTATCATCTGTGGCTTTGGGATCATCGTAGTCCCAGGTGAGAAAACCAGTACCTTTCACATCGCCAGGGTAGGTGAAAAACATGATTTTCTTGGTGTCTTTGCCTACGTCCATGGCCCACGATTCAAGCTTTCTTACCCGTTTATGGCCGTTCTTTTGAATGAGGGTCATTTCCACGGTGGCGTATCGGGTATCGCCATCGGCGCGGCCCTTTACCTTCTCCATGACCTCTCTGCCTGTGAGCGTGTCGGCCATGGCGCTCTGCATAGCCGTTAAGACGAGGAGCGTTAATACTAAGTGTTTTGCTTTCATGATGATATCGGATTTATTGTTCGTTTGTTTTTTTCTTGAAAATGTGGAGGTAGTCAATCAAAATGGGGGTGAGGAAGAGGTCGGCTAGCAGGGCAGACACCATGCCGGCAACGGCCAGGATGCCCCAGTTGCGAATTTGCGTGGCATCGGAGAAGATAAAGCCGGCAAATGCAGCCGAGATGACCACGGTGGACATAACGATGGCTAGCCCCTCCGTGCGGAAGGCTTGTTTGATGGCTTTTGCGTAGTTGCCCTGCCGATCAAAAGCCACGTGGCTGTGGTTGATGAAATGGATGGTGTCGTCCACCGCGATGCCTAGCACCATAGGGATGAGCGACGCGGTCATCATGTCGAGCGGGTAGTCGAGCCATCCCATCATGCCCCCAACGATGATGGCTGGGGCGATATTCGGAATCATGCCAACGAGTCCTACCTTCCAGCTTCCGAAGATCAGGATGAGAATTGCCCCAATCACTAGCACCGAGAGGAGCATTGACCACATTTGCCCCCGCTCTACGTATTGCTGCATCGCCGTGAATTGGGGAATATTGCCCACCAACGACACGTGCGCGCCGGGGAAGAGTCTTTGTGCCTCCGCCTCTAGATTGTTCATTTCCTTTTCGGCCTCGTAGGAGTTAAAGTCCTTGAGCTCCAGCTGTAGGCGCAAACGTTTGTAGTCGTAGTCCATCCAGTATTCCGACTCGGTGCCCCCAGCGTTCTCGTAGAGGAGTAGCAGCTGTGCAACCATGTTCGCCTCAGAAGGGATACAGTAGGCTGCGGGCGAATTGCCCTTGAGGGTACAATGCATGTCTTTTATAATGTCCGTAATGGAGTTGCACCGTTTTGTCAGCTTGTAGCGGCTTGCGATGGCAGTCAGTTCGTCTAGCTTCTGTAGATTTTCAGGCTTTTTGGCATCGTTGTCTTTGGGCAGCGTAATCATGAGGTCGTATGCGTACATGGACCCCAACTCTGTGTCGCATAGGTCAAGGAACCGCTTGACGTAAGGTACTTTGCGCCCCATTGTTTTTTCAATATCAAACGCGGGTTCAATGAAGAAGAGCCCTATGCCGCAAAAGATGGTGAATACAGCTGATAGCGCGGCAATGGCGCGGTGGTGTCGTATTACAAATGCGCCGAACCGTTCGAATCGTTCGCCAATGTATCCCTCAAAGCTCCTTGCCATGTCTGCCGCTGGCTTCCGGTTCCCTCCGAACGAAAGCACGATAGGCGAGATGAATAGGCATGTGATTAGAATGGAAATAAGGCAAAGCGCGGTGTTAATGCCAATGGCTTGCATCGGGACGACTTTCATGGAGAGAAAGGTCAACATGGCTGCCACGGTGGTTAACCCTGAAAGGAGAATGCCCCAGCCCGTTTCGCCCATGGCTTCCACGATGGACTCCCTTCGTTGGCCCGACTCAACGAATTGGGTCTTGAAATAGTTGTACAAATGGATGTTGTACGCAATGGAGCATGCAAACGTGAGGATAACGGTAATCATGGTGGTGGACATATCAATGTAGATTCCAGTCCACCCGATAACGCCGAAGCTAAGTAGCAATCCAAAAATAGACGTGAGCAGCGGGGCTATTACGCCTTGGAGTGAGCGGGTTACAACGACCATTACAACTATTGAAATGATGAATGCGAAGAGGAAAAGGAGTCCCATTTCGTGCGTGAGGTAGCTAACCTTCTCGTAGCTAAGGTATGGCATCCCAGCGGCGCTAGGCGACAGCTCTGCGTACTTTGCTTTCCCGATAATATGTCCCGTTTCCTTACCCGTAACCATGTCTGGGGCGATGTTGCTTGTTTTCTTCCAGACGCTATCGGCAGGAAAGGGGCGTAACTTCACCATGATCCACGTCATAGTGCCGTCGCTTGACACCATTTTCTTCGCCACGTAGGGTTTGCAGTATGCCTTTCGGCGGATCGCATTGAGCGATGCGGTGTCCGTGGGGATCTCATCGGGTACAATCTGCTCGATGGTCATCCCATCCTCCGTGCCAACCGCAAACTCCATATCGGTGATTGATGTTACTTTCTCAGCGTACGACAGGCTGTCCCTCAGCTCATTGCTAAGTTCACGAATGCGCGCCAAGCTAGGCTCGGAGAAAATATTGGGGCTTTTTACCAGCACGGCCACGTAGTAATCATTACCAAAAATGGATTTGAACTCCTCGGTTTTTAGGAGCATAGGGTCATCACTTAGAAAGTAGTCATCAAACGATGTCCGCATGATTATGCGTTTGGTCCCCACTACTGCCAAAGCCATAAGCACTGCAAATACACCGCCTACTGCCCAACGGTGTCGCAGTATCCATCTTGCCAGCTGTCTAAATCAGCCATTGATTCTTATAATCTTCATCTCTTTTTTTCTGTCAATCGTTCAACTAATTCGAGTGTGCAATGTCCTCCTCCTGTTGCAGTCGCACCATTTGGGCAAACGCACCGTTTTTTGCCATTAGCTCTTCGGGAGTGCCCTGCTCCCGCACCGCGCCGTTTTCTAGCACTACAATGCGGTCCGCATTGCGCACCGTGCGCATGCGGTGGGCAATGATAATGACGGTCTTATCTCGTACTAGCTCCGAGATACCTGTCTGTATCTTCGTTTCGTTTTCTGCATCCAGGCTGGCGGTAGCCTCATCTAGAAGAACGATCGGAGCGTTTTTTAGCATCGCACGGGCGATTGAAATGCGTTGCCGTTCTCCGCCTGAAAGCGTTGCGCCGTTCTCGCCTATCACGGTGCTATAGCCATGCGGCATGCGTTCAATGAACCCATCGCACTGGGCAAGCCTTGCGGCGCGGTGCACCTCTTCATCGGTGGCATCGCGTTTGCCGATACGGATGTTGTCGGCAATGGAGGCGTTAAAGAGTACCACGTCTTGAAAGACTATCGCAAAATGCTCGAGCAGCACCTCGGGGTCTACCCGCGAGATGTCAACGCCGCCAACTAGTATCTGACCGCTATCAACGTCCCAAAAGCGGGCGGCAAGTTTCGCTGTAGTACTTTTTCCCCCGCCGGAAGGCCCCACAAGCGCGGTGATCTCCCCCTGGCGTGCAACGAATGAAACGTTGCGTAGCACCTGTTTTCCGCTTTCATACGAAAAATGCACGTTGCGGAATTCAATGTCGTAGCCCTTTATCGGCATGGTTTTGCCTCCTGACTGCGTTGGCATAGAGTCAATTTCTTTTACCCGATTTATGCGCACGTCAAGGAAGGAGAGGATGGACAAGAAGTTGCACACCTCTTGGATGGGGTTGTACACCATGGCGGAGGCAATAAGAAATGCCAGGTAGGCAAAAAGTGACACATCGCCGCGTTGGAGCAGCCATGCACCCACAAGGATCACCGTTGGCATTCCTAGCTTTAGGAGCATGGCGGAGAGGTTAACGAATATGCTAGCCACCAATTCGTGGTGCACTAGCTCCTTTTCGTATTGAGATAGCCGTGCGTCAAAGCTCTTTGAGAAGTTGTTCTCGCCATTGTAGGCTTTGATTTCCTGTATGCATTCTAGCCCGGCCTGAATCTGCTCCGTTACCCCTCGCTTTACGTGGTATAGCTGGGCGAAGACTTTACTAAGCCGGCGGCGCGAAAGCAAAAGTGAAGCCAAACTTAGAGGCACAACCCACAAGAGTGCTAGCGAGAGCGGCCAGCTGTAGCAAAAAAGGTTAACGGCAATGAGAGCAACGCTAAGTCCTGAAGCAAAGAGCTGGGGAACTGCATGCGAGAAAACCTCTTCGAGCATGGTGCAGTCTTCCATCACGGTGGAGGTGAGGTCGGATAGGTCTCGTTCGCTGAAGAAGGCTAATGGCAATCGGCGCAGTTTTTCCGCCAAGTTGATGCGCCGCTGGGCACTTTCTGTGTATATGGTGGTGTAGGTGCTGTCGTACTGACGCCGCGCTATAATGTACATCGCTATGGCCAATGCAGTGGCTATGAGTATGTAGAACCAGAGCGAGTGCGCTGGGGTATCCTGCGATCCGATGTACTCCATTAAAAAGAGGAATAGGAAGGAGGGCGGAAGCATCAGCGCAAGGTTGAGTAGGGTTGACCAAGCTATGGCATTCCGTAAATCCTTCGCCCCCTTTTCCGAAAGGGCGAAACGTTTCTGCAAGTATTTAATCATTGCTGTGCCTGTTTTATAGCCTCCACGCTGCGGCCTGTTGGTATTCATTCCACATAGCGTAGTATAGTGACTTCTTTGCCATGAGTTCTTCGTGCGTTCCCTGTTCGGCGATAGAGCCATGGGCCACCACCACGATGCGGTTGGCTTCCCGCACTGAATGTAGCCGATGGGCAATCATAAGCACTGTTTTGCCTTGGGTAAGGTGGCGGATCGCCATGCGTATTCGCTGTTCATTCTCGGGGTCGGCAAAGGCAGTAGCCTCGTCGAGAACCACGATAGGCGCATTTTTCACTATGGCGCGTGCGAGGAGAATGCGTTGCTCTTCGCCCCCGGAAAGGTAGGTGCCTTCGCTACCGATGGTAGTCAGGATGCCTTTTGGCAGACGATCGATAATGTCGCGGCTTTGCGATAGGTCAATGGCGTTCTCCACCTGCTCCTGCGTTGCCTGGGGGCTACCGTATCGCACGTTCTCCAGGATGGAGGTTTTAAATAGCCTAGCGTTCTGAAAAACGAACGAGATGGTACGCATTAAGTCTGCCTTGTCCATCTGTCGCACGTCAACGCCGCCGATGCGTACGCTTCCCTCGCGAACGTCCCAAAAACGTGGTATCAGACGGGCTATGGTGGTTTTTCCGCTTCCTGAAGCCCCTACAAGGGCTACCGTTTCCCCCTCGGCAATGGAGAGAGATACTTGGCGTACCGCGTCCGTTTGAGCTCCCTCGTAGCGAAACGATACGCTGTGTAGGCTAATGTTGAACGACTTTGCCTGCTGCGGCGTGGTGCAATCGGGAAGGGGCTCGCGGGAGATGAGTTTTTCTAGACGATCTAGGGCCTCATTGGCGAGGTAGAGGTTTTGGCCTAGGTGCATTGCCCGCATTACGTTGCTCGCAATGACAGGGGCTATCAGCACGTAGAGTATTACATCTGAAACCACTACGATAGGATCCTTGCCATGCCCTATCAAAATGACCCCTACGGGTACTAGAATGAAGGCGAAGGCATTGATTGCTACAGTGTAGGCGGACATTGGTCTTCGCCAGGCGAGGGTGTATTGGATCACTAGGTCGCGGTACGTGGTAATGCTGTCGTAGAACCGTTTGAACGAAAATACCGTTTGTTGGAAGACTTTCACCACGGGGATGCCCCGCACATATTCCACCGCCTCAGCGCTCATCCGCTCCTGCGCATCGAGGTACTGCCGTTGGAAGTGGTTATTTCGGGGATTCATTAAGTAGCCCATAATGGCAAAGGCGCTGAGAATGGGCATCATGGCGGCAATGCCTAGCTGCCAATCTACCGTTAGCAGGAGCGCTACCACTCCGAGGGGCGCCACGATGCAGCTTGCGGCATCGGGCAGGATATGCGCCACGAAGGTATGCGTTTGCCCGGCATCCTCGTCCACAATTTTACGCATCCGCCCCGTGCTTTGCGTGTCGAAAAAGCCGAGCGGCATGCGCATGAGCTTTTCCATCGCGGTGCGCCGCATGTTGGTCTCTACGCGGAACGCAGCGAGGTGCGATAGCATTAAGGCTAGGAAGTAGAGCAGTACGTTGAGTATTGATACCGCCAGGGCTGCAAAGGCGTAGCTCCAAAGGGGCGTTTCGGAAAAATCGCCATTCGCCATGAGCAACGTGCGTACCACTAGCCATAGCAAAATGAAGGGAAGGAGCGACAGCAGCCCATTGACCGCCGAAAGCCCAATGGAGCAGGGCAGCAACAGCCTGCGCCCTCCCATGTATGCTCCAATACGTCTTATTATCTTTATCATCTCCAATCGTTCTATCTAAAGGGTTTTAGTGCTTCACTCTCTCACTTACTACTTACACTACACGTTCAGCAATTCCTTCCACCCCGCCATGCTGTAAGCGGCGCACTGCTGCAGCGCGTAATCAATCTCCGCATCGCTGTACTCATCGTGCCGTACGAGTTCGGTAAAGATGCTTACCCAGGTGGCACTGGCGATGCGCAGCAGGAAAGGAGAGATGTTGATGTTAATGTGAGGGTAGCGGCGTTTCATTAAATGGAGGTATTCAATGCCGATATCCATTTGGTGTTCTAGGATGCGGTCTTTGTAGTTGGCGAGCGATGTCCCATCCGCTTTGAAGAGCAGTAGTTGGAGCTCTGGGCGGAAGTTTACGATAAGCGTTTTCATCTCTAGCATGTGCTCGGCTTGGAAACGATTCTCGCTGAACACCTCAATGTTTAGGTAGCGCTCCTCGTTATGCGATAGTACGTAGCGGTTGAGCGAGTTAAGTAGGGGCCGCATCACTTCTCGGAACAATGCGTCCTTGCTGCCGAAGTAGTTATAGATGTTGCCAACGGCAATCCCGGCGCGTTCCGCTACGGCTCGCATGGGGGTGTTTTTCACGCCACGCGCAATGAACTCATCGCGCGCTGCAACTAGAATGCGCTGCCGCACCTCATCCTTGAGCGATTGCATACGTGGCAGCTTTTGTCATTAATGAACAATTGTCCGTTCCGTTCATAAAAAAAGCGCACCGCCCTTTTCGGAGCGGTGCGCTGGTATCTGCATGGGGCTGCGCCCCTATAGAACAACTCTTACTACTCATTGCCAATTGATATTTTCACGGTGCAAAGGTAGAGTGGCTTTGGCTATGTGGAAATACCAATTTATAGGCATTTTTCGTTCAATTTATACCTAATTCTTGAGATGCTAGCTATTGCTTACCGATACTCTCATCTACCCTCGGGCAGGAGCGAGTCCGTTACGTTCAGCATTGTACCTGAAACCAGTTCGCTCTCATCGTAGGACCTTTCATTTAGGTTTCGCAATGCGCTAAAAATCTTCTCCGCAATTCCATCCTCAGCGTGCACCATGAATGCTACGTCGTAGCCAGGCCATATGGGGTCGTCACGGCGGGGCGTGGAGACTTGACTTTCGGAGAGCACCTTTGGAATGACCTGGATGCTTTGCGGGTTATGTTTACGCAGCAGCGTTTCTATGCGTTCCTGCATGCTCACGCTGCACGTTATATACAGCAACTTCATCGTCTTAATTTCCTTTCTAACTTTATACGTAGCAGCGTTTGCCGCCTTGCTATCTTGTCGTGCCGTGCATGCAGCGAAGCGTACATCGTGGGTACTACGAGCAGCGTTACGATGGTCGACACGAGCAGTCCCCCGATCACCGTGAGTCCGAAGGGCGAGTAGAGCTCCGTGCCCATACCCTTGTTGAGTGCCATTGGCACCATGCCTAGAATCGTTGTCAACGAAGTCATAAGCACTGGGCGTAGGCGCGAGCGCCCCGCCTCCATAACGGCATCCTGCAGCGTGCGGCCCCGCTTGAGCAGCATGTTGGTGTAGTCTACCAGCACGATTCCATTATTCACCACAATCCCCACCAGCGTCACTACGCCCACGAAGGTCACCACGCTCAGCGTTACCCCCGTGATGGCAAACATGAGGATTACGCCAACTAGCGTAAACGGTATGGCGAATAGGATGATGAAGGGGTCTAGGAGCGACTCAAATTGGGCTGCCATAACCATAAATACTAAGAGAATGCCAAGGAAGAAAATGAAATAGAGCGATTGGAAGGATGTCTCCTGCTCGCTTACCTGACCTGCCACGCTAACGTTAACTCCTTCGGGTAATGAGCAACGATTCAACATAGCTCTCGCCTCCTTGGCGGCCTCTCCGAGAGAAATTCCGTTTGGAGAGGCAGACACCTTAACGTACCGCTGCTGCTTGTCGTGGGTGATTTCCGTGGCCCCCTCTTGCATGCTGATGGTAGCCACAGAACCCAGCGGTATCTGCTCCCCGAGTAGGTTGGTGAGCGACATGTTTCGTAACGCCTCAGGGGAATTGCGCGATGCTTTATCGTACCGCACAACGATATCGTAATCGGTACCTTCCTCAGTCAAGGCTCCCGCCGAGGCCCCGTATAGGTTTTCGCGGAGCTGCACCCCGATGACTGTCGCATTAAGTGCCATGGCAGCCGCCTTCGCCTTGTTGATTTCTACGTGGATCTCATCCGCGCTGGAGTTCGCCGACGTTTCCACATTCTTAAAGGCATTGTTAGCGTTCATGCTATCTACAAGCTGGAAGGCCACGGAGTGGAGCTTTTGGAGGTCGTGCCCCGTGATTAGGTATTCCACAGGCTCTTTATTCCCCGTGAGAATGGCCGCGAGGGCGCTCCCGCCGCTCACAGTTGCCTTGGTCACCTCGGGAAGAGTCTCGATGTAGGGCTGTAGAGCTGCCGCTATTTCTTCGCCGGTGCGATCGCGTTCCTCAATGGGTTTGAGGTGGCACAGTATTGACCCAATGTTCTTGCTCTCCTTGAAGCCCAGAGCCGTCAGGGTGCCATCGCTCGTGCGTCCCGCGACGCAGAGTACCGCACCATCCTCCATCTCAGGTACCTGTTCTCTGATTATGTCTAGAATCTGCTTCCCCACGGAGTCGGTGTGGGTTGAGGAGGTACCCTGCTCCGTCTCATAGATGATCGAGAGGTCTGCGGTATCAATGTTTGGGATGTAGTCCGTGCCTACGCTTTTGCCTAGAATCATGGTGACGATAAATATCACTAGTGCCGAGATGAGCGTAACGGTTTTGTGGTGTACCGCCCAACCAAGGAGATTCTTGTAGCCATTTTCAAGCCGTTCAAAGCCCCGCTCGCTCCATTGGTAGAGTCGCCCATGGCGCGGCTTGAGATTGCCACGGGGCGCGGGCTTAAGCATCACGCTCGCGAGCATAGGCGTTAGGGTCAAGGCCGTGAATAGCGACACGAGGAGGCATGTGACCGTGAGAATGGCTAGCTGTTTGAACATTACGCCCACGATGCCGCCCATAAAGAGGAGCGGGAAGAAAACGACAATGGTGGTGGCTGTGGATGCGGCAATGGCTAGCCCCATTTCAGATGCCCCAAAGCGCGATGCCTCTTGGGGGCGTGCGCCGTGCTCAATGTGCTGCGTGATGTTCTCCAGCACCACAATGGCGTTGTCAACTACCATCCCGATAGCCACAACGAGAGAAATCAGAGAGAAGATATTGATGGTGAAATTGAGGAGGTACATCACGATGAACGCTGCAATGAGCGATACCGGCATTGTGACAAATACGATGAAACTTGACTTCCAATCGCGTAGGAAAAGAAGTACCACGAGCGTTACGAATAGCAGCGCGTAGAGTATAGAACTGGTCAGGCTATTCACGGTGCTTTTCACCATGAGGTCAGAGCTCGCCACCTCGTACAGCTGCACGTCGGCGGGCAGGGTCTTTTTTATCTGTTCCATCTCCGTGCGCACTGCATCGGCTACTGCCACTGTATTGGCCCCCGATTGCTTTTGGATCAGTATCGTCATGCCCCGCCCAAGATGGTTGCGGGCAAAAGCCTCTTTCTCCTTGAACCCATCGGTTACCGTGGCCACATCGCGCACCTTGACCATGCGGCCGTTCACCCCTGCGAGTACCGTGTTCTCAATCTCTTCAACCGATTCAATTTTCCCTGGCATACGTACCGCCATGTCCTGCCCCCCGATGGAGATTGACCCGGCAGGCACATTGATATTATCGGCCTTGAGCGCGCGGGCCAGCGTGGAGACGGTAATGCCGTAGGCGTTGGCCCGGGTAGGGTCTATCTCCACCTTAATCTCGCGCGTAGGCTGCCCAAGGTAGCGCACGCCCCCCACGCCTTCCACCTTGCGTAGACGGCTAGCAACCTGATCCTCAACGATTTGTTCAAGACCGTTGTAGCTCGCCTCGGCGTGCACCGAGTAGCCCAGCACCGGCATCATGGAGGCGTTGAGCTTGTAAACCATGGGGTCGTATGCAGAAGAGGGAAGTTTTGACTTCACCGGCTCGATGAGGTCTCGGGCGTTGATGCTCGCCGAGGCGATGTCTGCTCCCCAATTATATTGAAGTTGAATGAAGGAGACGTTCTCCTGCGACGAGGACTTTATTGACTGTAGCCCCTCAGCCCCCGCGAGGGCGGCTTCAAGGGTGCGAGTCACCTGCTCCTCCACCTCGTTGGCCGATGCGCCGGGGTATACGGTAATTACCGTCAGCGTAGGGAGTTCCACCGAGGGAAGAAGGTCCAAAGGGAGCGAGACCATTGCGTAGAGTCCTAGCGCAATGATGGCGCCGAATAGCATCAGCGTCGCCATCGGGCGACGTACGCCAAAATCGGGTAGCTTCATCGTGCACCTCCTTGCGAAGCCTTCGCTGCGCTATTCGTTTCGCTACGGATTACCGCCACGCTGCAGCCATCGTTCAGTTTGCTTTTCCCCTCTATGGCCACCACGGCATTAGGCTCTACTCCCTCTACCATTACCCATCCGCCCATGCTCTCCTTCTGGGTTATAGGGGTGCGGTGCGCAATGTCGTTTTCGTCTATCGTGAAAACGTACTCATCTCCCGTACCCTGCATCTTTAGCAGGGCTCGCAGCGGCACGAATACCCCTTGGCGAGGGCTTGCCGTAAGCGTGACGTTGCAAAACATACCAGGCTTAAATACTTCCTTCCTATTGGGTATTTCCACCTCCACCTCGCATGACCTGTCGCGGCGCGATAGCTCTGGGGCTACGTAGATTATTTTCCCGCGCACCGTGTCAAGCGGGAAGGCGTCAAAACGTACGGTTGCGGCGGTACCCACCTTCATTTTTGGCACATCCTGCTCGTTGACCGCCACCACCACCTTGAGCGGATCAAGCTGCCGCAGCTGTAGTATGCCGCCCTCCAGCTTGAATTCAGAAGTGACCGTGGGCACGAAGGAGTAGTTCTCCCCCTCGTGTACAAGTATTTTCGTTACGACCCCGCTGAAAGGAGCAACGATAGACGTATTGCTCTTCAGCATGGATACCTTAGCCTCCGAGGCCTCGTATTTTGCCTGTAGGTGTTCAAGGTCCATTGTGGAGATGGTGCCCTTTTGGTTGAGGCGCTGCACCCTTCCCAGATCTTGCTTCAGCGCATCGCGTTCTATCTGCGCCTGCACGAGCATCTCGTCGGACATCTCAACCAGCAGCTCGCCCTTGCGCACGGCTTCGCCCCGCTGGCAGTGGATGCGTTCCACGCGTCCCGGGAGGGCAGTGCCAAGGTTTGCCGAGCGGATGGCCTCGGCGGTGCCAGTGAACTGCAAAGCGGGGGTGTACTCCTTCGTTTGCGCCTGGGCGGTAGTGATGGACACCACGCTAAGGCTGTCGGCAGCCGGCTTCTCTGTGCTGGTCTCGCCCCTACGACATGCTGGCAGCAAGGCTAGCGTAGCTAGTAGCATGCCCAACGTTCTATATCTTCTGTATTGCATCTCAGCCTCTCGTTTTCTGTTCCTATTCCTCTTATTACTTGTTCTACTGCTATTGTTTTGTAGGCACTGTCGGTGCGCTAAGTTGTCCATAGGCACGGCTAAGCGCAATGCGTGCGTTCGCCGCCTCAAGCTTTGCGTCAAGAAGCTCCTGCTGCGCCTCTTGCCAAAGCGTTTGCGCCTCTAGTACGTCGCGAAGGTTGGATGCCCCCTCGGCGTAGCTCGCCTTGACGTTCTCAAGGTTTTCATTCGCTTGGTTGGCTGCCTCGGTAGCGAAATCAATATGTTCGTGGGCCTCGGCTAAATGGTTAGTTTTTTCCATCTGTTGCAGCGCCACAAGGCTCTCTGCATCGTTTAGCTCCGCCTCTGTCTGCGCGAGTTTAAGGCGTGCGATGCGGGTTTTGTAGATGCGGTCGCCCCATGTGAGTATTGACCAGCGGAAGGTTACCCCGACGGACCAGTCGCCGCCAAACGTTTTTGTCATGCCGTCGTAGGGGTTGGGGTACTTCCACGAGTATTGCCCGAAAAGGTAGACCTCCGGCATGTAGGCGGAGTTGGTCATCATGAGCGCCGCCTCCAGCATCTGCTGTTTGCCCCGGAGCATGGCCACCTCCGGGCGGTCGGAGTCCACGCTGTCGTAGCTTAGGGGGGCGTTGGCTAGCGCCATGGAGTCAAGCCCTGCGCCTGACACCACGGCTTGGTTCATGCGTATCCCTAGCGTTTGCGCTAGTGCCATGCGCGCGAGCGTTTGCCCATTGCTGGCCCGGAGCTGTTTCATGCGTGCTTCGTTATGCTTCGTTTGCACCTTGAGAAGGTCGTTGCGCGTAGCCATCCCCTCGTCCAAAAGGTTCTGAACGTCCGATTCAAGCTGCGCAATGAGCTCTTCGTACTGGGTGGCCAGCTTGCACTTCTCTTGCAGCGAAAGTACGCGCCAGTAGTCCTCATCGCATTTCTCTATCACCTCAGCCTCGGTGAGTTTCGCCTTGCTGTGCTCAATGCTCCCCGTAGCCTCTGCCATTTTGTTGGCAGCCACAATCTTTAGCCCCGTAAAAATCGGTTGGCGGACTACGAAGCCCATCATCCAAAGGTGCTTCGGCTCCAGGACCAGTTTATTGCCTGGCAGGTACGCATACTGCTTGAACATTGGATTACCATTGCGATCGAGCATCGGCTCAAGCTTGCTCATGTCAATGACAAGGCTCTGCAACGCAGCGACTGGGTTCTCCTTGAAGAAGTTAGGATTCAGCGTGCCGGTAGACTGATCGATAGCCTGATAGGGTACTATCGGCAAGAACTGGTCGTTAGGGTTCGGGATCACGTCCTTCTGCCCCATGTAGTACCATCCCCCCGCAAAATCTATTCGCGGAAGGTAAAGTGTACGCGCCGCACGCACCAAGTTCTTATCGATTTCCTCGTTCTCGCGCGCCGCTTGAAGCTTGAAATTCTGTGCCGCAGCTAGCCTGCGGCATGAATCCAACGTTAGCGGTTCCTGGCAGCGCGCAGCGTGCGGGAGAAGCACCGCTAGCAGCGTAGCGAGAAATACCTGTCGGATGTTGTCTGTCCTTTGCATAATTACAAATTTCTTTGGAACGGTTGTAGCAATATTTGTGCCAATCAATCGTTTTCTCTTGTCAGGGTGAAAATTGTCGGGAGTAGACATCCTGTCAGGCTATTTGCACCTCAGAATTAATGGCTGGCAGGGCGCAAACAATCGTATTCTTTACTACCTTTGCCGAAAAGATTGGTGCTATGGCAGGGAGTTTTGCGCGCCGCGCAATCACTTTTTCACTTTTCCTTACGTTTTTAGCGACTGTCACAAAGGCGCAGGTATGGCAGTTTAGCGTACACACGGATCCCGCCGTTAATTGGTTCTATAGTGACTCGCACTACGTTACCAATGCTGGAGGGCAGTTCGGCTTTCGGGCGGGGGTGGAAGTGACACGGAGCTTCGTGGAGCGGGTGGGCTTTTTGTTGGGGGCTTCGTACGACCTTCGCATGGCAAACCTCCTCTATGCGGACACTGCGTTGCAGGTCGATACGAAATACGTAGGGAGCGTATTGATGCTCTGTGGGAGCGTGCTGAAAACCAAGGCGCAGTACATTTATATCCCCATTGGTATCAAGATGAGAGCGATTCAGATAGGCTACTGGAGCGTGACGAGCGCTGTGGGCGTATCGTGCGACGTACTCTTCTCGCACCGGGTGGAGAGCCAAGCGATGGGGCTTAGGGAATCGGTAGCAAAAGATTTTTTCACGTGGGGCTATCCGGGCTACTTTTTCCGCGTCGGGGCAGAATATTCCCTTGGGGGGCGCAGCGCCATTGACATGGGGGTGGCCTACCACGGCACGTTTACCGCGGTGGCAAAGCCCGGCATTGGTAATCTTTACTACCACAATCTCAGCTTCCGAGTCGGCTTCTTATTTTAATCTTATGGGATGAAAGCATTGCGGTGCATCGTAATGCCCCTTCCAACGGAGTAGCGGGACAATGTATAGGATCATTTCTCTTTTTTCTGGATGCGGGGGGCTTGACTACGGCCTCAAGGCTGCGGGGAATGAGATCGTGTGGGCCAACGACATTGATCGCGATGCGGTGGCTACCTACAGGCGAAACGTGGATGCACGCATCGTGCGCGGTGACATTAAAGACATTGATGCAGAGAGCATTCCCGCAGGGGACGTAGTGGTGGGCGGATTCCCTTGCCAAGGGTTTAGCCTAGCCAATCTGAAGCGGCAGGTGGAGGATGCGCGAAATAGGCTCTACTCCTTTTTCTACCAGACCATTAAGGCGAAACAGCCAAAATTCTTTATTGCGGAGAACGTGAAGGGCATACTGAGCTTAGGGAAGGGGGAGATTATTAAGCAAATCGTGTCGGATTTCGCCAACGCTGGGTATCTCGTGGAGATCCATTTGGTAAACATGGCCGATTACGGTGTGCCGCAAACGCGGCAAAGGGTAATCATCGTGGGGCAACGGAAGGACTTAGCCGACGCAATGCTGTTTAGATTCCCCGTGAAAACGCACTCCAAGCGCCCCAAGGGGAATGAGAAGCAGTGGGTGTCGATCCAAGCTGCGCTGGCGCATTTCCCCGAACCCTCAGAGGCTTGCGGCATTCCCAATCATGTGGGCTCGCAGTATAAAATTGCTGTGAGGAACTTCACGGGGCATCGGCCGACAAACCCCGACCTCCCATCGCCAACCATACTTGCGCGGGGGAATGGGGGAGGGGGCGTAGTGGCTATCCCCCACTACAATGGGTTGAGGCGACTGACGATTCGGGAGAGTGCCACCATTCAAACATTCCCTGAGGATTTCGTATTTATAGGTAGTAATGGCTCTTGCTATAGGCAGGTGGGGAACGCGGTGCCGGTGCTTTTTGGCAAGCTGCTAGGTGATGAATTGGTAAGGTTATCGAATAGGGTATGAAGGTAGTGTCTCTTTTTAGCGGGGCGGGGGGATTGGATTTGGGCTTTGTGCAGGCGGGCCATGAGATTGTGTGGGCCAATGATTTGTATGCCGATGCGGTGCAGAGCTATAAAAAAAACATAGGGAAGCACATTGTATGCGAGGACATAGCGAAAATTCCGCTGTCCGACATCCCCGAAAGCGACATAGTTATGGGTGGCTTTCCCTGCCAAGGGTTTTCAGTCGCTAACACCAAGCGAACTGTGGCGGATGAGCGCAATGCGCTGTATCTACAGCTTTTACGGGTGGTGAAGGGGAAGAAGCCCAAGTTTTTTTTGGCAGAAAATGTCAAAGGCTTGTTGAGTTTAGGTAAGGGCGAAGTGCTTCAAATGATACTTCGTGACTTTTCGGATGCGGGATATAGGGTGAAGTATAGGGTGTTAAACTCTGCCGATTATGGAGTACCGCAAACTAGGGAGAGGGTTATTATCGTTGGCGTTCGGAACGATTTGAATTTCTCGTACACATACCCTAGCCCCACTCATAGTAGAGATGGAGCGCATGGCCTCCCACGGTGGGTCTGTGTAAAAGATGCGATGGCGCGTATACCAGATCCTGATGTGCCGAATAGTTTGCCTAATCATGTGTACTCTAAGTACAAAACGAACTTTAATAGGTATATAGGCCATAGGCCGCTGAATCCCAATCGCCCCGCGCCTACCGTAACGGCTAGGGGGGACAGCAAGGGAGGTGTAGTTGTGCTGCCGCACCCCACAGTCCTGCGTAGAATGTCGTGCAGAGAGCTAGCAGCGGTGCAGAGCTTCCCATTGAATTATGCATTCTATGGGTCGGCGACATCCGTGTACAGACAAATTGGGAATGCCGTTCCACCGCTAATGGCAAAGGCTATCGCAATGCAATTTTGGCGATATAAAGACGATGCGCAATGTTAGACTTATCGTTCGTGCCCCGCAAACCATTTCAGCAGTTTAAATGGAAGTGGGCGAGTGTGCAATGCACAGAGGGCATTAATAATCCCATTGTTTTGCTCGGCGTCCTATCGTGAATGAGACAAATTGAAGGGAAGGCGTTTAGCTCCAAGGAGTTTGCTGCCGAAATGAAATCGTTACAGTCGGATTTAGATGAGGCCGGTATACGGGTGGAGGTTGGACGTAGAACTGGAGAAAGGAATCTCATGCGTAATTCCAAGCAATATTGGACGGCTACAGGGCTTCTGAAACCAATACCTGGGAAGATTGAGTTGACAGATTTTGGGCGTAGGGTGGCAGATCGAAAGCTGTCGCAAACTGAATTTGCTGCGACTACAATTCAGCGCTTCCGGTTACCTAATCCAGCTATTCAAAGCGAAGAGGAGTGTCGTTTATGGGAGTTACACGGAATATCATTCCGCCCGTTACATCTTATCCTTTCGATTTGTACAGCCTTGCATGCAATGGGAGGAGAGGGATATCTATCAACTGAGGAATTAGTCAAAATTATCATTCCCTTGTCATCGGTAAAAGCTGATATAAGCGATTATACAAATTTTATTGTTGCCTATAGGCAGGGGCGTTTATCTACGAAGGGGTGGGACGACTATACCCCTATGGATAACGATGTAAGGATTGCCAGGGAGTTCCTGTTATTCCTATCAAACTATGGCTTTTTACGAAGGGAAGAAGGAACCAACAGATTGGACGAGAGGTATGTAATCAACGATGATATAGTAGATGAAATTAATGAGTTGCTCAAGCGTGATTGCGTAGAAGGTCAAGATGTGACTTCAGAAATAGACAGAAAGCAAGTTAACGGCAGCAAGTCTAGTAGACCAAAGCAAGCACGATTCCGTAGAGAAGTGATAGCGGCGTGTGGAAGGTGCATAGTGACAAGCGTGTCAATGCCAGAGATACTTGAGGCAGCCCATATTGTTCCCTTTAAATACAAAGGGGCGGATACACCTGCGAATGGCTTTGCCATGCGTACAGATATTCATGACCTCTACGACTTAGATTATCTACGCATTTCAGTGGAGGGGGAGGTAGTGCTATCAGACAGGACAAGGATGAATTATGGGTATACTATACCTCCAAAGATTGAAATTCCCGACCATATTGATAGAGAATGCATAAGATGGAGATGGGAAAATTATCATGGACTGTAGCGTAAGTTATCCCATTCTTCTTAACTCAGTAGCCGGGGGGCTTCCGACCCTCGGTCCCCTTGCCCCAAGGGCAAGCCAGTTTGAAAGAGTGACCCGTATAGCCAGCTGCGCCGCAAAGCCACCACGCCCATCACATACAGCGGCGCAATATCTGCCTCTTTGGGCATACTATTGCCACCCTGGATTGCGCTATCCACCTCCTCTCCAATTCATGTATCAAAGTCGCATTCGCCCCATACGCAGTGCCTATATTCCGTCCATTCATTATGCCGTGGGAAAACCTAAGGCAGTGAGTCGTAAAGTTTTAGGATTTTTCAAATGGTAAATCCCCAAAATTCCCTAAAAGAAAAGAAACGCTCATAGGATTTTCTTAAATCGCATAAAACGCTCAATTGCAGTCTATTTAACGCCTGGGCTACGTCATTTCTAGCTGTGTGAGAGCCATGGTTGCAATGCAGGCTCAAAACCTTCTGTTAATCTAGACTCTATACAGACTAAAAATAGTGCGTAATTTTGCACTGGTTTTAGTTTGTTTATTGTTCATTAAAAAGAAGGGGATTAAGTTATGAGAAGAGTGGTGTCCAATGCGCTTGTTACACTGCTAGCGTTGCTGCTGAGCATGGGCGCTAGTAGGGGAGAGGAAAATTGGGTTTCGTGTAAAGTGGGTACGCTAGACTGGTCGTGTCAGAAAATTGAAGGCACTGAGACTTGCAAAATTAAACCAGCAAATAAAGCGGATGTTCAGAAAGAGGTGACGATTCCAAGCGAGGTGACGATCGATGGAAAGACGCTGAAAGTGGTGACTGTGGCGGAGGATGCATTTAGCGATGACTGTAAAGAGCTGATTAAGGTAACCATTCCCGAAGGGGTTGAAACCATTGAGGAAAGTGCCTTTGCTAGCTGCGAAAAGCTTCCATCGTTGCAGCTCCCGCAGAGCTTAAAGGTAATAGGAGAGCATTCCTTTGCATGGTGCGGTGCGCTAACTTCGGTCAATATCCCTGAGAATGTAGAATCCATAGGGTACGATGCATTCCAAGACTGCAGCGAGCTAAAGAAGTTTGAGGTGGCCGCAGAGAACGGACATTTCAGCGAGGCGGGAGGGGTACTCTTCAATAAAGATAAGACTGCGCTTCTCTGTTACCCAATGGGGCTTAGCGCAGAAAGCTATGATATCCCTGCGGGAGTGAAGTCTATAGGGGCATGCGCATTTTATGGGAATGGGAAACTGAAATCGGTAAACATCCCAGCCGAGGTAACTGCTATAGGTGCAAGTGCATTCAGTGGGTGTATAATTTTGGAGAAGGTGGTTGTTCCTAAGGGAGTTACGACTATTGAGCCGTACACTTTTTACGGTTGTAAGAAGTTGAGCAGCGTGGCGCTTACCGAGGGGCTGACGATTATTGGTGAATGGGTCTTTGCCGGATGCACTTCGCTTGAAAGGGTCAAACTCCCCGAAGGGTTGGCGTCCATTGAAGACTTTGCCTTTACTGCCTGTGAAAAATTAAGCGGCGTGGCGTTTTCTGCGGGGTTAAAGAAGATTGGCGAGAGTGCCTTTGCTGGTACTATGCTTAAAACAGTAGCGCTTCCCGAAGGGTTAACATCCATAGGGGGCTATGCCTTTAGTGGCTGCGGATCGCTTGAAAGGGTTGAACTGCACGAGGGCTTGACATCTATTGGAGAGAGTGCTTTTGCGTTTTCCCCTAACCTCAGCGAGGTGACAATTCCAACGAGCGTGACAGAAATAGGTATGGGAGCTTTTTCTAGTACTGCGCTAACTTCGGTTGTTATTCCCGCTGGAGTGAAGGAGCTGGTCGGTACTTTTGCTCCGTGTGGAAATTTGGAAAAGGTGACTTTTTCCGAGGGGCTTGAGGTTTTGGATGGTACATTTTCAGGTTGTGAAAAATTGACGGAGATTACCATCCCTGCGAGCGTGAAATCCATTGCAGATTACACGTTTATGGGATGTAGCGCCCTCAATAAGGTATACTATTGGGCGGCAGCGGATGCTGCAGTGACCGATGCTGCATTTGAGGGAATAGCCAATCCTGCTACGCTCATTGTGCGCAGGGAGTATAAGGACGCAATTGAAGCAAAGGCATGGGTGAAGAATGGAAAATTTACAGTGGTTGCGGAAAAGAACAAGGTAACCTTTAGCACGGATGGAGGGCAGCCTGTTCCCAGTGTACTATGGGTGGAGTATGGAAAAAATGCGGAGAAGCCGACCATTGACCCAGTAAAAGAGGGCTTTAAGTTTGAGGGGTGGACGTATAATGGGGAAGACTACAAATTTGATATCCCTGTGAGTGAGGATATTGAGCTGAAAGCCAAATACGTCGCTGAGTACACGCTGACCATCACTGCCGGGACGAATGGCTCCGTCAAGGTGACCCGGGACAACGCGCAGGGCGAGGAGCTCACAAGCGAGACCAAGCTGCATGAGGGGGATATGCTATTCATCGCCGCCACGCCGGACGATGGCTACGAGCTGGAGACGCTCACGGTGAACGGCGCGGCCCACGCAAACAGCAGCGTCTTTACGGTGGGGAAGGCGAACGTTGAGGTGAAGGCCACCTTCAAGGCGCAGGGCGGCGTCACGCCCCCGGCTGTCGCTGAGTACACGCTGACCATCACTGCCGGGACGAATGGCTCCGTCAAGGTGACCCGGGACAACGCGCAGGGCGAGGAGCTCACAAGCGAGACCAAGCTGCATGAGGGGGATATGCTATTCATCGCCGCCACGCCGGACGATGGCTACGAGCTGGAGACGCTCACGGTGAACGGCGCGGCCCACGCAAACAGCAGCGTCTTTACGGTGGGGAAGGCGAACGTTGAGGTGAAGGCCACCTTCAAGGCGCAGGGCGGCGCGACACCCCCCTCGGCCGTGGAGAGCGTACTGCTCGCCGCAGCGCGGGTGGTGCAGAACCCGATTGACAATGCGCTGGTGCTCGAGGGCATCAGCACGGCTGAGCGGATAGAGGTTTACAGCCTGACGGGAACACCGACCTACTCGCGTGCGCTGCATGGCGAGGAGCGCGTGGAGATAGCCACAGGGAGCTGGGCGAGCGGCATCTACGTGGTGCGGATCATCGCCGCGGATGGAGAGAAGACGGTAAAGGTAGTGAAAAGGTAGACCTGTAGCTAGCGCAATCCGTTTTTAAGGGCAATTTGCCCCGCCAGCCCATGCGGCCGGCGGGGCGAATTCTATTTTGTGTGCCCATTGCCGCACCGCATGGCGGAGTGGGGCAGCGCTAGCCTTCTTTTACGAAAGAGGTAGGCGCAAGCCCCCCTGCACCGTTTGAGGAAGTGAAAATCGTCTAGCGAACGCCGCCCCGTTCGCTGGACGGTCTTTGAATAGTCAAGGGGACTCTAGACCCGCGGATTCTTGCCATAGGGCAAGCCAGTTTGAAAGACTGACCCGTATTCTTGCACGCAGGCGTTCGCTGCCGTTTCTGTACGCTATACCGTACGACCATCCAAACCCCCGCCACAATTAGCATAAATATCCGCCGTCCTATTGCCGTCCCATCCCTAGGGAAGTCTCTAAAAGCTGGGGGCATTAGTCGCATGGCTACTTGCGCCCAGCATGCCCTGCCGTCCAGTCTCCGCATTGAGCATGCGCTGCTTATGCATTGGGGCTGCTCCAAATTGGCATCCCCTTCGCATCAAATTCGGATTTCTCCGGAGAAATCCGAATTTGATGCGAAGGGGGTACGGCGTTGGTGCGCTGTTCGTGGCGCTCTGTGCAGCGGTGAAAGCCCTCGACGACAGGATTGCCCCGAAGGTCTACGAGTACGGATTCTTGAAACACTAATGGCAGCTTTGCTCATTTAGGTCGCCAGGGTCAGTCTTTAAGACTGTTTTTGCCCTATGGGGCAAAAGGGACCGGGGGTTTGCCCCCCCCCGGCTATTCAAAGACCGTCCTACGGACGGAAACGCAGCGGCATGCGCCGCCCCCTTTTATATATCTGCGTTTGCAATAGCGTGGGCAACTCCAAATAACCGCTCCTACATTTCGCAACTCGCCACGGCGTGGTTCTGCGCATTATGCTGCTGCGGCAACGGTCATCCACCCTCTGTACGCCACGCCGATTTAAACCCGCGCAACCCTGCACGCACTGCCACCGCATATATTTTCGCCGCCCATGCCGTTCCGTCCGAGGGGTGGTCCCTTAGCTACCAGAGGCAAACCCTCGGCCATCAGACCCTCGTATCCTTTGCCGCCATCAACGGAATTGGATCCCATGCACAGCATATAACCCATCCCCCATTCCCTCGCAGATTTTCGCCACCCATGCGGCTCGTCCGCAGGACGGTCTCTCAATAGCTGGGGGGTCAAACTCCGGATTCCTGCCTGAAAGGCAAGCCAGTCTGAAAGACTGAACCGCATGGCCATTCGCCAGAACTACACGCAATGCCCCTCTCTAAATCCGCGTGAACCTGCCCAACTTCCAAAAACCCGCATTAAAATTACAGACCCATGCAGCCCCGTCCGAAGGACGGTCTCTCAATAGCTGGGGGTTTTCAACCCCCCGGGTTCCTGCCTGGAAGGCAAGCCAGTCTGAAAGACTGACCCGCGTGACCATTCGCCAGAACCTGAACGCAACGCCTCTCAAACATCCGCATGAACCTGCCCAACTTCCAAAAACCCGCATTAAAATTACAGACCCATGCAGCCCGTCCGCAGGACGGTCTCTCAATAGCCGGGGGGGTAAACCCTCGGATTCCTGTCTGGAAGGCAAGCCGGTCTGAAAGACTGACCCGCGTGACCTTCGCCGCCTTCAACGGAATTGGAACCCGTGCACGGCAAATCACCCATCCCCCCATTCCCTCACAGATTTTCGCCATCCATGCAGCCCGTCCGCAGGACGGTCTCTCAATAGCCGGGGGTTTTCAAACCCCCGGATTCCTGCCTGGAAGGCAAGCCAGTCTGAAAGACTGACCCGCGTGCCCCACCGCGTGTAGCTACCTTCGGCAATGCATTTCTGCACGCGTACGATTAACCAGCGCCGCCATAGCCTGCACTCCACGACGATTTAAACCCGCGCAACCCTGCACGCACCGCCGCCGAACCCGCACATTCAATGCGCCCCTGCTTTTTGCCCCCACCGCATGCATTCAGGTGGAGCCGTCCGCCCCCGGCCCATTTTTGAAAAAACGCGGCGGCCCGGGGGCCGGAATCGGGCGGTTCGGCCCGGGCGGCCGAAAAAAGTTTAAAAAATTTTTCGCGGGGGCAACCCGCACGCGCACAGCGTGATGCGGCCATCTGGCGGTGGGGTCTTTTGGATTTTTTCTTGCCGGGATTTGGCGGGGCCGGGGAAACGCCCTATCTTTGCCCCCGCTTCCGACAAGGACGAGGGGCGCGGCCGAGGGGGGCGGGAGCGGAGGATCTTTGAGGCAATGCAGCGAGAAGAAGGAAGAGCAGAGGTATAAACGAAGCGTAGCGGGAGCGAAGGATAACGGGCCTGCGCCAAGGCGCAGGCCGGCAACAATTTCTACAATGGAGAGTTTGATCCTGGCTCAGGATGAACGCTAGCGGCAGGCTTAACACATGCAAGTCGGACGGGATCGGGGCTTCGGCCCCGTGAGAGTGGCGGATGGGTGAGTAACGCGTATGCAACCTGCCCCGCGCCGGGGGGTAGCCCGCCCAAAGGCGGATTAGACCCCCGCGATGCGCCGGGACCGCATGGTCTGGGCGCGATAGCCGCGAGGCGGCGCGGGATGGGCATGCGGGCCATTAGCTAGACGGCGGGGCAACGGCCCACCGTGGCGACGATGGCTAGGGGGCCTGAGAGGGCGACCCCCCACATTGGGACTGAGACACGGCCCAAACTCCTACGGGAGGCAGCAGTGA
>CALHSW010000039.1 GCA_938038735.1 uncultured Bacteroidia bacterium | reverse complement strand
CTGCTGAAAAGGTTAATCCGATGGCGGTAAAGGTTATGGATGAAATGGGTATAGACATAGCCCACCATATCCCTAAAAGTGTAGACCTGTATATAGGGCAAGAATGGGACTATGTTATTACGGTCTGCGGTGGGGCAAATGAAAGCTGCCCAGTGTTTACTGGTAAAGTCGGAAAGAGACTGCACATGGGATTTGACGACCCCTCGGAAGCAACCGGAACGCCGGAGTTTATAAACAGTGAATTTCATCGGGTACGGGATGAAATAAAAGCCCGTTTCTATGACTTCTACCTGAACGAATTAAAACCACAATTAAGCTAAATAGTTGTTGTCATGGAAAAGAAACAAGGAATTGGATTTTTTGAAAAATACCTGACTATCTGGGTTGCCTTGTGCATCATTATTGGAATTGCCGTGGGACAATGGCTTCCGGCAATTCCGCAAACATTAAGCAAATTTGAATATGCCAACGTGTCTATACCCGTGGCAATCCTGATTTGGTTAATGATTTATCCGATGATGCTAAAAGTGGATTTTCAAAGTGTTAAGAATGTCGGCAAGCGTCCGAAAGGAATAATAGTCACTTGCGTTACAAATTGGCTGATAAAGCCATTTACCATGTTCGGAATAGCTTATTTGTTCTTCTATGTGGTTTTCAAAGCCTTTATACCTGCCGGATTAGCCGAAGAATATTTAGCCGGGGCGGTATTATTGGGGGCTGCACCTTGTACAGCTATGGTGTTCGTGTGGAGTTACCTTACTAAAGGGGATGCCGCTTATACACTGGTACAAGTGGCAGTGAACGATTTAATCATATTGGTAGCGTATGCCCCTATCGTAGCTTTCTTGCTGGGAGTTGGCGGCGTATCAATCCCGTGGGACACTCTGTTGCTATCCGTAGGGCTGTTTGTCGTGATACCACTTGCTGCCGGGGTCATTACCCGAATAGTGGTTATCCGCCGCAAAGGTGTGGAATATTTCAATAACGTATTTGTTAAGAAATTTGATAATTACACGGTAGGTGGATTGCTATTAACGCTTATTATCCTGTTTTCATTTCAAGGAGAAACGATACTGAACAATCCCCTGCATATCTTATTGATTGCAGTTCCGCTTGTGTTGCAAACGGTTATGATATTCTTCGTTGCTTACGGTTGGGCGAAATGGTGGAAATTACCCCATGATGTTGCTGCACCTGCTGGAATGATTGGGGCAAGTAATTTCTTTGAATTGTCGGTTGCTGTGGCTATTTCTCTTTTTGGTTTACAATCCGGGGCTGCATTGGCTACGGTGGTGGGCGTGCTGGTCGAAGTTCCGGTGATGTTGATGTTAGTAAGGATTGCCAATAACACACGAAGCTGGTTTCCGGCTACAAAATGAGACCCCTGCAAAAGCACTGAGTATTTTTTTCGTCACCGTGGGCGGGCAACTTTTATCCAAACTATCGGGGAAAAAATGCGCAATTGCATTGAAACCGGCTAGAATTTGCCCCCCTGCGGGGCATTTAGCCCCGCGCTTCACGCTTCTCTTTCGTTTTTTTAGGCGTTGGCCACAATGAGCCCTGGGGCGCGGTACAGGTTGTGGGCGATGACCTCCATGACGTGCCGCACATGCGTTTTGGCCAGCCCCACGAGGCGGCTGTAGGAGATGAGGCCGTTCACCATCTCCTCCACCCCCTCATCGCTCAGGTCGTACCATATGCGCAGCGGCTCAATCTTGAGAAGCATGAGCCCATCGTAGCTCTGGCGGCCCGTCGGGGCACTACCCTTCGTGTACACGGTCTCGATGACGGCCCGCACCTTAGATACGATGTCGAAGAGGGATGTGGTACCCGTTGGCTTTTTCATGGTGCAAAGTTACTGAATAAAAGCAACTTAGACAATACATACCGAAATAGTTTTGCAGTATCTCCCTCACCCCGAACTCCCATTACACAGCCCCTTTCGCTGCACCTCTTGCAGCAGCTGACCGCTGCACTACAGCAGCCACCGCAGAACAGAAATGGGGGCGTGGCAACTGCCACGCCCCCATTTCACTATACTCCACAGGAGTTGAGAAGCTCTACTCCCGCACCACCCTCAACGTGCGTACACCTCCATGGGCATCCTCGCAGCGCAGAAGGTATAGACCCGCAGGCAAATCTTTCGTGTCAAGCTTTAGGGTCTCCGCTCCATCATGCGCAACGGTACGTATAACCCGCCCCTCGGCAGAAAGTAGCTGCACCCTGTAAAGATTGCTCGCATTGACTATCTTCAAAGTCGATGTGAATGGATTGGGTAGCGCCTCTATGCCCGCTAGCAGCGCAGACTCTACGCCTGACTGCTTCTCCTCCGGCTTAAACGAAACGGTGACAGTAACCTCGCCTTTGACCTCAAGCTTTGCCCTGTTACGATTATCTGCACCCGGCGTGACCCCCGTCCATTCATCCACCAGGAAGCCGGCCTTAGGCGCGGCCACAAACTGCACCTCCGCCCCCTCTCTCACCTGATCGCCATCAGCTATAGGGCTTCCATCAACTGTAGCCGTCAGCGTACCGTTAGGCGCGCCCGCCACCGAGAAGTGCACCGCATGCTGTCTCTGCTTAAATGAGACCTGTATGGTAGTCTCCTTATCCAACGTGAGAACCACCTCCACGGCATTTACCGGGTCGGCATTAACGCCTACCCACCCCTCAACGGTGTACCCAGTATGCGGCTTAGCCGTAAGCACTACCTGCATGCCCAAAGGTAGCAGCGCACCGCTCGCTATGGGCTTCCCATCAACCGTAGCCGTAAGCGTACCGCTAGGCTCGCCCGCCACCGAGAAGTGCACCGCAACCCGCTGTATCTCCCACACTGCGTACAGACGTACCGTGTCGCCATTCACGCTAGAAAGGTCTTTCACCCAATCTCCATCGGTGTAACGCGGAGCCTTAGCATCGAGCGCCAACGCCCACCCCTTAAACGTAGCACCCATTCGGGTGTAGGCATTAGGCTTCAAGGTAGCGTCGCACCCGCACAGCATTTTCTGCCTCTCCATCGTGCCCTCACCTCCATTCGGCATGAAAGCAACGGTGTAGGTTTTGCGCTCGAATAGAGCTCGGTAGGTCACCTCGCCGCCCTCGGTCACGAAATCCGAACGGCTCGGCTCCTTGTTACCATCGTCCCACCCTTTGAAGTAATACCCTGGCATCGGGAGAGCAGTGACCTCAGTGGTACTCCCACCCACCGTCACCTTTTGCTTCGGCGCACCCCCAACCAAGATACCCCCCTCCGAAACCTCATAGGTAACGATACAGGACGGACGCTCTAAGCTTACCTTTATGCGAGCGGGCTTTGCACCATCTACAATTTGATAGATTCTCATATTCGGTTCGCCCGACTGAGTATATGTAGTTAGACGCATTCCTTCAGTCTCAACAGAAATAGTACTCCTCGCAGGGAAAGCATCCTCGTTGTAGTTAAACAATATGAGCGTTCCGAGTTCAACCTCCTGGTATGGGCTATATTGCTTCCCTGTAAATGGATCCGTAATAGGAATAAACTGCTGGTCTATGCTGTAGCCCCTCTCTACGTAAAGTCCAACGGTAGGAACTTTTACCTTCGCCTTAACCGTCATATCCTCCTCTACCCTGAAGCTCCGAGAAAGCTCGGTGTTCCCATCATCCCACTGCACGAACTCCACTCCCGGTGCAAGCTCTAAAGTCACCGGCCGCGAGAAGTCTCCGTGGGCAACTTCCTGCGTGGGTTGCACTGGCTTTGCGTACTCAAAAACACATGACGCAACGCCTGGATTGTACACTCCGTTCTCAACCTCCACCGTAAGGGTATGCACCAAACGGGCGAAGGATGCCGTGTAGACGGCATCCGCCTTGATGCCTTTATCCCGGCGCACTGCCTCCTCACTCCCATCGCTCCACCCTACGAATCTATAGCCTTCCTCTGGCTTCGCCTCCACTTTCTCTGCTTCATGCCCCTCCTCCACGCTCTGCTTGATAAGACCTTCAACGGTACCACCATCAGCCGCCACGTAGGTAACTACGTATCGATTCGAGAAGATAGCCTCAACTGCTATGCTGCGGGTTACGCCTCTGTCTGTACGGGGATTATCCGTAAGGCCATCGCTCCAACGAACGAAATGGTAACCAGCCTCAGGAACCGCCTTCACCTCCTTCGCATTATTCCCATGCTCCACCGTCTGCGAGGCCTCCCCTGCAATGGTTCCTCCAGCCGAATGGGTGTAGGCAACGGTATACTCTTTTGAGAAGATCGCCTCGGCCGTCACAGCCTTCACAACGGCACGCTCGCACCGCGGGTTGTCCGTCCGCCCGTCGCTCCACTTCACAAAATGGTGTCCAGCATCAGCCTTAGCAAACACCGGTTCGCTATCCTCACCGTAGGAGACTGTCTGTGCATCTGCCCCCCCTTGCAGCGCGCCGCCGTCTGCAGCCGAGTAAGAGATGTCAAAGGTTAACGGCTTGAAATTAGCCTGTGCTTTTACTTCCTTCTCCGCTTTGTCGGTACGCTCCGCCGTGGTTACCCCATCGCTCCACGCATCAAAGGCAAACCCCTCGTAGGGCTTAGCCGTAACCGCTGCGCCCATAGTATTCGGGTCAACGGTTTGTTTCACTTCGCCTCGCAGCGTACCGCCCTTACCTGCAGTGTAGATAAAGGTATACTTCTGCGCAAAATGCGCAACTATAGTAGCATCGGCTTGCACCTTTTGGTCTGTACGCTCCACCGTGGTTACCCCATCGCTCCACTCCACAAAATGGTAGCCCGCCTTTGGCGTAGCGATTACCACCTTAGAATCCTCGCCAAAGGGTACTTGCTGAGGAGTCTCGCCTGTGATTTCACCTCCATCACTTGGCTCAACCGTATAGGTGAGTGTGTAGAGGTTGGAGAAAGAGGCAGAGACATTGATGTCCTTATCAACGATCTTATCGGTTCGTGGATTTTGCTTGCTGCCGTCGCTCCACTGCACGAAGTGATAGCCGGGCGCAGTAGCCACCGCGGTCACAGGAGTCCCTTCAGTACCCACTGTTAACCCCTGCTGATGCACAACCCCCGCAATCCGACCATGCGCCCCTGCCGTGTAGGACAGGCTATAGAGCGATGCCCCCGAAGAGGCTGGCGTAAAGAGCGCCTCGACAGTGGTAGCCTTGCTATCCTTGCGAATGGGTTCAGAAACCCCATCCGACCAACCAGCGAAGGTCCATCCTACCTCAGCCTTGGCCTCAACAGAAATCCCCTCTGTCCCCACCGTCGTAGTAACATTCACCTGTGGCCCCCCATTCACCGCACCGCCCTTCGTGGCGTAGTAGTTCAGCTGGACCTTTCCCGTAACCCCTTCAGGAACCACCGAGAGATTATCAATGCAGAGATACTCATTTAGCGCTCCACTGTAGTTAAATGTAAGCTGTAGCCACTCCTTCCCCGCAAACACAGCATTCTCTATTTTCTTTGAGAAATGGGTTCTCTTTCGATCGGGATTCCTAGTAAGTTCGCCAAGAAGCTGGGGCGTTTCTCCTGCTACCAGATAAAAGACCTTCACTTTGGTATGCACCACCCCACCGAATATGTAATCGAAATCAACGGAGATATCACCCGTTACGTTGTCCAATGCAAACCTGGGCGTTTCCAAATCAACTTTGAGGACACTCCCGCTCTTTGGGTACTTTATTGCTAAGAATCGTCCATCCAGCTTAAAGCCTCGCACCGGCTCTGCGGTTACGTACCAGCCAGCCTCTGCGCTACCTTTGGAATGCATGAAGGCAGGCAGCTCATTAGATGTCTCAAACTTCTGTATGTACGGAAGATTGACCTTTCTACCGAAGAAAGCCCTATACGAGGCATCGTGACGAATGTTTTTATCCGTGCGAGATGCATCTGCGTTTCGGCGGTCACTCCATCCAATGAAGTAGGCTCCATCATCTGGTTTCGCCATTACCTCTTTGCCGTCTTCACCATACGGAACGGTTTGGGTCTCGTCGCCCGTAATGGTTCCACCTATGGTTGTCTCGTAGGAGAGGGTAAACTTCGCCTGCTCAAAGAGCGCCTTCAAAGCCTTTGTGGTCTGCACATTCCGATCAAGACGATTAGGAGTCTGCTCCCCATCGTCCCAGCCCTTGAACACGTAGCCCTCGTTCGGCTTGGCAAAGACCGGCTGTCCATCCTCTCCCTTGGCTAGCGTTTGCGAGAGGTAGCCCGAAAGGGTGCCGCCACCATCCGTTGCGTAGGTTAACGTCAAGTTGCGCTTCCTTAGTATGGGCTTCACCTCTCTAGGAGCATCCAAAACCTCTACCTCTCCAACAGTCGGGGCATACCCCTCCTTCGTAATGACGTAGCTATGCACACCGGACAAAAGCTCCACAACAGTGGCTGTTGCGCCTGACATGCGCACCATGTTGCTGTCGATGGTAATAGTAGCCCCTTCAAGCACCGCATTCGCCTCGTCAAGTACCGTCAACGAAAGCGATACCGCCTGGCTAGGTAGAACGGTAAGCGTACCGCTGAGGGGGGTGATAACGTAGTTCCCCGCCCTATAGGGCGTGGCATCCTCTGGTGCTATAGCATACTCTCCTGCATCAAGCGTTCCCTCAGCTGGCGACCACGCACTGCCGTTCTTCATGATTCTATACGCCGGCAGCTTCGCTTGCTGCAAATCATCATACGGCAGCACCCCTGTGTAGTAGAAGTCAAAGCCACCTGGCTCTGCCCCTCGCTTCACTACCATGCTACGCGGCGCAACGGTAGCCTGCCGCGGCAGCACTTCAACCCTATAATCCACTGGGGCAGCTGCCGCGTAGTGCGCATTCCCCTGCTGGCGGGCCATTACTGTAGCAGAGCCAACTGCAATCGCCCGCAACGCCCCCCCTGCATAGGTAACAACGTTAGGATTGTCGGTCGTATAGGTAATCGGGAGCTGTGCGCTTGACAACCCGGGCAAATCGGCAATGCTGTCTCCGTAGAAGAGCTGTGCCTTCGCGAGCGACCAATCTATCGCATTCTTCTTAACCACCGTAATCGTATAGTAAGCATCGGTACGCCCATTCACAGCCAACACCCTAACCATGGTTGGGTTAGTTACATCAAGCTTCACGGGCGATAGGATAGGTTTGCCTTCCACCGTTGCTGTAGCCCCCTCGCTTATTGAGAAAGCAAAGGTCAACTCGTTCGCCTTGAAGTCCTCTGTAGCTTCCAGGGCAACAGCGTTAGGTACCGGCTCTAGCGAAACATCGGAAGCGAGTCCCGCATTGTCTGCTACCGTAGCCGTAAACGAAAGCATTTTGCACTCCGCTGAAGCCTCCTTCACCGCGTATATTGTAACGGTATCGAAGTAGTTACGACCGTAGTATCCCACCAAAGTTCCGTACAGCGTTACAGACCCCTCCGAGAAATCAAACGGACGCTTTTCTGTAATCTCCGTTCCCTTGTAGAGTACTTTCCCACGAGAGAATGAGGAATGGGCGATGCCCACTACGTGGCGCAAATCCGTTGCCTCGGTGAGCGTCACCTGATAGCGCGAACCCGAAAGCTTAACGAGGTCTCCCACCTGGTTGTCAAAATGGATTCCTTGTACAATCCTCCGTTCGGTTTGCCATATAGAGCTTTCGCCCGCCTCTATCCGCTTGCTCTGAATGGTTGCATAATGCTCGCCCGCGCAGAGGGCTGCATTGGAATACCCCTCATTCATAGCAAAGTCCGCAATAAGCTCTTCCTTATGCTTTTTGGAAAGGCTGCTCGTATCCGTGTATGCAATCTGCTTGGCACCTTGCATACCGATATCTTCTTTCCAGAATCGCAGATGGTCTATGCTCCCCTCAAAGAGGTACATCGCCTTGAAATTACGCATTGAAGAGGTTCCATCGTTCCCTACAGACGCAAGACTCACCTCTTCTCCATCAACGTATAGCTTAGGGCGAACTAAGAATGTAATCGTTTGGTTCACTGCAATATGCTGCCACTGCCCGGGCTTGAGCGTACCACCCGGCGCCAGGTAAAGCACCTTTGTACCCGCGTAGGCAAAGAGAATACTATTCTCTGGGAATCCGCTCCCCTCATTGCACGCCAACATCAAGAATCCATCCGCCTGACATATGGGCGCAAACTGCGCATGGTCCAATTTGAGCATCATATCAAAGGAGAATGCCGACCCTGTCCTGGCCTTAGCCAGATCGGAGAAAACAAGCATCTCCTCATTGTCGGGATCCCCGCCAAAATGCAAGTAGAAGTCCTCCCCGCTAGCAAGCGAGGTGTCTATGCTGTGCACCGTCAGCCGAGCCGTATCATTCTCCCTGTTGGCATTGTCGCTTGCAATCCAGGCGGTAATGGCATGCTTGCCTTGGGCGGCGAGATTCGCTTTGGCTTTAAATGTGTAAGCCGCAGTCCCCCCCAACGAGTCGATGGCAAGGTCCACCTTCTCCGCAATAGGCTCCGCGTCATCAACCCGATAGGCGAGCGTCATACCCGACACCCGCTTATCGGATAGGTTACTGATGGAAACCGTGATTTTGGCTGTATCGGACAGTGGGGCGCCCACAATCCGAGTATCTATCCCCGCAATGGCAAGATCCCCCGCAGTGGGGAAATTCGCATCGATCAGGCGCAGGATATAGTCTCTCGCATCGGCATGCGGCAGCAGCGTTGCGCCGCATGGAGCCAAACCACCCTTATCGGCAAGGAGCAAACGCATACGCTTTGGCCCTACAGCCGCATCCTTAGACGCAACAAGCGGCACGCAAGCCAACGTATCTTCTGCCTTCAGTTCTACAGTGAAGAACTCCCCGCTACTCGCATCGCCAAACTGCTTGTCATCGTTCCAATCAACCCATACGCCGAGCGCACGCCCATCCTTCACCCCCCGCAGCGCAACCCTCAGCGTGTTCGCTTCAGCCGCCCGATACATTTGGAGCGTATCGCGCAAATTGATAGTACCGCGAGCAAAGGCCTTCGCAGATATAACGCTCCTACCAAAAAGAGCAACAGCACCTATGCTCGTACCCTCAATGCCTAACGGCGGAACGGCGCAGTACTCATCGTTGAGGACGAAATGTCTGCTCATATTGTCAGAGAAGTCGTTATCGTACCCATCAACGAATACCCTCAGGCTATCATAGGTGCCTAGTGGCACAGCTGGATGGTACGAGAAGGTGTACCCTATCGTATCCCCTGGTTTTAGGTAATCTATCTTTTCCCGCGCTACCAGCTTTGCTCTTCGCTCCAACAGACCCTGCAAAATGGAAATAGAAACATTGGTCTGCGGCGCAGACGATAGGTTTATAACCTTCGCCGAAACCGTTACCTCCTCTGAATTAGGAGTCTGAGATATCTTCACTCCATCAATCTTCAGCGTATTCTCCCTAGCCACCTCAACGGCTTCAACCTCCCATCCTAATCCCTTACCATCACTTTGCCCCGCTTCAAAGACAAGCAGCAAGCCCCCATCATCGGCTGTGGAAACGGCTGTGACTGGCGCCACTAGCTCGCCTTGAACTATAGCCAAATTGCGACTTCCACCCACCGTCGTTGAAGACGCCCCGATATGGGTATTAATCAGCAGGGCGTCGCTTTCACCCAAAAGCGATGCCCTACGCACAGTAACCGCTATCGCTCGGTCGGGATTGCTCGGCTTAAGCAAGAGGGTTTCAGAACGTTTCCCCCTATAGCCAAAGGAACATGCCCCATCATCCACTATTATACGTCGCCCCTCAACGGTCAACACATCAGATGAGCCTGCGTAGCCAAAACCCGTAAGATAACCCCGTTTCATGGCATACTTCTCACCGAGGCTGTACAGCTTACCGCGCTTAGCATTATCCTTAGGGTTAGCATCGCCCTCCGCCTTTAGCTCTACGGCCACATCAAGCAACTCGCCCATGGGGCTATTGGCCGTAAGATCCAGGGTGAAATCAACCCGCCGCATCTCGAAGGGCTTGATATCTTTCACGATTGTTCCCCCGATGGAACGCCCATTCGCGGTGGCGTAAATCGCGGCAGACGCTACCGGTATTGAGCTATTGTTACGCACAAAGCTATACACGGGAACCTCTTTACCGAAAGCCCCAATTCGCTCAATGCCCGCAAAATTCAAAAGGGCAAGATCCAACGCCTTTGACTCCCGCCGCAGCGCAATGTGGGTAATGATTAAATCTGCCTCGTCTTCTATAACAACTACCCTAAGCGCCACATTAATCGGCTTACTCTTGTAATCTGACAGATCCCACACCCACTGCGCATCCTCGGCTTTCTTCTTGTCAACACCCACTACCTCATCTTCATCTGTAATCAATTTTACCGGCTGCCCATCCACCTCGAGGCGCATCTGGGGATACCATGCACCTGAAAAGTGCCCATAGACCTCTAAGAAAACCTTACCTTTCTCTTTCGTGAGGTCTAGGGTTTCAAAACCGACCCGCGCAAATGCCTTTTTAGCAGTATAGGGATCTGAACCATCCCAGGTGTCATCCTCATCATATTGATTCGTACGACTAATAATCAGCGCATGCGCCCCGGGAGACTGCTGTAGGTGGGCTGGGGTCTCCTCATACTGGGCGCTCATATACTCCCCTAGCTCCACGAAGACATCGGGAGATGGGGCAATGCGGAACTCTTCAGTGAAAGGTATCGCCACGGAGGTAGCGTTACGATTTGAAATTTCAGATGTCATCAGAGCCTCCGAGCGTTGCCCAACAGTACCATCCTCCGAAATGGCCCGCACGGCAAAGGCGTAGCGCCCCTTCTTGGAAAGATACTTTGACGTCACCATACACTTGTTCGCCGCCGTCACCACAATCGCCCTGTATTCCGCCTCCCTATCCGTTGTGTACAGCACCTCGTACTCCTTAATCCCAGGAATACCATCCCATGCAAGCTGCACGCTCTCCCCGCTGCCCTCTATCTTTTCAAAACGCAGGTTCTTCGGCGTTGGCATAATGGTAAAGGGGTGAGGCGATACAACCACACGCCCCTCGTTGTCAATGAGTCGCAAAATGCCTCCAGCCGTAAAGGGGGCATCCAAAGGCAACTCCGCCACATCTCGATCCCCTTTGAGGGTAGCGATTGGGGAAAACGACTTTCCATTATCGTACGAAAGCTCCGCCCGTATAGGCGGGATTAAATTCTGAGAATGAACCACTATCGCCTCCCCTGGTTCAAGCAGCTCACCGCCAATGGGGTAGGTAATCCGCGGGATATCGGTGTCGAAGTGCCACACTACGTAGAAATCCTGGCTCATTGAGGCGATGCGCTTTGGATCCACGGTTATTGTAAGCTCACCGGAAGGGGCATCGATTGAGACGATCTCCGCATTGTTGATACTATCCACCTTTCGTTGCGGGTCAGCCTCCGGGTGGTCTTTATCCAAAACCCAGGGCAGGAAGGTGGTACCACCATTGGATACAGTAAGATTAAGGTCATTGACAAGCGCAGGCTCGCCGTATGGATGTATACCCCCCGACACCGTATCGGTCCACGCCAATGCAACCCACGCCCGCTTGGCATTGCTAGGCACCGGCACGCTAAAGGTCGTAGGCTGACCACCCTGCGAGAGGGAGGCCCGCCTGTAGTTACCTTTTTCAAGTGCGGTGAGCGCCGCATCGGCATTTAGAATCCCATAGCCGTAGCTGTAGTCTGGTCCAGGCGCATTCACATCGTCTGCAGTGGCAATTATGAGCGCCCGCAGCAACGCCGCTTCCGGCTCCGCCCCATGATGCAACTGATGGTAACGCTCGGTCATGAGGGCTAAATGCCCCGACACGAGCGGAGTAGCCATTGAAGTCCCCGACATCTTACCATACGTATCGCCCGGAAGCGTGGAGTAGACATCCTCCCCCTTCATGCTAATCGTTGGCACCACACGCCCATCATCCATAGGACCCCAGCTACTAAAGCTGGTCATACCCCCAACCGCATTGAGCGCGGCAACATAGATAACGTTCTTGGCTCGGCGAAGCACTGACCCATACTCCCTACTGCACGCACCTTGGTCATTCCCTGCTGCGTACACCTGCGTCACCTCGGGGACAAGTGCCACCAATAGGTCAACTAGATAATCATTCGCAATGGAATTATAATACCCTAATTCGTCAAGGAATGGACATAGACGCTGCATCTGAGGGCCGTAGGAGTGAGAGGAGAGAAAAATGTTGTAGTCATCCAAAGCGTAAAGCATTTCCGCCTGCTCGTTAAGACCATTTGACTGCCGATTAAAATTATAGGTATAGAGTTCAACGGCAGGTGCCACCCCCTGCATCCTGGAATTAAGCAAACCAGCTCCTGCGATTGACCCCACCACATGCACCCCATGCCCTTCGCTTTCCGCCACCGTCACCTCAAACTCCTTCTGCTGTAGCCTTGCGGAGAAGTCAAAATGGGGTACAACGTTCCCATCCCACACGCCCACCTTCACCCCCTTGCCCGTCAAGCCGCGCCCGCCTAGCGCGCCCGGCAAAGCCAAAAGGTTACCTCGTCCCATCGTCCGCCCTTGCGCATTGAACGCCGCTTGCGGAGCAGGAATCAACCCAAGCGATGCCACCCACGGTAGCTCTGCCAACTCGTAAAGCTTCTCCTTAGGTAAATCCACCACGAGCAGCCTAAAAGCGGGAACGTCCTCTACATTGGCCACCCCAAACCGGGCAAGCTCGCTTTTTGCCCACTCCGTGGTGACATTGGGGAAATGGAAGAGCTGCACCCTCGCCGCTTCAATTCCTACCTGCGCATAATCGGGGATACGCCAATCCTCTAGGCGAGGATCCATCTTCCACTCCCCGCGAATGGGGATGAGCGAGGTCATCCTATTTCCCCGCATATGGGCAGGAACAAAGCCCTGCTTCACCGTGGCGAAATAAGCATTTCCCCCAATATAATCTGTAAGGGCAACCCCCTCCCCTTGCAGAGCCTCTCGCTGTTCAAGCGTTAGCGCATGGGAGAATTGCACGAGCACATTATGCTTGCCCTGCACCACCTCGCCCAACGGCAACGGTCTCGATGCCCTTGAACGGGTAATGCCCTTCACATTTTGCTCGGGCACAAACTCGTGCTTTCCGAGCCTTACCACCTGCTGCGCAGCAATGGCTGTCGCCCATAGCGTCAGCGCAACCACAAGTGGTATAATCCTCGTAAAATTTCTACCTTTCATGGAAAACTGTTTTTGGTGTATCTCTTAAACCCCTCTAGGCTTTATCGGTACAAGTATAGCAACATTCAGCTAACAATGGCAACGAGAGGGAGACACAAATTGTCACGCAACACGCAACAAAACGTAACAAAGCTTGTTTATCCGTTCAGTACAAGCTGTTTGCATCTCTATTTTATCTTGATGAACACGACAAGGATTGACAGCAACTACTCAGGTAAAAAAGCCCAGCAAGCGCACTTCTTGGCAACCCTCCGTCCGCTCCTACGGTCTGGTGTGGCTCTCGCTACGCTCTACCTGCTCGTCCTCACCGCTGGTTACCCTATCCGTGCACAGCAAATCGACAGTCTTCTTCGGCTCGGGCAAATGGATGCCGCCATACGCATGTCCGACAGCATCATTGCAAGCCGTAAAGCCTCTCCCGAAGAAAAATTCAACGCCCTCATCGCGGGCGGCTACTCCGCAAGCCTAATCTATCGTACCAACAATCCCATCTCGCTACCATACTTCTTTAAAGCGCTTGAAATAGCTAAATCGCAGAACCAATACCAGTGGGAATGCCAAGCCCTCGCTTTCATCGGCTCTTACTACGTACGCTGCCTCCACCAACCGGCCCTCGGCTTGCAGTACCATGAACAGGCCCGCCAAATCGCCCTCCTGCACAACGACTCCGCAATCCTCGCTGGCGCACACAACAATCTAGGGGTTATCTACTCCGAGAACTACCACGACTCGCTCGCGCTGCTGCACTTCACCAAGGCCATCTCGCTATCAAACGAAAAAGCTGGCGGACAGTACGCCGCTGAAAATAATATTGGTGCCGTCCTTATGCGGGACGAAAAGTACCAGGAGGCCATCTCGTACTTCCTGCTTGCCCAATCGCACATGGAGCGAAACAACATCACGGCGAACATGACACTCTCCTTCAAAAATATCGGCGAATGCTACCTCCGCATGGGCGATTTTACCACCGCAGAAAGCTGGGCCAATCGATGCTTTCACCTCGCACAGGAAACCAACGACACAGCCTTTCAAGTATACTCCCTTCTCCTCCTTTCCGACATCGCCCTAGGGGCACACCAATCCCCTTTAGCACTCAAATACTGCCAAAAGGCTCTCGCCCTAGGACATCTTACCAACTCCGCAACGCTCCTCTCCTCCTGCTACGCTTCGCTCAGCAAACTCATGGAGCATACCGGCCATTTTCAACAAGCCTTATCGCTCCTACATCAACAAGCCGCTATTCATGACTCCATCGAACGCGTCGAGAAACGACTTCAAATCGAACAAATCAATGAGGCCAACCAGCAAATTGCCACCCACAACGCCCTCCTCCGCTCCATGCAGCAGCTAGAAAAACGAAACGGAATATGGACTGCCATTGTGATTGCACTTATCACATGCACATTCATTGCTGTGACTTTCCTACTCGTGAAAATTCACCAACGCAAGCATAGAATTTCCGCTCTTGAAACCGAAAACGCAAAAGCCACAGCAGAACAGCACCAAATGGCTGAAAAATCTTTACAGCAGCATAGGCTGCTACAAAAGACGCAACAGGAACTCAACGATGAAATTGAGAGAAAGCACCGTGAAATTGCCGACTATGCGCTCCTCGTGGAGAATAAGAACCAGCTGCTCCTCCTCGCTATCCACGAGATAGAGCAACGGCGAAACGACTTTAAGATTAGGAACCGTGAAGCCATGGATCTACTCCTTGCCAAGCTGCGCGCCAACGTTCATATTGAGAAGGAGTGGGACAGCTTCAAGCTACACTTTGAAAATGTGCACCCCGAATTCTTCAGCCGTCTTCTAGAACACTCTCCTAGCCTCACTCCCGACGATTTGCGCTTTTGCGCCTGCCTTCGGCTAAACCTCTCCAGCAAAGATATCGCACGCCTCTTTAACATCTCCCCCGAAGCGGTGCGCCAACGCATATATCGCATCCGAAAAAAGCTCAACTTCGCTACCAATACCGAACTCATGAACTTCATCATGAACCTGTAGCACATTAACTGCGAGCGGAGCGCCCTGTACTTTCACCAACCTCTACCTCAATACTCTTTCCGTGCAATATCTGAATGTACACAAAAGGGGCGGGCACCCTTCTTTGGGATGCCCGCCCGCTCATCACCGCAGCCCTATCGCTGCTATCTCTCCGCGGCTAACGGCGCACCGCAAACGGCAACGCCCTTCGCTCGCCCTGACTCTCCACTACTAGCAGGTAAGTTCCTTCTGCAAAGCCCTCCAGCTCTATGCGCACCGCAGACTCACCAGCTGCATTCTCATGTTGTAGTAACGTAACACCGCCCATTGAGACTACCGATAGCCGCTCCACCGCCGCTACATTCTCTACGTATAGCACCGTTGTGGCAGGATTCGGACGTAGCGTAACTTCGCTCAGCACCACAGACTCAACTGGGGTTGTCTTCTCCAGCGTCACCGCCACTTCCTGATCGCCGCTGCTCAAATCCACGCTAC
>CALHSW010000038.1 GCA_938038735.1 uncultured Bacteroidia bacterium | reverse complement strand
CAGGTCAAGCTCCTCGAAGAACACCGGCCGCGGGGATACCTTTAAACCTCCCTCCTCCTCGGCTACCAGCCGCACCCCATTGGTTTCGCTATCCCATGCTATGAACATATTCCGCTACCGTTTTGTATCTCGTGCAAGTCTTCGGGATTGCCCCATTTACCTTTCAAACTCTATGTACTCCTGGTATACAATCCGGGTGTGCGGGTTGGAGCTGCGCACCGTCTGACGGATGCCCTTCGTGCAGCCGAATATCCACCAGCCCGACCGCACCCGGTGCACCGTCTGTATCAGCGTATCCACCGACTCCACCCTGGCCTCGTACGTCCCCGCGCTTTCGTTCACCGTGGCCTCCAGCGTGAGGTGCCCATCATCGTAGGCGAGGCGGCGTAGGGTGTCCACCGCGGGCGCGTCGGCTCTATCCGCCCGCGCCACGTACACCGTGTCCACCCGCCCCTGCAGGTGCGCGATGGTGCGCATGCGGGTCTCGCTAAGGGCGGTGAGGCGGTTCAGCCGCACCCCCATGGCCCGCACCCGCGCCGCCAGCGCGCCCCTTGCATCCTCCAGCTCGCCCACCGTCATGCGCAGCCGATGCACCTCCGCGATCGCCCGCCCCTGCGCGTCGCGCGTGGTGTCAAGCTCCGCCATCGCCGCGGTGAGGTTCTCCTGCGCGCGCGCCAGCTCCCGCCGCATGCGGGCGTTCTCCACCCCCGCCATCCATAGCCAAAAGCACAGCCCCGCCACCAGCACGGCCACCGCCGCGATGAGTATAATTTTAATCTTTAGTCTCATGATTCCCTTTCTCCGTTCCGTTACCCTCTAGAAATTCGCCCCGGCGCGCGATGAGTTCCACCATCTCCGCGCTCAGCGTGCGCAGCGTCTTGCGGTATCCCACCCGCCGCAACGCCCGCATGAGGCGCTCGTTGGTATGCACCTCCCGCCGAAACCACTGCGACACCGAGGCCTTGCTCGCGTTGGGGATGAACGCGCAGACCACGTCCATCTTGGTTACGCTCCCGCCCTGTTCCTCCATCCGTACGTCCTTTCATTCATGGTTCTTCCTCCTCCTCGGTAGCCCTGCGGAAAGAGCTCTGCTCAATGCGCACGAATCGGCACATCTCGTGGATCCGGTCGCCCACGAACTCCCCGTACTTATCGCCGAGCTGGGCCACGGAGAGGTTGGAGCTCAGCACCAGCGGGCGCCCGAGGTCGTACCGCTCCAAAATGACGCGGGCGACCAGCTTGTACTCGTTGCCCCACCGCTTGAAGGCCGTTACCTCCTGCCCGACATCGTCCAGCACGCAGAGGCCCGCGTCGCGGCACTCCGCGTAGGCGCTGTTGTACACCCACTCGGAGTCGTCGGGGTTAAAGCGCGGGTCGTTGTACAGATCCCGCGCGCTCTTGTAGACCACGCGCCGCGAGAGGGGGCGTGGTAGCGGCCGCCCGAAGGCGTCCGTTTCGCGCCACGCTGCGAAGTGGGCTGCATGCCCCTCCAGCAGCATCGCCACCGCCTGGATCAGCGTGGTCTTACCGCCCCCGCAGGGGCCCGTGACGGTTAGCCCGCCGCGGAAGTCCCCGCCGCCCATTTGCTCCAGCCAGGCGCCCGTCGCGTCGAGGGCCTGCCGCGTCGGGTGCGTCCAGAAGGGGCGCACCCCGCTGCGGGCCTCCACGAGGGCCTTGTAGCACCGTGCCAGCTGCCGCGCCGCCCGCTCCTCGCCGAGCGGAAGCCCGAACAGGCCGCTAGGCGCGGGCGTACATCCCGTAGTTTCGCTCCCTATTCCGTACGGCATCGCGGTTCATCTCCTCTATGCGTTGGCGCTCCCCCGCGCGGTACTCCCGCTTGGTCTGCCCGTAGCAGTTGCGGGGTATACCGTCCACCATGGGGCGGAATTCGTACCCCCTTTCGTTGGCGAGCCACCCCTTGTAGCTATTATGCACGAAGTAGTCGTAGTTTCCGATTAGGCCCGGCGATAGGCTGTCGCGCCCCTCGTAGGGGTCTCGCTTATCCTTGTACCTGCCGTTTAGCACCTTCTCCAGGTTGCCGCCCTCAAACAGCCAAGCGAGGCTGAGATGCTCCTTGAGGTAGGCGGACCAGTTCACCGCCCAAGCCAGGTTGACCAGCGCCACGAGGGTGGTCCCGCGGCTCTTGCCTAGGCGGGGCAACCGCGCGGCGAGGGCTTGCTCAATCTCAGGGGTCATCTGCGTTTTGATGAGACGTTTCAGCGTTTTGCTCTCGGTGCGGAGGGTCTCCACCGCCTCCTCCAGCGTCACCGGGGCGTTATCCTGCGGCGGTAGCGCCGCCGCGATCGGCACGCTCTCATTGCCCTTCGGGGGTGCGGCGGCTACCGTGGGTTGCTCCGTGGGTTGCTCCACGGCAGGCGCCACCGCTACCGTTTCCACCGCCCCCTCCGCGGCGGGCTGCACGGCGGCGAGCCGCGGGAGCGTGTAGCGGGTGGGCGTGGCGCCCACCCCTACCGTCCGCTCCAGCAGCCCCGCGGCGGCCAGCTCCGCCACCGCCTTTGCCAACCTGCGCCGCGATACCCCCTGCCGCTCAAAGAGCTTGAACTTCGCCTCTATATCGCAGAAACCCCCGTCCTTCATGCCGAGCCGCACGATGAAAAGGTACACCTCCAGCGTGCCGAGGCTTAGCGATACATTTCCCTGCGCCTTGAGGCGCGAAATCTCTGTGAATTCATTCTCTAGTATATCCATGGCTCACCCCTTTCCCCCGCTATCCTTCTCGAGCAGTTGCTCCACCAGCGACCGCCCCATGTCCATCAGAAAGTTGGGCATCTTCACCTTTAGCCACTCCGTCACCTTGCCCTCCTTGATCCTTCGTATGATTTCCCCCACGGTGCGGGGATCCCGTATCAGCTCCGCGGTGACCATCGCCAGCAGGGCGGCGGCCTGTTCCCGGTGCGCCGCGCTGCGCGCCCGCGCCGCCACGTACAGCACCGCCCGCTTGAACTCCTCCTGCATCGCCACGAACGCCTCGTGCGTGCCGCCCCGATCGGGGTGCATTTCCAGCACCATCCGTTTGTACTGTTCGTTCACATCCTCCACCGCCGTATCGGGCGTGAGATGGAAGTACTTGAAGTCCGACGCGCTTACTCCCATGCCGCAGCCTCCCGCCGTTTCGCCTCGGATGCGCCCCGCGGCGGTTTCACCGTGGGCGGCTGCGGGGCGGTGGGCGTTGGGCATCCCCCATCGCCACGAACCCGCTCCTCCGCGATGGCCACCCGCGCCTGGATATCGTAGAGCATCATGAGGGCATCGTTCACATCGCCGTGCACCCGTTTGAACTCCCGCGGCGAGACCTCCCCACCGCTAAAATCGGGCGTTTCGTAGCTCTCGCCGCGGGTCTCCGCCGCGATGAATGCCAGCTGCAGAATGATGGAGAGCTGCTCCGATATGGCGCTCCCCCGCGTGAATTGGAGCGAGAGCCCTAGATCGAGCAGGGGCTGCATAAGATGGTGGATATCATACAGCCGCGAAGACAGCTGGTGCACGGTGTACACCGCGGTGTCAATCGCCCGCAGGGCGGCGCGGTAGTCCGTGATGCGCCAAAAGGTTTGACTCGGCTCAGCGTACAAAACGCATTGCGCTAGGAATGCAGGGGTTTCGGGCTCCCAGAAATGGTGCTGCAACCGGTAGGCATGCCGTATCACCGTGGCATCCTGTTCGTCAAATAGTGTTGTGTCTTTCATCGCCGTAAATGTAAATAGTGTTGTGTCTTTCATCGCCGTAAATGTTGTTTTTTTGTTGTTACTCCTCTCTCAATTTCTCTTAGCACCAGGGGTCAAGCGTGTCAATCACCACCGCCTCGTCCCCCGCGTACACCCACAGCGGGTTGGCCAGGGCCTCCTCCGCCGCCTCGTAGTCAGCCCCCATGCGCCGCCCCCCGCCTTCGGTTAGCCTTTTCTTGCTCTTTGGCCATGCGCTGCGCCGCCACCGTGGCCACGCTACCGCGCGTGTAGAGCGTTCGCTGCCCCCGCTTCACGTACTCTAGCCCCGGGATGCGCCTCACGCGGCTCACGGAGCAGCCGAGGCGCAGCGCCGCGTCAAGGGTCGACATGTACACCTCGTCATCCCGCTCGGCCTGCGCCTTATCGGTTGCCCCGCTGGGCTGCGGCGCGGCGTAGGGGGTGCTGGCCTCCGCCTCCGCTTGGGTTTCGGGTATGCGCTTGGCGCAGTCCTCCCCGCGGAGCGTCTTTTGGATGTGGCGAACCTCGGTGGTGAGGGTCTGCGTCTGCCGCGAAAGGGCGGCTAGGGCCGTGATAATCTCGTCTAGCTGCGGCGAGTAGTCCACCGCGGGGGACGTGGTGTGCGGCCGTGCCGCGGGGTTTGGTGCGGCGGACGTAGGGGGCGCGGCGGGGGCGGTTTCACCGCGGCTCGGTATGTAGCCGTACGTGTTGCGCTCCGCCAGCTCCTGCGGCGTGAGGTCCCCGATGTCGGGGTAGAGCTCCTGGGTGTTAAACCCCGGCATGGCGCTACTCCTCCCGCCCATTTGGGTTGTTGCCCATGCCCCGCCCCTTGCGGTCTGCGCGCAGCGTGGCGAACGCCACGATTACCATCGCCACGGCGGCGATGGAGAGTAGAATCACAGTGTACTCCATGGTATTTGGGATTTAGGTTGAACGCAAACGCCGCGAGCGGGGGCACACCCATTCCGGCGCACCCCCCTCACGGCGAATGAAAACATTGCGAATGCTGTAACCCTAAACCCCCATCGCCCCGCCGCGGGAATGCGGCCGAGGCGGCTTCGCGCCGGGCGTATGCTACCTACCCAGCGCATGGCGCAACCTCCAAACGTTGCGGGGCAGTCCCGTAGGAGCCCCGTTTAGGGTTGCTAATCGTTTGACTTGATGTTCCTCCAATGTCTGACGTGCCACAGGTTTCCCTAGCAGCAAGCCCATGCGGTAATTCTCCTACGGGGTGATGATACACTCCCGCATCAGACAAGAAACAAATCAAAAACATGAACACAAACGATTAGCAACCGCAAAGGTAACGCGATTTTTCAAACTACCAAACCGTGGCGCAGAAAAAAGGCGAATGGGGCGGGGTCAAAAAGTGCGTAAAGCCCTGTGCTTATGCAGGAAAGTGCGAAAAAGCGGGGGCAGTATTGCCTTAGCGTTGGGAAAAGCAGCCCCTCGGCAGCCTTCGGGTTGCCATCCGTGCCGCTTTTCGCCGCTTCCGTGCCGCTTTTTCACCCATGCGCCGCAGCATCGGCGGATGGGGTTACCCTGCATTCGCGGGTAGCGCTGCGGCCAGAATTGCCGAAATTTGGCGTTTCTATGGGGTAAACGGCGGCAGTTGCTACCATTTCGGTACACATACTCGCAAGTCGGAAAATCGGCGGTCATTTTGCCCCTAAATGCACAACACTGTTTTTACGCTGCATTTTCAAAAAAAAAAAGAATTCAAAGATTTGATTTTGATTTTTTCGTTCGCACTTTTTTTCGCGCGTGCGTTATATATCATGCTATACTATATACTATAAAACTCTATATAATCTAATCAATCATATTTTATTAATATTTTTATTCTATAGATAGATATGATAGATAGAATCATAGTAAGATTATTATCATGATAATATCATGATCTACGCGCGCGTACGCGCGTATGCATGCGCGCGAGGCTCCCTGCAAACCCCCGCCAATTCAGCGATTGACCCTGCCCGGCGGGGTGCTCTTGGGGTGTGCGCGCAGCGCGCAGGTAGGGGGCGGGGTATACGCGTTTCGCGCAGGTGGGTATGCGCGAAATGAACAGCTAGGGGGTGTGGTATGCGCGCAGCGCGTAGGTACGTATGGGGGGTGTGCGCGAATCGCGCAGGTGCAACGGAGGGGGTATACGCGCAGCGCGCAGGTACATATGCAGGTTTATAGTGGAGCGTTTCCGCTTTGCACCCCCTTCGCACCAAACCCAATTATCGCCGTGAATAATTGGGTTTGGTGCGGGGAGGGTGCGTGGGTGATCCCAAGGGCGTGAAAAGCGCATGGCATTTCCGCATGTTTTTGCTACCTTTGCGGTAGTTGGTAGATGAAGGTGCGAATTCGGCATGAAAATTGTCTTTCAAGATACGCAGCTTGAGGAACTCATTGAGGGTGAAAAGTGTGGAAAGTACAAGAAGTACTTGCGGGACGCAGTGTTTCTTGGAAAACTCAAAACTTTGATAGCGTACCTTGGGCAGTGTGTGAGTGTTGCGGAGGCGCAACAGGCGAGGCGCTTCGCCATTGAACGGCTAGTTGGCGACCGTTCGGGTCAGTACTCCGCACGGGTGGACTATAAACGGAAGGAGCGGTTGATATTCACCACCAACGAAGAGCAAACCGAGGTAACAGTAGTACTAATTGAGCTAAGCGTAGACCACTATGGAACGGCAAGATAATGTGGTAATCATAGAGCCAATACATCCGGGCGGGATGCTGCGCGGAGAGCTGGAGGCGCGGGGGATAACGCTTGAGGAGTTTGCCCGCCTTTCGGGCGTACCGTTGGCGGAGGTAGAGCTATTTGTGAACGAAAGGAAGGATTTTACGCAAGAGTTTGCAACGGCAATCGAGAAGGTGATACCCGAGATGCCAGCCGATTTTTGGATGCGTTGGCATGAGACGTTCTGCGAGCGGCGCGATAACTATGCCCTGCGTAGGCAGCAGCGGGAGATGGCGCAGAAGAGGGAGGAGGTGATTGATGGGAATCTCAACACGGCGTTGGTTTACGAGACGATAGGCGACATGCCGGGGAGTAGCGTGCGGCGTATGGAGGCACTCGATAGGGCGGCACGATTCGTGGACACCATCGGCGGCGCGGACGAAATCGTTGCGGTCACCGCCCGCGCGGGGCTCTTCAAGATGAGCCAAAAGCTAAGGGTGGACATGCGCAACCTGCGGGCGTGGATATTCTGTGCCATGTACCTCGGCGCAAAGCGGGCGGCGCAGCTGGACGTGCCGTACACCCCAGCGCAGGGACGACAGTTCTGCGCATGGCTGGCTGCGGAGGCTAACAGCGGGCGGGGGCTAGTGGCGGGGCTGGTGGAGTCTAAGGCGGCTGAGCTTGGCATCGTGTGCTACCACTTCGCGCACTTCAAGCACACGCCGGTGGATGCCTACTCTTGCTGGCAGAAGGGGCATCCCGTCATTGCGGTAACCCATCGGCATAACGATTCCGACCGACTTGCCTTTGACATACTCCACGAGATGGGGCATATCCTACTGCACGAGCCGCGCGAGCGGGTGAGCGGCGATGTCACGCACTCCGATGCGGATGAAGCGATGGAGCGGGAGGCGAATAGATTCGCGGAGGATGCGCTGATTCCCTGCGATGTTTGGCAGGAAATGGTATCCCGCGTTCAGGGCATGAACTCCTACGCCGCCGCCGCGGTACTCAAAAGGATTGCACCAAGTTTCGGCGTAGCACCCACCATTGCCGTGCATAGGTACTGCAACGAGACGAAGCAGTACAGAGTAAAGCGGGAAATACGCCGGATTGAGGATGCGCCATCCAAGGCGTACCGATAGCCGATACCTGCTTTTTGCTACCTTTGCGGTGGGCGGTAAACCCCATGAAGAGGAGGAATACACTATGGCATACAATGCATTAGATGTAGCGCGTAAGGTGATTGCCGCTACGAATGAGGCGGTTGGCGATTCAATTACGAACCTAAAGCTGCAAAAGCTTCTATACTACCTGCAAGGCCATTGGTTGGCAACGTTTGATGGGCCGCTATTCGGGGACAGGATAGAGGCGTGGAAGTACGGCCCTGTTGTGCCTTCCGTCTACAGCCATTTCGCCGTAAACAGGGGTAATCCGATCGATGTGGGTGCGAATGGGGGAAGCCTAACGCTCGGAACGAGGCAGGAGGAGGCCCTCTTTTATAGCATCTACGCGAAGTATGTAGACTACTCGGCCTCCGCGCTGATGCGGATGACGCATAGAGAGGCCCCATGGATCGCTGCGTGGCGTGTAGGGCAAAACGCAGAAATTTCCCTACCGTCCATAAAACAGTACTTTAAGTCCAAACAGGCGGAAGAAAGGGAAGACACCGAGGAGGATTACAGGAGCAGCCTCGCGGCGCATGCGGGGGTCAGAAAAAGGATAATGGCGTGCGGCGCCGTGCTGCAATACATGCGAACGATGTATGGCGTGCCAGGGCTGTTTGTAGATGGGGAAACCGAGTACACAGCCGGGATGGTGGCAGACTTCTACGGGGTGCCCCCCTCCGTGCTGCATCGCTGCGTGGAGGTCCATAGAGAGGAGCTCCGCGGGAATGGCTACGTGGAGTCAACGCATGGCGGCGAGGATGCGTGTCCCTTGGGTTCGTTCAGCTTTAACGCGCTTATCAACGTAGGCATGCTGCTTGATGGGAGCCGAAAGGCCAAAGAGGTACGCTGCGCGCTCCTTGATGCCTACATTGAGCAACTCAATGAGCGGGTCGGGGGAGGAACACGCTACGTGAGCATGACGGACTCGGCGTGGATGGCAAGGGCCGAGGAGATGGCAAAGTACATGGAGCAGAATGGTGCCGATTTCATGTCGGTAGTTGAGATGAATAGGGACATTTTTCTCCGTCTAAAGCATGCGGGGGATGATGACTAGCGCGTTTTGCTACATTCCCTACGATGAGGCTATTCAGATGTACTTCCATATGATGCAGATGAATGGCGGTGGGCTTGCGGCCGTTCGGGATAAGGGGCGCGTGGAGTCTGTGCTAGAGTTTGTGCAAAATGATGATTACTACCCCACATTCGCAGACAAGCTGGCCTACTTAGTGTATGGGATATGTTCTGGCCACTACTTCGCCGATGGGAATAAGCGAATGGCGCTGCTGCTGGGAGGGCTGTTTCTAAACCGAAATGGGTACAAGGCAAAAGCGATTGTATTTATGCTCTTTTTTGAGACGATTGTATACTACTTAGCATCGGGCAAGATAGATCGCAATACCTTCAACCGCTCCATAGCGCACTTTGTCAACAAAGATTTCAATGACGAGGACATCAAATTTGGAATCGTTGGGGATATCCTAACCCTGTTGGGAATGGATTTGGATGAATAGGATTTAAAGAGTATTACACCCCTTTCCCTCCACAAAGACTCGGAATGGTAGGGTGCCATGGGATGCCCCCATTGACAATGGGCTCACCCTAGACTACTTCAAGCCGTAAATCCCTCCCCCTTCCCCTTGCCGTTTCCGTTTTTTACCCTACCTTTGCGGTTGCTAATCGTACTTAATGATGAAGATAGGGTATTTACCACCTTCAACGGTCTGGCCGTGGCGAAAGGATAACGCCGCGCGTGCTACCATAGGAACAATACCAGCGCGGGTTGCGCTGAAGCGTTGGGGGTTTGACAATACTCTGGGAACTCCTAACAAAGCATTGCTCCTGATGGTAGACGCGCGGTATTACTTTTCCCGGCGATGGATGGAACCAAACCGCAGCCACGGCTACAGCCCGTGGGGGCACCCACGGACGCACAGGTAGAGCAAGCCCTACTCGGCGCGCTAATCATTGACGGCGAGGCCCTCTACGGCGTTTCGCTTATCATCAACGAGGAGTGTTTCTCCGCCCCCGTGCACCGGCGCATCTACGCCGCCCTGCTCTCCTTGCAGGGGCGCGGGCTTTCAATAGATTTACAATCGGTTTACGCAGCGGTGCGTAGCTACCCAGAGCTGATTGCCGTGGGCGGCCTGAAATACCTCGTGGGGCTAACCTCGCTGGTGGCCAGCGCGGCGCACGCAATGACCCACGCCAAGCTCCTGCGGGAGCATTGGACGCGCCGCCGCCTCACCGATATTGGCGATGGCCTCCTGCGGAGCACCGACGCGGAGGATGTGTTCGACACGATAGACACCACGCAGGACGAACTCTCCTCGCTCATCACCACCCTACCCACGGAGCGGCCCAGCAAGCTGGATAAACTCGTGAACGATGCGCTACTCCTCGCGGATAAGCTACGGAAGGAGCGGGAGTCGGGGGTGCGCACGGTGGGCGTAGCCACGGGGTACGCCACCCTGGACGGCCTCCTATGCGGCATGATGGGGGGCGAGCTGCACGTGCTGGCGGCGCGCCCCTCGGTGGGTAAAACCGCCTTCGCGCTAGGGCTGGCGGTGGCGGCGGCGCGGGCGCAGAAGAAGCGCACGCTCTTCTTCTCATTGGAAATGTCCAAGGCGCAGCTTGGGCTGCGGACGCTATCCCTCATCGGGGGCGCGAACCACGGGCGGCTCATCCGGGGCGAACTCAACGCGCAGGAGCGCACGGAGCTGGGGCAACGCGCGCTGGAGGCCGCCTCGCTGCCCGTATGGGTTGACGATAGCGGGGCGATACGGCTCAACGAGCTCTGCGCCAAGGCGCGGGCCATGGCGGCGGGCGAGAGCGGGGTGGACTTCATCATCGTGGACTACCTACAGCTGGTGACCGTGCCGAACGTGCGGGGCAACGTGCCGCGGGAGCAAATCGTGGGGCAAATATCCCGCACGCTCAAGGCACTTGCCAAGGAGCTCAACGTGCCGGTCCTTGCGCTGGCGCAGCTGAACCGCGGCGTGGAGACCCGCTCCGAGAAGCGCCCCGCCCTTGCCGACCTGCGGGAGAGCGGCTCAATAGAGCAGGATGCCGATTCGGTGATGATGCTGCACGCCCCGTCCCGCTACGGCATGCGGCAATACCCCGATGGGAGCAGCGCGGAGGGGGTGGTGGAGCTGCACCTACTGAAGAACCGCAAGGGTCAGGCCGGCACGGTGTACTTTGAGTTCGACGGGGAGCAGATGAGATTCGCGGAGAGCCGCTGCCAGGACGACCGCTACCAGCGGGTGCAGCCCGCCGCCACGGCGTTTGAGGAGCAGGTGGTGGGCGAAAGGGCCAAGCCGCGGTGGGTGGCATCGGCGCGCAGGGAACAGGCCCGCCGTGAGGAGTTGCTCTGCACCCCCTCCGCGCTGCCGACCTACCTCGATGTGATGAAAGCCAAGGCGGAGGCGGAGGCTAAGGGGGAGGACGAGGGTTTACCATTCTAGGGGGGCGGCACGATGGAAAATCAAGGGAAAAGCGCGGGAACACCGCGGGAGGGGGTGACGCTATGGCACGGCGACTGCCTAGAGCTCATGGAAAGCATCCCCGATGCCAGCGTGGATTTGGTGCTAACCGACCCGCCCTACGGCATACTGAAAGACTACGGAAGCAAGGCAACCCCCAACGCAATGGGCAACGGCGATAGGCTCGGCATCAAGGAGACCGCCAACACGCAGTGGGACGTGGTCCCCGACATGGGGGCGGTCTTCAATGAGTTCAAGCGAATCCTGCGCCCCAACGGCCAGGCGGTGGTCTTTAGCATGGAGCCGCTCACCTCCACGCTGCGCACCATGCCGATGGGCGAGCTGCGGTTTATCCGAGCCATGTATTGGAAGAAGAACATCGCCGCGGCTTTCCAAAACGCAGGGCGCACCCCGCTCTCCATCGTGGAGGACCTATCGCTCTTCGTGCGGGATGCCTCGTACGGCGACCGGTTCTCTGAGACGCATAGCTACTTCCTCCGCGTGCACGCATGGATCGGGGCGAGCGTAGCGCGGATCAACAAGGGGTGCGGCTTTAAAAAGAATGTGCTCGCGCACGTCTTCACCCGCGGATTCCAATTCACATTCCCCTCCGAGGCGGTGTACGACCGTCTCATCAAGGTGTACCGCATTGACACCATGCCGGGGTTTATCCCCTACGCCGCGCTGCAATCCATGCGGGTGGAGCGCGGCGAGGCGCGCACCTTCAACCTGCCCGCGGGGCAACGCTCCGTCACGAACCTCTTTGAGTACCCCTCCGTGCAGGGCGGCATCCACCCCACGCAGAAGCCCGTGGATCTGATGGCGGCCCTGGTTAGCCTCTTTAGCCGCGCGGGCGACACCGTCCTGGACCCCTTCGCGGGGAGCGGCAGCACCGGGGAGGCGTGCATATCGCTCGGCCGCCGATTTATCGGCATCGAGCGGGACGGGAAGTACTTCCACGGCATGCAGCGGCGGCTGGCGGGGCCGTTGCAGAAGCGGCTCTGCATGGGGTGGTAAAAAAAGGCATCAAAGCGGCACGGTTGCGCACGGTAAAAACCCCACTTTTTCGCCCATCGCCGCCATTTTCTTCCAACATTAAACTAGTTTAAACCCCCTCAAACTAGTTTAAACCCCCTCAAACCTACAGGCGACTTGCGGCTGCAAGCCCTTCCGATTACTTTTGCCCCCGTTAGGAACAAAGAACGGAACAAACGGATGGGCGCAAAGGGTAAGGCGGTTGCCATGTTCGGGATAGCTACAGGCGCAGCGTTGCTATACGCTTTCATGCGGGGCGTAGGGCTAAAGCACATGGCCGAGCGCATCTCGGTGCAAATCGTCCCCAACCTTGCGCAAATCCGCGCCACGTGGCAGCGGCTGGTTCTACCGGTGGACGTGCGCATCTCCAACCGCAGCCTAGAGGCGGTGGACGTGCGGGTGAACAGCGTGAAGCTCCTCGATGGCGACAGCGAAATCGCCGACGTCGCGGCGAACACCGGGGCCACGGTGCACACCGTGCGGCCCTACTCCGACACCACGGTGTCGGTGGACATCGAGGTGCCGGCGTTCGGCACGCTCACGCTCTCCACGGCGACCGGCATTACGGACGTGATACAGAAGGCCATCGCCGCGGGCAGGGGCGGCGGCGGATTCAAGGATGGATTCGTGGAGTTCCTGGGCGCAGGGAAGGAGAAGGTCACGGCGTGGGTGCAACGGCTCACGGCGGTGGTCTCCATCGAGGCGGAGGGCATACCCCTTTCGCTCCCCATCAAGCTGGGCGGCGAGACGAAGCACGTAACGGTGGAGAATGGGAAGGCGAGCGTTGGCAGCCTGGGGCTGGTGGCTCGCACCGACCGCAAGATACGCCCCCTCAGCGACTACGAACATTTGATACCCTCAAGGCGCATGCTCCTCCGCAAAGACCCGGTGGTGCTATACGGGACGACCGCCGAAACGGCCGTGCTCATTCGCGAGATGGCGAGGCAGAACAGCTGGCACACCAAAGACCTTGCGGAGAGCCTTGCGGGGCGGGATGTGAACGCCACGCTGCGCAATATATACAGCTTCGTGTACAACCACGTGGCCTACGTGCGCGACTCCCCCTCCAAGGAGCAGGTACGCACGCCGCTGCGCACGCTGTACGACCAGCAGGGCGACTGCGATTGCTACGCCACGCTAATCGCCTCCATGCTGGAGAACCTAGGAATAAAGTACAGGGTGCGGCTCGCGGCGTACCACGACCGCGACTACTTCCAGCATGTCTACATCGTGGTGCCCACCCGGCAGAACGCGCGGGGGTACTACGTGGTGGACCCAGTGGTGGAGGGGTACAACAACGAGGAGCCGTACACCATGATAAAAGACTTTTAGAACGCTATGAACGAACGAATGCCCATACAGGTGCTGAATGGGATACCGAGGCGGGCGGTAGCGGGGGTCCGCTACCCCGCCCTCCCCGACTACAGGGGGCTAGGCGGGCTGGGCCAAACCTACACCCCCATCCCCGCCACGTCAGTCCCGCTCACCACCCCGGTAGCCACCGGGACGATGACCCCTATCCCTATATCCTCGGGGAAATCCACGGGCGTGGATACATCAACCCTAATCAGTAACATCGGTGCGGGGGTTGGCATCGGCACGCAGCTTATCACGAATGGCCTCGCGGCTTGGCAGAACTTTGAGAATAGTAAGCATGAGCGGGAGATGGCGGAGAAGCGGCTGGCCATGGATAACAGCAACCAAAAGTACCAAATCGAGCTGCAGGCCAAAATGGCGAAGGAGCAGGCCGCCGAGGCGGCGTGGCGCCAAGCGCAGATGCAGATGCAGGGCGCGGCTGGGCAGGGCAGCGGGTCAATGAAGAAGTGGCTCCTATTCGGCGGGCTTGGTGTGGCGGCGCTGGTGGCCGTGATGCTCCTAGTGCGATCAAGCCAAAATGACAAGATGATGATGGCGCAGCTCATGCGTCAGTAACCCCAGAGGAGGACGGAGCAATGGCAGTGGATGCGCTAGATACAGCCTACAATAACCTGATGGGGGTATGCGACGGCCGCCCGCTCGCGGGCTTCACCCCGACCCTCAACGGCGTGGGCGATAGCCTGGGGGAGCCCGAGCGGCAGTTCGCGGGGTGGCTTGAGACGCTGGGCGAAGGCGCGAAGCGATTCACGGCGGAGACGAGTAGCTACCTCAAGCAGCACGGCGGCGGGGGCTACCTAGGGCAGTTCTGCGCCGATGGGCAGATGGTGCAGTTCTGCGACTACGCCGTCAAGCATTGGGACAATATCGAGGGGGCATCAAAGGTCATCCGGGCGCGGGAGGTGCAGCTGGCGAGCGAGGGGAAGTTCTTCCCGCTGGACGGCAGCATGGGCACCATCAAGCAGCGGGCGGTGACCCCCTACATGGCGGGCGGCAACCTCGTGCGGCCCGGCAAGTTCAAGATGATGCTCAAGGACGCGAAGCGAGCCCGCGACAGGGGGCTTGGAAGTCTGTACGGCGAGCCGGAGGAGGATGCCGATGCGTACGTAGATAAGGAAATCAGCGCCGATATGTCGATGCTCGCCACCGCCTCCTTCGGCATCGTGGAGAACGGGGCGGCGGAGTACATGGTAGACCTGGGGGAATTCGGCGTGGCGGGCTTCGAGCGGGTTATGGATGTCCCCTACATGGAGGTGCAGCACCTCCGCGGCGTGGACGGCACGCTGGGCGGTGCGGGCGCACCGTTCTACCTCGGCACGTACGGGCTGGATGGTAGGATTGGCGATTTTTTTAAACGTTTATGGAATGGCGTGAAGGCTGTTTTCAAAAAGGCGTTTAACTGGCTTGGGAAGGTGATAAAGAAGGTGGTGACCGCCGTAAAGAAGGCCGTGGCGTGGACGATTGAGAAGGCGAAGCAGGTGGTTTCGTGGACGAAGGAGAAGCTCACGGACTTCAAGACCTACATGCAGGGCACCTTTGACAAGATCGGTGCGGCCCTGGGGAAGGCGTTCACCTTCGTGAAGAACGGGGTGCTCTACATATGGGATAAGTTCAAGGGCTTCTGCAAGAAGGTGGGCGATAAGATAGTGAAGGTGGCGGAGAAGGCGTGGGAGCTGGTCAAGGCCTTCGCGCAGAAGGTGGCGGATGTGTTCAAGAAGTTCGCACGGTATCTCAACCCGAAAAACCTCATCGGTCGTACCGCCATCATGAACCAGGTGCGGAAGGGCAAGAACGGCATCGCTACCGGGGTGTACTACGGCATGGTGGGCGAGGCCGAATCGAAGCGGCTCGGCGTAACGGGGAAACAGTACCAGGATTCCAAGGAGGCGTACGATAAGCTCCGGGACAAGTACGTTAACGAATACGCGGGCAGCGAGGAGTCGCTCAAGAAGTACATCCGCGCGGGGTTCGGCCGCTGGGATGGGAAGGTACGCACCGAGTCCGCCATTCGGCAGGAGTGCGACACGGATGGGAAACGGATGGACGAGGACCAGCTGATGGCCAGCGCGCAGGAGGAGGTGAAGCGCAAGGAGGGGCTCAACGGCGGTGGTGGCGGCGATTTGATTTCCTTGATCGTTAATGCTGTTGTTGCGCTGTTTAATGCCATTGTGGATTTGATTAAATCCATTTTTGCTTTCGTCACAGCAAAGAGGGCCATGAAGCACGAAAGTGAAATGTTTGATAAGCAAGCTGCCGAGGTGCACCGAGAGCAGGATATACAAAAAGAGCAGCAGGATAAAGCATATGCGGAGGCTCAAGCGAATCGCAAGGCGACGGCGGAGGAGGCCGCAAAGAATCGGGAGGAGGCGGCAAAAGAGCGGGAGAAGGTGGTAAAGCAGACGGCCTCCATCTCGAGGAGCGCCATCGTAGGGCTTGGCATTGTCGCCGCCCTCGCCATGTTCAAGAGCTTTCAAAGGAATCGGACGATGCAGACGATTGCGCAGCGGAAAGGGGACAGGAAAAAAGGAGAATCAAGGGCGCTGACGGCGGGTCGCATGCAGCCGAGGCTGGCCATGTAGCAGAAAAACAGAAGGAAACCACGTAAAACTAAAGGGGAAAGAGAAATGGACGATAACACGAACTACCTACCGGGGTTGGGTAATGCGAATGTGGGGCTGGCAGGGAAGGCCACGGAGTTCTTTCAGAAGTACAAGAAGCAGGTGTTGCTAGGCACCGCGGTCGCGGCGCTCGGGGCGGGGGCGTACTTCCTCATGAAGAGCAACAGGAAGGCGAAGAGCGTACGGGGGCTATCGGGCGCGAGCGGGACGCGGAGGCGTAAAACCACCAAGCGAACGCCAGCCCGCAGGAGAAGGAAGCAACCCACGATGCGGGTGAAATTGGTGTAAAACGATCGGGAGGGAACGGAAGCTATGAAAATTGATAGGAAGCAATTCTTTGAGGAGGCAAAGGACGCTGGGATGTTCGCCGTGGGCATGATTGCCGGGGCGCAGGTGAACCGCCTACTCAAAACGAGCGTGGGCGGCGTGGGTACGCTGCAAGGCGTGCCGAAGGATGCCATTGCCCCCGCGCTGACCACGGCGGCGGGGCTGGCGGTGGGTGCAACCATGAAGCAGAAACCGCTACGCATGGTGGGCTTCGGCATGGCCTCCATGGGGGGCGTGCAGATGCTGGGTAGCCTTGGGGTGAACGTGCTGGGCGGCGGGGTGCAGAAACCCGCTACCCCGATTGCCAAGACACCGCAAGCGGCGGTGACGGAAGGCGGGGCGAAGGCGGCGGCTGGCCTGGGGTACACCCTGGAGGATCTGCCCGAACCGCCCGTGTCGGGGCTTGGGGGCGGCGTTTTCATCAACGACAACGGCGTGGTGTGCGATGAGAACGGCAACCCGATAAACAGCCTTGACGATGGGGCACCTATGGGCGGCTTCACTGAGGGCGAGGGGGAGCAGGGGGGCGATGGGTCGCTACCCGGCATCGGGGACGTGCAGTCCGCCGAGGGTGTGGGCGACCTTAACGTTATCTACGTGGAGCACCCCGATGCAGGGAATGGCATACTAGAGAACGGTGCGAACCTCCCCGCGTACAGCAAGATTTGAAATTTCAATGAACACGGTAAATAACCATAAAACAACGAAGGAACGATGGAAATCACGAGGGATTTAACGGCGTACGCCGAGGCGATGGCAAGGATTAACCTACTACCGCTACCGCTGCAGGAAGCGTTGAGGAGCGGCATGATTATGTGGCGGGACCACGCCCTATACACCAGCCGGCAGGTGGGGCCGAACATCAAGTCAGACCTCAGCGTGTCAAGCGACACGAAGGTGCCGGGCAAGTGCAACTACGATAGGCAGCGCACGGAGGCGAACACCTTCTTCATGGTGGTGGGGCTGCGCTTGCTGCAGGGCGTGGCGGACACGGTGGAGGCGTGCGACTACAAGCCGCTCGCAGGCAACCAGCTTAACGGGGAGCTCGACATCAAGATCGGCAGCACGGACGTGATACAGGGTATGTCGCTGCGCAAGTTCGCCAGCACGGACCCGCGCGACCCCGGGTACTACCGTTTGGATGCCCCATTCATGATCATCCCGCAGACGGAGATTGTACCCACGATTACATTCCCGGTGGCGGGCGACCCGAAGCTGTGCGTTCGCCTCGAGTTTGATGGGGTAATCATCCGCAAGAAGTAGAGAGGCGCGCATCCCGCGCTACGTTGGCACGGCGGGGCGGTGGGCCCAAGGGCGTACCGCCCCGTTCGCTACGATAAGAAACACAATTACGCTATGTCAATACTGCAGATCGCAACGTTCCCCGAATTTGCCGGATGGCTCTTCGGCGCCATATTCTTCGCGCTGTTCGGGCTCTTTTGGTACTGGGTAAGCCACAGTTTCTCAGAGTTCGGGAGGGCTATAGACAATATGAACGACCGCATTAACATGATGGAGAAGAACCAGGTGCGCATGGAGGAGAAGCTCTCGGCGCTGCGCCAAGAGGTGGCAAAGCTGGTGGACAGGTAGCGGAGGATAAAGGGCATGCTGAAGTACTTTACGGTGATTTTGAAGGGGAAAGGGGTAACCCGGACGGTGGCGCCGCTCGATGCGTACACGCTGGTGGACGTGCAGGTGTGCCGCCGCGACGCCGGGGGGCTAAGCGAAGCGACCGCGTACCCCGCCTTCGGCAGCATGGGGACGATTGGCATCTCCATTGACGGCACGGAGGTGCTACCCGATACCTTCCCGCTGCGGTGGCTCTCGCAGGTACTCTACGCGAACGAATATCGGATGCCCGACCGCCGGCTAGCGTTGAACTGCTGGGGTGCGGGTAGCCGCATTGAGATAGCCCTCACGCTACCGCAGGGGAAAGAGATTGAGTACGTGGCAATCTTCCGCTACGAGGATACGCCCACTGAGTTTCTAGGCATTCCGTACCGCTACCACGTGGCAAGGCGGACCCTGTCCGACCTACTCGCCGAGGGAAGCCCAATGCACTTCGCCGACCTGCAGCGCGAGGCTCTGATGGGGGCGGCCACGGCCGTGGCGGTGGACTGGGATATCCCTAGCCTCAAGGGAAGTAATCTAGCGGCAGACTTCGCGCGGCACGGAAGAATCGCGGTGGCGTTGCAACGTGGTGATTCGGGGATGGACGAGGCGGAGCGGCTACGCAAAGCCATGGAGGCCCATTCAATCCTTGACCGTCTCATGGTGCGGGTGGGCAGCACCAGCGCGGGCAACGTGGAGGTGCCGCTCGGCGTGGTGCGTCCCTCGCTGCTGCAGAGCCTAGAGGATTCCCTCGTGCTTCTCCCGCCCCGCTTTGAGGAAACCGTGACGGTGGGGGTAATGCTCCCACAAGCGGTGTCGCAACGTGTGGAGGTTGGCGATGACATCCGGGATGAGGCGGTGAATGTGGCATTCACCTCGGTGATAATAGAACGAGTAAAGGAAAGGAGTAGGAAATGATAGGCTACACGATGCATAGGATAGATGCGGTGACTGACGCATCAACCGTAAGCAAGACGATACGCCTCAACGCTGGTACCAAGCGCGTGCTGGGCGTGCTGGCCGTAATGCCCGATGCGTATAGCAACCCGCGCCAGGCAATGGATACCCGCATCGGGCTGAAGTACAATGGGGTAGAGGTACTACCGCGCGGCTTTTCGCTAGGGCTTCTGCTGCACACCGGATACCTCCCCATGCGGGATGCCATGCTGCAAACGCCTTTTGAAACCGTAGAGGGGGCGGAGAATGGAATTTCGATCGATGTGGAGATTTCGGGCAATGGGCATGTACCCAGCGTTGACCTCTACTTCGCCACGGAGAGCTAGCCATGGTGCGCTACGAGATGATACGGGAAACGCTAGCGACACGCAAGGGGGGCTACCTCCCGCTGCGGGTATCGCTCCCGCGGCGCGCGCATGGGCCGAACGGCCTTTGCGTGGCGGTGGTGCGGGGAAGCCTATGGAACAGCCCGCTGCCGCTGGTGAGCGTGTCGGTAGGCGATGGGCAGCCGCTGTTCGAGGGTATCCCTGCCGTGACTCCGCTACCCAGCCGTATCCGCATGGGAGGAGAATTCATACCCCTGGCGGGGGACGAACTCAACGGCGCGGAGCTGCGGGTGGTGCCGATTTGCCCCGCCGCGCTGACAGATAATTCGGTGCCAGAGCTAGAGCTGGCCATAATACTCCGTTACGATGGGTAGCGTTAAAGATACAATCATTGCGTACGAGGCGCAGCGGCTGCGCTCCATGGGGTACGGCGTGACGGTTTCCGCCGAGTGCGAACTACCCGCTGATGGGCAGCTGGGTAACGATGTGGTGGTTGGAACGCTGGTCGTAAACGCAGAAACGGTACTAGCCACGGAGGGGGCGATGGTGATACTCGCGCCGGGGGTGGAGACCCTTGCGGTGCTGCGGCGGCGGGTCTTCTGCCCCGATGGGGCAATGCCAAGCCTACGCCTAAGCAACGCGGTGCGGCTGCACCCCTACGCAGCGCAAATGAAACAGGAGGAGGGCAAGAAATGATTGACGTGGAGGCATTCCAGGGGGAGCTGGCGAAGCTTACCGAGTGGGATACGCAGGGCATGAAGTACGGCTACGAGGTGGACGTGGAGTACACCAACGGCCGCACGCTGCGCAACGAGAGCGGCACGCGCCGCAGCGGGGCGGGCAACTTCCAAAGCGATGTGGAGCGCATCGCGCGCGATGCAAGGGTGGGACGCATCTTCGTGCGGCTCTACCGCGGCATGTCGGGCAACGCCAAGCGCATGGACCCCACGCGGGCGAGCGGCGACGCGACCCCCGATATCGTGCTGCGGGTGAATAGCGACAGCAATCTACTACCAACGGCCATGGGAAAAAAGGGAAAAGAGGAAGGTACGGGGCAGGAGCAAATGAATAGCAACACCGTTTTTGAGGCTCTAGGCACCCTGCTAGGCATGGGGCAGGGCCTATCGGGCGTGGATGCCATCAACGGCATCATGGACACCCGTATCAACAGCGTGCGCCGCGAGATGGAGAATGAGCGTTTGCAGGAACGCTACGAGGAGGCGGTGGCGCGGGAAACCGCCGCGCGGGAAGAGGTAGCACGACTGCAGAAGGAGCTTGACCGCGCGGAGGACGAGCGGGAGGCACTCCTCGAACAGGTGAATGATTTGAAACGTTTTGACCCCCGCACCGGCGCGGGGGCGATGGGGCTGGCCATGAACCTCGGCAGCATCGCGCTGGGGCGCGTGGTAAAGAGCTTCGCCACCAAGAACCCGCAGCGTTTCTCTGGGCTGTTCGGTACGGACATGCTGGAGATGTTTAGCGATGGCGGCGAGCGGAATCTTCCGCCCAAGGCGGCGGCGAACCCTAAGGTTGAGGAAATCGCCTCGTGGCTCAACATGCAGAGCGAGGCCAACGTGGAGCGGGTGTACCGGCTGGTAACCCTTTGGGATGGGAACCAGAACGTGCTTGCCTCCATGGCGGAGCACCCCGAACGCTTCGCGGAGGAAGAGGAAGAAAACAGTAAAGAGGAGTAGCGCAATGAAGAAAGTAACGGTAAACGTACCCACGGAGATACAGAGCATCGCGGATAAGACGCAGCGGGTGCTGCAGCTGATTGTGGACACCGCGGGCAAGGAGAAACTCACGCGGCTGGTGGACAGGGTGGAGCGGGACGAGGCGGAGCTGAAAGGGATGTTCAAACAGCTTTTGAAGTACATTTAAAAGGGGAAGAACCATGGCGGCAAGGACGTACAGTGACACGAAGCGCGGCGGGCGGGGCATAGACTGGCTTGAAGGCCTGGCGGCGGTGCGGCGGTACGCGCCGTACGTTGCGCCTTTCGCGGTGGTTGTTGGCGGCTACCTCGTGGTGCGTAGGCTGCGCCGTGCGTCCAACCCGCAGCGCATGATGGAGGCGGCGTACGACAAGATTGAGGTGTACGACAAAACGCTATTCATTGACGAACCCACCGCCAAGCTGTACGCCGAGCGGCTCTACGCCGCAATGAACCAAATCGGCACGGATACGGAGACCATCTTCACCGTGCTTGATTCGCTGCGCTCCCGCTCCGACCTCCTCGCGGTGCAGAAGGCGTTCGGGGCGCGGTGGTACGGCTTGACCTCTGCGAACAGCTCGTGGGTAGGGAAGATGACGGGCCTCTCGAAGGCGCTAGACCTTAACGGATGGCTGCGTGAGGAGCTTTCGGGGGGCGACATGCGGCGGGTGGAGCGGATATACCAACGGTTAGGGCAATCAATATGAGAAAACAGAGCGGGGTACAAAAGACGAAGAAAGGGCTTGACAGGCGGGCCATTGCGCTGCTCTCGGTGGGCGGGGTGCTGCTCGTGGGGGGGCTCCTCGCAGGGCGAAAGCGGATCGCCAAGCTCTTTAGCGACCTAAAGCTGGAGGGGCTACACCCCATGGCGAAGGCGCGAATGGTGGCGTTCCTAAGCGATGTGGAGTCGCAGCTGGGCTACAAACCAATCATCACGAGCGGCTACCGCACGCAGGCGCGGCAGCAAAAGCTGCAGCAATCCGGCAACCCCAACGCGGTGTCGGCTGGCACTTCGCCGCACGTCTACGGGCTGGCCATTGATGCCAACTTCACCAAGGACGGCGTGCAGCTCCACTCCAAATCGGGGCGGCTGGCGTGGGAGCAATCGGGCATACCCGCGCTGGCGCGGAGGCATGGGCTGCGCTGGGGCGGTGATTTTAGCAAGCCGGACGTGGTACACTTTGACTACGGGTGGTCCCCCACCATCGCGGCGGCAAAGCTTAACGAGGCAAAGGCGAGGTACGGCGCGCAGTGGATGCAGGCCGACCTGCGACAAATAGCGTGAAGGCATGAAGAGTAATACGAATGCGATTCTAGGCGGTGGGCTGCTGGGCGTGGCGATTATCCTACTCCTTGAGGCGGTGCGAACCGCAGGGCAGCGCGGCGCGGGTCTTTTAACAGACCGAACGGTGCCATACTCGCCCCAAATGGGAAAGGGGAAAGCCGACAGCGCGCTACCAAACCCTAGGGTTGGACCTCCAACCCTAGAGGAGTGGAACAAGAATCAAAAGGACGTAAACGCCCCGTACCAATGGGGTAAGAATTAGGGGATAAGAGATGGATTTACTACTAGGAGGCAGTTTAATAGCCGCGGGGCTGCTATTGCTCCGCAGGGCGAAGCGCGCATCGGGCGGGACCACAATCAATGCGTCAAGACCTGACACGTCACCTGTCACGACACCAAGCGCGCCGCAAAGCGTTGCGCCACCATCCGTGCCAGCTGCGCCGATTGCGCCAACGGTGCCAGCTTCGGCACCGACCGTTAAAGAGGTTTCAACACATCCCGCAGCTCCGAGCGTAAGCACTATGCCCCCGGGCGAATACGAGCAATTTATAAATAAAAATGGGCTGCAAGCGTTCGTGCTGCGCGTAAACATGGAAACGGACCCCAATAGGAAGGAGGACATGAAGCTTGCCCTCGTGGATTACTACAGGGATAAGGTGAACCCGAACGATCAGGCAAGCTCGGACACGCAAATCCTCACGGCGCTCGGGGTGAAGCTGCCGCAGCGCTCCGATGCGGCCCCAGAGGGGACTGTGATTGGAGACGAGATTGTTGATGCCTCAAAATCTAAGGCGTGGAATAGGTATACCTCGCTGGAATCCGAACGAGATGCTCAGGATAAGATACTTGTTGGTTATTATAAGCTGCGTAAAAACATAGTCAATAACCGCGCGCAGCTTCAGAAGGACGGTGTGTACGATGAGAGGTTAAAAAAGGTTAACGATGACATTAAAGCGTGCATCGAGCGCACGGAAGAGCTAACTAGAGAAATCGCAAAGGTGAAGCCTCAGTACGATAAGGAGATGGCGGAGGCGAAGCGGAAGGAAGAGGAAAAGAAGCGGAAGGAAGAGGAAGAGAAGCGAAGGAGAGAGAGGGAAGCGGAGGAGTGGTCTAAGAACTACAGAAACGAGGGGTACATAGCTCCCGACCGCCCAGAGGACGACCCAGTTTGGCACAGTGGCGCTGGCCACAACACGTATGATAATGGGGGTTCCTTGCGTCCAGGCAAGAGACCAAGAAATCTTAACGAGACTAGAGCAATAGTAGACATCCCGCTAATGGGCCCGATTGAGGGGATAGGATAGCGCACGAAAACACACATAGTAGTCATGGCACAGGAGAAGAACAGCAGCACGAAACGCATACTAGCAGCGGTGGCCATAGGCGGATTGCTTTGGTTCTTGCTAAAAAAGAAGCGGCAACCCCAACCCACACCCGCGCTAACGGTTGCCCCGCAGGGGATGCCCCCGCGGATGGATACGAACCAATCGGCCAGCATTCGGGGAAATGCCGAGCCGCCACGGGACATTGAAATACCGCCAATCCCAAGCGGCGGGTCGCACGAGGCGCATATCGGGGAGTCTAAATGGAGGAAACCGCCCATTCGGCCAGGGAAGATTAGCATCGGGGATGACCAGCGGAGGCAATTAAAACCAATAGATTCTAGGGCTCCCCAGGATGAAATCATGCCCATAACGGAGAACCCGATAGATAAACTAAGGAGGAGAGATGAAACGGCACTCATTGGACTGTAGAAGAATTCTGCGGAGGGTTAAGGAGTGGAACGAGCTGTTTTCCATTCCGATAGGGGTTGCGCTCTTCGCGCTGTCCCCAGCGTTTTTCAGATGGATAGACCCCACGGCGGGCGCCTTTGATGTGGGTACGCTGCACGCGGTGGTCTTCGCGGTGGCGGCGTTCTGCGTGCTGAAGGGGGCGGCGTGGTTTACCCTGCGGCTCGACTTCCCCGGCATCTACAAATGGCTGGACGACCGCATGGAGGAGGAGATACTACCCAACGGAATGGAGGAGGAAAAAGGATGCGAGGAAAAAGGCTCTTCGTGGCGGCGGGCGCGCTTGCTCTTGGCGCTCTTTGCGCTCTACCTATTGCCGCTCGTGGCGATGACGATGGTACTTCTGTAGCGCGCCTCGCGGAGGTGTACTCGGGGGAGGTAGGCGTGCGGGAGGCCACCGGGCGCAACGATGGGGCGCGGGTGGAGGAGTACCTGCGAGCCGTGGGGCTTGACAAGGGGTACCCATGGTGCGCAGCGTTCGTGTCGTGGGCTTTCCGAGCGGCAAGCATCGATGCGGCCTGCACGGCGTGGGCCCCCGCATGGTTTCCCAAGGAGCGCACCGTGTACGTGCGGGGCGAAGCGGGGTACGTACCGCAACGGGGGGATGTGTTCGGTATCTACTTCCCTAGCAAGGGGCGCATCGCGCACGTGGGCTTTATTGACGGCGAGGCGGGCGGATTCTACATCACCGTGGAGGGCAACACCAACGGGGCGGGCAGCCGCGAGGGGGACGGGGTGTACCGGAAGCGGCGGGCGAAACGAACGATTTACAAGGCGAGCCGATGGGTGTATACGAGGTAGTGAGGATACTAATGAGGAGATGGTCTTGAGCGTTTCAAGAAGAGCAACAGAAGAACGGTAAAACGATGAATGGAATGGAGCGGCGGGCGAAAAGGAAGGAGTCCGATGAGGAAAAGAATCGGCGGGAATTAAGATTTAGAGCTTACGCCACGACTTTCCGACGGTGCGTATTTGAGATGCTACTTATGGCTGCAGCCGAAAAGGGACATAAGCCACTCACGCTAGAGGCAATTGTCAACTACCTAGATGCGAACTGTGGAAGTCCAAAACATTCGGGGCAGTTGTTTAAATACTTCGGCATCAGCAAGATGGAAAACATTGTTGAGGCACAGCTCGTGGCGGCGTTCAAAAGCCAGGCGAATTTGCTAGGAGGGAAAGATTACCGCAGAGCCATTGGAGTGGCGGAAACCCTCCGCCGCATACAGCCCAGGATGACAGGGATTAGCTCCAAAAAGCTATCCATGCAGCAATACTCAACGCCGCTTACGCTAGCCGCCCGCCTGGGTTTCTTTGTTCGGTTGGGGCTGTGCGATTCGCGGGTTGAGATTCAAGGGAAAAGCATACCCGATTGGTACTGCTTTGAGCCAACCGCGGGGAATGGAATGCTAAGCGCATTCATACCGCCGGGCAATTTGGTGGCCAATGAGCTTGACCCGGATAGATTTAGAGAATTCACGGATATTCTGAGAGAGGTTGACTACTCATCGCAGGGCGGTTCGTACTATAGCGGAGGTCTCGAAGCGTTCAAAGGTTACCGCAACGTAGCGAAAGTGTACAAGCTGGACGCGCTATCAGAAGATTTGTACAAGGAGGCATGCGGCGGGACGATTCGGCGCTGTTTCAGAGCTATGCTGCTGAACCCACCGTTCGCAACGCTTGATACGCCTACCACTTTTGATGGGTGCCGGATTTCAAAGATGGAACATCTCATCGCGCTGAAATCGCTACGCCTGCTGCATCCGCAAGGAAGGGCTGCACTGATTATTGGAGGAAAAGCGAAATACGATCAGTATGGAATATTGAGAACGATAACAGAGAGTCCCTTTATACGCTACCTATACTCACACTACGTAGTGCAAGCCAACGTGACCTTCTCTGGGAAATCCTACGCCGTGCAAGGGGCAAATTTCCCATTCCGAGTTATACTCATCAACGGTGTTAGAGAAACCCCCGATAAGGGCGTGCTGCCCCCCACGCAGCGCGAGGACCCATATTACGACCACCCCGCAACCGATTTCGCGGAGCTAGACCAATATATCGTCCCGCTGATTTCCGTTTGGGATACATCAGATGGGAAGAACCGACTACTCCTTGACGATAGGAACAATTTGAGATTTGTACGCACCGCCATGGAGGCGCACAAAAAGATGTTTGCCTGACATGATGAAACAGAACGAAATACTCTATGCGCGTTTTCTCTTCCGCGGACGTCACTACGTGTGCCTCCGAGTGGACGTAGACTATGCGCTGAACGTACGCACGGTGTATGCTGCCCCAATTCTAGCCAAGTCAGAACGTCTCCGGGCTGATTTCCTTGAAAAACCGATGAAACGGATATCCGGAACGGAGCTGTCCGAAATCCAGGTGATGCACGCGCAGCAACTTGAAGGGCGATACTACCCAGCCACAGAGACCCCATGCCAAAGCCTAGACCTCATAACGCCCGATGCCATGGACTATGAGACCGAGCAGGCCCTTTTGGCTCTGAAGCGTGACGTTGGCGGGGATACGGTTGCCTTTGCCTGTGATCAGTTACGCTGCACACCGGAAGAGCTTCGGCGGTTTCTATCCGCCGAGCAGGTGGATGCCGTGTGCATGGCTATTCGTGCGATACAGAAGGGCGGAGGATTTATTCTTGGCGACCAGACGGGCGTAGGGAAGGGGCGCGTTGCTGCGGCGACCATACGGTACGCTGTGGAGAACGGCCAAAAACCGCCCATCTTCTTCACCATTAAACCCAATCTGTTCTCCGACATATACAGAGACCTATGCGCTTTGGGCTGTGCGCATTACAAGCCGTATATAGTTAACGCAACCAATTCGGGCATACTCGATGCGGCTGGGAAGGTGGTGTATGCCTACAGCAACAACCCAAAGGAGGGAGAGTACAACTACATCCTCTGCACCTATTCACAAATCAACTCGGAGAAAGTTTCGGGCGAGCGCCGAAATTTCATTTCAGACCGGGCAAAGGATGCCATCTGCATTCTTGATGAAAGCCATAGCGCAAGCGGGGCAAGCAGCACCACTGACTACATGTACAAAATGCTTTCCCTACGTGCGAGAGGCGTGCTATTCATGAGTGCCACCTTCGCGAAGCGCCCCGACAACATGCTACTGTACTGTTCAAAAACGATATTGCGGGACGTGTTTGAAACGGATGCTAACGGAAAGTTGGAGAAGCAACGCGAGGCTATTGAAACGGCTTTTGCAAATGGGGGCGTACCGTTGCAAGAGGTAGTGGCGAGCCAGCTTGTGGCATCGGGACAAATGCTACGCAGAGAGAGGAACTTTAGCGGGGTGGAGGTTGATTACATAACGTTGGACAGTACGGCAAAGCCATTCGGCTTGAGGGACTACTCCAAGGAACACACGAAATACGCCGATGCGGTCACAGGGCTTATCCGGAGGATACTAAAGTTTCAGAAAACCTACATCCAGGATATTATTGACACTTACAATTCCAAGAATAGCGAGTCTTCAACCCACCAGCGCGGCCGTGAAAAGCTTGGTATGACCAACACGAGCCTATTCTCTCGGCTCTTCCACATTGTGGATACGCTTCTTTTTTCGCTTAAGGCCGAAGCTACGGCCGACCTAACCATTGAACGCATACGCAAAGGAGAAAAAGTAATCATTGCGTTTTCCAAAACGAACGAGTCGCTTCTTGACTCTATGGACGAACAGGTTACCGATGATTTCTCCCAAGTGCTAATCAACGCGCTTGATAGCACGCTAGTTGTGAAGAATTCTGATGGGGGACTCGGAACCTACACGATGGTGCTAGAGCTGCAAGGCGATGCGAAGAAAGAGTACGAAAGCATCAAACGCACGATACGAAACACATTTCGGAGCGGAGGAATTCTACTTCCCGCCTCACCCATAGACTACATAGTGGACAGGCTGGAGCACGAGGGGATAGCGGTTGCCGAACTTACCGGGCGAAAAACAAGGCTCCACGGAGGGGTTATTGAGAATCGAGAGGTACTCAACGTGACGAAAACATTCCAAGATTTCAATAACAACCTTATAGATGTTCTTCTAATCAATCAAACGGCGAGTACCGGTGCAAGTGCGCACGCGGTGGCAACGCCGCTGGTGCCGGTAGAGAAGGTGAAGCGCCGCTGCATGATTGTTCTACAGTCAGAACTTGACATCAACACGGAGATACAGAAAAGGGGACGTATCAACAGAACAGGGCAGGTGCTTAGCCCCATTTACCTATACCTCCACTCCGCCATCCCCGCGGAAAAGCGCCTCGCCATGATGCTGCAGGCAAAGCTGAAAAGCCTTGATGCCAATACAACCTCATCGCAAAAAAATACGCAAAAGAATGAGCATACGCAGCATGACGACTTCATAAATAAGTATGGGGACAAAGTGGTCTACGAGTGGCTTAAAGAACACGATGAAACCGCTGCGCTCTTGGGGTACGACATAGATGATAGCGATGACAAAAAGAAGAATAACCCGGCTGTGAATGTGGCACGCCAAGCGACCGGGCGGGTTGCCATTCTTTCAACCGAAGAGCAGGAGGCGTTCTACGGAGAGGTGCTAGAGGCCTACAACGAATTCATAAAGAACTTAAAATTCATTGGGCAGTACGACCTTGAAATGGATAGCGTGAAGCTAAACGCAAAAACGCTAGACGTTTACCAACTCACCGGTGCACGGTCAAATGAGAGCGAGATGCTCGGGCCGGTGTTCATTGAGTTGTGCGAGGTGGATAACCTAGTGCGTCCCTACTCAGGGCAAGCCGTTGCCAAAATGGTAAGCCATGAAATTAAGCGATTGGTGGCCAAATTCGGGGCGAATGCGAACGGATTGCCAAACGTAGATGCCATTGTTGGCAGGGTTAAGGCTGATTTTGATACCCATCTGCGGGAGGCGGCTGGTGGGAAGAAGAGTGACCAGCTATCCGAGAAGGAGCAAAAACGTCTCGCGAAGAAAAAAAAGGCTTTTGATGATGCCCTAGATAATCTGCGCTTCTTCCTGCGGAGCGTAGAGATTGGGCGCATTGTTCTTTTCCCTAACGAACGTTCAGAGCAGATTTACGGAGTCTTTACCTCCATTGAGATTGGGAATAAGGCAATGCCCTCCACCGTGAAGATTGGCTTTACGATTGCAGATGCCCGGAGAACCTTTAAGACGGATGTAAGGAAGCAGGCCGTAGAGGGCAGCTTTTCTTTGGCTAGTATTGTAGATAGGTATCAACGGTTTAGCCAGAAGAAATCAATCCTCTCGGAGGATGCGCAGAAAGATTGGGATAGACAGTTGACCTTAACGGGTGCTTCCAGCAATCGGACTAAAAGGTACATCATCACGGGAAGCATGCTTAGGGCTTACGCCTTGCCAGGGTGCAAGGAGTTAATGCAGAAGATAATATCGTATACCACGTCAGATGGTAGGATTAGAAAGGGCGCGTTGTGCCACATTTCGTATGAGAAGGTGATTACGGATAAATATTTTCCTCTCCAACGTGGCAATGGAACGTATAGAAAAAGAACGGCAGAGAAAATAGTACCACTCAATAGCTCAGAGTTTATCACTCTACTACGGAAAACCTCACCATCAGAAGATGTCCGAATTTTTCGGAAAGGAGATAGGGATGGGGTGAAAATTCTTGCATCCGTCTCTACGCAGAATGATGGGGTCGAAGTATTGACAGTAAGGGCAAGGGCTAACAAAAAGGCCGACCTATTTTGGCTAATAAAGGATCAGGAGCTGATGTCCCTTTCGCAGCGTGGTGGCTTTTGGGGCTACAGGGTTTCCTATGGACTTACGGATGTATACGCCGATATTGGAGCTGCACTAAAACGGTTGGACGAGTTGGGGTGCGTTGCGCAGATTGCGATTGAATATGATGAGAAGGCGGCGATTGGAAGTTGGAAACAAGCCCAGCAAGCGCAGCAAAAAGACCCGCGCCGAATTACCCCTATACTAGGGTTGGAGTTGAAGCTGTTTTTGGACAATGGGGGCGATAACCACCCATCTTCCCCCATTAATGCGGCGATGTCAACTAGGTCGGCACTTGCGAAACTTGCCAAATCGCAATGCAATCGCACCGACTTGCTACCGCTTTTCACGGAGTTAAAACGTGTAACTGACAACTTCACCACCGATAAAAAGCTGGACTTAAAAAGGTATAACCTGCGTAATGCACTCCGAGTGAACAATGTACGCTCCAGCGATTGGCTTAATGCCAATAAGACCATAGACCGCTCAGAGGTTGACTCGCTTATTTGGCTCGCAAGCCAAATTACGAATACAAGGCAAGCGGCGGAGAAGAAAAGTAGTCAGCACTTTGACTATGAGGCGGCAGCCGCCAAGGCACTGTACTTAAAGGCAAGGGCAATGAAGATGAAGCTGAAGATGGCAATTAACTAATAAGAGCAGCAAGATATGTTAACACTACAGAACTTTCCTACTGAATTTCCGAAGCACAACTATTTGATGTATGTGCAGGAGCTGGAGAAGAATGATTCTAAGTACGGCGAGTATACCGACTTTGTTAAAGAGTGTTCCGACTTCCTAGAACCTCTATCATCATCGGGGACCTGGGAAGAATTTCTGAATGATAAGCCGATAGAGGCGAAGTCTTGTCAAGCCTCATTTGATGTACTCAACGAGCTGGAGAAAAGGTATAATGAAATTAGTAGCGGCGCAACGAATGCCGTGAAGAGTGCAAAGCAAGCAAGCGAGGCGAAAAGCAAACCTTCGCCAGCCAAGAGCGCGCACGTTAAGACCAGCCCCAGCAGAAGCGGAAGTCGCAAAGTGTCAAGGCTACGCAGCGTGGAGGAAAAGGGCAAAATAGCGAAGGATATCCCTATTGAGGTTAAATTCATACGCCGCTACATTGCGTTGGATGGCAAAGAGCTTAAACTAAGCAGGGCGAACGTTTTGCTGTCATCTCTCCAAAAGGCTATTACAGGGAAGCAGATTCGAAAGACGAGCAAATACGCCAAGGAGATACAGAATATTCAAAAGAATTTGATAAAGCTTGTTGACAACTACGACAATGGGACCCGAATAAGCATAGCCAAAGAGACCGTTGAAAGCTACTCGGCCATCATTGCTAAGTACAGTCCGATGCCAGCCATTTCTTTGCTCAAGGCGTACTCGTCCCTAATTGGTAAAACTAAGGACAAACACCCAAATATTACAACGCAAGCAAAAAGGGTCTACGCGCGTTTATCACGCTACGCACTCAAAGGTAGGTACGCAAAGGAATTGGAAGCTGCGAAGCAATCTGTAGAAGAGTTTATTGATGGTAGCATTGCGTATGTTCGCCCAACGGATATGGCTCTTAGGGGGCTACTTGGGTTGGGCGCATTGAATGGGGTTGATGGTCCTATTTCTTCCACTGCGCTTGCGGATTACCAATTCCAAACCATCTCGCTTGCCCCACGGTTACACGACCTTATTGGAGAGCCCGAAAACCCATTCAAAATCTTAATCCATGGACTTCCCGGCTCTGGGAAGACAACCCTTGCCATGCGCATTGCGCATTCCCTTGCAGAGTATAATCAGATGCAGGTTCTATTCGTATCCGCAGAGGAGGGGATAAGCTTCAAGGCAAAAAAGCGTCTTGACCAGCTTGGGCTGTACTCGCCTAATATGTATCTCTCTGCCGAACTCCCATCAAACCTGCAGCCATACGATGTGGTGGCGATTGATTCAATAACTACGCTGGGCATATCTCCAGAGGAGCTACGTGATTTGTTTCGCAATAACCCTTCCGTCTCGTTCATTCTGATAAGCCAGTCTACGAAAAGCGGAACGGCGCGCGGTTCGCTAGAATATGAACACGATGCGGATATTACTATTAGGTGTGACTCAATGGTGGCGTATGTTGTGAAAAATCGCTTTGGAGAATGTACCTCTGGGTCCATTCGGTGAAGTAAGTGCAGCATCTCTTCAATGCGGCTTAGCGTCCCCATGCGCTAAGCCGCTTTTTTATGCTCCAAAAACTCCCAAACCCCTTCGCGTATAGCACCGCGAAATGTTTGTTTTTTAAAAACCTTTGCTACCTTTGCGCAGCGTAGAGGGTGATATTTGGGGCGCAGAAGCGTGCGAAGACTATGAATGGCCTACGGTTGCGGTGCTGTGCATGGGCTTCCCCAGCCGGGTCACTACTGGGCATTATGCGCGCCGCCGCAACCGTCTGCGGTAGAGACAGTTGCGGTGGCGTTGCGTTTTCCATGGGCGTTTTGGGTAAGTGGCTGCGCCGCAGCGCGCTGCGTTTGCATGCTAAAGCGTTGCCACGTCTCCCCATGCGCAAACGTAACGGTCTAAAGCCCTGCGGGTTGCGGGTGCGGGCGGGTTTTCCCGCCGCGGCGGCGGCGCACCCGCAGTTCGTTCACTTCCAACCATTTAGATAGCCATGCGGAAAAATGTAGCGGCGGGCGGGGGGCGGCCGAATCCCCTCGATTTCTTCACGGAGGCGTGGCGGGCGGGCCGCCTGTCCCGGGCCGAGACCTACGGCCCCCGGTACGAGAATACCATCAACGCGATGCGGCGGTTCATGCCGGCCTTGGCGTGGGAGGACTTCACCCCCCGCTGGGCGTACGGCTTCGACACGTTCCTTAGTAGTGGCTACGGCTGCCGCGCGGCGAGCTCCCGCGCGGGCCACCACAAGCGGGCGCGGCGCATGATCCGCCAGGCCATCGCGGAGGGGCTGCTCGACGCCGGGAGGGACCCGTACCTCACCGCCCGATTCCCGCAGGGGCGCAGCGAGCGCACGGCCCTCACCCGGGAGGAGGTGGCCCGGCTGGAGGCGCTGCGCCTCCCCGCGGGGCGGGGCGGGCTGTTCGTGGTTCGCGACCTGTTCCTGTTCAGCTGCTACTGCGGGCTGCGTTTCAGCGATACGCTGCGGGCGCGCCACACCTTCGGCACGCGCCTCGCGGAGCGCGTCCACGACCCGTACGTCATCCTCGCCCTCATGGGGCATACCTCGGTGAAAACGTCCATGATCTACATCCACCAGTCGGGCGCGAGCGTGGCGGAGCGTCTCAACGGCGTGGAGTGGTGAAACCCACGCAAAAATTGCTACATTTGCTGCCGAACGGCAAACGGCGAGTGAATGAATGGTGTACCCATAAATAAGGAGCGTATCCTGTACCTGCGGGCGCTGTACGGCCTGTCGGAGGATGAGTTCCTACGCGCGATCAGCGGCGGGTTGAAGCGCCCGCTGGCGTGGGGGGATGTCTACCGCGACGCCATCCCCCTGCACGTGCTGAAACGGGTCGACAGGGTGTTCCAAAAGGGGCTGCTGTACTACTCGGACCCCGCCACGCCGGAGCGGCTGGCGGGGCGGAGCGTGTTCTTTCGGCGGACGGAGCTGGGCTCGGCGCTAAGCCTCGGCGCGAAGCGGCGGGTGATGGAGTTTGAGGATTTGAAGATTCGCCTGAATACCCTCGCGCGGCTCTCCGATACCCCGCTCGCGCGGCGACTGCCGGTGCTGGACGTTTCTATGGACCCGATGCGCGAGGCGTACGCGCTGCGGGAGCGCCTACTCCCCGCCTTTACCCCCGGCAAGCGGGATTTTCTCAAGCGTTTCATCAACCGGCGGGAGAAGGCGAACATCGATGGGATTTACCTCCACCCCAACGCCATTGTGCTGAAGCGGCGGCAGGACGCGCTGAGCCGTGAGATTTTTACGCTTGCCCACGAGCTGGGGCACTACTTGCTCGATCGGGAGGAGGTGGAGGAGGTGGACGATTCGGTACTCTTAGACCGAGAGGTATCCGATGTGGAGCGGTGGTGCAATGCCTTCGCCTTCCACCTACTCCTGGGAGAGGGGAACGCCGAACGGTTGTACAGCGTGGGGCGCTGCGATGCGGGGAACGCCTTCGCGCAGGTCGCGGTGGAGGGGATTGCCGCCCGTACGCACCTCAGCCGCTTAGCCATATACACGGAGCTGCTGATTCGGGGGCGGATGTCGCATGCGTCCTACCAGGCTGCGCGGGGCGAGATGGAGGCGCGGTGGGAGCTTCGGCAAAAGGAGCGGGCGAGGGATAGAGCCAACGGCCAGGCTCCGCGCGGGCGTGCGCCGAGACCCATCGTGGCGGAGCTGGTGAAGGATGTGTACTCCATCGCGCTCGCCGAGGGGGTCGTGGGGGAGCCAGAGTACTGCCGCGCCTTGAGAGTTAAACCGGCAAGCGCAGAGACCCCAAAAGAGCTATGAAAACGCTGGTGGATACCTCATCGTTGGTGCGAATGGCGCAGGCCTACAGCCCCTTTGATACGAAGGGGGCCCTCAATACGTTTCTAGAGGGAAGGCTAGGGGAGGGTAGCCTAATCCTTCTGGATCGGGTTATAGACGAGGTTAAGCTGGTATCGCGTGGGGCTGCGTACGAGGCATTCCCTTGCCTACGGCGAAAGGAATGCGTTTGCCGCACGGATGGGTTGACCCCGCCCGCCCCCGAAAAGTTTTACCACATGCTCGATAATAATTTCGTCAATAACTCCGTGAAACGGTTGAAGCTGCAGGGGGATGAGATTGCCTACAGGAGCGAGCGCAATGCGTTTCTCCAAGGGGCGGACTGCATGCTGGTGGTGAAGGCTCTGAATGAAAGAAATATTTATGGGTGGAGCAACGTCCAAATTCTCACCGAGGAGAGCCGCTTGAACAATGACGGTAAGCTCTTCAAGAAGATACCATCCATCTGCGAACAGCTAGGAATTACAACGATTAGTACCGTTGAGTATCATAGGCAATGCTCAGCAGAGATAGCGGTAGAGGTACGGTTGGTTAAGGGGTAGTACCCTAGGGTCCGGCAGCCTAGGGTGCGGAATGGGACCAGGATGGTCATCACCTTGGTGTCCGACATCAGGCTGGCGCGCCGCCAGCGCACCCCTTGGTCCAGCTTAAGGCAATGCGCCTGCAGGGCGGCGTTGAAAAGTTTGGAGAACTCGTCGGGCATGTAGTAGATTTCAAGTATATACGCGTTCGGCATGGGAGACTGTTTACTATTTTTTTGATTATCAACTACAAAGGCTCAAACACCCCACTCGGCTTTACCAAGCGTAGCGCGTTGCTTCTCAATGGGCTACGCTTGTTTTTTACATGCATGCTGTTTTGCTTTAATCCAATTTCACACCACTTTAGGTCAAATCGGCGTTAAAGCGCACCCACCAGCCATTCCTCTTCCATCCCATTCGGTTCAAATTCGCATCAAATTCGGATTTCTCCGGAGAAATCCGAATTTGATGCGAAGGGGGTGCGAATTTGGTGGCTAGTGAACGCCAAGCGGAGCGCAGCGGGAAGCGTGGCATGGCGCGCCATCACCCCACCCTACACGCCGCAAGACGCAATAACGGATTTTGCGTACCTTTGCGGCAAAGGTGGAGACTACCCATGAATAATATTCGTAATTTCTGCATCATCGCGCACATTGACCACGGCAAAAGCACGCTGGCCGACCGTATGCTTGACCTTACGGGCGCGGTTGACGAACGGAAGGCGCAAGCGCAAATCCTTGACAGCATGGACCTCGAGCGTGAGAAGGGCATCACGATTAAGAGCCACGCGGTACGGATGGACTACGAGCTGCACGGAACAACGTACGCGCTGAACCTAATCGACACGCCTGGGCACGTGGACTTTAGCTACGAGGTGAGCCGCGCGATTGCATCGTGCGAAGGGGCATTGCTGGTGGTGGACGCAACGCAGGGGGTGCAGGCGCAGACGATTTCAAACCTCTACCTCGCGCTGGAACACGACCTCACGATCATTCCGGTGCTGAATAAAATCGACATGGAGGCGGCGAAAGTTGACGAGGTGGCCGACGAGGTGGTGGAGCTACTCGGGTGCAGCCGCGACGAGATTCTGGCTGTGAGCGCCCGCACGGGCCAGGGGGTGGACAAAGTGATGGAGGCCATCGTGGAACGAATCCCCGCGCCAAAGGGAGACCCTGACGCTCCGCTACAGGCTCTCATATTTGATTCAAAGTTCAATTCGTTCCGCGGTATTATAGCCTACTTCAGAGTATTCAACGGCACAATCCACACCGGCGATCGGGTAAAGTTCTTCAACTCCGGCAAGGAGTACGACGCAGATGAAATCGGATTTCTACGTCTTGACTTCGACCCCGAGCAGACGATTTCAGCGGGGAACGTGGGGTATATCGTGTCGGGTATCAAAGACTCGGCAGAGGTTCGAGTAGGTGATACCATTACAAGCGCCGAAGCCCCATGCGAAACGGCGGTGGAAGGCTTTGAAGACGTGAAGCCTATGGTGTTTGCAGGTGTTTACCCTGTAGATAGCGATGAGTATGAAAACCTACGGCAGTCGCTCGACAAGCTACGTCTCAACGATGCGTCGCTGACCTACGAACCCGAAAGTTCCTTGGCGCTCGGATTCGGCTTCCGCTGCGGCTTCCTAGGTCTCCTACACATGGAGATAGTGCAGGAGCGGCTCTACCGAGAATTTGACATGGATGTGATTACCACCGTACCCAACGTGAGCTATCGGGTCTACACCACACACAAGGAGCTGATAGAGGTTCACAACCCTAGCGGGCTACCTGAACCAACGCTCATAGAGCGCATTGAGGAACCCACCATCTCGGCGCAAATCATCACCAACACAGAGTCGCTGGGCGTGGTGGTGAAGCTCTGCATCGACAAGCGCGGCACGCTGCGCAACCAGATGTTCCTCACGGCCAACCGCGTGGAGCTAAGCTTTGACATGCCGCTGAGCGAAATTGTGTTCGACTTCTACGACCGTCTAAAGTCCATCTCGCGGGGGTACGCCTCGCTAGACTACCACCTTTCGGGCTACATGCCCGCATCTCTGGTCAAGCTTGACATCCTGCTCAACGGCGAGAAGGTGGACGCGCTCTCCTCGCTCATCCACAAGGACTACTCCTACGACTTCGGGCGGCGCATGTGCGAAAAGCTCAAGGAGCTCATTCCCCGCCAGCAGTTTGACATTGCGATCCAGGCGGCCATCGGCGCAAAGATTATCGCCCGCGAGACGGTGAAGGCGGTGCGCAAGGACGTTACCGCAAAATGCTACGGCGGCGACATCTCTCGGAAACGCAAGCTGCTAGAGAAGCAGAAGAAGGGGAAGAAGCGGATGCGCCAGGTGGGCAACGTGGAGATACCGCAGGAGGCGTTCCTCGCAGTGCTTAAAATGTAACCATTGTCGTGCGCCATAGCCACTCCCGAATAGTAGCAACGATTGCGCTGCTCCTGATCGCCATTAGCGCCGTGGGGCAAAAGCTAGAGTACGATGTGGATTTCGTGTCATATTTTGACAACCGGGAGTATGAGGAGCAGCATCAACTCTCGCAAACGCTCTACGGATTCCGGCTCTCGCCCGCGGTAGGCGTATCGTTCCGTGACAGCCTTATGGGAGACTACCAGCTCATGGGGGGCGTGCATTACCGCCAACCCATGGGTGTCGGCTGGCGCAGGGCGCAGTTCATCCCCACGGCCTTCCTCTCCATGCATAGGCGGGGTTTCTTGGTTATGCTAGGTGCCATCCCCTACGCCATGCGGCGCCATGCCCTCCTCCCCCACTACCTCCGCTACGATTCGCTCATCTACGCCCGCCCGAACGTAGAAGGGGCATACATGCGCTACGAGTCGGCACATGGTTACGGGGAATTCATGTGCGACTGGCGCGGGATGCCCACATGGGAGCGGCGGGAGATGTTCCTACTGCTGCTCAATGGGGAGTATCAATGGCGGTGGCTGCTGCTAGGCGGCTACGCGCAGCTAAACCACAAGGCGAGCTACGGCGAGGGGCGACGGGAGGGGGTGTGCGACGATGCCTACCTCCACGCCTACCTCGGCCTGGACCTTGGAGCCGTTACAGGCCTGGACAGCCTCACGCTGCGCTGCGGCTACATCCAGGGATTTCAACGCGAACGGGAAAGCGGCACCGTCTACAAGCCGGGCGGAGCAATGGTGGAGCTGACGGCGCAATGGCGATGGCTAGGCATCTCCTCTTCCTTCTACTACGGCACGCCGCTCATGCCGCTCTACGCCAAGTATGGCAGCGACCTCAACCAGGGAGACCCCTTCTACCAGTCGTCCTGGTATAGCCGTACGGCGGTATACGCCTGCCTCTTTAGCAATGCGTTCGTCAACTGCTACTTCTCATGGAATTTCCATGTTGATGACACAAAAAGGGTGTCGCACCAGCAACAGCTAGTAGGCAGCTTTTGCCTCAACAGGCTGATGACGAAGAGCAACGGCAAGCTGGGCAGGCGGTTGACGCAGTAGCTACGATTTAAAATAAAATCCGTACATTTGCACCGCTAGTGGCGTTTGACACATCGTTTTGCCGCTGCTGGCTGCGTTCTATAGGGTGTAGGGACGTGCATATTACGCGCGGGAGAGAATACAAGAAAAAAGCCAGCGAAAGGAACGGATAAGAGGACTTTAGCCGCGCAGAGCGGTGATTGCTAGATGTTTATTTAATGGGGGAGATAGAGTATAATACGCAGCGGAGGCCGCTCGTGCTGCCCGCCTACGGACGTTACGTGCAGCAGATGGTGGATTACCTGCTCACGATAGAGAACAGGGAGGAACGCACGCAGCAGGCGAAACTGGTGCTAAAGGTGATGGCCTCCATCACATCGCACATGCGCAACGTGAAGGACTACGAACAGAAGCTGTGGAACCATCTCCACATCATGGCAGACTACAAGCTTGATGTGGACAGCGGCTACCCGAAACCCCGGCGCGAAGAGGTGGAGGCAAAACCCACGCGGCTCTCCTACCCCACACGAACGAAGAATCTCGACTTTTATGGGGCATTCGTCCCCCAAATGATTACCACGCTCGTGGAGCATTGCCCCGCCGACCAGCTCGAGGCGCGCGGCCTCGCATTAGCGCGGCAGATGAAGCGCATCCACATGGAATGGCGCAAGGAGAATGTTACCGATGAGGAGATTCTGCAGGATCTGACCCGCATGTCAAAGGGTAAAATCAAGGTTGAGCTCCCGGAGGGAGAAACCCTTTTCGATGCGCAGGAGCTGACCGCGCAAGGCAAGACAGGTAAGGCCAACAACCGTAAACGCACTGCCGCACCGGGGACGGGGCAACGCAGCAAGCGCAAACGCAATAAACGAAGGAGGTAAAGCACGGTGACAAAGCTACGCGTAGAGGGCGGGCATCCACTGGCCGGCACCATCGAACCGCAGGGAGCAAAGAACGAGGCGCTGCAGGTGATTGCCGCCACGCTCCTCACGGAAGAGCCCGTGACGCTGCGCAAAGTGCCTCGCATTGCCGATGTGGAGCAGCTGCTGCTCATGCTTGAACAGCTGGGGGCAGCAATCGATTGGCTCGATGCCAACACCTGCCGCATTTGCACCGCAGGGGTAACCCCTGCAAGCCTGCACGGAGAGGAATACCGGCACAGCGCCGCGCGGCTACGCGGGTCGGTGCTGCTCGTGGGTCCCCTGCTAGCTCGTTTCGGCGAAGCGTTTGTGGCGCGCCCCGGCGGTGACAAGATTGGCCGGCGTAGGCTCGACACGCACCTGCAAGGGTTTGTAAATTTAGGCGCCACTCTGGAAAGTGACGCGTGCGGCGCGGGGCATTGGGTGCGCGGAAAGCACTTGAAGGGCCGCTACATGCTGCTTGATGAGGCCTCCGTCACCGGCACGGCCAACATCATCATGGCCGCCACAGCGGCGGAAGGAACCACTACGATATTCAACGCCGCATGCGAGCCCTACGTGCAGCAGCTGTGCCGTATGCTCCTCGCCATGGGCGCCGAAATACGCGGCGTAGGCTCTAACCTCCTCACCGTTCAGGGCGGAAAAAAGCTACACGGCTGCATCCACAAGCTTCTGCCGGACATGATAGAGGTGGGTTCCTTTATTGGGCTCGCAGCCCTCACGGGGGGGGAGATTACCATAAAGAACACGGGGTACGACATGCTGGGGCCGATCCCCATGCAGTTCCAACGGTTGGGCATTGAGATGGAGCTACGCAACGGCGATGATATATACCTGCCCCCGAATCAGCAATACGAGGTGGAAACCTTTATTGATGGATCGATTATGACCATTGCCGATGCGCCGTGGCCTGGGCTTACGCCTGACCTTCTGAGCGTGATGCTCGTGGTGGCCACGCAGGCGCGGGGCACCGTGCTAATCCACCAAAAGATGTTTGAAAGCCGTCTGTTCTTCGTGGATAGGCTCATTGAGATGGGTGCGCAAATCATTCTATGCGACCCACACCGCGCAACGGTGATAGGCCTCGGGAAAAAGACCCATCTCCGCGGCAGCCGCATGGTATCGCCCGATATTCGGGCAGGGGTTGCCCTGCTCATCGCGGCGCTAGCGGCCGAGGGTACGAGCATCATTGACAATGCGGAGCAAATCGACCGGGGATACGAAAACGTTGAGGCACGCCTACAAGCACTCGGTGCAAAAATCGCTCGGGAGGAGTAGCGAACGGCGAAACTATACCATGTGAAACCGTAGAAATCATTACCTTTGCGGCGATTACTGATGGGAAAGATGGAACTACAGGGACGAAAGTTGCTCACGCTGAGCGTAGTGGTGCTGGGTGCATTGCTCCTGATGGGGTGCAAGAATTACAACAAGATCCTGAAGGGTACCGATGCCGAGCTACAGTATAAGACTGGGTTGGAGTACTACGGCAAAAAGAAGTACAGCAAGGCGCAGAGCCTCTTTGAGCGCTGCGTGCCGGTGTTCCGGGTAACCCAACGTGCCGATAGCCTCGGATACTACCTCTCCGATTGCTACTTCCACACCTCTAGCTACGTGCTGGCGGGCTATTCATTTGACCAAATAGTGCAGAACTACCCTCGCAGCGTCTTCGCAGAGGAGTCGATGTACATGAGTGCCTTCTGCCTATACAAAGCCTCTCCCCGCCCCTCTTTGGACCAAGAATACACCATGAAAGCGATTGCGGGCTTTGAGCAGTTCGTGGAGATGTACCCCACCTCAAAGCGCACTGCGGATGCCAATATGTACCTCAAGGAGCTATACCATAAGCTGCTCACCAAGAGCTACAAAGCTGCATGGCAATACTACTGGCAGCGAAACTACCGCGCCGCGGTGGCTGCGCTACAGCATAGCCTCATGGAGTACCCCACCACCCCCTACCGCGAGGAGGAGATGTACCTACTCACCAAGAGTGCCTACCTGCTGGCGGTGAACAGCGTCGAGTCGAAGCAGCGGACCCGTTTTCAGAATACCGTGGATAATTACCTCTCGTTCATCAGCGAGTTCCCCAGCTCCAAGCATGCTAGCGAGGTGTCACAGTACTACGTCAACTCAATGAAGGCGTTGGGGTTAGAGCCTAATGCTGACTTGGTACGATAATTGAGGAAAGGATTAAACAGGCATCATGGAAAAGATTGCGGAATACAAGAAGCTCAATGCTCCAACAGAAATCAAAACGCTCAACACGGCCGACATGGCCAAAGAGACGGGCAATCTATACGAGACGGTCGTAGTGATAGCCAAGCGTTCCAACCAGATTTCGCAGGAGCTAAAGCAAGAACTCTCCGAGAAGCTATCGGCTTACACCTGCTCGCAGGATAACCTCGAAGAGGTGTTCCAGGATGAGGAGCAAATCAACCTATCACGCCGATACGAAGAGCTGCCAAAGCCCACGATGCTGGCGGTAAAGGAGTACTTGGATGGGCGAATCGTAATAGAAGAGCCATCAGCTTCCCAGCAAAACGACACGCCCAGCGAAGGGGCCGAGTAGTTACAGCTTTTTGCTCCCTAGGGGAGAACTGTTCAAAATAGTAGAGTAGTCGCAATGGGCGTGCTACAGGGGCGGAGAATACTCGTCGGCGTTACGGGCGGCATTGCCGCCTACAAGGCGGCCGTGCTGATACGCCTCCTGAAGAAGGAGGGCGCAGAGGTTCGGGTTGTGATGACCGAAATGGCTAAACAGTTCATCACCCCGCTTACGCTCGCCACGCTTAGTGAAAATCCCATCGCGGTAGATTTCTTTGACCCAAGCAACGGCGCATGGCATAGCCACGTGTCGCTGGGTATGTGGGCAGATGCGTTTGTCATTGCGCCTGCCACAGCCAATACGTTGGCAAAAATGGTCCATGGCATTGCGGATAACCTACTCTGCACCACCTACCTCTCGGCACGGTGCAAGGTGATAGTAGCCCCCGCGATGGACGTAGACATGTACTTACACCCAAGCACCCAAGCGAATCTTGAAGCGCTGCGGGATAGAGGGGTTGAAATCGTAGATGCCGGCGAGGGATTCCTAGCTAGCGGGCTGGAAGGAAAGGGCCGCATGGCGGAGCCAGAAGCCATCGTTGATAGGATACGAACCCTGCTACCGGTAAACGGTGCGCTGCATAGAAAAAAGATACTCGTGACGCTTGGACCTACCGTAGAGGCGATTGACCCCGTGCGCTACATCAGCAACCACTCCTCGGGCCGCATGGGGAGCGCCATAGTAGAGGCCTTGCTGGCCAGAGGGGCGGACGTTATCTGCGTGGCTGGCCCCGCAAAGGTCTTACCAAAACCAGCTGCGCAGCTGCAACTACGCCGTGTGACCAGCGCAGCCGAAATGTACGCAGCATGCGTAGAGACATGGGGCTCATGCGATGCAGGGGTGATGGTGGCGGCAGTAAGCGACTACAGGGTTGCGCATACAGCCGAAAGGAAAATCCATAGGTCGGGGCACGCCCCGCTCTCGGTAGAGTTAGTGCCGAATGAGGATATTGCGGCCTCGCTGGGACGAAAAAAACGTAGCAATCAACGCCTCGTGGGCTTCGCTCTAGAAACGGACGATGCATTGGCCCACGCCGCACGGAAGATGGAGGAGAAGAATCTAGACCTCTGCGTGCTGAACAGCCTGGAGGATAAGGGCGCTGGATTTGGAACGACAACCAACGTGGCAACTCTGGTCGCTCGCGGTGACAAACAAATCACGAAACGAAGCCTCGAGAGCAAGGAATCGTTGGCAGATGCCATAGCGAACTGGTTGACTAAAGAGATTTTACTATAGTCCCTTTACGCCTCTTCCCTTTCAAAACGAATGCACTCCACGAGCTGTAGCCGAGTCCCATGCGACTCCTGCGGTAATTCAGTGTCGTTAAGCACCTCAATGAGTTCATCGCCCGCCCCGCTGCGCGCTAGCCACTGGGAGAGGAAGAGCAAGGGTTGGAACAGCGCAGCGGTAGCCGATAGCGACGCAATACGCCTGTAAGGCTGGTCCAACGTGTAGGGATTAGAAGGATTCGCCCGCTCGGGATCCTTGCGGTAGAGGTTGGCCAGGAGGGTTATGCCGGCCCTCTGCATCTTTAGCTCGTCCATGAAAAGCCATTCGTAGGCCAGAGGGCAAGCACTGTCCAACTTCCAAAAGTAGTCGGCGCACGCCACCTCGATACACTCACCGTATTTGAACGTGTCAACCCACAGCTGGGTATCGCTATCGTTGTGCTGGGAAGGATCGCCAATGATGGACGCCAAGAGCATACTCTCGCGCATGGCGCATGACAAAAGGAGCCTCGCCAAGGGCTGATTGGGCGCATAGCGCCTACCTATCTCCCGCAATGTGGGCAGCGGCACGCCGAGGCAAAACGGGTAGCCCGCGCCCTCATTCCGTATAGCAGCCGCCACAACTCCATTCAAATGCCTGCGCACCTCGGCCATAAGCTCCGCCGCAAGCACATCCACCTTTACCTCAACCATCAGAACAAAAGGGGGGTGATGGGTTTAAATTTCAACGTCTAGAGCGGGCGAATGCCTATCGCCTCCTTGACCAAGCGTAGCGTTTCCTTCGCCCTACGCCTCGCTTTATCAGCCCCCTGCGCTGCAATCTGCGACAACCTCTCGGGATGCGCCAAGTTCTCTGCGATACGCTCGCGTATAGGCGCGGTAAGCGCAATGATGTCTTCCGCTAGCTGCTTCTTCATGTCACCGTAACGGATGGAGCATTTATTGTACTCCTCCTCAAAGAACGCCACGGTTTCATCGGTAGAAACGGCACGCATCAGCGTAAAGAGGTTCTCAATAGGCTCGCTCTTTGGCTGATTGGGCGTTGTGGGGCCATTGTCTGACACCGCACGCATCACCTTTTTACGGATCTCCTCAGGCGAGTCGATTAAATAGATAGCGTTGCCGTCACTCTTGCCCATTTTGCCCGTTCCGTTAAGGCTTGGAATCTTAATCATCGGCGCATCATCGGCATAGGCCTTTGGTTCCGGGAAAAGGTCAATGCCATACATGCGGTTGAAACGCTGCGCGAAGGTGCGAGTCATTTCGAGATGCTGCTCCTGGTCCTTCCCCACGGGAACATAGTTGGCACGATGGATCAAGATGTCCGCCGCCATCAACGTAGGATAGGTTAAAAGCCCCGCATTGACATTATTTGGGTTCTTTCTCACTTTTTCTTTGAAGGAGGTGCAACGCTGCAACTCGCCCAGATAGGCGTTCATGTTGAGGAAAAGGTAAAGCTCCACGGTCTCCGGCAGGTCGCTCTGCACGTATATGGTACTCAGCTCCGGGTTAACCCCGCATGCGAGGTACTCCGCCATGATTTGGCTCACGGCCTTCTGTAGCCCATGCGGCGTGGGATGCGTAGTGAGCGAGTGCAAATCGGCAATGAAAAATGTGCAATCATACTTCGACTGCATCGCCGCAAAGTTTCGCACCGCTCCGAAATAATTTCCAAGGTGCAAGTTCCCTGTAGGCCTCACCCCGCTAACTACAATGTTACCATTCTCGTTTGACATAATTACCTTCCCCTATTACTCTCTAATCGCTATTCCCTTTGACAAAATCCACCTCTCAGCTACAGCTGCACCACAAAACAGCCTGGGAATCGTTTCCCCAGCTTCTCCTTCTCCCGATCGGCCTGCGCTCTGGTGTTGAACGGCCCCGCCATTAATTTGTAGGTCACATTGGGCTCTGCCCCCACAACGTAAACCAAAGGATTTGACACCTCCGCACTCCCCATGCGCCGAAGTAGATTGGAAAGCCCTTGGTAGCTCGCGAGCTGCACCGCGTAGCCCTTAGCGGAAACCGAGGCGACTTGCACCCTGTAGATTTCCCCCGTCACGTTAGTGGGGTCGTTAGCCTGAGAAGGAGCCGAAACTGCGGGAGTCGCTTGAGATGGGGTTGTTTTATTTGGTAGAACAGCCGGTTCTGCTGGCTGCGAAACGGCTACCGGCTGCTGCGGCACGGGCGTAGATACTGATTCGGGAGTTGTAACCGGCGTTTCAACAAGCTCATCGCTCTTCACCACCTCAATACGTACTTTCCCAGTACCCGCCGAAACGATACCCAACGCCTCTGCCGCCCTCCTGCTCAAATCGATGATACGATCGGGCGAAAATGGACCTCTATCGTTCACCCGAACCACGGTTGTCCGATTATTGTCAAGGCACGTCACCCGCAGCACCGTCCCGAATGGGAGAGAGAGGTGGGCGCAAGTCAATTTATTCTTATCGTACCGCTCCCCAGAAGCCGTGGTACGTCCCTGAAATTTATCTGCGTAGAAAGACGCAATGCCGGTCTGCGTAAAAGAGCTCTGCGCCTTCACAGACACCGCCAGCAATGAGGCCAGCACTATAAAAAACATTTTTCTCATTACTCGTTCCTTTCCTTTTTACGTACTGTGAATGTGTAGTAGTACGATAAACCAAATGATTGTGAGGAGAGCCTTTGTCGGAGAATATCAAGCCCGCCCTCAAGCGTTCGCTTGTACAAATTAACTAACCGAACAGCGGCTCGGTATTCAAAGATAAGCGCACCGTACCGTGTTTCGATGCCCACTCCCGCACCGCCAACCAAACCACCCCCAAAGCGATAATGGGTGGAAAAGAGTACCTGCTGTCTTTGCAACGCTCCCTTAGCCCCGAACTTCTCCCCCAACAAAAAGTCAGCGTATCCGCCACCCAAGGCGTAAACTCGCCACATTGGGAATCGGTAGCCAATCTCTGCGATAATGGGGAACTCAAGCCATTGCTGCTGGCACTCCTGCTCCCCGGGAGTAAAGGTCTGCCCATTAAACGGCCTGGGTTCCTCTTCCACAACTCGATGGCTTGAAGCTGCGTAGTTAAGCTCAATGTTGGCTCCGAAAATCTTTGAATTGTCTAAGCGCACCGAGACACCGCCCCCAAAGCGTTGTCCTCCATGGGTTGCTGCATAGGGACGCACGCTAAGACTAGTAAATCCATATTCCCCATGCAGCCCAATAGAGACATTCAACGCAGTGTCGGGCTGCGCTAAGGTTTCGTTCACCCCCGCAGCCACGCAGCAGCACACCGCGACAATAGCACACCGCCAGCGCAATCTCACCTACTTTAGCCCTTCTATTTTACGCTCCACCGACTCTATTTTGGTTTTCATGCGGTTGCTCTTGCCCCTACGCTCATCAATTGTGGCACTGATGTACATTCGGTTGCAATCGTCTGCAATGGCATCGTGCGCCGCCTGAATAACCGAAAGAGCCTCAGCGAGCGTTTCGGTCTCCACAATGGTACTCATCGGGGTGAGCTGGCTGGGGAACCCGCAGTCACGAATAGCCTTTTCAATTCTCGCCACGTAGGGCGATACGCTATCCCCCTTATCCGTTGGAAACATTGCGAAATTCACTAGTACAGACATAGCTATTCCTCTAAAATACTATAATCAACATCGATATCGTACTCCCAATTGGCACGAACCTTTATCTCTTTCTCCCCTTTCTTGGTTACAAAGTAGCGCACTGGCTCCGGCTGCCGCTGGCTCTCATAATCCCCCGTGGTCCACCGGCCATCGCCGTTCCGATCGTCAACAATGCGCAGGAAATAGGTTCCCGGATTTAGGTAACGAATGGACACCCGCCCATCCTCTTCCCGCGCAAAGACCTCGCGCACAGTCTTTTTCTCCTTCTCTTCTGTATACAGTTGAAGGATACAGGGTTTCGGCATCCTGATTAAATTGAAATGCAGCGTTGAGTAATCCGAAGGGCGATATGTACGCCAGCCGAAAGCGGTTGAATCGTTGCATGCCCCGAAATGGTCAAAGATGGCCCCGCTATCAATGACCATCGTAAAAGCACTATCAATTGGCCACCGCGCCGTGACGCCGACATCCCGCGGTCGATTCTCAAAACGCACCAGGGAATAGGGATACTCGGTGGTGTCAGCATTTGAAATCAAGCGCAATTTTGAAGAGTCTAGGGTTGCGAATGGCTGCTGGGAACGAATAATCAACGTATCGCCAGGCTTAATGGCTGAAGCGATGGCCGCATTAAGCACCTGAAGCACCAACGGCTCCCGAACCGCAACGGTATCGCTGTTTTGCGTTCCTTTACTTCCTTTCTGGGCATTATCCTTCTTTTTCTGCTTGAACCCCAAGCGGACAGTATCTATCCACGGTTTCAACGCATTGAGCGAATCGCTCTTCAACGAATGCACATGGAGAAAAAGGGTATCGGCATCCCGGGTAAGCTCATTCTGAGCCCATAGCATGATCGTATCGCCTCGCTTAGACCTTTCCTCCACAAAGCTGACCCCCTCGGGGGCTACCGGCTCCATTCGCACTTCGCCCTCCGGCGGACAGGCGAATACGAATCGCAGCATCCCCGCTTCGGGGCGCTCCCGTTTCACTAGCATCTGCTTGGGGCGCACGTAGGAAAATATATTGAGCAGCACACGCGCAGCGTTTTCTCTCTCCTTCTGCCCCGCTAGAACGCTATCAAGTCCAGCTCTTTTTGCGGCAGCTGTGCTATCAATCGCAGGCGAAACGCTTCTATCGTTCTTTGCGACTTGAATTGTGTCCGCCGAACCCAGCGTATCAACATACCGCGGCATTCGTATTGGCCAAACAGTACTATCCAAAAAAGCTATCTTCTCGGTTGGTAGATCGTACTTTCTATTTGCGTTTATATCAACCAACGCAACCGCTTGAAACGCCCTTTCGGGCAGGTTCTCCACCCTAAAAGTACCATCCTCTCGGGCTCGTGCAACGCCATCAGGGACGCTATCAATGGCCACACGCAACGCGTCAGTAGCATATAACTGTACCTCCACATTCTCCACCGGATTATGGGTAAAAGCGTCTCGCGCGACGCCCACTACGAGGCCGCTATCTATCTTTGATCCAGTTGAAAAAACGTATACACAGCTTAAAGTCTTATTCCCCTCGGTCAAATCAACGATAACATCCGAGAGGTCAATACGATAGGTAGAATTCTCCCGCAACGTGTCTTTAATCTTTAGCGACACTGACTTCCCCTTATCCGTGGAGATAAGAGGAAACTTCAAAGGCGGGGAGACCTGCACCCCTTTTTGAAAGTCCTTGGAGACCACCATTTCATCAAAGTAGATCCTCACCTCAGTCCCCGTAAAGTTTGCAGTAAAATTCTCCGGCTTAGCGCGCAGCATACGCGGAGGGTTCACATCTTTCGGGCCACCCTCAGGCGCCATAACCCTAGCGCACCGCACCCCCAACGCCATGCATAGCGCAAGTAACACGATTGCGAGCCAAATCCGTTTCACTCCAAATTTCATTTCGGCAAAGGTAAGGATTGCTTTTCACTTTTATTCCTCCCTCGCCCAAGTGAGAACAAAATAAGTTTTTTTGAGTGTGCTTGTAATACTCTTTTATACAACGCTTTGCGCATTAAATTGACATCACCCTGCACCTGTAATGCGATACGAAAATTGCCTTATCTTTCATTTATTCCTACCTTCGCACGATAATTCTATTGCGCTACGATGGGATATTATCACCCATCAACGATTATTGTTCTATTATAAAATGCCGTATCGCCGTCTACCGAATACAGACTCAGCTCGACTCCGTGCACTTAAAGTGGCCTACAAAATGGGGTTTGGTACACACCCAAACGACTTGGCTTTTTCCCAAAAAACATACACGAAATTGGGGCTATTCATCAACACTTTCGAGCAAGCCTGCCTAGAGTACCAACAGGCCTACCAGCAACAGTCTGAAAACAGCGAAGAGTATAAACTCCTTTCCCGAAAAGCCAGGCTGTACGTCTCCCACTTTCTTCAAGTCTTTAATATGGCCATCCTACGCGGCGAGTTACAACCCTCCATGCGCACCTACTTTGACATTGATGTAAACTCCTCAAAGCTCCCATCACTTTCGTCTGACCAGGATCTCATTGAGTGGGGCAAACGTACCATTGAGGGTGAAAACAGACGGAAAAACGATGCGCACACCCCCATCATGAACCCTACCATCGCGCTTGTACAGGTGCATTACGATAAATTCGTTGAGGCATACAACCGGCAACGCGTATTTCAAAAGAATAGCGAGCGTACACTGAAAAATCTCAACGAGCTACGGGATACAGCCGATGAGATTATACGTGACGTGTGGAACGAAGTGGAGGCCACATACGCATCGCTCCCCGATAGAGAGCGGCGCTCGAAAGCGCAAAAGTACGGCGTGCAGTACGTCTACCGCAAAAACGAGACGAAGGATAGCGTCTTTGAGGAACGCCTCCTCGATAGCGGGACTTCGGCGCAACTGGAGAAGTTCGCCTCCCTACTCGCCGATCCGAACAACGAATCGGGCAACAGATCTGAAACGAACGAATAGCTACAGATTACGCGGCGCAAAGGGATCTGGCTGGGTGAAATCGGGATTGTAGGTTAGCGCACTAACAAGCTCCTGCGTCCATCCCGCGGTAAATCCGAGCTCGTCAAGGAGGGTCAGCACCTCATCGTACTCCTCTTTTGTAATTCGCCTATCAAGCGGCGGGCGGTGAAGGCAACGGTGCGCAGGGTTGTACTGCGCCATCAAGGAAAGCGTAATATCGCTCCCGAACTCTACAGAAAGGTTAATCAACGCCGCCCTGCTATTCTCCACGAAACCGGGCAACACCATGTGGCGTACAATCACCCCTTTCCGGGCGATGCCGTCTGCATCGTAGGTAAGGGCTTTGCCCTTCTGTTCCATCATTTCCCCAATTGACTCTAGCGCCACGTCAGGGTAGTCGGGAGCGGCGGAGAGACGGCGAGCCAAGTCGTACGAACCGTACTTGTAGTCGGGTAGATATATGTCAACATAGGGCGACAGGCAACGTATGGTCTCCGCCGTGTCGTATCCATTCGTATTATACACCACCGTGGGACGATACCCATCGGCATGTAGGGCCTCCACCAAGCGAACCACGTAGTGAATGTACGGGGTCGGCGAAACGAGCCCCAAGGTGTCGCATCCTTCGTCAAGTATGGTTTCCACCTTCTCCACAAGCGCTTCAAGGGTTGTGACCCACGGAGATAGCGGGGTTGTATTGTCGCTTATCTGATGATTTTGGCAGTAAGCGCACTGCATGTTGCAATGCGCGAAAAACACGTTGCATACAGCATTGCCCCGCCCGAGCACTGGCTCTTCTCCACGATGTTTATAAACGCTCGCCACGTATAGCCCCTCACCGATGCGGCAAACGCCCAACCTCTCACTACGCACCACCCCGCACCTGTGGTAGCAATAGCGACACTCTCCTGTTGACATCACCTATTAATCGTTTACCTCCAGTCTGATGGGAGAACGCTCGCTTCTACAACACTCTCTATACTATCCGCGAGCAGGGGAAAGAAGTCTATATCCGTTAGTTTCTCAAGGCTATCTATTGAAACTGAAAACTCCCACAGTTTCGCCTTACGATTGAGGTTGTGTGGCACAACGAAGCCCACGGCGCTCCAACGATTGCCATGACGCTTCAGAAGGGCTTTGTAAAAGTGGGTAGCTACTGGCACCCTTGTTCCCCCCATATAGTCCAAAGGGGCATCCAAAAAGCAAGGTCCTGTAACGATGTACATAATGTCGGATCGTTCAGCCTGACGGCGCACCCACATTTCCAAAGAGTTCCAAATCCCGCTGTTAAATCGGGGTAGCTGCGGCGATACATTGGTAAAGTAGAAACTCTCCCGCATGGCAACCATGCTGCTCTTCGAGTCCGCGGCGGGTTTAAGGTGTCCGCGCGAATAGCCAGTCCCTTTAAAACTCTGATTATCTAATGTGAAGTCACTTAATATAGGGTCTGCCCGGAAGCCTACCCCTTTCCGATCCACTACGTCTGCCAATCGAGTCGCATCCAATCGGTAGGCTACCCATTGTGGCTGTCGCCATCCACAATGGTAAGCCACGCTGTAGCTCCCATAACGGGCTATCTTCGTCTGCTGCCGCTCTTGGGCTAACGGCTCTTCAAGGAGTTTTGGAGTATAGTCTGTAGTTGCTTGGTCTACCTTACGCCGTGCGCCACAAAACCCACACGACACCAACAGCATCAGCAAACCCGACGCGATGCACTGCAACGTACGCCTGCGCCAGATTAACACCGCCATACTACCCCCTTATTCTAATCTCCAATAGTCAAAAACGCTAAGCTAAGCGCAGTTTCACTAGCGTCGACTTCCACCACCCGAACGCTTCTGCTGCTCCAGCTTGCGCTGCTGTTCCCGTTGCAACTTCTCCAAGCGCTCCATGAATCCGCCTTTCTTTACCTTCTTGCCGCTGTTAGCCTCCAGGCGCTTAAGGACCTTTTGCCCATCTACCGTCTTTCTGATAATCACCGTTTGGGCTATCGTGATGACGTTCGTCAAGAAATAGTAATAGCTGAGCCCCGATGAGTAGTTATTAAACCACATCACCATCATCAGCGGCATCATATACACCGTCATGAACTTCATCCCCGGCATCTGCTGGTTACTATTTGCCGATTGGGCAAAGCTTATCATTCCAGAAATCAGCATGGAAGCCCCCATAAGGAGCGTAAACAGACTCACATGCGACCCGTAAAATGGTATTGAAAACGGCAAATCCAAGATTGAATCAAAGCTAGAAAGGTCGTCCGCCCATAGGAAACTCTTCTGCCGCAGCTGTATAGATGCAGGGAAGAAGCGGAACATAGCAATGAGGATAGGCATTTGTATGAGTAGCGGTAAACATCCTCCCATGGGATTTATGCCGGCCTTCTTATACAACGCCATCGTCGCTTGCTGCTTCTTCATAGCATCCTCTTTTTTAGGATACTTAGCGTTTATCTCGTCAATCTTCGGTTTTAAAACCCGCATGTAGGCCTGATTGCGATAGGTTTTAAATGTGAGCGGGAAAACAATAATCTTGATAAACAGCGTCAGCAAAAGGATTATGACCCCGTAGTTGGTTATAAACGAGTTTAACCAGTCAAACAGGTTAATAATCACGTACTTGTTAACCCAACTCACGAGCCACCCTCCCAAGGGAACCACCTTCTCAAACCCCTTATCGTAGGCCTTAAGCGTTTTGTAATGCGTCGGGGAGAAGTAGAAAGCCATATCCATCCGATGGTCATTAACCCCACTTAACGGGAACATCAAACGCGTTTCAAAGTCTCTCACGTACCCCGAATCGCTGTTGCTATTCATCCGCAACAACGCCTCGTCAAAACCTTTGTCGCACACTAAAAAGCCCGCAAAAAACTGCTGCTTGAACGCTATCCAGCCTACCGACGTTTTTACATGCTCTTCCTGCGCCTCTTTTTTTCGAGCGTTCAACTCCTCAAAATCATCATTGCTCAGCGCGTAGGAAATTGTAGTGTACTCCCTCTCCTTCTCTACGTTTCGTTCCTGCTGCCGAGAGTGCATAGCCCACGACATGTCGATGTAGCCACGTTGAGGCTGTATATAGTTGTCTACATTGTGGAAAACGGTTGTAAACTGCACTCTATGCGTATTGTACCCCAAAGCGTACCGATACTCTATCCACGCATCCTCACATGTCTTGTAACGATACGTAACGACCCCCTCTTGCCCCTCCGACAACGCCGGCGCAGGGTCAGCCCCCTCCACCCTCGTAAAATGCAAATCGGCGGTGTGAACGTCCTGCTGCCCGGTGTTGAACTCATACCCAAGTTTACTGTCACCCGAACCCACAAAGAATAGGGAGTCTCCGCTGTACGTCTTGTACCCCTTAATCTGAACTGAGGCAATCTGCCCTCCCAATGAGGAGAGCTCGAGGCGAATTAAATTGTTTTCCAACACTGTTGTCTTCGTCTCCTGCTGCTGCCCCCATACCGAATCATGCGTAACCGCCTCATCAGCGCTCCTCGCGCTATCCTGCTCCGCTGCGTAGCGACGTTGATGCTCCGCAAGCGCACTATCTCGCCTCGCCTCGGCACGCGCTACCGAATCCTGCTTCGCCCGCATCGCAGCTAGCTCCTCTTTGCTAGGCCGCATCAAGTAAGAGAACCCAATAACTATCAAAAAAATCAGAACAAGCCCTACTATTGACCGCTTATCCATTGCTCTATTTATCTCTTCTTTGATTTACCCTCTCGCACACCCATTGCGAGCACCGATACACTAGCGCAAAATGCCACGCTATTTCTCTTCGCTTCGCCCATGCTGGGCCAGTGCCGCCCCAACAAACGCAACGAACAGCGGATGCGGCTCCACAACGCTACTCTTATACTCGGGATGGAACTGAACACCCACGAACCACGGATGCGATGGTATCTCCACCACCTCCGCTAGCTCCGTTTCGGGATTACGCCCCGTGACGACCATACCCGCCTTCGCGAAACGCGTCTGGTAGGAATCATTAAACTCGTAACGATGGCGATGCCGCTCGCTGATTTGACGCTTTCCATACGCTTCAAACGCTTTCGATCCCTCCGATAGCACGCATGGGTATGCGCCCAAACGCATCGTTCCTCCCTTGTCCGTTATCCCCTTCTGCGACTCCATCAAATCTATCACCGGCTCGCTTGTAGCACTATCCCACTCCCGCGACGTAGCCTTTGCTATCCCCAGCACATCCTGCGCAAACTCCACCACCGCGCACTGCATGCCTAGACATATTCCCAAGAAAGGAATTTTTGACTCCCTCGCGTAGCGCACCGCCGCAATCTTCCCAGCTATCCCCCGCAGCCCGAACCCAGGCGCAACAAGGATTCCATCCGCACCCTGTAAGTGCTCCGCCACATTCTCGTTATTCAGCTCCTCCGACGAAACCGACGTCACATGCACACGGCACTCATGGGCCGCCCCTGCATGTATAAACGCCTCCCGTATCGACTTGTAGGCATCCGTCAGCTCTACGTATTTCCCCACGAGTACTATCGAGATATCGTGCTTGGGGCAATGAAACTTTTCCAAGAACGTACGCCACGCCTTCAGCTCTGGCGTTTTGCCTATCGGAAGACGCAACTCACGCAGCACCGCCGTATCAAGCCCCTCGTTGAGCATGCGTATGGGGACCTCGTATATTGTCGGCACATCTATTGACTCTATCACCGACTCCACCTGCACGTTGCAGAACTTTGCAACCTTGGCGCGCAGCTCTTGGGGAAGCTCATACTCCGAGCGTAGCACCAATATGTCCGGCTGTATCCCATTCTGCAACAGCTCCTTCACCGAGTGCTGCGTAGGTTTGGTTTTCAACTCCCCCGATGCCGCAAGGTAGGGTACCAACGTGAGGTGTATAAATACCGTATTCCCCTCTCCCAGATCCCAGCGCAGCTGACGAACCGTCTCTATGTACGGCAACGACTCTATATCCCCCACCGTGCCGCCTATCTCGGTGATTACCACATCGTACTGCCCCCTTGTACCTAGGAGTAGAATGCGACGCCGAATCTCGTCAGTTACGTGCGGAATTACCTGCACCGTTTTTCCCAAATACTCCCCACGACGTTCCTTATGGATGACCGTCTCGTAGATTTGACCCGTCGTCACGCTATTCGCCTGCGACGTACTCTGGTTGAGGAAACGTTCGTAATGACCCAAGTCCAAATCCGTCTCGGCCCCATCCTCCGTTACGTAGCACTCGCCATGCTCATACGGATTGAGTGTACCCGGATCAACGTTTATATACGGGTCAAGCTTCTGTATGGTTACCTTATACCCTCTGCTCTGCAGCAGCTTACCGAGCGATGCCGATATAATTCCCTTACCCAACGACGAGGCCACTCCCCCCGCCACAAATACGTACTTCGTGCTGTGCGTCTCCTGTCCCCGCAACATCCCTGACTCCTCCGCGCTGTTATTCTTACTCATCTGCTACTTCGCTACCTCTCTTACACTTAGGCTACTTGCCCTCTTCTTTAGACTTTCCTTCCTTACCCGCACGAATCCGCTTGTTTATCTCTTTCACCTGGCTTTTTACCGACTCTATCTCACGCTCCAAACGCTCCACATCCTGCCGAGTCTTCTGAAGCAACGGATTATTCTGGTCTCCCTTTCCAAAGAAACTCATATTCGTTTCCAACTGATTCTTTTCGGCCTCCAACTGTTCTAGCCTACGGCTAATCTTATTGCGCTCCGCAGCCAGCTGTTGCCCTCCATTCTCTCCCCCTGCCATTGAATCCAGCTTCGCTTCGTACGCCTGTGCATACACCTCCTTACGCTCCTGCCTCAGATGGTCATAATGCTTATCTAGAGCCGTCCTAAAGCGGTTATACAGCCCCTCCTTACTCCGCATTGGCACATGGCCAATCTCTCCCCACCGCGACTGGAACGCCTTCAGCTGCTCTACCATCTCCTTGCCATCCTCGCTCGGCTGGTAGGCCTCCACCTCTGCGATCAACGCCTCGCGCAGCTTCAAGTTCGCCTGCTCCTCCTCCCGCTGCGCCGCAAAGGCATTATTCCGTCGCTCAAAGAAATAATCCTGCGCCGCTTTGAACCGCTCCCACAGCTGCTGATCCACTTTGCGCGGCGTATAGCCCACCTTCTTCCACTGCTGCTGCAACGCTATCAGCTCCTCCTTCGTGTCGTTCCACTTTTCGCTCTCCTTTAGCGCTTCGGCCTGCACGCACAGCTCCTGCTTCTTTTCAATATTCTCCTTTCCAATCGCATCCTGCTCCTTCTCGTACGCCCTTCGGCTTGTGAAGAACTCGCTGCACATGCTGAAAAAGATGTCGCCAACATTCGACTGGCTTCGCGCCACAGGAAATGCCTCCTTGAACGCCTTTTGCAGCGCCATCACCTTGGCCGTCGTCGCCACCCAATCCGATTGCTTCTCCCGCTTCTCCCCCATCAGCGACTCCATCTGCGACACAATCTCCTTGCGTACAGCTAAATTCTTCGCGTAGAGTGCCTTTCGCTCCTGCATCAACTCCCTATGCGCCTGATTTATCCTAGCGCTCGCCGCCGAGAAACGCTCCCATATCTCATCGCTCTTCTCTCGTGGCACTGGCCCTAGCTCCTTCCATCGCGTATGGAGGGTTTGAAGCTCTAAGAAAGCCTTATGTACATCGGTCTCTGCTATCAACTCCTCCGCCCGCTCGCATAGCTCCGTCTTCGCCTCTAGGTTCTTTTTATAGTCAAGGTCACGCAGCTCTCGGTTCAAATCCACATAGTCGTAGAACTGCTGCACCTGGTGGGAGTACGACTGGTACAAATCCTCTGCCTCTGCGCGCGGCACCATCCCTATCTCTCGCCACTCCTTGCGCAGCTCATTGAACCGATTGAAGGTCTCCCCCTTCACCTCCTCTTCCTGCGTCAACGCCTCTATCTTACCTATAATCTCCCGCTTCTTACGCAGATTCTCTTGACGCTGCGCATCTTCTTTTTCCATAAACTCGCGGCGACGAGCCTGAAAATCATCGTAGATGTCCTTTAGCTCCTTCTCAATGGGGCGTTCCGCCGGTGCGAACTCATTGAGCGCTCCTCCCTCCGCCAGCCAACGCTTGCGCTCCTCGTCTCGTTGCAGCTTGAGCTGTCGAAATAGAGCTTCATATATCTGCTGCACCTCTCGCCGAACATCCCCAACGGGATCCTGCTTCGCCTTCTCCCTGAAAAGACCACAAAGCGTATCAAACCCCATCGTCGTGATGCTTTCCTTATCCTCCGTGGGTTCCTCCTCGTCCTCCTGCGCCTCTTCCTCCTCCCGCTCGGTAATCCCCGCTTCCGACGAAACCGCCACGTTCTGTTTCTCCTTCGGCTCCAGGCCCTCATCCACAGGCTGCTCTGCCGCATCACGCTGCACAGCATTGTCTCCCTTTACAACCATCTCGGCTGCATCTCCTCCGCACGGCGACACCGCCTCCTCTGGCATCTGCTCTGATGACGACATCATATCTCGCTGCTCTTCCATAGCTCGCTTTGCCTTAATAGGGGGCTTATCCCCCTCCCTCTTTCTTTATTCTATCTCTTTTCTTGCTCGAAACGCACCGTGCTACACTGCGCGTTCCCCTCAGACACTACTCCGGCCTACTCTTCCCCCTTCCCCTGCCACAGCACCGCGCCGCACGATGTGCAACGCCACGCCGGCTGTCCCGCTCCGCCCATCCGCTCTTGCTCACTCTGCAACGCAACCTTCTCCTCTCCCGACAGCTCCACCACCGTACGCTTCCCGCACATTGGGCAATTCTCCGGCTGACTCTCGTAGTACATCTTTAGTGATTTCGCTCGTGACATTTCATCTTCCTTTTTTAACCTCGCACTCCGCCCCTCTTCCTATAATCTAAAACTTCAACTTTGTAGGATCCGCATCTATCGTTGCCCGGACCTTGGACTCTATTTCCCCCAGCAGCTCTGGGTTGTCCACCAGCATCTTTCGAGTATTCTCCTTCCCCTGCCCTAGCTTCGTATCCCCATACGAGAACCACGCCCCACTCTTATCTATCACATTCAACGCCACCGCCAAATCCAACACCTCGGCACTCTTGGAGATACCCTCCCCAAAAATCATATCCGCCTCCACCTTACGAAACGGCGCCGCCAGCTTATTCTTAACCACCCTGATACGCACCCTATTGCCGTAATGCGAATCCCCAGAATCTTTCAACGCTCCTATACGGCGTATGTCCAAACGCACGGAGGAGTAGAACTTTAGGGCATTTCCCCCCGTGGTGGTCTCCGTGGGTCCCATAAACGCCATCCCCCCTATCTTATCGCGTAGCTGATTGATGAATATACACACCGTTGACGTTTTGCTTATTGTACCCGTCAGTTTTCGCAACGCTTGCGACATCAACCGCGCCTGTAGCCCCACCTTCGCATCGCCCATCTCCCCCTCTATCTCCGCCTTAGGGGTCAGGGCTGCCACCGAGTCCACTACCACCAAATCTACCGCCCCCGACCTTATCAGCCGCTCCGCGATCTCCAACGCCTCCTCACCATTGTCGGGCTGCGACACCAGCAACTGGTCTATATTCACCCCAAGCTGCTCGGCGTACGTCGCATCGAACGCATGCTCGGCATCAATAATGGCCGCGATGCCGTTCAGCTTCTGCGTCTGCGCCATGGCGTGTATCGCCAGCGTTGTTTTACCGGACGATTCCGGACCATATATCTCAATTACTCTTCCCCGCGGATACCCTCCAGTGCCCAAGGCGTAATCCAGCTGCAACACCCCGGTAGAAATGCTCGGAACATCGCTTACCTGCCTATCCCCGAGTGCCATCACGCTCCCCTTGCCAAAATCCTTCTCAATTTTCTCAAGGGCAAGCTCCAACGCCTTCCGCTTATTGGGGTCTATCTCTTCAAACCTATCCGCAGTACTCTTCGCCTTATCCTTCTCTGCCATACTCGCTCCGCTCCTCTCTTCCTATAATTTCGCCAACACTCCACACGTGGCACTTCCCTACTCTACCACAGCTTTCTCCACCGGCACTGCCACTTTCCCCTCGACTTTCAACTCTTTATGTTGATCCATAAACGCCAGCAGCTTCGCCTTGCTGTAGCCTTCACCCTCCTCCAGCTCGCCCGTGTTCTGCCTATGCAGCACCTCTCCGTTCGGGGAAAGAACCACGAGTACAGGGTAACCATACCCCTTCAAATCGCCCAGCCTTGATATGGCCGACGCATTCGCATTATCCTTGCCGTAATACACCTGCACCCACACATAATCGTTTTCCATCCGTCCACGCAGCTCCGCATCGCTCGTGAGAAGCTTGTGCAGCCGCACGCACCATGGACACCAACTGCCTCCCACCTGCACCACCACATTTTTTCCTCTCTGCTGCGCCATCGCAAGAGCTTCATCAAGTTGCGCATTCGCATCTGCATTAGGGTCATACCCAGCATTTCCATCGCTCCCGCACCCCATCGCAAACACTGCCGACAGTGCCAATAGTAGAAATATAATCCGTCTTTTCATTGCCTTATCAATACAAAAAACACCTTCACTCATTGCTGCAAAGGTAACCATTTATTTTGACCCCGTCGCGACGAGCCATGCTATACTTTTTATATGTTGCACTGTTTTCGCCTATTCTTGTACGCAAAACGACACTGTCCTTGCAATTTATTCCATTTCCACACTGAAAGTACGATGCCGCTACCTTCTCACCTTGCTGTCCAATCCTCATAGCCAAACCGCACGCAGACAACAATAGAAGAGGGCGGCCCTTACGGTCCGCCCTCTTCTATTCTTATTCTGCAACAATCACATCACCTAGCCACCACGAAACGCAGCACCCGTGCGCCGTCTGCCGCCTCCACACGCAGCAGGTACACGCCGTCAGCAAGCGACGTCACGTCAATCGCTACCACCGACTCTCCCGCCAGTACCTCTCGCATCACCTCAGCACCGCGTAGCGTATACACTGCGTAGCTCTTTGCTGCCTCAGCGTTTGATAGCCTAATAGCCACGCTCGCCGGGTTGGGGGTCAACGTTACTGCGCTCAGTAGCATCGACTCTACGGCCGTCTCCTCCGCCGTGTAGCTAATTACCACGTTCACATCACCAGTCACCGAGATCGGGCTCGCCGGGCTAACCTCCACGTTGTATCCCGCCACCTCAATGGGCTCTACCATTAGCTCATCGCCGTACTTCACCATGGCAGTGCCTTTCGCCCCCTCGGAGAGCGGCAGCGCCGCGCCGCCAACAGTCACCGTCGCGCCGCCATCATTCAGATTGCCCTCAACTGTCACCGTCAGCGTGTACTCCTTCG
>CALHSW010000037.1 GCA_938038735.1 uncultured Bacteroidia bacterium | reverse complement strand
CGTCCGAAGGACGGTCTCTCAATAGCCGGGGGTTTTCAAACCCCCGGATTCTTGCCTGAAAGGCAAGCCAGTCTGAAAGACTGACCCGCGTGACCCTCCGCGCATTATAGTTCCCGCAAAGCCGCCCGAGCTCCCGCCGCAACCCGCGTACCCCTAAAAGCCCGCATATATTTTCACACCAATTGCCGCCCCATCCGCAGGCCGTTCTCTCAATAGCCGGGTTTTAAACTCCGGGCCTTTATCCCCTTACGATATTGCGCGCAACGTTGCCCCAACCCGCATAAATCGTCCCTCAAAAAACAAGGGCGAGCCGTATGGCTCGCCCTTAAACGGTTGCAACGTCCGCTATGCGCTAATCATTTCAAATTACCGCGTATTCACCCACCACGCCAAATCGTCGAGCACTAGCGATGAGAATGGGGCGCTGATCGTGGGGTACTCCTGCACGCTCCCCGTGCGGCACGGCACGAAGAGATGGTTCAAATCTTCGTATCGTTTCACCATCAACCGGTTATTCTTCGCCTTGCTCAGCCCATTGCGGATGGCCGTAATGTTCTCATCTGCCAGCACCTGCTTGTCGCGCCCCCCTTGCAGCACTAGCACGGAGCAGTTGATGCGTGAGAGGTAGTCGGCGGGGTCTAGCTTTAGGAAGTAGCGGAACCAGGGCGTTGCCATCGTTGCCACGCTCTGGGCTATTAGGGCCTCTTTGGTTACTCCCTGACCCTTTAGTGCCTCCAACATCTCGGGTTTTGCCATGGCAAAGGCGGCATCCATAAACTGCGCAATGCGAGCCGAATCGGCGGCGCGATCACCCATACTTTTTATATAGTCATCAAAAAAGGATGCTGCCAATGCGCTGAACGCTCCCTTCCACTCTTCGGGAAGAAGCATTGACATGGACTCCTCATTCTGCCGCACCAGAATCGTTTTCATCGGTACGCCGGGCGCCGCCATTAACGCAATGAAGTTCGGTGCATTTTTCTTGCCGTCTGCCGCCAGCATCATGGCGATTACGCCGCCCTCGCTGTGCCCGAGCACCCCAACCTTCTCCTTATTCACGTAGCGAAGCCCGCGCGCATACTTTACGGCCGCCGCGGCATCGCTCGCGAAGTCCGCCGTGGTGGCGCTTGCAAAGTCGCCCGTCGATGCGCCGACGCCCCGGTCATCGTAGCGTATCACCACAATGCCCTGCTGCGTCAGGTAGTCCGCTATTGCGGCGAAGGGTTTGTGGTTAAATATGGTCTCATCGCGGTCCTGCGGGCCGCTGCCCGACACTAGCACCAGCGCGGGGTATTTCCCCTCCTCCCAGGGGTGCGTCGCCGTGGCTGCCAGCTTAACTTTTCCATTCTTAATCGTTACGCTGTCAATGGCATACGCCGTGCCCGCTGCTACGGATGCTGGCATCTCGATACGCTTCAAGGTGATGCTATCGTAGTTGCCGCCGCCCCCGATTCTTCCCTTCAACTCCTCCCCGTGCTGCACCCCGCTTACCTCGAGCCCGCCGATGGCGGCAAATACAACCTTTAGCTCCCCGGTGGGGGCATTGTAGGTGCATTCGCTTGCTGGGATGCCGTACGCCGGTTGCCCGCCCACGTTCAAATCGAGCGTTGCCGCAAACGTGCCGCCCTGCTGCGACTTAATATTGAGCTTCGCCTCCACCTTCACGCCGTCAGAGGTGATACTTCCTTTCCATTTCCCCGCGGGATTATCGCCCTGCGCCGTTGCGCCCAGCGCGGCGAAAAGCATCATGATGCCCGCAGCACAGAATTTAATATGTCTTGTCATGCTAACCTTTTTTACCATTACTAACCCTCGCGAATGTACAAAAAATGGATGGTTGGCAGCACCGGCGCAGCCGTTTTATTTTGTTTTTCGCCATCTAGTACTACCGATGCTTAGTGCTTATACACATCGTCAAAAGCGTATTCAGTGAATAGCACATTAAAAACATTGCCGTTCCTATACCCAAGGAAAGCGTGGTTGTCGCCAGTGGCTCTGAAGACGTACAGCTTGGTCACATCGGGGTAACGGTTCATCTTTTCTTGCGCTGCATCTTGAAGGGCTGAAACCTTAATGGTTTCAAATCCGAAACAGTGTCTATGCGATTTCGCAATCTCAGCCCATCCTAACGACCAAAGCCTCTTCAACCGCGAAAGGAACGAAATGAAGAAGGAGCCGTCAAGCTGTGCGTCTACAAAACTAAAATCCTGTAGATATTCAAACGAAAAGCTTATCTCTTCCCTCTTGCCAATTTGGGCAATAGGTGTTGACTTTGGGCTGCTTGCGCTAATTTTTCTGCGTGGCATTCGCTTACCGGAGCTGCGTTTCAAAATACTTTCTCAGGCTATCAAGCGATATGACCGTTCCCCTGCCTTTTGGCTTGGCGTTAAGCCAAGGAGATTCAGAATGGGTCCGATTCATCAGCCCAATGGCTGAAAAATCGCGGAATGCATCAAACACCTGTATAAATATATCTTCCTCTTCATCGCTGGAAAGTGCTATTGGGGCTCCGTCATACGATAAAGGTGACAATCCATGCTCTTTGTACAAGTCGTACACATCGGGTACTACGGGACCATATACCCATGCTTCCACATTCTCTCCGAATAGGGGAGTCCCGAACGCAGCCAGGTGATACCCCTGTTCGTAGTAGAGCAACTTCTGTAGCTTTAGGTTTGTCATGGCATCCCCGCCGTTGGTCATATCGTCCTTTGCCATGCAAATAATTTTGTTCGCTATCTCTTTCGCTGTATACACCATTGCAATGCTTGTTGTAATCCTCTTTCCCACCAACTCTCACTGCGAATGTACAACAAATAGTTGCCCATGCAGGGGCAAAGCGGCGCGCCTTTAGTGCGTTGCGCAAGAGGTTGTAAACGTTGCGGCGGAAGCTGGCTGCTAGGAGCTATCAAACCGCCGTTGATTTTGGCTCCTATTCGGTTGCGTTACCATCGTGGCGGTTGCGTTGCCGTGGGAAGGGGTGGGGCTAAACGGCTGTTTAGGTGATGAGGAGGGTGAGACCGTGGCAGACGCGCCGATTTTCAGATGGATCGTCTTCGTCTTCACCCCTTGCCCCCTTCCCACGAAGGCTATCCATATTTCTATTTCCTTGCCCTTCCACGCCTTGGGAAGGTGCGCCGTGATGTTGGTTTCGTTTCGCGCTAAGGCTATTGGGATGCTTACCCATTGCTTGGTTCTAGTTTCTCTGATGGCGAGCAGCAGCTTGGGGGCGCTCCACCGTAGCGGAGCATTCCATGCGATGCGGAGCGTTCCGCTGCGCCGCGCTGCGAGTAGCCCATCGGGGAGCGGGCGCACGCCGTCGGTGAGCTGTAGACGGGCGCAGTCAAGTTCATCGCCATGGGGCGTGGCGATAAACCACTCCCGCAGGGCGGTAGAGACGGCCGTGTGGTAGCTCCCTATCTTTCGCCCATTGCGCTTTGTAAGCGGGGAAAATCCCTCTGCAAGTAGGTTCTTTACGTGCGGCAGCACGCAGCACACCTGCGCCATCTTGCCCCGCTGCCGCCGCTGCGTGGCGGTGTTGGCATCGCGGTAGCCCCGCGGCCAGCTGCGCGCGCAGAGCTGCCCCCAGGAAACGTAGTTCACCACCACCCCTCGCGGGTTCCACTTGGGGCGTATCGGAATGTATACAGCCATGTTCGCTATGCGTTTGTTCTTACTCTCTTTTTCGCAAAGGTAGCGAGGCGTTCACGCCAATCATGGAAATAGGTAGCCTCAAACCCAATTATTGCCAGCGATAATTGGGTTTAATGGTTGGGCGGGGCGTGATTGGTGAAGGAGGGTAGGGAGTCATATCTTTATGCGTACCAATCGTTGAAGTGTAGCCTTTCGGAAAGCGGTTTGCCCTAGTTAAGATATACTATGGGTATGGGCTTGGCGAAATTTTTGTAACTTGCGCCGATTTTTAGAGTGCTAAGCCAGCCTCTTTGGGGGTGGTTCACGGAGTAAAAAAGAAGAGTAGGACGAATAGACGCTGAAGATGAAGATAACGAGAGAGCCGCTGGGCGAGAATCTAGAGCGCTTTGAGGTAACTGTAGCGCGGTCGGATTGGTACGAAGAGTATGATAAACAGCTGCGTCAGGCGAGGCGTGAGATGGCGGTGCAGGGGTTCCGCAAGGGGCAGGCGCCGCTAGGGCTCGTGGCCAAACGTATGGGCGGCGAGGAGTGGATGCTGCAGTTCGTTAGCGAGGCGCAGAACCGCGGGGTGGAAAGCTACGTGAAGGAGCAGGGGCTCAGCGTGGCGTTCCCCTTTGTGCCATCGGACGAGGAGATCGCGATGCCTGACCTCAAGGCCGAGGAGACGGTGACGTGGCGCTATGATGTGGTGGTGGCGCCGAAGTACGAGCTGCCGAAGAAATTCCCATGGTTGCCGGTAGAGGTGGAGGCGACCGATGAGCAGTGGGCGGAGTGCGAGAAGGAGATACTCGAGAATAACAATGTCACCTGGAAGAGTGCGGACGAAGTGGGCGACGCTGTGGTCATTGATGTGAATTTCCTGAATGCACCGGCGCCAGAGTCGGGGGAGGAGCGCAAGGAGAGCGATACGAAGTTCTACTTCAACTACGATAGGATGACCGAAGAGGCCAAAACGCTTCTCAAGGGACGAAAGAAGGATGAGGAGGTAGAGTTCGCAGCGGGGTTTAACCCCTATCCTAAGGGAGAAAAGGAGTCAGCTAGCGGGCTGTATGATGCGTACGAAAATCGGTTGCAGCAGATGGGCTTGCACGGGGCTTCGGTGCGAGTGAAGATAACCAATGTGGAGAAAAGGGTAACGGGCGAGATGTCGTGGGAGTTCTACGAGCGTTACTTTGCGATTGCATTGCAGGCGCAGGCAGAGAATAAGCCCATGGAGGAGAAGACGGAGGATGTGGACGAGATTCGTAAGCGGTTCCGTGCGCGCTACGTAGAGCTAGTGAGTAAGCATACGCAGCTGAGCAATGCGTTGGCCGCATTCAATGAGGCGGTCTCCCACTGGAGTTGGAGCGTGTCGGAGGAGCACTTGAAAAAGATGCTGGAGCAGGAGCGGCTGACGGTGATTCCCGCGGAGTACGAAATGGAGAGCATAAGGCAGGAGTCGCTACGCCACCAGCTATTGACCTCGCTTGGGGAGGAGAACCTACAGAGCGAGGAGTATAGCGGATTGGGAGAGCTGGTTTACGATTCGCAATGTATGGATGCCCTCAGCCGGGCAGGGATGGCAGGGGCGTATGGCATTCTGCCTGGGGCAATGCCCATGGCGCGGTTCTTTATACACTCCATGCTGCCGCAGCAGGCGGAGAGCGAAAAGTTTAAGAAGGGGTTGCAAGACTCCTTCCTGCAGGCCGCGGCGGGGCATTACCTGCTTAGCCAGCTGCAGCTAAAGCCCCGTAAGGTGGGGATTAACCGGCTCTCCGTGCTAGGCGAGGTGCGGGACGAGGTGGAGGCGCAGAGCAGAAAGTCGGCGGAGAAGTGGAAACGCTGGCGCGAAGAGGCCGAGGCGGAAATAGCGAAGAGGGAAGCTGAGGAGCAGCAGCAAGCGGAAGGAAAGGAGTAATGGATTTAGAACGAGAATTTGCGCTTTTTGCGAGGAGCAGGCGGGGCGTGAGCAGCCAAACGTTGGCGGACTACACCTCGGCGGTACGCGCGGCGTATATAAACCCGCAGATTATTGAGGAGCGGCAGCTGAACGCGGTGGCGATGGATGTCTTCTCGCGGTTGATGATGGACCGTATCGTGTTTTTGGGGGTTCCCATTGACGATGATGTGGCGAATATCATCATGGCGCAGTTGCTTTTCTTGGAGTCTGTGAATAGCGCGCAGGATATACAGATGTATATCAACTCGCCGGGCGGGAGCGTCTACTCCGGGTTGGCGATTTACGACACCATGCAGCTTCTGAGCGCCGATGTGGCGACGATATGTACCGGCATGGCGGCGTCAATGGCGGCGGTGCTAATGGCCGCGGGGGCGCAGGGCAAAAGGGCCGCGCTGCCGCACTCCCGAATGATGATCCATCAGCCGCTGGGCGGCGCGGAGGGACAGGCTTCCGATGTGGAGATACGCACCCGGGAGATGCTCCGGCTGAAGCGGGAGCTGCAGGAGCTACTTGCTCTCCACACGGGGCAGCCGTATGAAAGGATAGAAAAGGACTGCGACCGCGATTACTACCTCACGGCGGCCGAGGCGAAAGAGTATGGCCTTGTGGACAGCGTGCTGGAGCATAAGGTGAAGGTTAAGCGGCAGGGAGAGTAATTTTCGTACTGTATGAGAGCATGCTCGGGGAAAGGGGTTTCAAGGACTCTGCGCTGGGCGTAACAAGAGAAGAGACAACGAAGTTAGAGAAGTTTTATGGCAACAACAGCGGATTTTCGGAATGGGATGTGCCTGGAGTACAACGGGAAGTTGTACGTGTTGGTTGAGTTTCAGCATGTGAAGCCTGGCAAAGGGGGTGCGTTCGTGCGCACAAAGATGAAGAACCTAGAGACGGGCAAGGTGCTGGAAAACACCTTTAATGCGGGGGTGAAGATTAACCCGGTGCGCGTGGAGCGGCGGCCGTACCAGTTCCTATATAAGGACGACATGGGCTTTCATTTTATGCACCGGGAGACCTTCGAGCAGATTGCCTTGCAGGGGGATTTAATTGAGAATAGCGATTTGCTCAAGGACGGACAGGGCGTTGAAATGATGGTGCTGGCGGGGGAGGAGCGCGTGCTTACGTGCGAACTTCCGCCGTTCGTTGACCTGGAGGTGACCTACACGGAGCCAGGGGTGAAGGGCGACACGGCGAGCTCCACGGCGCTCAAGCAGGCGGAGCTGGAAACGGGGGCTATTGTAAATGTTCCCCTATTTATCAATACGGGCGAGAAGATACGTATCGACACGCGTACCCGCGGGTACTCCGAGCGTGTTAAGGCGTAAAATGGTACGTGAACACTCTGAAAACGCAGTGTGGAGCTGCGTTTCAGAGTGTTTCTACTATTAAGTAATCAATAGTCGGAGCCGTGGCCGAGCGTAGCAATGACCGTTTGCAGCTGACGCTGTTTAAGTTGCATACTCTGTTGGACTTCACCCAAATGATGGGAGAGGAGCGCAACGAGATGCGCCTAATGCAGCGTTTTTCGGGATTGCTGAGCGATGATTTAGGCATAAACAGGATACTGCTCTTTGTACGCGAGGGGGATGAGTGGCGACTCCTATGGAACCTGGGGTGCGATCCGGCGTGGGCCAATAGGATAGATGTAGCGCGCGACCTGTCGGGGTACGATAGGACCCTGGTGATACGATCGCAGGCGCACGACGTAATGCCTGAGATTGACGTCGTGATCCCATTGGCGGGGCCGGAGGAGACGGTGAGCGGCTACGTGCTTCTAGGGGACACACGTGAAGACTTGATCGGGGTGAGCCCCGTGATAAAGCATTTACCCTTTGCCCAAACGCTATCAATGATAGCGTTCGTCGCGCTGCAGAACTACATGTTTTTGAAGCGCGAGCTGCGGGAGCGGGAGCTGCGCCAGGAGCTGCAGCTCGCAACGCAGCTACAGAATATACTGCTGCTGCGCGGCAGCCCCTTACCTAAGTTGAAAGATATTGAACTCGCCACGGAGTATATGCCGCACTACGAGGTGGGGGGGGATTTCTACGACGTGCAGGATCTAGGCCAGGGGAAGCTGGGGATTTGCATTGCCGATGTGTCGGGTAAGGGGATATCGGCGGCGATGATGACCACGAGCTTTCAGGCGAATTACCGTGCGCACATGTCCTCAGATGTGTCGCTGTGCGATTTGGTGCAATCGCTTAATGCGCGCCTCTACGCGCTGCTGCAGGGGGAAAAGTTTATAACGCTCTTCGTGGCGCGCTACGATACGGCGACGCGCCGGTTGGAGTACATAAACGCGGGGCATAACCCCCCGTACCTCTATAATAGGAGGACTGGGGAGGCGCAGTGGCTCTCCGCCAGCACCGTGGGGGTAGGCATAGTGGACGAGCTGCCGCAGGCGCACCGCCAGGAGCTCGTTGTGGGTGACGAGAGCGTTTTGTTTTGCTATACGGATGGCTTGGTGGAGCGGCGCGACAGCGAGAATAGGGAGCGTTACAGCACTGAAATAATTGAGACGGCTGTGCGCGAACACGGTACGGCGCAGGCTATTGTGTCGTATGCAAAGGAGCGCATGGAGTCGGAGCGGGATAGCGGTGTGGCACGTCCGTTTGATGATGTGACGATGGTGGTACTGCATTTTAAGGCGTAGCGAAGGAGAGATGGAATGGAAACGAAAAAGGAAGGATGCAGCAATAGCAATGGACCATCGGAGGCGATTGAACGCTTCATCACGAAGCACCACGTGCTGACGCTCTCCACGAGCGTGAACGATGAGGTGTGGTGCGCGCATTGCTTCTACGTGTACGACGCGGAGTCGGTGAGCTTTTTCTTCAATTCATCTGCGGAGACGCTGCATGCGCAGCAGATGAGCCATAATAGCTTCGTGGCGGCCAGCATTGTGCTTGAAAGCAGCAAGGTGGGTATGCTGCGAGGGCTGCAGATGCAGGGGCTGGTCAACCTGCCCGAGGGGGAGGAGCTGGCGCGGGCGAAGTCGCTCTACCTACGGCGTTTTCCCATAGCGCGGATGGCAGAGCTGATGATCTGGCAGCTTAAGGTGACCCATATGAAGTACACAGATAACCGGCTTGGGTTCGGCAAGAAGGAGGAATGGAACGAGATGGAGGATTTTGTTTCTCTGCTGAATCGGCTGTCGGTATTGGGGAAAGAGGAGGCGGAGTGAGGGGGAAGAAATCTGAATTTGGTTTTGGGCAGCGGTTGGTTGGGCGAATGGTGCTTTTCATAACGAAAAATGAGGCTAAACGATGAACGCGAAGGGATTAAATCTGAAGAGCTGGGTGCCGAATGCGCTGACGTTGGGTAACTTGGCGTTTGGGTGCGTGGCGGTGCTACTGGCGTTGCGGGCGGGCGGGGCGGAGGATAGCGTTCAGGAGCTACGCATGCTGCAGTTTGCGGCGTGGGCGATAGTTGGTGGGGCGGTGTGCGACTTGTTGGATGGGATGGTGGCGCGCGCCATGGGGGTGTCATCAAAGCTGGGCGCGGAGCTGGACTCGCTATCGGATCTAGTTACGTTTGGCGTTGCCCCCGCGGCCATCTATAGCGGGGTTATTTTCCGCTTAACGGGGGGTGCAGCCCCCATTTGGCTGCAAGCGTTTCCGTTCGTATTGGCGCTGGCTGCGTCGCTGCGCCTAGCGCATTTCAATATTGACACGATGCAGACCGTTTCGTTCAGCGGGCTACCATCGCCGGGGTCTGCGCTATTCACGGTTGGGCTAGTGCTGGGGCTCACGGCGCCGCTAGGGGCAAAAATTTTCCGCACGATGCTGGGGTGCGAGTACGCCATTATGACGTGGGTGATGCTGCAGTCGGTGCTGATGCTCGTGCCGGTGCGTATGCTCTCCTTTAAGATACATGGGAGCGGCTGGAGGGCGTGGTGGCATGTAGTGGTGCTGGGGGTTGTGGCGATTGCGGGGTATGCGTGCTTACGGGGTGGGGTGGCTGCGCTGGTGGTGGCGGTGTACTGTCTGCTTTCGCCGTTTGCGGGTCGCGCCGCGGCGGAGAATTAGGTGGATGTAATGGATTGGCCCAGGAGGTTGCATGGGTCAATGGGTGCGAGGGTCTAAACTTCCCAGCTATTGCGAGACCGTCCTTCGGGCGGGGCTGCAATGGAGGCGAAAATATATGAGGGTCTTTAGGGGGGCGCGGGTTGCGGCGGGAGCTTGGGCGACCATGGCTGAGGCAGAATAATGCGCTGCACCATGACGCTTCCAGTTGCAAAATGAAAGAGGACCCATGCACGGTTGCATACGCTACTGCCACTTTGATAGATAGAAGGATGCGGCGCAGCCGCTGGGTTTCCGTCCGTAGGACGGTCTTTGAATAGCTACAAGGATGAGTCAAACGCTTTCCCCCCTTCGTTTTGCAAGATTACAAATGAGCATTGATTGGATGTTGGAAAGGTAATTGATTTCCAGCGTGCGAAACTGATAGGTTGAAGGCTCCTATTCATAGGTATATGCATTTAAGAAACGACTTTCATTTTCCGACTATCATCATAAAATAGTACCTTTGTGGCAGCGATGATCCTGAAATGAATAAAAACGAATTAAATACATAGGATCCATCAATAGAATAAAGTTAGTGCTAGCAGAGAATCAGATGTCTAATCTCTAGCTGGCAAGCGCACTGGGACACGCAGACAATTCGGTTTTTCGTTCGTGCGCCAAGAAGATATCGCACTCTCATGAAAACAAGCTTGAATTTGTAGAAGTCTTGGAAGTTGAACCTAGTCGGCGAAACATTGATTGAGCTACAAAACTGATGGCGAGAAGTAAGGAGTAAACATGGATGAAGAAGCATGTAAAGGGCAACCAAGATCAACAGTTTGAAGAAGTTGTCAGTATTATACAGCGGCATCGAAGCAAGGCTTCTCAAACGGTCAATGAAGAAATATTACTAGCTGCGTGGCACATTGGTGGATATGTATCGAGTAAGCTGAAAAGCGAAGAATGGGGGAGCAAGGTTGTGAGCCAACTCTCCGAGTTCATCCGTTCGCATCATCCAGATATCAAAGGCTATAGCCGAAGAAATATCTATAATATGGTGATGATTTACGATGAGTATTCATCGCCAGCATTTCAACAGACTGTCCAAAAGTATTTACACCATGAATCGGTTGAGCCGTTTGTTTCACGAATAGAGGAGAAATCAAAGGAGTACACCGCCACAGCCGATGACACTCCGGCGACAATTGTGCAGACAGTGCCTGCACAATTCCCTATCATATTAGCTTATACAACGTTGTCCAATATAATAGAAATAACTTGTCGTTGCCATAGTACTGAGGAACGTTTGTTTTACATCCTATATGCTCACAAAGAGAAGTTAGCTTATCGCGAGTTGCAACGTTGCATTACCAATCAAACCTACACCACCCTGTTAGGAAATAAGAAAAACATATCTAGTGGACTGTTACACGCTTACCCCAACGCTCCGGTAATGTTCAAAGACACTCTATTTGTTGACTTCCTTGGTCTTCCGCCTCGGTACAGCGAAACGAAGCTCAAGAATGGGTTGATTAATCATATGAAGCAGTTTATTCTTGAATTAGGTAAAGACTTTATCTTTATGGATCAAGAATACAATCTTAACGTCGGGGCATCTACTTTCAAAGCGGATTTGCTGTTCTATCACAGAGGTTTACAGGCGTTGGTTGCTGTAGAATTGAAAAAGAGAAAGTTTCACCCATCTGACCTTGGGCAACTGGAGTTCTACCTTGAAGCGCTCGACCGAGATGTAAAGCGAAGTAACGAAAATCCATCCATCGGCATTTTACTCTGCCCTGAAGCCGATAAAATGGTCGTGGAATATGCTATGAGTCGTAGTATGAGCCCCACGATGGTTGCGGAGTATAAGCGCATTCTCATACCTCAAGAACGTATGCAGCAACAGCTCAACGAATATTGCGAGCTCTTCTTGGAAGATTTAGAAGATAAAAACGTAGGTGAATGAGCTGAACAAACGGCTATGGACACGATGCGAAAAACAAGGACGCTCAATATGGGTATTCGTAAAAGCTAGTACCACAGTCCTTCAAGAAAATTCCCACCTTTTGAACGAATTCGTACAGAAAAAGGGTGATTGATAAAAGATGGGAAAAAGCAAGTGGGGTTGAAAGGTTGCAAAAACTTGTGAGATGCCCCACTATCAGCAGAGCAGGGCGATGCCGGCGGAGAAAATCTATGCGGGCCTTTAAGGTTGCGGCGGGAGCTCGATTGGTTTTGCGGGGACAACGATGCGCGCAACAGCCCAAAACACCACCCATTACATCTAATCTGCACAGCTAGACGCAGAAGAAGGCAAAGCCACGCCACGGTAAGTGCAATTGCCTGTAATAAAATTTTCCTAACTTGCAAGTGCTTTTAAAGGGTTAACGCGAACGGCAGAGCCGCCCGCACAAAGAACACGACAATGGAAAGAGGGATGAAATCGCAACTAATCGCCGCCATCGCGCTGCTAGCCAGCGTAGGCGCAATGGGATTGGGGATGGAAGGCTGCCACAAGCAGCAGCCCAAGGAGGAGGAAAAGGTTTTTGCAGTGAAGCGATTCCCTAGGCTAGACCCCAAGGGGAGCGTGCTGGGCACGTGGGAATGGGGTTTCTCGGAAAGTTGCGGATGCGTAGCTCCAGAATACCATAAACTTACCATTCCTGAGGAGGTAGGAAGGGAGATACGATTTACGCTTCACGCCGACAGCAGCTGGGAATGGGAAAGCACTGGCAAAGAAAAGCTTAGCGGCCCACGCTTCACATCGGTGCACGTGGAACGGTACGATGCGAGAACGCTCATTTTCGACAGCCTCACCCTAATCGGCCAAAGTGGCAAAAAGGAGATTGTTTTATACTATAGACTATGCGACACCTGCATGGTGGAGAATTATGATTTCACGGGAGCTATCGGCAGTCGCCCTTCTGTGTACTATTTGAGAGAAAGGGAATAGGGATGAAAAGGATGGTACTTTTGCGGCTGTCGGCTACTCTAGCTGCACAAGGCGTGGCAGGAATTGGCCACAGATTTGTAATAAAATTTTCCTAACTTGCAAGTGCTTTTAGAGGGTTAACGCGAACGGCGGAGCCGCCCGCACAAAGAACATGGCAATGGAAAGAGGGATTAAATCGCAACTATTCGCCGCCATTGCGCTGCTAGCCTGCGTAGGCGCAATGGGATTGGGCGTGGAAGGCTGCAACAAGCAGCAACCCAAGGAGGAAAAGGTTTTTGCAGTGAAGCGATTCCCTAGGCTAGACCCCAAGGAAGGGCTGCTGGGGAGGTGGGAATGGGGATTTACACTTCCCAACCAAAGCCTTCCTCCAGAATATTGCATTGAGACGATTCCCGAAAAGGAGGGGTACAGCATAGCCTTTTCGCTGCACAAGGATGGTAGCTGGGAATGGCGAGACTCTAGAAAACCTGCACTTTCGGGACCACAATTTACTACTGGGCATCGAGAGTACCCTTACAGTGGCGATGAAACGATTACGGTTAAATACGACAGCGTAGCCATGCTGGACGAAAAGGGAGTGCTTCGAAAAAAATTAATTTTCGTTCTGCATGACACGTGCATGCTAGAAGGGGGTGCCATACAGTACATGTGCGGAGAAGCTTTAGATGTCTACTACCTAAGAGAAAGGGAGTAGGGATGAAAAGAATGATACTTTTGCTGCTGTCTGCTATCCTAGCTGCACAGGGCGTATCAGAAATTGACAACAGACCATAATAAAATTTTCCTAACTTGCAAGTGCTTTTAGAGGGTTAACGCGAACGGCGGAGCCGCCCGCACAAAGAACATGGCAATGGAAAGAGGGAGAAAATCGCAACTAATCGCCGCCATCGCGCTGCTAGCCAGCGTAGGCGCAATGGGATTGGGAGTGGAAGGCTGCAACAAGCGGCAGCCCAAGGAGGAGGAAAAGGTTTTTGCAGTGAAGCGATTCCCTAGGCTAAACCCTAAGGGGAGCGTGTTGGGCAGGTGGGAGTTAGGCTTTATCGACGTGAACGATGGGATTGGTGGAACCATTAAGATTCCCACAGAGAAAAGCGGCTGGATTCGATTCTCTCTCCACGCCGACAGCAGCTGGGAGTGGCAGGGAGCAGGCCGAGAAAAGCTTGAAGGATCAAAATTCACAACAGTTCACGTTGTACATAACAATGGATATTCACATGTTCCAGAGTACGATAGCCTGTCCTTCATTAATAATGATAATGAAGCATCAATTATTTTTATCTACGCATTGGACGACACATGCATGGTGGAGGCTGAGGACATGGCTACAACCTGCGGGTCTAGTGCTTACATATACTATCTAAGAGAGAGGGAATAGGGATGAAAAGGATGATACTTTTGCTGCTGTCGGCTACCCTAGCTGCACAAGGCGTAGATGCGGCCGCGCAAGGGTACACCGGCTGCATACCGCTAAGCCGAGGGGAGTATGAGAACTTGCCAACCGCCCCGCTCCCCTCTCACACCCGAAGCGCAACGCCTTCAAGTTGCTTTCTCAAGACCCCCGCTGTGGGCAATCAAGGAACGCTAGGGTCATGCACTGCGTGGGCGACGGCATACGCAGCTACGGGGATACTAGCGATAAGGAAATACGGAAGAGAAATAAAGTTTAGCCCCTCTTTTTTATACAACCAAATTCAGCATATAAAGAATCACGACACCTGTAGGGGAACCGATGTTCAGATGGCTCTAACGCTACTCCAGCACCAGGGCGCATGCCGATGGGAGGAAATGCCCTACGATGTAAATGGATGCGATAGGCAGCCCACCGCTGAGATGCATTGGTCCGCGCTAAGCAACCGCATAAAATGGGGAAGGCTAGCCAATTGCGCAGTCGTGGAAGAGTATAAAGCACACCTTGCCAATGGACATCCCATTGTTTTCAATGTAAACTGCACCACAGAATACACGAAGCATGCAGGCGGAGACGGCTACTGGTGCATCTATGGTGAATTCGTTCCGAACAAATATCATGCAATGTGTGTGGTGGGGTATGATGACAATAAGACATATGGCGGCAAGCGTGGCTTTCTTAAGATTATGAACTCCATCGGCCCCTTAAATGGCGACAACGGGTTCCTTTGGATAGCGTACGATTTGGTCAAAACTGGTACAATCCTCGAAGCCTACGCCGTATACGACATCAGCCCTGACGTGCGGCTGGAGGGGAATGGCATGCTATGCAGCAGCGGGGGGATTTATCACATTGAGAATGGTGCGCCCGAATGGGGAGTGCATTGGGAGGCTGGAAGCAAGGCGCAGATAGTTCGTCAAAACGGATTTGCAGCGGAGGCGAAGAGCGTGCGGGATGAGGCGAGAGAAACGGATGGCTACGAATCAATAGCGGCGAGGGTCTCCGTGCCGGGCGAATGGCCGTGCGAGGCGCTGGGGAGCAGAACGGTGTGGACGGGAGTACCTTATATAAAGTTGTGCATCGACCCTCGCAATGAGCAAGGCGAACCCTTGGAAGAGGAGTGCGGGAGCAGCGTGTGCGTAGCCATGAAAGAGCGGGAAAGGGCAAGCGTGGACAAAAGTGTGCGCTGCTGGGTGTACGGCGGCCATCTCCCCTTAGGGGTGCACAACTCCAACCCTTCGGTAGGGTCGGTGAGTGGAAAGTGGCGGCTGCTGATTCCGCACGCATACCGCGCGGGCAGCACGTTAATAAGCCTTACGAGTTCCAATGAATGCGGCATGGGGTCAGGGTTCGTTACCATCTCAGTTGAAAAGAATGACGATTTTCCAAGGCATGATATCCAGTTCGTGGGTGTGCAGCGGTAAGGGAGGGGCAAACGAACCTATGATGTGGATTTTCTATGGAGAGAGCGATAAATGGGTGGTTGAATTTTCCGCAGCGGGTGTGCATAACCAACGCATCCGGGGATGGTCAAATGCTACAAAATCACCTGCCAACAAACCACATATCTGCTCGCAGTCCCTATACGGTTGGGTACTAATTACGCGGGGATCGATGTAGAGACTTCCGAGAGGGCTGCAAGGGTTTGAAGTTCGGTGGTGGAGATGCCTCTCGGCTATTGAGAGACCGTCCTTCGGACGGGGCTGCAATGGGCTGCGGTAATTAGGGGGCTGTGCCTTCGAATAGGGTGTGGGGTTTCGGTCTGTGCGGCTATTGCGGACCGTCCTGCGGGCGGGGCTGCGATTGGCTGCGAAAGTATATGCGTTCATGTATGGGTGCGAGGGTTGCGGTGGAAGCTATAATGCGCAGAGGGTCACGCGGGTCAGTCTTTCAGACTGGCTTGCCTTGCAGGCAAGAATCCGGGGGTTTGAAAACCCCCGGCTATTGAGAGACCGTCCTTCGGACGAGGCTGCATCTGCATGCGGTAATTGGGGGGCTGTGCCTTCGAATAGGGTGTGGGGTTTCGGTCTGTGCGGCTATTGCGAGACCGTCCTGCGGGCGGGACTGCAATGGGCTGCGAACCTATATGCGGGCCTTTATGGGTGTGCGGGTTGCGGCGGGAGCTTGCTTGGCCATTTTGGGGTGGGCTTCATGGACGAATGTGAAAGATGGGCGAAAAGTTTGTATTTCATGACACCCGCAAATGAACAAAAATGGCTCCATTTGAGAAAGTTTCATTAACTTTGGGCGTTCTAAAACAGAAAATGGAATTCTCAGATGAAGGATAAAACGGAGACGAAGGAGAAGCTGCTCGGTGCTTTCCCGCCGGTGACGACGGAGGCATGGGAGGCGGTCATTCAGAAGGACCTCAAGGGCGCGGACTACGATAAGAAGTTGGTGTGGCGCACGCTTGAGGGGTTCAACGTACAGCCTTACTACCGTGCGGAGGATTTGGCGAAGCTGCCAAACGTGGATAGCGAGCCGGGCAAGTACCCCTACATGCGAGGAAACCATAGCGAGGCCAATCCGTGGCTCATACGCCAGGATATCCATGCCAGCGATTTCGTGGAGGCGAACCGCTTGGCGGTGGATGCGCTGTCGAGGGGTGCAGACTCAATCTCGTACGTGCTGCATCCGCATAGGGAGGTGACGGCGGAGGATTTTAAGACCCTACTGCATGGGATAGACCTTTCTGCTAAAGAGATAAACTTTGACAACATGGGAAGGGGCGACCTATTGCTCCCCGCGCTTGACGAGGCACTTAAATCGTTGGGCGCAAGCGCGAAAGGGGTGCATGGGTCGGTTGGCTTTAGCCAGACGGGATGGCTGGCGCGTAAGGGCAAGCTCTGCCAGCATCATGGTACCCCTGCTGCGCGAGCAAAGAATGCTTTTGCGTTCCATAAGAACTACCCAGGAATACAGACGTTGGCGGTAGATGGCCGCATTTTCCACAATTCGGGTGCTACTGCGGTGCAGGAGCTGGCCTACACGCTAGCGCAAGCGGCGCAGCTGCTTGATTGGCTCACCGATGAGGGGGTGGACGCAGGCGCGGCGGCGATGAACATCCGGTTTAACTTCGCAGTGGGTACAACCTACTTCATGGAGATGGCGAAGTTCCGTGCGGCGCGGTACCTATGGACGAAGGTGCTAGAGGGATACGGGGTGAAGGACCATGAGAAGATGCGTATGACCGCACACGCAGAGACGTCGCGTTTCAACCAAACGGTGTATGACCCATACATCAATCTGCTGCGCGCGGCAACGGAGGGGATGTCGTCCGTGCTTGCGGGTGTGCATTCGTTGACGGTGCTGCCGTTCGATACGCCGTACGATAAGCCATCGGAGTTCTCCACGAGGATAGCGCGCAATGCGCAGCTGCTGTTCCGGGATGAGAGCTACTTCAACAAGGTGGTGGATCCGGCGGGCGGGAGCTACTACGTAGAAACATTAACAAATTCGTTGATAAAAGCGGCATGGGCACTTTTCCTAGAGGTGCAGAAGGAAGGGGGCTACGTCGAGGCGATGAAGAATGGGAGTATACAGAAGGCGGTGGAGGAGCTTGCAGCCACCCGCCGCAAGCGGTATGCCACCCGTCGCGATACGCTTTTGGGAACCAATCAGTTCCCGAATTTCACGGAGCATTTGGACGCAAAGATTATAGAGGCGGTTCGGTCTTCCGATTCAACATGCTGCGGAGAGGCGAAGGCGCCGGCTGCTGCGGCGGAATGCGAAGACAAGACGGCGCAGGGCTGCGCCCATGGCGGGGCGAGGTTCGCGGAGCCGTTACGTCCCTTCCGCGGCGCAGAGGAGCTGGAGGCGTTGCGCATGGTTACCGATCAGGCGGCGCATCGCCCCGTGGCGTTTATGCTGGCCATTGGCAATTTGGCTATGCGCCGTGCACGGGCGCAGTTTAGCTGCAATTTCTTTGCCTGCGCAGGTTTTGAGGTGATTGACAACGTGGGCTTTGAGACGATAGATGAGGGTCTGGCGGCTGCGCGGGAGAAGAAGGCAGACATAATCGTTCTGTGTTCAAGCGATGATGAGTACCTAGAGCTAAGTAAGGTTGCCTTCCCGAAGATTAAGTCGCCAGAAATATTCGTTATAGCGGGTGCGCCGGCATCTCAAAGCGACCTGGAGGCCTTGGGGATACGATACTTTATCAGCGTGAAGAGCAACCTACTGGAGACCCTTAGGAGCTTCCAGAAGGAGCTAGGAATTGTGAAGTAGCTAAAGGGCGTTAACAAAAAATGAAGTCGCACGGAAGGCTTTGAGGAGGGGAGGAGCGTAGCGGTAGCAACGGCTGGAGAGACGAATGCGACAAAAGTAAGGAAAAGGAAATGAAACCTGATTTTTCGAAGGTAGAGGTACTTAAGGATCTAGGCGGGAATGCTGCGGCTGTGAACGAGGCGCCGTGGCATACGCAGGAGCATATAGACGTAAAGCCGTACTACACGGCGGAGGACTTGGCAGGGATGGAGCAGCTGCAGTACGCCGCGGGTGTCCCCCCGTTCCTACGTGGACCCTACAGCACGATGTATGTGATGCGGCCGTGGACGGTTCGTCAGTATGCAGGGTTCTCAACAGCAGAGGAGTCAAACGCCTTTTATCGTAGAAACCTGGCGGCGGGTCAGAAGGGGCTTTCGGTGGCCTTTGACCTGGCCACGCACCGTGGGTACGATAGCGACCACCCGCGGGTGATGGGCGATGTGGGGAAGGCTGGGGTGGCCATTGATAGCGTGGAGGACATGAAGGTGCTCTTCGATGGCATTCCGCTTGATAAAATGTCAGTCTCTATGACGATGAATGGGGCGGTGCTCCCGATTCTGTCCTTCTACATAGTGGCTGCATTGGAGCAGGGGGCAACGCTGGAACAGCTGCAGGGAACCATTCAGAACGATATTCTGAAGGAGTTCATGGTGCGTAATACGTACATCTACCCGCCCGAGTTCTCAATGCGTATCATTGCGGATATCTTTGAGTTCACCTCGCAGAACATGCCGAAGTTCAATAGCATATCCATTTCGGGATACCACATGCAGGAGGCGGGCGCGACCGATACGATTGAGCTGGCGTACACTCTGGCCGATGGTCTTGAGTACCTGCGCGCTGGTGTGAAGGCGGGGATACCGGTAGATAAGTTTGCACCGCGCCTATCGTTCTTTTGGGCGATAGGGATGAACCATTTCATGGAGATTTCCAAGATGCGCGCGGCGCGCCTTCTGTGGGCTAAGATAGTCAAGGGATTTAATCCGACCCTAGAGAAATCTATGGCGCTGCGTACGCACTGCCAGACGTCGGGGTGGTCGTTGACGGAGCAGGATCCCTACAACAACGTGACGCGTACGTGTATTGAGGCGATGGGGGCTGCGCTAGGCCACACGCAGAGTTTACATACGAATGCGCTTGACGAGGCGATAGCCCTTCCGACAGATTTCTCGGCGCGTATAGCGCGTAATACGCAGCTCTACATTCAGGAGGAGACGGGGGTGTGCCGGTCGGTGGATCCGTGGGCGGGGTCGTACTACGTGGAGAGCCTAACGAACTCGATTATGCACAGCTCATGGGCGTTGCTGCAGGAGGTGGAGGAGCTGGGCGGTATGGCTAAGGCCATTGAGACGGGGGTGCCGAAGATGCGAATTGAGGAGGCGGCGGCGCGGAAACAGGCGCGCATTGACTCTAACCAAGAGGTGATAGTGGGAATCAATAGGTACCGGCTTGAGCATGAGGATCCTATTGAAATCCTCAGCGTGGACAATACGGCGGTGCGAAACAGCCAGGTGGCGCGGCTGGCGGAGCTGCGTAAGCATCGCGATGAGCAGAAGGTGCAGGCGGCTTTGGCGGCGATTACGAAGTGCGTTGAGACCAAGGAGGGCAATCTGCTAGCGCTGTCAATTGAGGCGGCCAAGGCGAGAGCCTCGTTGGGAGAGATTTCAGACGCATGCGAGAAGGTTGTGGGCCGCTATAAGGCGGTGATACGTTCAATATCAGGAGTGTATTCGGCAGAAGTGAAACAGGATCCATATTTTGAAAAGGCCCGCGAACTCTGCGATGAATTCGCGAAGAAGGCGGGTAGACAGCCGCGCGTTATGATTGCGAAGATGGGTCAGGATGGGCATGATCGAGGGGCGAAGGTGGTGGCCACGGGCTATGCTGACCTAGGCTTTGACGTTGATATGGGGCCGCTGTTCCAAACGCCCGAGGAGGCGGTGAAGCAGGCGGTGGAAAATGACGTTCACATATTGGGTATATCGAGCCTGGCGGCAGGCCATAAGACGTTGGTGCCCGAGGTGTTCAAGGAGCTCAAGCGTCTGGGGCGTGAGGATATTCTAGTGACAGTGGGCGGTGTAATTCCGCATCAGGATTATCAATTCCTGTACGATTGCGGGGTGGTGGCCATTTTTGGGCCTGGGACGTCGGTGGCGCTTTCGGGGCTGAAGATGCTAGAGATTTTGCTGGAACAGCTTAAGGCGAACGAGGAGGCGTAGGGGGCTGTATAGGCGAGAGGGGTGCTATTGGCCGCCATGGGGATTTGCCCATGGCGGCTATTTTTGTGCAATTTTCTGTGGGTTTATGGGGCATTGTGAGAGGGAGAATTTTGTGGGGAGCTTGAATGGGGGTCCTGCGGAGGTATCCGTACGCGAAGGGTTGCCAGGGCCTGAGGGCTTAGGGATTGCCACCCGGCTATTGAGAGACCGTCCTACGGATGGGGCTGCATGGCGGCGAAAATAATGAGGGGTGGGGTGTATTGTATATTCGGGGGCGGTGTATTGCGTACCGGTAATGGCTACAGCAAAATAATGCGAAGCACCATGCCGCAGTAGATTGAGAAACGCACGATTTCCCACGCTATTGCAAACGCAGATATGAAAGGGGCGGCGTAGCCGCTGCGTTTTCCGTCCGCAGGACGGTCTTTG
>CALHSW010000036.1 GCA_938038735.1 uncultured Bacteroidia bacterium | reverse complement strand
CGAGGTTGACAAGCCAGGCTGTCCGGTGCGGTTGCCTATCTTGAGGGGTAGGAAGGGAAAATGGTGCGTGAGCGATGGGGGAGCGGCTACTCCAAAGGCGGGAGGCGCTACTCCTTCGGAGCGGAGGGAAAAAGCTGGTTTTGGATAGTTTCGTTTTAATATTAATACTTCAAAATTATGAAGACGAGATGGTTTACGGTAATGGCTTCGGCGGTGGTGCTGTCGATGGCCTATACGTCTTGCTCAAAAGACGAGGATTCAATTGCTCTACGTGCTGAGAGGGAGCAGAATGGTGCGCTGCGGGGCAATCTGTTAGGCGAGTCAAGAGAGGGGCTCTTGCGGGAGGCTGCCTCCGCAGTTATTAATTTTGATGGAGCACCGACGAGTGTAATGGCTTCCGATAAGTATGGAAGCAATTACTATTCGGCCTCTTCATCGACTGGTAATCAGGTAACCACGGGGTATTTTGCTGAAGTTGGTGAGAGTGGAAACTCATTCGTCCAGTTCCCTGTGAACTGTATCAAACAGGAATGGGTGTCAGGGCAGCCAATGGCTTATGAGTATTGGAATGGAGGGACGGCCATTTCTAATTTCACGGACACATCGCAGGGAGACTACCGGAATCAAATGAGCGTGTATAATGCGCAAGGGGGACACAGCGGGGGAAATTTTGCGGTGTGCTACGGCTACAGTGATTCGTACAATGATTCGGCAACAACCTACTCAAAGTGTACGAAAATATATTTGACCGATTCGGATGGATATAGAGTTGTTAGAAATCAGTTGAGAGGGAATGCAAAAGTAGGCAGGTTCAATAGCGTATGGGTTTGCAATACTACCTATGCGCACATTGTGATGCGAGATGGTAATAGCTTTACCAATGGATCTCTGCAGTCAAAAAACGGGTGGTTTAAGGTGATATTTAGGGCGTTAGATGCAAATGGACATGTGATTCCTAATAGGGAAGTAGAGTTCTATTTAGCCAATTTTGATGCAGCAAGGAGCGGCGATGCGAATCTAAGCAATGCCATACGCATAGGATGGCATGAGGTAGATTTGACTTCGCTGGGCAGTGGTGTGTCGGGTTTGATTGTCGATTTTGATGGGAGTGACAGGGGGAGTTATGGTTTAAATACCCCTGCATACGTTGCTATTGATGATTTGAGCGTAACAGTGACTGAGTAATTTTGAAAGAGAGGACGCAGCTTTTAGGGCTGCGTCCTCTCCTTTTAGTGAATGAAAGTAGCTGCGTATCAGGTTGACGCTTAGCTTCTGCAAAAGAGAGAGGGAGGGATAAGATGGATAGGGGAATAGGGGCGAGATGGGTATTACTTGTGGGGTTTCTTGCGTTTATTTTTACGGCGTGCAATAAGGATGCGGTTATAGAAGAGAAGGTGTCACTGAAGCCCGCAATAGAGTTTGATAGTGAGAGCGGGGTTTATGTGGTAAAGGTGGGGCGTGAATTTCAAATAACACCGAGTTACAAGCACGTAGAGGGGGCGGTGTATTCTTGGGTTTATGATGGTAAGATCATATCGGAGGAGCCATCGCTGCGCTACGTTTTTGATGCGCCTGGCGAGTATTTCATCACGTTGAGTGTTGTTGCTAAGGCGGGTAGCGCAGAGGAAGAGTTGAGAGTAAGCGTTGCCGAACTAACGCCTCCTGTTATATCGATATTTTCGCCGCTACAGGGCTTTTACTTTCTGGCAGGGCAGGAGTTTTTCATTCGGCCAGATGTTCAAAATAAGGAGGGTGCGACTTACAGGTGGACACTGGATGGGCAAGAAGTGGGGCGTGATAGCGTTTATACCTTTGTGCAGCACGAATTAAAAACCTATAGCCTTAAGCTGACTGTAACTAATGCAGATGGGGTAGGAGAGAAAACTATAACAATAAAAGTTGTAGAGAATTTGCCGGCGAAGTTAATTTTGCCTTTCCCCTCACGCTTTGTAAAAGATAGTATACGATACGTTGAAGCCAGTCGTACTCTGTTCCTTAGGGCGTATCTTTTGATGGATGCGGTAGATTTGACGTGCCAGTGGAGCGTTAATGGAAAGCCAGTGCCAGGAGCGACCAAAATGGTTTATGGTTATACCCCTTCGGAAATTGGCGAGAGCGAGGTCTCTTTAGCGGTAAGTTTTAAAATTCCGAGAGCTCACAGAGTACTAACGCGAAATGTTGCGGCAACGGGGGAGAATCATGCGGCTATAAAGTTTAAAGTTCGTTGCCAGACAGCAGCACCAATGCGGCCGTACGTTGCTGGTAATTCCTTGAATAGCAATAAAGTGTACGAGTTTGTTCCTGCGCCAGGACAGTTTATTAATAATAAGGCCAAGGCGGGGTATTCAGGTGAAAGTACACATGAGGCTGCATGTGAATTCGCGCAGCGGCGGCTAGATTTGTGCAACTACGTGTCACTAGGTGGTTTTGGTGGTTATATTGTCGTGGGGTTTGACCATAGCATAGAGAATCGTGGAGGCTACGATTTTTCAATCACGGGCAATCAATTTGATGGTTCGAGCGAGCCGGGCATTGTATGGGTCATGCAGGATGTCAACGGCAATGGCGTGCCGGATGATGAGTGGTACGAGCTCAAGGGGTCGGAGTACGGCAAGCCCGAGACGATACAAGATTACGCGGTTACCTATTTCCGTCCTGCTCCTTCTAGCGATACCCCGTGGGTAGACAATAAGGGGCAGAGTGGGTGTATAGATCGAATGGGAGAGTACCATCCTCAGCCCTTTTACTATCCGCTATGGATACAGGAAGATAGCTACACGCTTTTTGGCACGTGCCTGAAGAGCCGCACAAGTCAGGATCCACTGACAGGCTATTGGTACAATGGAGCGTTTGATTGGGGCTATGCGGATAATCTTGGGGACGATATGCTTAGCAAGGATAACCATGATGCAAAGCCAATTGCAAATCGGTTTAAGATTTCGAATGCGGTAAATGGCGATGGTGCACCAGCTAATCTCTCGTATATTGATTTTATCAAGGTTCAGAATGGAGTAAACGTCAAAGCGGGCTGGCTGGGCGAAAATTCAACGGAAGTGTTTCAGTTTACAGATTTGAATAATCAGTAACAATCAAGTTAAGTCATGAGGAGAATTGCAATTTACATACTTACCACGTTTGTGGTGTTGAGCTTGTTGAGTTCCTGCAAAAAGGAGCTGCCTACAGAGGCTGGAGAGTGGAAAGATTCCTACATAGTGGAGTTCGCTTTGACGGTTCAAGGGAAGACCTATCAAGGTTCAATAGAGGGGAATAAAATTACTGTTCAGATTCCCGAAGGTGTTGATTTGAAGGGTGCGGCGGTAGAGTGCAAATTGAGCGAGGGCGCCTCGATAGAACCCGACCCGAAGAGCGTGAGCGACTGGAGCGCAGAGCGGAAGTTTGTTGTGACTTCAAAATCGCAGGAGAGTAGAAATTACATGTACAGCCCTGTTTTTACGAAGCCCATACAAGTTGGGAGCGTAGTGCTTGCAACGCAGGAAGATGTGAATAAATTTAAGGGAACGAAGATTACGGCAATAGAGGGTGATTTGATAATCGGCACTGCAAGTGGGGAGAAGATTACCAACTTGGATTCGCTTGCATATTTAAAGCAAGTGGGAGGGGCCTTAAAAATAAATGCTTCCTACGATGGGGTTGATTTCTCTGGGCTCAAAAGTCTCGAGACAGTGGGGAGCTTTTTGCTAGGGACATGCTTGGATACAAGTAGGTGTGCGAAGGTTAAGGAGGTTTCATTGCCATCGCTGAGCGAGGTAAATGGCGATTTTGTAGTAAGATGTGGAACTGTAGAGTCGGTTTCTATCCCTAAGGTTAAAAGTATAAAGGGAGAAGTGTTTGTAACGTCGCGCACATTGAAGAGTGTAGTTGTAAGCTTGCTAGAGGAGGTGAGAGGCAGCCTAGTACTGCAAGGGGCAATGAAGACTGAAGTAGATGCTAAAACGGGACAGATAAAGTATGCTAGTAATGCTGCAATAGAGGCAGTGGGTTTTGATGTATTGTCAAGCGTAGGCGGTAAACTAGAGGTGCAGTATTTCAGAAGTTTGGAGAGTGTATATTTTCCCGTACTAAATCGCATTGGTGGAAGTTTGAAGATTAATAATATTTTAAAGTTGGGGAGTATAGCCTTATCGGAGTTGTCGGAAGTAGGGGGATTTGAATGTTCTGATAATTCAAAATTGCAACAAATTAGCCTTCCGAAGCTCAAGAAATGCATGGGCTATTTTTACGTTGCAAGCGGCGAAGTCTCCCTTGAATTTGATATTTCTTCCTTGGAGATTCAAGATGCTGATATGATGTTGGCGGACATGTACTGCAAGGAGGTAGTACTGAATCCTTTGTTTGACTTAAGAGGCCATACGTTAGAAATCAATGGAAGTAATGGGCTGGAGAAGTTGTCAGGGCCATCTACCCTGGATGGTAATCTCAAGTTTGATTTGTTGCAATATGTGGATGTGTTTACGGTCGAGGGTATCTCAAAACTGATGGGATCATTGGTAATACAAAACAGTTCTAGCTCAAAGTTCTCGTTTCCATTTACAGAGATAGGAGGGGGGCTAGATTGGGATTGCAAAAAAAACGAAATAGACATGAAGAGTTTGCAAAAAATTGGAAGAGTTAATATAATATCCGTGGGAAACAGCAAGTACGATTTTTCTGGTCTCAAGGAGATAGTAGGCGAATCTTCTATTAAGATTTTGGATAAACCCTCCATTAATCTTAGTTCGCTAGAAAAGGTTGGCAAGGATTTTAAAGTTATGTTGTCATGGAGAGCAGGTGGGTCTTTTACTTGCCCTAAATTATCCAATGTAGCTGGAGCGTTCAGGTTTACAATGGCTCCGGATGTAAAAAATTCTCCAGCTGTTTATACCGTTGATTTTTCAGGATTGACCTCGGTAAGGAGCGTGACGATTACGGGGCAAAAGTGGCTTACTGATTTCACCATGTTTAAAGGGTTGTTTCCTAAAGAAAATCCTGCAATAGCAACTGCCAATCAGTGGACGGTTAGTGACTGCGGCTACAACCCCACCTTTGATGACATGACCAAGGGTTTCTACACGCAGAAGCTGAAAGAAGAGAATTAGGCAAATCACCAGAGTTTCAATGATTAGCACCGAGGGGAAGTCGTACGGCTTAAACACGCCAGCGTACGTTGCGATTGACGACCTGAGCGTGACGGTGAGCGAGTGGGCGGGTTTGCTGCCCCTGCTGAGGGGGTAAGGCAGAGAGTATAGGTAGCGGCAGTCTGAAATCGTTTGCGAAAAGTATTCGGTTCAGACTGCCGCTCTTTTTGTAGGAAAACGGCAGTCTGCGAAGGCGGGAAGAACCCGCTGCAAGGAGTGTTGGTGCTTTTGCTGTTGCGCCCGGCATTTTTAATCGGGGGTTTAGGAATGCTGCTGAAACGCAATTGGCTGAGGGCGAGATTTGCAGGGAGTGAGGGGCAGTCCCTAGGTAGGCTTGCTGCAGGGCGAAAATTCGAGGGATTTTGTGTACCTTTGCACCGTAATGCGCAAGGGGATGGCTGTTGATTGGGTATGGGGGGTAGCTAGCCCAGTGCGGAAAGGATAAGCAAGGAGCGATGATAGATTTTCATGAGGGGGAGCGTATCCACCAGGTGGATATAGAGGACCAGATGAAGTCGGCGTACATCGACTATTCGATGTCGGTGATAGTGAGCAGGGCGCTTCCCGATGTGCGCGATGGGTTTAAGCCGGTGCATCGGCGCGTGCTGTTTGGTATGCTTGGCTTGGGGTTGTCGTACAACACGGCGACGAAGAAGTCGGCTCGTATTGTGGGTGAGGTGCTTGGTAAGTACCATCCGCACGGCGACTCATCGGTGTACGATGCCATGGTGCGTATGGCGCAGGATTGGTCGCTACGCTACCCGTTGGTGTTCGGGCAGGGTAACTTTGGCTCGATGGATGGTGATAGCGCCGCGGCGATGCGTTACACGGAGGCGCGCCTGTCGCGTATCAGCGAGGATGTGCTTAAAGACTTGGATAAGGATACGGTGGATTTCATGCCGAACTTTGACGAGTCGCTCAAAGAGCCCACTGTGCTGCCGACACGCATTCCCCAGCTGCTGGTGAACGGTTCGTCGGGCATTGCGGTGGGTATGGCCACGAATATGGCGCCGCATAACCTAGGGGAGGTGGTGGATGCGATTTGTGCGTATATAGATAATCGCAACATCACGGTGGACGAGCTGATGGAGTACGTGAAGGGTCCCGATTTCCCGACAGGCGGCATCATATACGGCATCGAGGGGGTGAAGAACGCCTTTAGAACGGGGCGGGGGCGCATCGTGGTGCGGGCGAGAACGGAGATAGAGGAAACCCCGACGGGGCGCACGAGCATCATAGTGACCGAGATACCCTATCAGGTGAACAAGGCGGACATGATTGCTCGGATTGCGGAGCTGGTGAACGACCATAAGCTGGAGGGGATAAGCTACATCAATGATGAGTCGAATCGGAAGGGTGTACGCGTAGTAATCATTCTGAAGAAGGATGCCATGCCGCGCGTGGTGCTCAATAACCTTTTCCGCGTGTCGCAGCTGCAAAGCTACTTCTCAGTGAATAATATAGCGCTCGTTGACGGACGGCCGCGGCAGCTGAATCTCTTGGATTTGATAATCTATTTTGTGCGGCATCGCCATGAGGTGGTGCTGCGCCGGTCGCGCTTTGAGCTGAAGAAGGCACAGGATAGGCTGCATATCCTGGAGGGTTTGCTGATAGCGATTGACAACATCGATGAGGTGGTGCAGATTATCAGGAGCTCAAGCAATACCGATGAGGCTAAGCAGCGGCTTAGCGAACGCTTCGCGCTCTCGGAGATCCAGACGCAGGCTATAGTGGATATGCGGCTGCGTGCGTTGACCGGCCTGGAGCGTGACAAGGTGAAGGCAGAGTACGATGAGCTTGAAAAGCGCATAGACTACTTGAAGCGGTTGCTGGCCGATGAGGGGATGCAGTACGGCGTGATTAAGGACGAGCTGCAGGAGGTGAAGCAGAAGTACGGTGACGCACGGCGCACTGAGATCGTCCCCGATGCGCGCGAGTTCGTGGCGGAGGATTTTTACCCTGATGATGATGTGGTGATTACAATATCGCACGAAGGGTATATAAAGCGGACGAATCTGGCGGAGTACCGCACGCAGCGCCGCGGTGGGCGAGGCGCGCAGGGGAGCGGGCGGCGTGATGACGATTTCGTGGAGCATTTGTACTACGCCACGATGCACAACACGTTGCTTTTCTTCACAGAGCAGGGACAGTGCTACTGGCAGAAGGTGTACGAGCTGCCCGAGGGGGCGCGCAACTCAAAAGGGCGTGCCATGCAGAATCTGATGCAGATGGCGACTGACGACAAGGTGCGAGCTGTAATCAATGTTCGGAACTTAGATGATGAGGAGTACACCAATAGTCGCTTTGTGGTGATGGTGACAGCGAAGGGGGTGGTGAAGAAAACCTCGCTGGCGGAGTACTCTAGGCCGCGGGCGAGGGGGGTGATAGCCATCACGGTGCGGGATGATGATCGGTTGCTCGATGCGGTGCTGACCGATGGCAAGTGCGATTTGATTATGGCCAGTCGCCAAGGGCAAGCGATTCGCTTCGCGGAGTCGGAGGTGCGTACGGTGTCAAGAAAGTCAATGGGGGTGCAGGGGATGCGTTTCGCTAGCGATGAGGATAGGGCTGTAGGGATGGTGGCGTGGCGTGAGGATGACACGCGCAAGCTCCTCGTGGTGTCGGAGGATGGCTACTGCAAGCGGACTGAGGTTGGCGAGTATCGTACAATCGGGCGAGGGGGTAAGGGCGTGCGGACGCTGAATGTGGAGAAGGCTGGAGAGCTCGTGAATATTCTGCTGGTGGAGGATGATGACCACGTGATGATTATGTCGAAGAAGGGCGTCGCGATACGGTTCCCCGTACTGCAAACGGCGCTGTCGGGGCGGAATACGAAGGGAGTGCATTGCATTGCGCTCGGTAAAGGGGATGCGATATCCTCGATAGCGTGCGTGCCGCCGGAAGAGGATGGCGAGGAGAGCCAGGAGATTGACGGGGAGGCAGAACCTGTTGCGGTTGACAGTGAGGATGGGAATGGCATAGAAGTTGAAGATACGACCGATGAGGCTTAACATAATAGAGTAAACGAGTGTAACTAATACGACAGAAGATGAAGCGAATAGCATTGTACGTAACGCTGGTGGCGATGGTGTTTGGCACGTGGGGAGCGTCTCTTCGGGCGCAAACTGCACGACCCAATTTTGCGAGCCTAGCGAAAAAGCTCGCAAAGAGTGATGCGAGTATAGCTGATGCGAAGAAGGGGAAAAAAGTGGCAACCTGGCTGGATAGAGGGGCGTTGTTAACGGAGATTGCCGGAGCACATACGCTGAATGCGCAGAATGGTTGGGATGAGGCCACAATAATGCTTGTTCTGGGGAAGCCTTCCAGCGAGAGCCAAGCGGAGGTGAACGGGACAACTTACCATGTGCTGCATTACGGAGAGGTGGATTTATACATGAACGAAAATAAACAGTTGACCTTTACGAAGGTGGTGCAGCCAGTGGTTGTAGATCCGCTCTCGTTGGCGTACGATGCGTACCTCAGGGCCGTTTCGCTTGATGCAAAGGGCAAAAAGTCAAAAAAGATAGGTGAAGGCCTCCGTATGGTGCATGATATGCTCTTTAATGACGGCGTGAACTTCTACACCCAAGGAGAGTATGGAAAGTCTGTGGAGTCGTTGGAACTGTCAATAGAAGTTGGTCGGCATGAGCTGCTGAAGTCTGTTGACACGATCGCGATGTACTACGCAGGGCTTGCGTGCTACCAGAAGGGGGATAAGGAGAAGGCAATTGAGCATTTTGGAGAGGCGATAGAGAGCGGATATACAAACAACGGGGAACTGATATGTACGTACTACGGAGTGGCCAAGGAGGCTGGGAAGGTTGAAGAGGGCAAAGCGATGCTGCAGGCGAACCTTTCTAAGTATCCGGGACAGAAGTGCCTGATGCTTTCGTTGGTGGATTACTACATATCGCAGGGTAAAGATCCTAAGGAGGCGTTGCCCTATTTGGAGGGTGCCATAGCCAATGACCCCAACAATGCGCAGCTGTACTTCGTTAAGGGCGTTGTGCTGCAGAATATGGAAGATGAGGCTGGAGCGTTGGCAGCATACCAAAAGTCGAGCGAGATGGCGCCCGACTACGTGGATCCCATGTACAATATCGCTGTGATGTACTACAACGAGGGCGTTGCTTTGCAGAAGAAGGCTATAGACGATAGTAAGTTGTACGATGAGTACATGAAGCAGGCGGAGGAGAAATTTAGGAAGGCGATACCAGCTGCAGAGAAGGCGCTGGAGGTGCAGCCGGGGTATGAAGGGGCAGTGGATATACTGCATTCGCTCTATTTTAAGTACCGCAGCGAGCCGGACATGCAAAAGAAGCTGGATGCGCTGATGGCGAAGTACCCGAAGAAGTAAGAGGTTATAAGAGTTTGCGCAATCAGGGGCGATGCCTTTAGGGTGTCGCCCCATTTTTTTTGCGGATGAAAAGATGGAGGAAAAATGGTATATTTGCAAGGTGAAAGGGAATTGGAGCTTTGGCTGCGATTTGGTATACAGGAAAAAATGAATAGAGGAAAGGTGGCTTATGGAGAACAGAGAGGAGAAGAAGTTAGGCGGAGATAAAAGCGCATTGTCGGTAAATGCAGGGGTGAGGAAGCCACCGATGATCAATGAGGCAGCCTTGGCTCGTATACGTGCCACGCGGCGCAAGCAGTTGACGGTAGACGAGTACGTGGACGGTATCTTGTCGGGCAATCGCACGGTGCTCAGCCAGGCGATTACGCTGGTGGAGAGTCTGCGGCCGGAGCATTACGCCTTGAGCCAGGAGATTATAGCCCGTTGCCTTCCGCATTCTGGAAAATCCTATCGGATAGGGGTAACGGGCGTGCCCGGCGCGGGTAAAAGCACTGTGATTGAAGAACTAGGGTGCATTCTCACGGGGCAGGGGCATAGATTGGCGGTGCTTGCCATTGACCCCAGCAGCGCTGTAACCAAAGGGAGCATCCTGGGCGATAAGACGCGTATGGAGAAGCTAAGCGTTGACCCAAACGCATTTATACGTCCTTCCCCCTCGGCGGGGTCGCTGGGCGGGGTGGCGCGTAAGACGCGGGAGACCATTGTGCTATGCGAGGCGGCTGGTTTTGACATTGTGTTCATAGAGACGGTGGGGGTGGGGCAGAG
>CALHSW010000035.1 GCA_938038735.1 uncultured Bacteroidia bacterium | reverse complement strand
AAATTCGGATTTCTCCGGAGAAATCCGAATTTGATGCGAAGGGGGTACGGATTTGATGGCAGGGAGGTAGCTACGCTGGCATGCCGCAAGGCGGAGACACCACGGAATGCAACATTCTCCTTACCTTTACACTGCGGGAGGGGCGAGAGCGGAGGAGCAACGGACAGCACGAATGGGTAAGCGCAATGAAAAGGGGAAAAATCGTTGTACTAGATGATAATAGAAACGTGCTGAGCGCATTAGACCTGCTGCTCAGCCAATATTTCGCGGAGGTAACGCTTATCAGCCGCCCCTTTGAGCTGCTCGGCACCATTAGCGAGAAAAGCCCTGACGTGGTGCTGCTGGACATGAATTTCAAGGCGGGCCTCAACACGGGGAGCGAGGGACTCTACTGGCTTTCTGAGGTGAAAAGGCTGCATCCCGAACTGCCGGTTGTTATGTTTACAGCCTACTCAGACATTGACCTCGCCGTGGAGGCACTGAAACGAGGCGCGGCAGACTTTACGGTCAAGCCGTGGGACAACCAGCGGCTCGTGCAGGGACTAATGCAGGCGATGGACGCGGGAAGAGGGAATGCAAAGGGTACGAAAGGTGTTCACCAGGAGACCATCTCTCTCGGCCAATCCCCCGCGATGCGGGAGGTGATATCCCTGCTTGACAGGGTGGCTGCCACCGATGCCAACCTACTCATCACAGGGGAGAATGGGACGGGTAAAGAGGTGTTTGCCAACTACGTACATGCCCATTCGTTGCGCAAGGGCAAGCCCATGGTGCACGTTGACATGGGGGCGATCACCAGCTCGCTCTTTGAGAGCGAACTGTTCGGCCACGTGAAGGGGGCTTTCACCGATGCGCAGCACGATAGGGTTGGTAAAATAGAGGCCGCGGAGGGCGGCACACTGTTCCTTGACGAGATAGGGAACTTAGCCCCGGAGATGCAGGCTAAGCTCCTCGTTGCACTGCAAAAGCGTGAAGTGGTGCGGGTTGGAGACAATAAGGCTATCCCCTTCAACGTGCGGCTCATCACCGCCACCAACGCTAATATTTTTGACCGCGTCGCCGAGGGGAGCTTTAGGGAAGACCTATTTTATCGTATAAACACCATTCACGTGGAAATACCGCCATTGCGGGAGCGGCAAGAGGATATCCCTGCGCTGGTGGACCTCTTCATCGATGAGTACAACGAGCGTCATGGAAAGACCATCAAGGGGATTTCCCCCGCGGCGATGGATAAGCTGCGTGCACACCCATGGATGGGCAACGTGCGCGAGCTACGGCACGCGGTGGAAAAGGCGGTGATTCTCGCCGAGAGCGACACGCTGCAGGAGAACGATTTTTCGCTTGAATGCGTGCGTGACGTATCAAACCGAGGCGTACCCATCACGCTTGAAGCGATGGAGCGGGAGCTCATACAACAAGCACTCGAAAGGACATCATACAATATTAGCCTCGCCGCCAATGAGCTAGGCATCACGCGCCCAACGCTCTACGCCAAGATTAAGAAGTACGGCCTGTAGGGATGAACGGTTGCTAGCGTAGAGGTGCCCGCGGTCCAAAATTTGCGCAGCAGTATACTGATTCCATCAGCCGATCCTGCCGTTTGACCTGGCGAGGAACCCGCGATGGTTGGCTCGCCTGCGAAGCTTCACGCAGGGTACATCCAAGTTTTCGTCTGCAGCACCCGAGTAGGTGGGCATCTAAAACTCCACAACAAAGACGCTCCCCACAGGCTGCGGCTGGTAGGTAAGGTTGCCCCCATGCAGGCGCATAATGTAGCGAGAAAGGCTCAATCCAATGCCGCTTCCCCCCTGCTTCGTGGTGAAAAATGGAATGAAAATGTAGGGGCGCGTTGCTGCGTCAATAGGGGCACCGCTATTGTACACCCGCAGCGATGGGTGCCCCTGTCGGGTTAGCGCTGAAGTAATAGCGATAGCACCGCCCTCCGGCGTAGCCTCCACCGCATTTTTGAGAAGGTTGTGAAGCACTTGCAGCAGGAGGCTTTGATCCGCCACGATGGAGTGGTCCCCCATCGATAGGTTGACATCCACGCTGATTCGCTTCGCCTCAGCATCCCTCGCGATGAGCGTAACCGCCTGCTGCAAAAGGGAAGCCACCTCAACCGGTGCACGCCGCGGCGGGGGCACCGCGGAGAATTTACGGTAGTCCTCCACAAAACGGATGAGCGTGTCGGAGGTGCCATGAATGGTCTGTATCGCTTTTCGGGTAGCATCGCTAAACGGCTCCTCGGCATTAAGCAAGACCTCAGCGATGGAGCGTATTGGCGCAACGGAGTTCATGATTTCATGCGTCATCACCCGAATGAGGGAGATCCATGAGTCGGTTTCCTTTTGGTCAAGCTGGGAGTTGATGTCATTGAGCGTAATGACTTGCATCTCGCCCGAAGCGAGAGCCACAGCGCGGAGCTGCACAGCGAGCTGTAGACTCTCTTTTTCTGTTTGTATTGTAATTGTTTTTGTCTCATTGCTTCGCATCGCACGAAGCACGGCGAAGAGCTCGGGGTAGAGCTGCCGGAGCCTATCCGTATGCGTTAACGCAGGGAGCGAAAGGTAGGACAGCGCTGCACGGTTGATGAAACGCACGAAGCCATCGGAAGCGACAATGATTACCCCAGTGGCCACGCACTCAATAATTACGGAGAGAAATTTTTCTTGCGCTTCAACCTCCCGCCGAGCATCCTGCACGAGCAACTTGATTTGGTTGAGCGACTGGTTGACCCCCGTACCATCGTTTTTTAGCGAAAAGGTGTAATCGCCATTCCTTATCGCCTTGAGCACAATGCTAATGCTCTCCCTGCCGCGCCGCAGCAATTGGTACTGCCTTGCAATAAGCACTGCGGCCACCGCCCACGCCACGATGGCCCCCCACAGGTAGCCCATGTACGCCAACACTAGCGCAGCAGCGGCAAGCAATATGCTAAAAATCGTGTAGACCATCTCCGCCCAATGAAGCGCAAAAGTAAAACGATTTTCGGTGAAAATGAATGCGCATTGGGGAAAGCCGTCCTGCGGATGGCTTTCCCCAATGCAGTCCCTACTGCGGAGGAAGGGAACGGGCGCATTCCCGCCTACTCTTCCGCCAAATACTTCGTGGGATTCTGATTGGCTGCAAAGCAGCTATACAAAGCCAAGATGCCGCAGCTCACCACCAGCACGCCCAAGCCAATCAGCAGGAACGCCCCCACGGATAGCTCCACGGGATTCACGAGCGAGAGCAACCACTTACGTATGGCTACAAACGCTAGCGCAATACCTAAAAGAATGGCCGGAAGGCTGATTTTAAGGTAACGCACCAAGAAGAGCCGCAGGATGTCGCCCAGCGCGGCGCCATTTACTTTACGTATGGCAATCTCCTTGCGGCGCTGCGAGACCTCCTCCTCCGTGTACCCCACAATGCCGATAAGCGCAATCAGAATGGCGACAATTGACCCAAAGAGGGTATAGTTGCCCAGGTTGCGCATCTCCATATAGAGCTCCCTTATCGCTCCCTCCCCAGAAATGAGCTCCACATCGCCAAATGTTGAGTACCTGTTAATCACTTTCTCCACCGAGCTGACGGTTGCAGGGTCAGAATTTTTGAGCTTCAAGAGCATAATTTCGCACCACCGCTCGTAGGCTCCCCCAGCGATAACGATGCTCTCGTCATCCACAAACACCTTCCCCATACGGCAAGTCTTAATGTTTTTGAAGACCCCAATAATGGTGAGCGGATTGTAATGGCTGGTCACGTAGATTTGTTTCCCCACCACGCCATCGGTCCAGCCAAAGTCGCTCACGAGCAGCTGCGCAAACGTTTCGTTCACAAGCGCTCTATTGCTGTAGCATGGGGATGTGTCAAACCCCTCGCCCTCCACGATGGGGATGCTGAGCACCTTAAAATAGTTTTCGTCGCACCAGAAGTAGTCCGAGACATTGCGTATCTCCTTGTCTGTAGCGCGATCAAAGAGATTATCGCCGCTTTGCGATGCATCAAAGGGCGCTGCAAAGGCGAGCGATACATTCTCGACCTCCGGCATGTTGCGAAGCCGTTGCACCACGTTCTTAATGGCGGTACTATCCAAAGACCCCGTGGAGAGCTTGAAGACATTCTCTACGCTAAACCCTTTATCCATGCTTATCGAGTAATGGTACTGCCGCTGCACGAAAAACACGGTGCAGAGCAGGAAGGTAACGCCTAGCCCCTCCACGAAGAGTAGCCCCTTCTTCCAAATGCGCCCCGTCCTTTTGTAGTCGCGAATAGTGCTTACAATCGATTGCCTCGCCACGATTCTACCAGGCCCCAGGCTGATGAGCACCCCGGTGAGTAGCAATAGCCCAATGCCGAGGAGGACGCTTGTGGGGGTGATGAAGGTGGCGATGGGAACATCGAAGAGGCCGCTAAGCAGGCGTTGAAATAGGATAATAAAGAAGACCGCTAAAAGTAGCGCCAGCAACAGGTGGAAAGCCGTGTCCGCCATGATACCCTTGACAATGTCGCCCCTCCCCGCGCCGAGGCTCTTCCGAATACTAGTGGCCTTGCTGCTACTGATGATAGCCGAAATGCGGAGGAGTAGGTAGTTGAGTAGCGACATGACGAGCACAATAATCCCGATAATACCAATGAGCAGCACCGTGGTGCGGGCAACGCTATCACCAAGGTGGGCCGAGGCGAAAGGCTTTAGCACGTAGGTAAAGTCCGCATTGTACTGCTGGCGTATCTTGTCGATGTCCTGGTACTTTTGCTGCATATGGTAGATGGAGCTGCCAAGGCTCGCGGGGTCCGTGCCTGCCGACAGCTTCACGTAGCCAGCGTAGCGGTCGTTACCAAGCCAATTATTGGTCCCATCCCAAGAGAAAACCCCAATGGAGTTCAGCGCGACAAGAACGTCCATATCAATGGAGCTGTTTTCAGGGAAATGCCTGTAGATACCGCTAATGGTAAACTTTATAGTGGGGCGGCTTCTAAAGCGAACCTGCTTACCAACAGCATCGGGCCCAATCTTTGCGGCCAGCCGATCGCTGATCATGCAGTGCATTTTTTGCGTAAGAATCTGCTTGGGGTTGCCCTGCAGTATCTCAGTGGAAAAGACATCAAAAAAGTTTTCATCCGCCAGCACAGGCCGCTGGCACAGAATGCCCCGATTGTCATCGAGGTATAGGTAGGGCTCTTCGAGAAATTCTGTCCAGCGGGTCGCGGCCTCTACCTGCGGAATCTCAGCCTTCATGCCGGGCGCCACCGCCCCAGAAACGGCAGGGAACGTCTTCTCACCCCCATACTTTTCTGCATTGGCGTAGGTGTTAATACTATAAATTCTCTCGTATTCCTTTATGCTACGGTCGAAGGTTAGCTCGTAGAGCACTTTGGCGAGAAGCAAGAAGCTGAGCGCAAGGCCGAGCGCAAGGCTCACCACCTTGATTATATTTAGGCTTCCACCCCTATAGAAGCGCCTAAATGCGTACTTGAATTCGTGCATCGTGCATTTACTTTACAATGTTACCGTCAAGGAGGTTCACCACGCGGTGCGCGTAGTCAGCATCATGGTTGGAGTGGGTGACCATAACGATGGTCGCGCCCTCCCGATTGAGCGTGGAGAGGAGGTTCATCACCTCGGTGCCATTCTGCGAGTCAAGATTCCCAGTGGGTTCATCGGCGAGGATGAGCTGCGGGGTAATGACCGTGGCGCGCGCAATGGCCACCCGTTGCTGCTGCCCGCCGGAGAGCTGCCGCGGGAAATGCTGCGCGCGATGGCTGATGTTCATCTTTTCAAGCGCGACCTCCACCCTCGCTTTCCGCGTAGCAGCCGGAATGCGAAGGTAGACAAGCGGAAGCTCCACATTCTCTCGCACCGTCATCTCGTCAATGAGATTAAAGCTTTGGAAAACAAAACCGATCTTCCCCTTGCGAATGGAGGTGCGCTCCCGCTCCTTCAAATTGCCCACCTCTGCGCCCTCAAGCTGGTAGCTCCCCGAGGTGGGGTTGTCAAGGAGTCCTAAGATGTTGAGCAACGTTGATTTTCCGCACCCTGAAGGGCCCATAATGGCAATGAACTCTCCGGTCTTGATTTCTAACGAAACGCTATTTAACGCCTTGGTCTCCACTTCATCCGTGCGGAAAACCTTGGTAATTCCCTCTAGTTTAATCATTGCTATCACACTATTTTACAATTACTTAATCACTAACTCCTTGGCATCGCCAAAGCTCTTGTAGCTAGAGACGATGACCCGTTCGCCCTCCGCGAGGCCACTCAACACCTCGTAGAAATCGGGGTTCTGGCGCCCGATGGTAATCTCCCGCCTTTCTGCCTTTTTTCCATCGGGAGAAAGCACAAAGACCCAATGCCCCCCCGTCTCGGTATAGAAGGTTCCGCGGGGGATGAGGAGCGCAGCAGTGGGCTGCCCCAGCTCTAGGCTGATAGAAAAGGATTGCCCTGCGCGGAGGTTATCGGGCTTTTGGTCCACGAAGACGAATTCGGTTTTAAAGTTTTGCTGCCGCACCTCGGGGAATACCTTACGCACCCGCAGCGCGTACGTCTGTCCCTGCCGTTGGCAGGTGGCGGGGAGGTCTACCCTAACCCGATCAACGTAATGCTCATCGATGAGCGCCTCTATTTTGTAGCTACTCAGCACGTTGACCTGGCCGATTTTTGCGCCCGCCGACACCATCTCGCCGATTTCAAGGTCAAGGAGCCCGAGCTGCCCATCGGCCGGGGCAACAACATTGAGCTGCACCGCACGCTCGCGCACGAGCTGAAGATTGCGACTCATGTTCTGTAGGCTCTCCTCCATTTGTCGTATCTGGATGCTACGGTAGAGTTCGTCCTGCCTTTGCCGCTCACGCACTAGATCTTTATTCTTCATGGCGTACTCATAGTCTTCCTTCGCCTGCAGGTAATCCTCTCGGGAGCAGAGATTTTCTCGGTAGAGGGTGTCATACTGGGCGGCCCGCCGCGCCTTGCGGGCGATATCGAGGTCAAGCTGCAGGAGCTCCTTGCGGATGTTAAGCTTCTCCTGCTCCATAGTGACCTGCGTATTGCGGAGAAAGTTTTGCTTTTCAGCCAGCTGCGCCTCGCTATCAAGGATACTGAGGCGGAGGGAGGGGTTGTCAAGGCGCGCAATGACCTCGCCCCGTTTCACCATGGCGCCCTCCTCCACCAGCTTTTCCTGCACGATGCCCCCCTCCAGAGCGCAAATTTGGATACTGCTAAATGGGAGCACCTGCCCCTGGACGAGGATGTAGTCATTGAAGCTATCATGCACCACGGTGGCGACACGGAGCTGCTTCCCATCCGCCTTCATCCTCTTTGCGTTAAGCCCTAGAGTTCCCCATATAAAGAGCACGATCAGCACAACCGCTCCGAGAGAGTAGAGAAGCAATTTGGGTAGCTTCCTTTTTCTTTTCTCAATTAGAATATCCATAATAGTGGCAATGCGTTTATGGTTATTTACAAATATTTGTGTAGTAGTTCAATCCTTCCTTGCGGAGAAGGTAGAGGGTATAGGTATGCGCCACACCCACTCTGGCCTCCTTGTAGCGTGCGGAAGCCTGGCTGAGGTCAAGCGCGCTGGCATGACCCTTTTGGAAGTTTCGCAACGTGGCCTCATAGACCTGGTGCCTGTGCTTCTCCACCTCCACAGCGGCGTTGTACTCCTCCACGGAGCTGTTCAAATAGAGTATCGCCTCCTGCACAGCTGTGTAGACATCCCGCTTCTCATCGTCACTTTTAGCCTGCTGGGCGAGGTACTTTGCCTTCGCGCGCTGCAGCCGGTTGCTGTTCTGTAGCCTAGAGAAAAGGTTGAAAGAGAGGGTGGCACCCACGTAAGCCCCCCTGCGGTTGCTAAGCTGATCCCAAAAGGATTCGTGGGCTTGGTCACTGAGGAAGTACGAGAAGCCAGACCCGAAACCTGCGTTGAGCGTTAGATTGGGGAAGAAAGAACCAATACTGCTTTGGTATAGATGCTTACTGCTGCGCAGTTGGAGCTCCGCAATGCGGGCATCGGGGAGCTTTGCGATTGCGTCATGGTACAGCCCATCGGGGGTAATGGGGGTTGAAGTAACCTCGCCGTAGGAAAGAGAGTCCGACACCCCTAGCGGCTGGTCAATGGGAAAGTTCATTGCGGCTTTGAGCTGAAGGAGCGCGATCTCGTACTGGTTTCGTCGGGAAATGGCGGTTTGCCTGTCGGTAGCCATGGAGGCTTGCGCCTCCGCCACGTCTGTAGTGGCCTTCATGCCCAGCTCGTGCATGCGGGCGATTTGCTGGGCGAGTTGGGTGCTATTGTCTAGGTTTTCGGCCGCAAGGCGCTGAAGCTCCTTGGCGTAGAGGAGATTGTAGTACGCCTCAATGGTGGCCATCCTAACGCTTTGCTCCGCTCGGCGCTGCTCTTCCAGCCCAATTTGCTGCTCCTCCCGAGAGCTACGAAGGCGGTAGATGGAAGAAAGGCCATCGAAAAGGAGGAGGGAGGATTCGATGTTGTAACCGTTGCTAAAGGAGTTGGTATTGGTGTAGGTATTGGTTTTGGGGTCAATGCCCCGCCCGAAGTTGATGTAGGCCGAGGTGCTCGCGGAGAGACTTGGAAGGAGTTGCCCTATGGCATCCCGGTAGTTGGCCGTGGCCTCTATGGCGTTCGCCCTGGTGATCTGTAGCTTGGAGCTGTGCTGGAGCGCGTACGCAAGGCAGTCATCGAGCGATAGCACTGCCTGCTGCGCATACCCGGCAAGGGCTGTCGCATTGAGAAGTAAAAGTATGGCTAAAAAGCACCGATAGTAATTCATGTAGCTAAACACGTTTGCCTAGGGAAGGGTCAAACGGTATGCCACTACGGTTAATAGTCTATATAAGAACGAATTAGCAAAATCGCAGAATGGGGAAAGTGTAAAGATATTTTACACCGGGTGTTAAAAGATTTTACGGAAAAGAAATGCTACGTAGGGGTAGAGCCCCGAGACAACAATCGGTGCGCGCTAGAACGTTACCCTAAACCTAGTCCACCCATCATCCTCTGTACGCAACGAGTAGGCAAAATCGTGCTGCGAGAGGATCTCTTGGCATAGAGCCAGCCCTAGGCCGTGGCCCTGACGTTTCGTGGTGAAAAAGGGGAGAAAGACCTTACGGCGCGCCTCTTCTGCCAACGGACACCCGTTGTCCGCCACCACTATCTGTCCCTTTCCCTGCGCTACGTACTGCACCACGATTGCCCCACCACGCCCCATGCCCTCAAAGCTCTCGTAGGCGTTCTGCAGCGCATTCTGCATTACCCGCTGCATTAGCACGGCATCCATCGCTACGTACGCCTCGGCAGTTGGCATCTCCACGCGGACCTCCACCCCCTCTCGGCCGCTCTGCATCTCGGTAAGCCGCACCACCTCACGTAGAAATGCACCCACCTCCACCCGCGCCTTACGCGGAAACGGCACTTTAGCCACCTCGGCCGTGCGTCGCATAAACTCCGTTAAGTCGCGTAGTCGCCCCGATATGGTCTCCAACGCCTCGCGGTAGAGTCCCGACTCGGGAACCTCCTCCAGCCAGTCCAACGTGCTTTCAAGTACCGACTGCACGCTCCCTGTCGTATTGTTTACCTCATGCGCACACGTACGAACCACCCGCTCATAGGATTTTCTCTCCGCCGCACGCACCACCTCTGTGAGCACCTCAACCGAAAGGAACTGTCGTCTAAACCCTTGCTGTAGAAAGCTGTTAAGGGTGCAGCGATAGATACGTTGGGAGTCAATGTGTAGTTCCTGCGGCGCCCCTTCCCGAATCGTATCTAGCCCCATGGCGCAGAAAGAGGGTACTTCCGCTAATCGATGCCCTACCACGTCACGTTCGTTTTGTACCTCCAACAGTCGGCACGCCGCCGTGTTGAGCTGCGATACGCGATGGTCGTAGTCAAATATCACAACCCCCATGGGGGATGCCTGCAGCAGCTGCTGCAAAAAGTTTTCCTGCTCCCTGTTCTCTATCCGCTGCCGGCGAAGCCCCAGCAGCATACGGTTGAAAAGTTCTATTGCACCATCCACAAACCCCACGCCCACCGGCGCAATGCAGCTAGAATAATCCTGATGCTCTAGCATCTGCATGCCCTGCACCACGCACTTATTGAGCTGGCGGTGGCTACGCACCAGCAGCAGCACCCCTAGCGCTATCGCCAGCATTACGCCTACCAGGGTGCAGCGCACCCACAGGGGATCTACGAACAGCGACAGCACTATCGCTGCGCCCACCAGCACCGCTGCGACGACCCCAATCGCTACGCTGCGCCGCTGCAACTCCCCTAAACTAACGCTTCGTTTGGATGCCATACTTCTCTATGCGCCGGTAGAGCGCCGCGCGCGTTATGCCTAGCTCCGCCGCCACGCGCGTCACGTTGCCATTGTGCCTCGCCAACGAGCGCCGTATCATCTCCTCCTCCATTCCCTCTAGCGTGGTTGCCGTCACTGCGGGCTGCGCCGCCGCACCGCCCCCTTGCTGTAGCGAAAGCCTTACGCTCTCCTCCCCTATCGTATCCCCCTGCGAAAGTAAAAACGCCCTCTCCACTATGTTTTTCAACTCACGTATGTTGCCTGGAAAACCGTACGACTCTAACGCTCGTACCCCCGCGGCCGTGAGTTCCTTAGGGTCCATCCCATTGGCCTTGGCAAAAGACTTCAGGAAGTGTTCAGCCAAGAGCGGTATGTCGCCCCTACGCTCCCGCAGCGGCGGAAGCGTCACCGTTATAAGATTTATCCTGTAGAGTAAGTCCTCCCGAAAGCTTCCCTCACGCACCTTGCCGTAAACGTCAGCATTGGTTGCCGACACCACCCGAATGTCTGCCCGTCGCGTCTTGCTCTCCCCCAGCACCTCGTAGCTTTGGTCCTGTAACACCCGGAGCAGTTTCACCTGAGAGGCCAACGCCAAATCGCCTATCTCATCTAAAAATATTGTACCGCCCTCTGCCATCGCTATGCGCCCCTCCCTATCCGCGTAGGCATCGGTGAACGCCCCCCGCCTATGCCCAAACATCTCGCTCTCGAAAAGCGACTCCGATAGGCCTCCTAGGTTCACCTTTACAAAGGGTCCCTTTGCACGCTTGCTTAGCCTATGCACCGCCTCGGCAATCAGCTCCTTACCCGTGCCGCTCTCCCCTAGGATTAGCACCGGTGCATTGGTGGGGGCCACCTGCGCTATCGTCTCTAGCACCCGCATCAAGGCAGGGTCATTGCCTACAATTCCCTTGAATTGCTGCCTCACGCTGGGTTGCTCCGCGCTGCACGTCTCCTCCTCTGCCCCATTGCTCTGCTGTGCCAACTCCAACGCCGTCTCCACGGTCTGAAGTACAACCCTATTCTCCCAAGGCTTCGCGATGAAATCGAATGCCCCATAGCGCATGCCCTCCACCGCGAGTTCAATTGTTGCCCACGCTGTAATGAGTATCACCGGCACGCCAGGGACAAGTATCTTCATCTTGCGCAGCAGCGCGATTCCCTCTTCCCCCGTTGTCGACGATGAAAAGTTCATGTCTAGCAATGCCACATCAAAGCCCCCCTCCCTCGCCATCGCCTCTACCTCCTCGGGGGTTCCCGCTTGCAGCACCCTATAGCCAAAACGCCTGAACAGCAGCCCTAGCGAAGAGCGTACGCCGTCATCATCGTCGGCTATAAGCACTCGCCCCCCTGCCCCTGGAGCTTTTGGATCTTGCACCCTATCTCTTCCCATGCCGCAAAGGTAATGCTTTTAGGAATACAAAATAACGGTTAATGGGTAGTAATCAATGGCTAGGAAAAAATTAAATGGGGGTATCAGATAGTGGTTGGTGTTGGTCAAGAATACACTTCTAGCATTGCTACCCACTTTCCACTCGCAGCTGCCGTACCCCAGTTTATGTCAGTGGAACAATGCCAGCATCGCTTGATGTCTTCAGCTCCCGATACTGCGCATCGTTCCCTCTTCGCCCTCTACATTAAATTCTCAGGCCTAGCCGTATAGATTGGCTGTCCGCACCATCCTTCAAGCAAAACAAGCACGAACAGAAGAGAATGGGGGCAGAGCGCGAGATGCCGTATAAGCCGGATTCTGTAACCGCATACTGCCCACCATCCATGGCGAGCGTTGCAGCCTGACGCCATTTCTCTAGAGCTGTGGTCACCCGCAGCCTCAAGCAGCCTACCCTCCCCGACCTCGCCTCTCGGCAAGCCCTGACGAACAGCCAGGAAGCCCTCCGCGAGGGCTATCGGGGTCTACACGGCCTTGCACCACTAGGACCCGCACTGCGGGAACTGTCGCCAGCCCCCCGGTGAGCTCTTACCTCACCTTCTCACCCTTACCCAGCAGGCCTGTAACCCACCAGGCGGTCATTCTCTTCTGCGGGATTCCTACCCTCACGGGTACCTTCGCGTTAAGAAGCTAGCCGTTCTCTGATGTCCAGACTTTCCTCGTTGCCGCGCCCCTTGCGAAGAACGACACCGCGACGCCACCGGCATCTCGCCTCTCCATCCCCCATTCTCCGCCGCAAAGGTAAGGCAAAAAATCTGTTTCTTTGAACGCTACTCTGTATCAAACGATTTGAAATGCTACGGAGGTTGGCTACCCTACGATAACCCTCAAAATCACCATTACCCCTCCAGCTCGCTTGGCTCTTCAGCTGTTGATTCCACCTCTCCCTTCGGCGATGCCCCATAGAGGTTTGCCCCCTTTGTCCCCTCCACGAACACCAGCGCAAACCATATACCCACCGACAAGCAGAACAGCCCCTGCACATCAATGTCATGCAGACGTTTCGCCGTCTGTGCAAGGTATATCCACCCTCCAACAACCAACACTGGCAACATCATCAACAGCCCCACGGTGGCCTGCTGCCACTCCTCCATTTCTGACTGACGAACGGCCAACGCCACAAAAAGCGCCATTAGAACTACACCCACATATAGTCCAGCCCACAGCACAATCATACTAATTGCGTACTCCGTACGGCGGATACGCCCGCGAAAGCTAAACGGATTTCTAAACATACGCAGACGTTGCCCATCGTCATGCGACACCTCCCAAGACTGGGGTATTGGGTTCTCTCCACGCTTTGGACGGCTACCCCAACGATTCGTCTCATTCTCCCCCGGCACGAACAGCAACGCCAACCAAAAGATAGGCGACAGACAAAACCACCCCGACAGCCCCACATCGTGCAACCGCTTAGCCTCCTGCGCCAACGAAAACCATAGGATAGGCACCAACAACAGTCCACTCGCCACGCACGCCGTGATAGCTGACGCCCATTCCCCTCCACCATTGATTGCTGCATCCAGCTGCAAAAAGCACAGCACAGCAAGCGCTACCACCCCCACAAGCTGTAACACTACGCTAATAGCATACTCCGTACGCCGTATGCGTCCCCTGAAACTAAACGGGCGCATGAACATCCTTGCAGAATCATTAACCAAATCCTCATCAGTAACCTCCAAGCCACGTACTTTAGGTGCTACCCCATACCGATTTTCCCCACGCTCCCCCTCTATAAACAGCAACGGTAGCTGTATATACGGCACGAGGCAAAACCACCCCGACCAACCTATATCATGCAGACGTTTAGCCGTTTGCAGACAGATAAAGGCTACTAAAGCCAAGGCTACAAGGTAGAGCAACGGTACGAAGGCAACTAGATTCGCACCATCATCTCCACCATCCGCAACAATTACCCAAATTAAACCAACGTAGCTGACAGCCAGCATCACTACGCTAGCTATGAGGAGCAGCGCATAATCTCTCCTCCTCAGCCTCCCTTTGTAGCTAAACACGGAGTTTCCTCCTCCCGTACGCCTCGCCTTTTCCTCGTTACCAATTTCCATGAGTACCTACGCCTTCCCCTGTCCTAAATATTCCAAAAGGCTCTCTACATGCGTTCTATCGTTACTCAACCGAGGCACCTTATTCTGTCCCCCAAACTTTCCTCGCGCCTCCATCCAACCGTAGAACGTCCCCGGGGGTAGCAAATGCACCATTGGAAAACTCAACGTTACATCGTTCTTTCGCTTCGCCTCGTAATCGGAATTCAATGACTGAATAGTCTTGTCAACCATCTCCATAAAGGCGTGAACATCGCTCGGTGCTTTTTCAAACTCTATGAACCACTCATGCGCGGCACGCTCCTGTAAATTCATGAAATGGGGGGCGACGGTGTACTCTTCCACGGTAGCCCCAAAAGCCTCGCACGCCTTCGCCAATGCCGTCTCCACGTTGTCTATTATCACCTCCTCCCCAAAAGCATTGATGAAATGCTTCGTACGCCCTGTGATGCGTATTTTATAGGGAGAGGTACTCGTAAACGTCACCGTGTCACCGATAAGGTAACGCCATAGTCCATTGGTAGCCGAGATGACAAGGGCATAATTCTCGCCCACCTTAACATCCTCAAGAGGGATGGCCTTACGTTGCGCATTGGCAAATTCCGACATGGGGATAAACTCGTAGAACACGCCGTAATCAAGCATTAGCAACATGGCAGTGTCATTCGGGTCATTCTGCAACGCAAAGTACCCCTCGCTTGCATTGTAGTTTTCCATATAATGCATGTCGGGCGATGGAATAAGCTGCTCAAACTGTGGGCGGTACGGTCCAAAATTCATTCCTCCATGGAAAAAGACCTCTAGATTGGGCCATAGTTCAAGTAGGTTGCGCTTACCAGAAATCTCAAGCATTCGTTTGAGCATCACCATATTCCACGAGGGTACGCCCGTTAGGCTCGTCACATTTTGCCTCAGCGTCTCCTTGGCGATACCAGCTATTTTCTCGTCCCAATCGGAGAGCAACGCCACCTTCTTCGAGGGCGTACGCACCGCACCCAACCATTTGGGGGCCCGCGTCAACAGTATGGCGGAGAGGTCGCCACTATGGCTACCATTCATCTCCACATCGCTCTTTTGGCTTCCCCCCAACGTCAACCCTTTCCCGCGAAACAATTTACTATTTGGGTACAGGTCAAAATAGACTGCCAACACGTCTCTACCGCCCTGGAAATGGCACTCCTCTAAGTATTGATCCGTCACAGGGATATACTTACTCTTGCTCCCTGTAGTACCCGAAGAGCGGGCATACCACGTTGTCACCCCTGGCCATAGCTCGTTGGCTGCCCCTCCACGCATCTTCTCTATGCGATCCTCCAAATCCTCATACGTCACAATGGGTACCCTCTGCGCAAAATCCTGATACGTCATGCCAGCCGTCACGCCGTAATCGCGCCCATAGCGAGTACTTGCCAAGCTACTCATTAGCATCGTGTACACTTCATGCTGCACATCTAGCGGATGCTCCATGAAACACTCTATCCTGCGTAAATTCTCCGATGTGAAAAGCTTTACTACGCTATTGAGTACGCTCATATCGCCACGAGTTAATCCTTTTACAACGTTTCCAACTGCGCCTTCAACGCAGCTATCTTTGCCAACGCATCCTCACGCTTCTTTCGTTCCAACGCCACAACCTTTTCGGGGGCACTGCTAACGAACCGCTCATTGGAAAGCTTTTTCTCCACGTTGGCAAGGAATCCCTCCGCGTAGCGCAGCTCCTCCTCCAGCTTTTTTCGCCTCTCCGCCACATCCACATTACCTCCCAGCGGCACGAAGCACTCCATGCGCCCCACGATGAAGCTCACAGCTCCCTTGGGGCTCTCTTCCACCCCTTTTGCACCATCAATATTCGCCATCGTGCAGAGGAGCTCAAGCGCAGCTGCACTCAGTAAACTCTCCCCCCTGTAGCACAGCGAAAGCACCTCACCGGCATCCACTCCCTGCGATTGGCGCGCGTTGCGAATGCCCGACACCACGCCTTGAAAAGCTTCGTACTCTGCCAGCAACCCCTTGTCAACCTCCGCCGCCATAGGCATCGGCTGCACCGTGAGTGCCAACTCCTCTCGTCCCTCCCCTAGCGCATGCCACAGCTCCTCTGTTAGGAATGGCATGAAGGGGTGCAGCACCGTAAGCAGCGTATCGAAGTAAGCCAAAAGCTCTTTCTTGGATTGCCCATCAATCTTCGCCCCCCTCGCCGGCTTGAGCAACTCAAGAAGCCACCCCGAAAAATCATCCCAGAAGAGTCTGTATATTAGCAGTAACGCATCGGATATGCGGCACGAATCAAACGCCCGCTCGACCTCTGCGAGGCAATCGTTCAGCTTCGCCCCGAACCACTGCAACGCCCGCTGCCGTGCGGCCGGCTGCGCGGCAGATTCGTCTGCCTCCCAACCCTGCACCAGGCGGAAGGCATTCCACACCTTGTTGCAGAAGTTACGTCCCTGCTCCACCAGCGACTCCTCAAATATCAAATCGTTCCCCGCGCTGGTGCAAAGCAGCATGCCGAGACGCACCCCATCAGTGCCGTACTTCTCCATGAGCATGATGGGGTCTGGGCTATTGCCCAGCTGTTTGCTCATCTTGCGACGCTGCTGATCCCGCACGATGCCCGTGAGGTAAACCCTTGAAAAAGGAGCCTCCCCGCGGAACGCATACCCAGCTATTACCATACGCGCCACCCAAAAGAATAGAATCTCTGGCGCCGTCACAAGATCCTGCGTCGGGTAGTAGTACTTGATCTCTTTGTTGTCGGGATGCCGAATGCCGTCAAAGACCGACATCGGCCACAGCCACGAGCTGAACCACGTGTCCAGCACGTCCTCATCCTGCCTTAGCTGACCAAGGGTCAACGTACCGTCCCCCGACAGCTTTCGCGCCTCTTCCAACGCCTCCGCCTCATTCTCCGCCGATACGTATCGCCCATCGGGCAGATACCACACCGGGATGCGATGCCCCCACCACAGCTGACGAGAAATGCACCAATCATGCACATTCTCCATCCAGTGGCGGTACGTATTGACAAACTTGCCTGGAATCAGCTGCACCGTGCCGTTCTCCACCGCCTCCAGCGCCGGCTTCGCTATTTCTTCCATCTTCAAGAACCACTGCATCGAGAGCCGTGGCTCAATTACGCTATCGGTACGCTCGCTGTAGCCCAGCGTGTGGCGTATCGTCTCAACATGGTCAAGCAGACCCGCCGCCTCTAGGTCCTTCACCGACTGCTCGCGCGCCGCGAACCGATCCATCCCCACGTACATCCCCGCCGCCTCGGCAATCGTGCCATCAGGGTTGAAAACGTCAATGCTCGGCAGCCCGAACCGCTCCCCGATATTGAAGTCGTTGATATCGTGCGCGGGGGTAATCTTCAGCGCGCCAGTGCCGAACTCCTTGTCAACGTAACTATCCTCTATCACCGGAACCTCTCGGTTGACTAGCGGCACAACCACCTTCTTTCCCCTTAGGTGGAAGAAACGCTCATCCTCCGGATTGAAGCACACCGCCACATCGCCCATTATCGTCTCGGGGCGCGTCGTGGCCACCAGCATGTAGCCATCGCCACCCACCACTTTGTAGCGGACGTAGTAGAGTTTGCCCTCCACCTCACGGTGTATCACCTCCTCGTCGCTCACCGCCGTCTTAGCTTGCGGATCCCAATTCACCATCCGCACACCGCGGTAGATAAGCCCCCGGCGATACAGCTCCACGAAACACTTTATCACGCTTTCAGAACGAACCTCGTCCATGGTGAACGCCGTCCGCTCCCAATCGCACGATGCCCCAAGGTGGCGCAGCTGCTTCAATATAATCCCCCCATGCTCCTCCTTCCACTCCCAGGCGTGGCGCAAGAACTCCTCCCTCGTAAGGCTGCTCTTCTCGATACCTTCCTTCTTGAGCTTAGCCACCACCTTTGCCTCGGTCGCGATCGATGCATGGTCAGTGCCCGGCACCCAGCATGCGTTATAGCCGAGCATCCGCGCCCTGCGCACCAGTACATCCTGTAGCGTATTGTTGAGCATATGCCCCATGTGCAGCACCCCCGTCACATTGGGCGGTGGGATAACTATCGTGTACGGCTTGCGCCCATCAGGCTCCGAATGGAAGTAGCGTCCCGCCTCCCAAAATTCGCTCCACCTTTTCTCAATCGCCTGCGGCTCGTACCGCGTCGACAGCTTTTCCATGTCTCCCTCTTTTTTCAATATATCTCACTAAGAACCCCCCGCCCACGCACGATGGGCTACCAACGGATGCCTTCTCCCTCTCCCATTTTAACTGCGCCTCTCACCAACGCATCTTGAGCGACAGTCGCATCACTACCGCAAGCACTACGAATAGGAATATGCTCCCTATGAGCAGCGGCAAATTCTCAAGTGTAAGCAGTATGTACATCATACCGTAGAGAAGCACCATCACGCCGCCCCCAATGGCCGTGTACATCGCGCTGCGAAGAAATCCGTATATGTAAACTGTTGACAAGCCCACTACCGCTACGCCCGAAATTATGTACGCCCACTCAAAACCCACAAGCTCCGAGAGCGACAGCAATAGGGTGTAGAAAAGTAGCAACGCCACGCCCACCAGCAAATAGGAAAATAGCGGAATCTTCTTGTTGGCAAAGTAGTCGCAGAAGAATATCGTCAAGAAGGTGAAAACTATAAGTAGAATGGCATACTTCACAGACCTATCCACCTGCTTATAGTGCGACACGGGCTGCAACAGCTTCACAGCGAATTCATTCTCCGCCACGTCATCATAGCTAAAGCTATTGCGGTAGACGTCATCATCTGACTCTCCGCTAAAGGAGAAACTGGCGGGAATTTGATGGTTTATGGAGAGCACCCGCCAGCGCGCCGTCGTGAGGCTGTCTGTCACCTCCCGCTCATCGGGCAAAAAGCGCCCCACAAACGATGGGCTGCTCCACCGCAGACTCATCTCCACATCGGTAGTACGCCCCATCGGGCAAAATCCTATGGTCTCGTTTCCATTCAGCTCTACATCCAGCCGGAAGGGAAAACCTCGCTCCACTAAACCAGCCGATATCGGACCCGTCAACGCCGCAGAAAAAGAGAATCGGTTCGGCGTTTTATCCGTCACCTTGTCCAGGATGAGCGTATCCTCACCCACCTCGCAACGGACAAAGTTTTTCAACCCCACAATGTCCGATACGCCGTAGCGCAGCGCGGCCTCCTCCCAATACACCTCCTTAGCTTCTACGGGAAAACTCGACCTCTCGACCCCCTTAAAGCTGCCCTCCACTGTTGCCCCTGCCCGGTACAGCAATGCCTTATAGATCCCTCTAGCACGCACCTCAGGCGCTACCGCAGCGGAAATAGACAACGAATCCGCCATGAACACCATCTCTTTGCGCACCAGCTGCCCCTTCTCCCCGCTCACGGCGTACGGCACAACTAGCATTGGGCCCCCTATGACCTGCTGCTTCCCCCATGGGGCAGCGATGCTTTCCACTGCCTTCTCCGCGCTGTCCATGCGCTCCCCCACCAAGGGGTATATCAATAAACTCACGAGCAGCAGCACTACGGCCATCACCCCGAGCAGCACCAGCCGTAGCCCGACACTCAAGACCTCTCGCCCATTCTTCTCAATGTTCATGGCAATTCTCCTTTCAAAAAGAACCTATCGGAATCCTACTACTCTTTGGCCAACTTCTTAGCATTGACCTCCACCTTGAGGATGAAAAAGTAGCTATCCTCATCAAGCGTGAGGAATTCGTAGTCAAGGTTGCTACCCGTTTTACGGCGTATATCAATCAATCCCAACCCAGCGCCCCCTTTGTGCGACATCTCCCCGCTCACCATCTGCTCCTTGAACATCGCTTTAAGCTCCTCGCTGCTGGCCCTATTCACCGTGTCCAAAGCCCGCTCTAGGTTCGCCTTATGCGCAGCCCCAACCCGGTTGGATGTTATAATGTAGTAGGTGTCATCCTTCTTCCCAATCACGAACAGCCCATTTCCGATATCCCCAATCGTCTCGTCGGAATGCTTGTTCATATTCTGAATGGTCTCCACCATCACGTGGAACACCTTGCGCTGCACGGTGCGATCCTCGTTCTTACGCACCATGTCGCTCTCCGCCATCGATGTGAACATCTTGGTTATCTCATGGCTAAACTCGCCAAGGTACACCAGCGAAAAGCCATTGCTACGCATCTCATCGTATATGTTCGATATCGACTTGATGAAGTCAAAGCTCAAATTCATCATCTCTTTTCCCCCTTTACACATCTCGTATTTCCGCAAAGGTAGCATTTTCCTTTGAATTGCAATTACTACGGATTTATAACGTTCTATAGAAAGCCGAAGCGAGGAACGGTATCCTATCAAATTTGAAAAGACAATGGATGTGATTAGATTTGCAACCGTATTTATTCACATGCCAAAGATAGCACCTCGCTTGACAGTCCCATAAAAATGGAACATCAACATGCACTCTGGACCCGCGCAGAAACGCTCGTTGCTTTCAACGCCTACTGCAAAATTCCGTTTCAAGCGAGCAGAAGTACCCATCCTCTGGTTGTACGATACGCAACGCTCCTAGGCCGCTCCCCCGGCGCATTGAACATGAAAATCGGTAACATTGGACGATCAGACCCCGAGCTGCAAAAGCGAGGAATAACTGGCCTTCGCCACGGTGCATCGCTAGAAAAAGAAATATGGGCTGAGTTTTGGGAGGCCCCGGAGAAAATAGTCTACGAAAGCGAACAAATCATTGCGGGCCTCATGAAAAGCCCTGACAACGCTATTTCGCCCTTTGAGCACTCTGAAAATGAACCGAATAGCGGCGAGAGGATTGTTATAGCCAAGCAGCGGATAGGTCAATCCTTTTTTCGCGCCGCCGTGCTTAGTGCCTATAGTGAAGGGTGCTGCATTTCGGGGGTAAAAAGCCCTAACCTCCTCCAAGCGTGCCACATCATCAGCTGGCAAGAAGCCCCAGCGCTACGGGTAAACCCAACGAATGGTCTATGCCTAAATCCTTTCTTTCACAAAGCGTACGATGAGAACCTCATCTCCATATCCCCCGATTGCGATGTGCTTGTATCTGACGAGCTGCTGGAAAATGCGAAGGAGCCCAACTTCAAGGGCTATCTCATTGGACTACAACGTAAAAGGATAATCCTCCCAAACCGATTTTTCCCGAATAGAGAATTCTTAGACTACCACTACCAACAATACTTAAACCGTAGATAGGCATGACAACGCTAGATCCGACCTATTTGAGATTTATCGAAGAGAACCTTCCAAACTACTACAGTAACGACTTGGTTCTCCGCTGCGATATACTATGTCGCTATCTCTTTGATGAGGAAGTATCCGCAAGCGACCTAGCGTGGATTCACAAAGAATTCAGAGACAAAAAAGAAGTTTTAGAAGATTTGAAACGTGTGGAAACGTACCTATTCGCAGAAGCTTTGGATAACTACTATTCTATAGTTCTCAAGGATCTACTGTAGATCTACAATTTACAAATCCGATTTAACTAGCCCCCGCTCCCTCTCTCTCGCAATATTTTGCTATATTTGCTCCGTAACAAACTAACGTCACGCACCTCGCGTGAAGAAACGAAACAGTATGGAGACAATAAAAAGGTACATCGAAGCCAACAAAGACCGCTTCATTGAGGAACTCTTCGGGCTGCTGCGCATCCCATCCATCAGCGCAAAGCCGGAGCACAAAGCCGACATGGTAAAGGCCGCAGAGTATTGGAAAAAGACCATCCTCGATGCGGGGGCCGACAGGGCAGAGGTGATGCCCACGGAGGGGAACCCCATCGTTTACGGTGAAAAGATCATTGACAAATCTAAGCCCACGGTGCTGGTTTATGGGCACTACGACGTCATGCCCGCCGAACCGCTCAACGAGTGGCGCACCGAGCCTTTCGAGCCAGTCATCAAGGACGGCATTATATGGGGCCGCGGGGCAGACGACGACAAGGGGCAATCTTTCATCCATGCCAAGGCCTTTGAGCTGATGGTGAAAACCAACACCCTACCCTGCAATGTGAAATTCATGCTTGAGGGCGAGGAGGAGATCGGGTCAAGCAGCCTCAACAAATGGCTTGACTCGCACAAAGAGCTCGTCAAATCAGATATCATCCTGGTCTCCGACACCTCCATGATGGGGCCCGACCTCCCCTCAATCACCGTGGGGCTCCGCGGGCTGTGCTACGTGATGGTAGAGGTAACAGGCCCCAACGTTGATTTGCATTCCGGCATATACGGCGGCGCGGTGGCCAACCCTGTGAATGTGCTATCAAAAATGATTGGGCAGCTCATTGATGAAAAGGGCCGCGTAACCATCCCGGGATTCTACGACGATGTGCTTGAGGTGAGCCCCGCGGAGCGCCAAAACATGGCGCGCGCACCGTTTAACCAGGAGGAGTACATGAAGGCACTCGACGTGGCGGCACTACAGGGCGAAGAGGGCTACTCCACCATTGAGCGCACCGGCATACGCCCCACCTGCGATGTCAATGGGATGTGGGGCGGCTACATCGAGGAAGGGGCAAAAACAATTATCCCCTCAAAGGCGTACGCCAAAATCAGCATGCGACTCGTGCCAAACCAGGACTACGAGAAGATCGGGAAGCTATTTGAAACCTATTTCCAGTCGATCGCTCCCAAGTCGGTAAAGGTCAAGGCGGAGTTCCACCACGGAGGCTACCCCTACGTGGCCCCCACCGACACGATTGGCTACCAGGCCGCAAGCCGCGCCGTCAAGGATACCTACGGTATAGAGCCAATACCCTACCGCAGCGGCGGAAGCATACCCATCGTCAGTGCCTTCGAGCGCAAGCTCGGCGTAAAGAGCATTCTGCTCGGCTTTGGGCTCGGCAGTGATGCCATCCACTCGCCCAACGAAAACTTCCCGCTATCGCAGTTCTTCAAGGGCATTGAAACCATACCCCTCTTCTACCGCCACTTCGCGGAAGGCATGGAGAAGAAGTAGGAAGCGCGCGACATTACTATCAAAACGGTGGCTGGAATTCCTCCAGCCACCGTTTATTTTTAGTTCAGCAAAGCATTTTACAGACTGCATCTAAGGGATGAAACACCGGGCATTGCAACCCTGGAGAAGCAACTCTCTACGTCAGTCCGCGGGATTACTCCAATGCGTTCCAACCTTTTCAGTTCGGCACTCTAAACGACTCCCCCGGCACGTAGCGCGGCTGCATGAAATGCCCTGACACCGCCGCTGCAATGCCCAGCAGCAGCACATTAACCCCGATGAAAGCCATCCAGCCGTAGGCAAAGTACACCAGCCCCATGAGATACCCCATGGAGCTCGACCCGAAGTAGTAGAACAGCCAGTAAAGGCACGTGGCACTACTTTTCCCCTCCTTAGCTTTCGTTGACACCATCCGGCTCGCCATCATATGCACCCCGAAAAAAGCGAGCGTCATTAAAAACAAACCCACTATAACCACCGCCAGCGATGGCACTGCCATCAGCACCATCCCCAGCGCGTACCCCCCCAGGGAAAGGCGAAGCAACCAACTTGATGAACGACGGTCGCTCGCCTTGCCGAACCACACCGACCCTAGAATACCCACGGTGTACATCAAGAATATCGAGGCCACAATGTAATGAGGAAGGTGGTAGTCGTTGGTTAGCACAAAGCTCAGGTAGTTGTACACGCTCACAAACACGCCCATCGCGATGCACCCCGTCAAGTAGAGCGATAGGAAGTAGGGCGTGGAGAGAAAGAGCTTCATGCGGCGCAGCCGCACGGAAATCGGGATGTTCTTCGGCGTAAAATTATGGGAATTAGGGAACAACGCCCAAAAAATGATAGCTAGGACAATGGCTACACCGGCAATCACCGCCGTGCTGACACGCCAATTGAACCACCCCGCGATGAGCCCCGATACCACACGCCCGCTCATGCCGCCGAGCGTATTCCCCGCGAGGTAAACGCTAATTGCCTCCCCTATGCAGCTGGGGTCTATCTCCTCCGCAAGGTAGGCCAACGCCACGGCCGAGATGCCAGAAAGTGCTACTCCCTTGAGTAGGCACAGCGTCACGAGGAACCAAAACGAGGTGGCGAATATGGATATCGTGGTAAGCACCGCCGAAACCGCCATGGAGTACACCATCAGCCTTCGCCGCGGTAGCACATCCGCATAGAACACGTAGATGAACAGCCCTATTGCCATCCCTATCGTGCCGCTTGACACCGATAGGCTCGCCGTGGAGGGCAGTATCCCAAACGACACATGAAGCTCATCTATAAGCGGTTGGTAAACGTAAAGCTGCGCAAAAAGCGACAGACCCGTGAGAAGGATACACCAACGAATCCGCATGAAACGTGGTGTCCCCTTCCTTGTATATCGCGGCGCACGGTGCGCCAGTAGCTCCTCCTCCATTTTTTTTACTTGCTATGATATTGCTAAAAACCAGGCTGAATAGCCTCTGGGAAATATTCAACGTGCGGCGCGCCCTCCCCCTCTATCACCACCAGCAAATCCACCTGTATCGCCTTCACCCAACCGTGGCTCTTGGCGTAGGCATCGGCCGCATCGAGAATCGACCGCTGCTGGCTCGGCCGCACCAGCTCGTTAACGCTATTAAACACGCTATCCCGTCGCGTCTTCACCTCCACCACATGCGCCGCATCCCCTCGCCGCGCCACCACATCCAGCTCGCAATGCCCCGCCCGCCAATTCCGGTCAACTATAGTATACCCCTCTCTAACCAAATAGTCGCACGCCACCGTCTCCCCCCACAT
>CALHSW010000034.1 GCA_938038735.1 uncultured Bacteroidia bacterium | reverse complement strand
GTTAGCTCATCGCCGTACTTCACCGTGGCAGTGCCTTTCACCCCCTCGGTGAGCGGCAGCGCCGTGCCGCCAACCTTCACCGTTGCGCCGCCATCATTCAGATTGCCCTCAACTGTCACCGTCAGCGTGTACTCCTTCGGTGTGTAGCTAACTTTCACGTTCACATCGCCAGCCACCGTGATTGGGCTCGCTGGGTTAACCTCCGCATTGTACCCCGCCACCTCAACGGGCTCTACCGTTAGCTCATCGCCGTACTTCACCGTGGCAGTGCCTTTCACCCCCTCGGTGAGCGTCAGCACCGTGCCGCCAACCTTCACCGTCGCGCCGCCATTACTCGGATTGCCCTCAACTGTCACCGTCAGCGTGTACTCCTCCGCCGTGTAGCTAATTACCACGTTCACATCACCAGTCACCGAGATCGGGCTCGCCGGGCTAACCTCCACGTTGTATCCCGCCACCTCAATGGGCTCTACCATTAGCTCATCGCCGTACTTCACCATGGCAGTGCCTTTCGCCCCCTCGGAGAGCGGCAGCGCCGCGCCGCCAACAGTCACCGTCGCGCCGCCATTCGCGTTGCCATCAACTGCTACCGTCAGCGTGTACTCCTTCGCCGTGTAGCTAACTACCACGTTCACATCGCCAGCTACCGTGATCGGGCTCGCCGGGCTGACCTCCGCATTGTACCCCGCCACCTCAACGGGCTCTACCGTTAGCTCATCGCCGTACTTCACCGTGGCAGTGCCTTTCACCCCCTCGGTGAGCGGCAGCGCCGTGCCGCCAACCTTCACCGTTGCGCCGCCATCATTCAGATTGCCCTCAACTGTCACCGTCAGCGTGTACTCCTTCGGTGTGTAGCTAACTTTCACGTTCACATCGCCAGCCACCGTGATTGGGCTCGCTGGGTTAACCTCCGCATTGTACCCCGCCACCTCAACGGGCTCTACCGTTAGCTCATCGCCGTACTTCACCGTGGCAGTGCCTTTCGCCCCCTCGGAGAGCGTCAGTGCCGCGCCGCCAACCTTCACCGTCGCACCGCCATTCGGATTGCCCTCAACTGCTACCGTCAGCGTGTACTCATTCGGCGTGTAGGTCACCGTCACCTTAACCGTACCCTTCACGATGTAGCTCCCATCCTGCTTCTGATCTGCACCCTCCACGGTCACTTCGGGGGTATATCCGTTCACCGGCATCACCCGGACCTCTATCGCCTGGCCGTAGTACACCTCGCTCAGCTCATCGCTCTTACCCTTCTCCACCACGCTGTAGCCCGCCCCTGCCGGCGCGTTGGCTATCGGGTTCTTCTCTAGCGTGTACTTGTTCGGCGTGTAGGTCACCTTTACCTGCACATCCCCCTTAACCGTATACACCCTGGCCACCGGCCCTTCCAGCCCGCTCAGCACCGCTACCGTTGGCGCTGGCTGATCGTACCCCGGAACCGCCGTGGCCTCTATCTTAATCTTTTGACCTTCAGCTACCCAATCGTTCAGAACTTGGTCACTCGTAGCATCCTTTACCACCACTTTATCGCTCTCCACCGCGGTTGGATTCACCGTCACGGTAAGACTCCACGCCTTGGCAAAGAGAGCTTCCACCAGCACATCCTTGGCTTCAACCTCCACTTCTACGCCGCTCGCCTTGGCTTCGCCATTCACTTTCAGCTCCTTGAGCGCATAGCTACCCACCAACCGTGGTGCCGCCTCTATCCGCAGCTTCTGCCCCTTCGTCAACACCGCACCGCTCTCCAGCTTACTGTTCCGCGTCACATCTGTCACAGTGATAATCCCCACTACTGGATTTTGGTAGTACAGCTTATACTCCGCAGAGCTACCAAACTCCGCCCATATCTTCGCTCCCTCTTTAACCACCGTGAACGACACCTGATTATTCACTAGCTTCTGCGCCGCTCCATTAATCGTGAAAAGTTTGCAGATGCTTCCCGCATTGGGATTCACTGTCACCAGCAACCGTGTATCCTCTGACACCAAACTCCCATTTTGGTAGAGCTTCAACCCATCCATTGAGGTCACCCTCACCTCGCCAGGACCATTGGCCAGCACCTCTAGCTTCTGCTGCCCTACAGGCAAGAACTCGGCCACTACGTTAACAGCTCCGCCAGCCACAGTCTTTGGCACAGTCCACACCACCTCAGTTGCCTTCACGTCCTGCTCCTCTTCGTTCACAGTGAGCGAACTGAGGTAGCTACCGCTTTCCGCCGCTGCCTTAATGTGCAACTCAACACCACTTTCCAGCTCTGCACCAAAAGCCAACGGCTGGGTCTCTCCCTTCTTCGTCACCGTCAAACTACCCTTAGCACCGCCCTCTTTCCGCACCTCGTAGGTGTACAGTATCTTCTTGCTGCCATCTTTTACAAACAGCACACGTATCGTCACATCGCTCGTGCCTACCTGATACTGGTAGGGCGATTCCCCTGCCAGCCGAACATCGTTCGCCCACACCCCCTCGCACCTGCTCCCGTTCTCAGGCGTGACCAATATCTTCAGCTCCTCGCTGTAGCATACCTTAGAGCTTTCTGGGGTTAGCTCAACCCCCTTGCGCGTCACTACCACATTCCCCTTTCCATCTCCGCCTAGGGCTATTGCATTGAGTAGATACTCCTTTTGCTCAAAGCTCCCTTCCACTATTACCGTCTCATCTGCTGCGGTCACTGTGTACTCCACAGTCTGCTTCTCTTTCTCGGAAGCCGCTGCGGAATGTGAAACTCCATTAATCTTTATCTCCTTAATCATATTGCCAGGATTCGCAGTGGCTATAATGTCTACATTCTGCCCCTCGTGCAGCTCCGAGTTACTCACCAACTCCGCATTGGTGCCGCGATCCTTCGCCACTAGCATTCCCCCAACCACAGGCAGCAATTGCAGCGTCTTCGTATCATTCTTCGCAAAGCGCGCCTCCACGGTCACGCTCTCGCCCTCTGCCACCGTGTGAACATAGCCGCTTGCTTGTTGTTTCCCATTGACCAGCAAAAGGACAAGCTGATAGCCTCCATCCGGCTTCGCCACTACGGTCAGCTCATCACCATTTGCTAGCTTTTCATTTTGTTCTAGCACTCTGCCCTCCCGAATCACCCGCAATTCGCCCCCTCTAGTGGAACGCAGCGTCAGTATCATCGGGCCGCTATCGGCGGCGAACGCTGCCTCTATCCGGATATCATGATTCGTTACCGTTACGCTCTGACCGCTCACGAAGGGCTGCCCATCCACCGTAAGTCTACTCGTGTGCGCATTCGCATCCGGCACTGCCGTTATCTCTAGCCTATCATCTGTTTTTACCGGGTCTCCGCCTAGCAAAATCTGCCCATTCCGACGCACCTTCACCCTGCCAGGCCCGCTCTCCGCAATGGACATTGCATATTCTCCATCCCGCGCAAAAACAGCCTTCACCGTTACAGCCCCTTGCACTACGTACCCTACACGCGGGTTGGAGACCTCTACGCCGTTCACCTGCAGCGTAACAAAACGTGACCCTCCATCAGGGGTCGCCGTTATGCTTAGCTCATCGCCTGCACGTAGCGTTTCTGCACCATCGTAGACCGTCGCCCCATTGCGGGTCACCTTTACTGTTCCCTTTCCGCCCCCCTCTATCAGTCTATACAGTCCCAAGCGGCTCCCAGGCGTCTCCTTTTCAAAGTAGGCCACTATCTTCACCTCATCCCCCACAGTGATACTTTCTGGTGAATGGATCCCAACGTCGTTGAGCGTTAGCTGCGCCAGCTTATAGTCTTTCGCCGGCGTTGCCGTTACCTTCAGCTGCGCACCCTTCGTCAATGCCGTTCCCGCTTCCACAGGCACTCCTGCAGCATCTAGCACCTCCACCTTCCCCGCAGCTGCGCTCGGCTGCACGTCTACGAATAGGACCGGTTTCCCCATCTCGCCGAACGTCACCGAAATCTTGGTATTGCGCAGCACCTCGTACTCGACAGCCCCCACCTGCTTCGCGCCGGTCACCGATACCCCCTTCACCTCATTCCCCGGTTTGGGGTTTGTCGTCACCTTCAGCCGATCGCCGATATGGATCGTTGCACCACTACTCACCACACTCCCCGCAAGCTCCACGGTTACCGTCCCGCGACTCCCATCAGCCGGCAAAGTCTCCACGCTTAGCGTGTAATCAATCTTCTTAAATGTAGCCCTTACCCGCACGTTTTCACGGCCCACTTGGAATGTCTTTGAGGGTTCATGCGTGGTTCCATTCACCGAGAATTCTGTCGACTCCCACCCCTCGGCCGCTTCTACCTCAAACGATAGGGTCGCACCGCTCACCACACTGCCGCTATTAAGGTACACCTTTCCGCCTGCCTGGTCCTCCTTGTACACCCTGACGCTGCCCCCTTCGTTGCCCTCCACATCTATCGTGAGCACCTGCTCTCCCTGTGGCCCAAACACCGCTCGAACCGTAACGTCATCCTTTATCGAAGCGGCATCGATCGTATAGGTAAAATAGCCATTGCTCTCGGTAGCATTCACAGTCTTCCCCTCCACCGTGAGCGAAACGAGCTGTTGCCCCCCGCCTGGTTTAGCACTCACTACCACGTCTTTCTCCACCTTCACGATTCCTCCAGCACCTCGCGTTCCTATCACGCCTCCATGCCTCACCACCTTGCCCCCCTGCTCAGCTTGCAGCACGCCCTCCCCCACGTTGACTAGCGAGAGAATGACACCATCCAGCTTGGCAAAACTCGCTTTCACCTCTACGTTGCCCACGGCTGGCACTTTATACTGCGTGCCCACAAACGGCTCGCCGTTAACGTAAATCGGCCCGGATACCCTGTAGCGCGACTCCGGCTGCGCCGTTATCGTCAGCTCTTCGCCCGCAGCAATCTTCGCGGCGCTACCCAAGGACTTACCATCCCGAGTAACCACCACCTTGCCCCCCGGAACAATTGGCAAGTAGAGGTGCTGTTCTTCGCTTCCCTCTTGCACAAAATGGGCGAACACCGTTATATCATTGTCTCCCACCAACAATCCGCTCGCACCGCTCGCTATTGCCTGATCCCCCCAATATAAGCTCTCCAGCTTCCATCCACTCGCTGGCATAACATTCACCCAAAACCGCTCGCCAGGCTCCGCTATGTACGGGAAAGTAGCCGCTTCATACCCTGCTCCTACCACAGCTTTCCGCAACGTCACAACTCCCTCCCCTTGCTGCGATAGCAACACCATATGGTCATCCATGCTGCCAAATATGGCCTCAACGCTTACATCCTGACCATCTGGCACCGTGTACTCCCTGCCGCTCTCCCACGGCACGCCGTTCACCGTCAGCAGCTTGAGTTCATTCTCTGACCCTGCTTTCACTGAGGGCTGGGCAACTATCGTCAGCTGCTCCCCAGCCACCACCTGCTCTCCCGGCCTCAGCCGCTCCCCATGCCGCAGCACCTTTATATACCCACTCCCAGTCACCTTCTGCAGGCACACGTAGGCATCACTCTTCGCAAACACCGCCTCCACGTATACATCCTCCCCATCCTCAAAACCCTTGAACAGCTTTCCGCTCTCAATTTTCTTTCCATTGGCGGTAAGCCGCACCAACCGAGCACCAGCATCTGGCGTTGCTGTCGGGGTAAAACCACTAAAACTATATATCTTTGAACCAGCTGCTAAGTTCCCAAACGATAGTTTTCCCGGGCCAAACACTTGGAACGTTAGATAGCTAGGACGATCCTCAGAAGACTCATAAGTTGAAGCGATGGCAGAAATATTTACATCGTCATTACCCACTACGAACTCATCGCCCGAAGTAAACGGCGCTCCATTAACCGTAGTGGAAACCATTGCATAGTTCCAAATTGAACTATTTAAGCCGTCCATTAAGCCAGACGTAATTCTCAATCGGTCTCCAGGCCTCACCTCATCTCCATTCCTAAGTTCCTTCCCTTCACGCAGCACCTTTACCATACATGCACCCTCCTCCACTATCGCAACTATTTGCTTCCCTTTCTCTGCAAAAGTTGCGAAGACTCTAAACGACGATACTCCTCTAGGCACAACAACCGTTGAGCTATCGCCTTTCTCTGAACCTGTGATGGGTACAGGCGCACCTCTCAACGTAAAGGTACGTAGCACCGCTCCTCCGTATGGTTTGGCTTTTACGCTAATTTCCCTATTCACCGCTAAAAAATCCCTTTGTGTTTTTGGCCTATTAGACTGCACTACGCTGAGTTCACCCGGTCCTTGTGATACCATAATCAACATCGTTCTAGTATCCCTGTTCCTTTTAATAAATGCATCTACATAGGTATCCTCAAGCAGCTTGTACTCTTTACCTCTCACCCACACCCCATTAGCTACTACGCCCAAATCAACTCCACTGGGGGCATACAATTTGAATTTATCTGACTCTCCCGAAGCTATCCACAATTGGCCACCCTCAGCCAATCCAACTCCTTGAAAGACTAAGCTCGCTCCCCGATATCCGCTCAAATTGCACCTTATCAAGAACTGCGTTCTTTTGAACCGCACCTGCACCTGCTGCCCATCGGCCAATCGTGAAAAAGACGTTCCATTCGCCCCCGCTACCTTTTCGCCGCCCACTCGCCAGCTTTCTACTGCCCACACTGAGTTGCCCCACTCATCCTCTGTCAACGTCGCACCACTCCCAGGATCCGCAATGTAGTCAACCTTGGCTCCATACTCCACCTCTTCTCCTCTACTAACAGAGGCCGTCAGCGTTCCGCCATTCTCGTAGTGCAGCTCGCTGCTTCTGTTATTAGTTTTTGCAAACACTCTCGCCTGGCTCTGCAGTACCCCGTAGTCCACCTTCACCATCTGCGGCATGAAAGCCACCTCAACCCGCTTGCCCGCCGAGCCATCAAGCTGCAGCTTTACCGTTACCGATCTCCCCTCTCCATCTAGCTCCACTTCGCTCGCATTAACTGCTTCACCATCTAGCGTCACCCCCACCTCAGAAGTCGTATACGCACCGCCACGCCTCAAATTGCTCGCCACCATGTAGTGCTCCGCTGCGGTCGCCGTCACCACCAGCTCGCCCTTTTCCGCCGGCGTGCCGCTCCCAATCAGCTTCCCGTTCAGCGTAGCGTTTAGCTTTCCATGCCCCGTCGGGGTGGTAAACACAATCATTCCACCCGCGGCCGCCTCTACGCCGCTCACCCCAGCTCCCTCAAAGGCATTCGTCGCAAAGCTCGGAGCACTCGCCCCCACGTATATCACCTTTTTAAGGTGGTTGCACCCCTTGAACGCTTCTCCTTCAATATCCGTAACCTCGCTGCCTAGAAAGATGGAAACAATGCTGCTACGCTCTGCGAAGGCCTTCTCCCCAATCGCCGTCACTCTATAGCTATAATGGCTGAACTCAACTCCATCCTTGCTTCGGGTTATTGTTAAAGCCGACGGCAAACTCACATTCCCCTGGAGGTCTTTAGCCGACTCCACTACCTTCGCCGTACCCGATGTTCCATCTATACTATACCCCACACCGTTCACCCAGTAGAGGTAATTCTGCGGGTTTGTCTCCTGCGCCTTCCAGCCATCCTGCGCCCATAGCCGGCCTCCCGGCAGCAGAAGCAACATGAATAGGAGCATCCACCGCCACACCAAAGCGTACAGCCCTCCCGCTTCGCGCTTCGTAGATTCTTTTAGATTACTTTCCATAACCTCCATCTCCTTTAACCTTTACGTCCATATTCCTACAAATTCACCACCCAATCACCAAACACACATCTGCCTCCCAACACCATATACCAATCCTAACAGCTAGTAACTGCATTGCCACTCACTTTGTTTCACAGAATCTATTTCACATGCCATTTTGTTGACGCATCGCCCCGTAAATAGTGACGAACAGCCGGAATCCGTTGACAAAAATTTCACACCCGTAACGCATATCTTCCTTAGAAGCCCATTCTACCCCTCCATTTTTTTATCTCTGCTTGCAACCTTCAGCCTAATTCGCTTGGAATGCATAGGCAGGGGAGGCTTTAGCCCCCCTGCCACCTATACACCCTTGCAGACCTCCCGCACACACCCATACATCATGCGCGCTAAATTGACAACTCCACCCCTCCGGTAACCCACCGCCCCGGGCGCGGCACGTGCGGATAATCCATCGTTACCTGCCCCAGCACGTTCTGCGCATTGATGAACAGCCGCAGGGCCCGCCACGTGTAATCAACTGACACGTCTACCGTGAAGCGATGGGGAAACGCCTTCTCCCGATTATCGTCCAGCACATCCTTATACACCCCGCTACGCTGGGAGTACTCCGCAGCCAACCGCACCCCAAAGCCCTTCGGCAGCGGGCATACCGCCGAGAGCGTGGCGCGGTGCGCTAGATTTTGGAAAGCGTAGGCAGACCCTGCTACATCGCCCCCCGGTGAAAGGAGATGATTATACGCATACGCAAGGCGCAGCAAGCTGAAACCCATATACCCTGGCGCCCACTGCACAGATGCCTCTCCCCCTACGGCATCCACCTTCGCATGATTGGTCGCTTTCCACACGTCGGGCCGGTCGGCCTGCTGCACCCAATCGATTATTCCACGCCCAAAACGGTAGTACGCATCCAGCGATGCGCTCAGTATGGGCGTTCCGTATGAAAAGCCCAGCTCGCAGGTCAACGCCGTTTCAGGGCGTAGCAACGAATCGCCCTGCTGCGTGGGCGACTTGTAGTAGAGATCGGTAAAGGTGGGGAGGCGGAATGCCCTATTGGCCGCCAGCCGCACGCCAAAATCGTGGGGCAACGTAAGGCCAAGATCTACACCGTAGCCGTAGGCGAATTTAAACGCCGTGTTGTAGGTGGTCATACCCCCAAGCGTAGCGGACAGCATGCCGTAGCGAAGGGTCTCATTGAGCGCTAGGGAGTAGCTCGCACGCTGCGCCGCCTTCACGTAAAACGCTTCCTTACGCCCAGGTACCGCCCTTGGGGTCGCCTTGGGAATCCCGAGATTTGAGCTATTAATCATGTCGTAACGCATATTGAACGCCACGCTCGTGGTAGAAATCCCTGCGGATACGCCCCCGGCCACGCGCCCCGTTACGAGGTGGGTGTGATGGTAGTTATGCCCCTTGTACCACGCTGGCGATGCATCGCGGAAGAGCTCAAAGCGATCCCGATTGCTGCGGTAGCCAACGTGCGCTGCAAGATTAAACATGCCGTGTTGATACCCGTAGCGTATCGCCGCTACCGTTGTGCTAAGCGACTCAAACTGTTCGGCATACTTCGGGGAGTAGAACGCATTGGCGCCAAACGCCTTCGACTGATGCCCAAGGTGCGCCGAGAGCGTTCCCTCGCCAAACCGTGCCGATGCAGTGGCGAAAGCATCAAAATCAAGTAAGTCGGTATTGGTGGCGTACCCTCCTGTGCTCGTGCCGGCAACGAATCCCGCCGCATCAACCGCACGCCCCTTTAGAAAGCCTTGCATACAGCCGTCGAGGGTGGAGTACTGCCCCCCTGCCAGCTTCCCATGAAAGCCGTTGGCATTCGGCTGTTTCGTGATGATATTTATCGCCCCAGAAAAGGCTCCCGCACCGAAGCTGCGTGCGCCGGGCCCAGTAAGCACCTCCACACGCTCTATAAATTCGGGGCGTACGGGAATGTTGAGATTGTGATGCCCCGTCTGCGCATCGGTGATATCCACCCCATTGAGCAGCACGAGGCACTGGTCAAATCCTCCCCCGCGGATGGCAATATCCGCCTGCGCGCCGTATGCCCCCCTCGTGCGAGCCTCTACCCCAGGGGTAAAGGTGAGCAAATCGGCAAACGCTGGGGCCGCGGGGAGCCGCAGCGAAGCTGGGTAGACAATGTGTATGGCATCCAAACGTTCGGAGAGATAGGGCTCCGGTTTCTCCCTCTCCACGAGTACCGAGTCAATAGCATGCTGGGCAAGCGAATCGGGGTAGCTGCTTTGCCCAAAGGCTCGCTGCCCAAAGGTAAGCGTGGTGTACACTATCGGAAGAACCCCGATGGTAACCGATCGTCCAAGCGACCTGAACACGGCATAATTGGTGTGCATCCACCGTGTAAAGCGCACGGTCACCTGCCGTTGAAACCAAGATGCAAATAGCATAGCTAAAAATGTATTATGCCCCCGCGCCGCGGGGACGGTTATTAAACGCCGCAAAGGTAGCACCCAGACCGCATAATGTCACCATGCCATTGCGGCGCATGCCTCCTCTCCAACGCAGTGCCGCCGTTGCGTTTCAACTAACCGCTATTCGCTCCTAGCCCTGTCTCGCAACCAAATCCCCCATAGGCTAGGCCACACACCGCCGCAACCTGCACCCAACACCCCCGAACCCCACATGAACTTTGCTCGCCCATGCAGCCCCATCCGTAGGACGGTCTCTCAATAGGAACGCCCTGCGCAGCCACACATTTTCATCTCCACGTTGAATTTGCGCTCGCAGTCGGTCGTCAGGGTCAGTCTTGCAGACTGTCTCGCCCTTGGGCGAGGGTACCGGGGGTTTGAAAACCCCCGGCTATTCAAAGACCGTCCTTCGGACGGAAAGCGCAGCGGCTGCGCCGCACCCTTTCAAACATCTGCGCCTCCAGTTGCGCAGGCACCCATTTCCGTCTCCACGTTGAATTTGCGCTCGCAATCGGTCGCCAGGGTCAGTCTTTCAGACTGACCCTAGTGACCTTCGCACGGTCAAACATCCTCGCCGCAACCTGCACCCAACACCCCCGAACCCCACATGAACTTTGCTCGCCCATGCAGCCCCATCCGTAGGACGGTCTCTTAATAGGACTGCCCTGCGCTTCTCGCCACCCAATGAATCGCCTAGCCCTCTATCTCAAAGTACTCTAGCAACGCCCTGAAACTATCCTGCGCCGTGAGGCAGGTGTCCAACAGATAGCCCGGCACACTCCGCCATTCCCGCAGCCCCCTGTAGTAGAACATCTTCAGATCCTCGGTAATAATGAACGGCACTATGCCATGGCTCAGGCACTCCTTGAACATTATAAGACGACCCACCCGCCCATTGCCATCTTGGAATGGATGTATCGCCTCAAATTGCTGATGGAAATCCAATATGTCCTCTAGCGATGGGTTCTTCTTGCTACGGTAGGCACGCAGCAACGCACGCATCTCCGCGCCCACACGCTCTGGGGCAACCGTTGCTGCGCCCCCCACCTCATTGGGCAACCTCTTGTACTCTCCCACAGCAAACCACGATTTCAACGCATCGGTCGTTCCCGACTTCAGCATGCCGTGAAGCTGCTTTATCAGCCCCTCAGTAAGCGGCTCGCAAGCTCGCGCTATGATGAGATCAACGCACCGAAAATGGTTAGTCGTCTCTATTATATCGTCAACCATTATGGGCCCTTCGGTCACACCCACCGAATGCGTCTCAAAGATGTACCGTGTCTGCTCCTCGGTTAGACGGCTGCCCTCAATATGGTTAGAGTTGTATGCAAAATCAACCTGCGTGCGGTGGTATATTCCGCCCTTCAGTCCCATCTCCTTTTGCTCCTGCAACGCCCGCAGAAGCGGCGACACCCTCGACCTCGCATTTTTTCTCTTCGGCAACGGCGCATCGGCAGGAATGCTCCACACCTTTCCGACAAGCCTCGCCCCCGATATTTTCCCCTGCGCGCAGTAGTTCCGCACGGTGCGCTCCGCTACGCCGTGTGCCTCCGCGTACTCCCTCACCGAAATAAAATCCACAACCATCGGCATAAAACGCTTAAATCTCCACGCCAAGATACTGTTTTCTTACCGATAACGGCAAGAAGTGGGTAAAACAGACGATGGTTTACACTTTACACTAGTCCCTATCACTAAACCAGGTCACTAAATCCTCCAGGAAAGGGGTTTGCAGCGACAACGGCAATGCATCGTCCACTTCGTACACCTGACCATCTCCCACGGAGCCTCGCAACCTATTGCCCTCATACGTCAGCTTACAGCATTCCATCCCTTCATGCAAGATTTGAAGCGTAGCCCCATCATCTGTGTATTTCGGTATGATTTCTACCTCCCGACGCAATCTTTCCTCCAGCAACGACTTGATTTCCGTGTACTTGCTTAGCAAGCGGCAAAACCGTACCACTCTAAAAACCTCGGTGTAGTTTGCTGACTCCGCTCGATCTCGTTTACACGATAGAACTCCAAAACCTATTGCGTTCGCTAACCGATTAGGATCATTAAGAATACAATCCCGAAATGTCTTATTCCGTTTAAAGTACCTTTCCGTCTTCTCGTACCCCGGCAGAACCGTTTTTATTTGCTGATACAGTGCTTGATACGTTGGGTACGTAGTCCGCTGAAATTTATTTATCATGTGGTATAGAAACCAAAGCTCTATGCAGGGATGACTCTCTATAAACGTTACACCCCTCTTCTCATACTTTCTTTTTACATCTTGATAATCAGCATATTGCTTTTCATCTTTCACCAATGTATCAGTATCCAACACCAAAAAAATCGCATCAGCTCGCGCCTCGGGACGCTTCCTTAGCTCTTTATCTATCAGCTTAAGATTTGCCTTGTAGGAGCTTCGGCTAGGATCGGGAATTTCGGGTTCTAATGAAAATCGAAACCGACTAGACGTACGTAGACTATCAAAATAGACCCACTCCGTAAGACCCTCTCCGTAAATCTTCACCGTATATCTGAACGGTTTATTGCGCTGCCTCATACCTACCTAATCAACATTGGAGTCTAAAAAGATACCACCAAGCTGGGGCTTAGCTCCCAACTTCCCCGCTCGATATGCGCTTAGCACAGATGCCTCTTTGCTCAACCCAAAATCTGTGGCCCGATACAGACGGGTTTCTCCGGCATCCCCTTTTTCTACAAAATGAACCGCATCTCTACGAATATACTCCTCATCCAGCAATAGTAAATCGTGGGTAGAAAATATCATCTGACCCCCTGTTGAATTAACTAGGAACGTTTTTATGAATTGCCTTAGCAAATCGTGATGCAGAGAAGCATCTAACTCATCTGACAAAAAGACTGAGTTGTACTTTATCAAAAGGAACAGCGCAGCCGACAGTCCATACATTCTATTGGTTCCATCAGACTCCGCCCTTTGCGGAAACTCACTTTCGTAGAATGGTGTATGATGCGTAAAGAATAGAACCTCTCGCTGCGGTAGGGGACTATCTTTGAGCTTCCTAAACTGCAAATCGGCTATGTTAAAATCTGCGCGCTCCAACATCTCGCAAATAAACTCCTTACCGCCATTCTCAGACTTAACAACCTGATTAGCAAATCGTTCTAGTTCCGATTGTACATCCACAATTACCCGCTTCTCCAAATAGCTGCAAACCTCCTCGAAAGCATCATTTTTTTCCACATTGGCAGATCTATAGGTTGCAAGCACAGTGGTAGTCACAGAACAATTCGACTCTATAAAAAGCTTCTGCGTAGATGTTAACCCTAATAGGGTCCCAAATGTAACCGTTGAATTGCCTTTCTCCTCATTCCACAATCGTTCGTAAAAAAGCGCACGCCGGTTTCGCGGGTAAAAATATAGCTCTTCGCTATATATGCGGTGCGCATCCAGGGTCAGCAAATATTCGTACAACACCTCACCCACGTAGAACTTTAGCGAAAACGTTGACGGCTTCTTGCGGCTATCTGCATCCATCAAAAATGGGGTGACTTTTATATCGTTTTCAGCATTAAAACCACCTCTCCCCATAAAAAAATTCATTAGGAAGGATAACGCTATCAAAACGTTGGTCTTACCCGAGGCATTGGGTCCATAAATGACACCCAGCTTAGAAACTCTCGTATTCCCAAATTTGACCACGGCACGCTCCTCGTAGGTCTTATCAGATGTCGCCGTAAAGTCTAGCACTTGCTCTTCCCTTATTGAAAGGAAGTTGCTCACCTTAAACTGAACTATCATACCCCTTAGGCCCGATTATATAAACCTCTTGCAAAGATACGGAATAAAATAGCATTGCAGAATGCAACGTTGCATACCCCTAACCTTACAATCTCTAACTGCTATCCGCTAACAGCTACCGCAGCGCAACTTGGTGGCTCTATACGGTACTCAGGGGCTACCCTGCGCCGCCATGAACAGTACTCTCCAGGAACACAGCCCTCTATCCCCTACCCATTCCCCTTTATCCTGTATATCCGCCCCGGCTGGAGCACCACCTGACCCACAAACTCCAAATGCAGCATCATGGCGTTCAGCTGATTGATTGGGATTTTCAAGGTCCGCAGCAGCTCATCAATTGACATCTCCTCATGCGCCCGCAGCGCATCGAGCGCACGCTGCTCCTGCGGCGTTGGCTCATAAAAAATCGTCTGCTGCACAGGCATCGGGCGCCCCTCTCCCCCGTTCGGAATGCTCCACATCAATGCGCTCTCCAAATCGTCGGAATTCTCTATGAGCGATGCCACATTACGTTTTATAAGCTGGTTACACCCAGAGCTCAGCTCCCGCCCTGCGCCCCCGGGCAGCGCAAGCACGTCGCGCTGGTAGTCCATTGCCCGCTGCGCCGTCACCATCGCGCCGCCCTTCACCGCGCTCTCCACCACCACCGTGGCCGTAGATAGACCCGCAATGATCCGATTGCGCTGCAAGAAGGTACCCTTATCCGCACTGCGGTGGCTCATGAACTCCGTGAGCAAACCGCCATTGCCGAGCATCTGCTTCGCCAGCGCCACATGCTCCATCGGGTAGAAATGCGCCATGCCGTGCCCTAAGACCCCCACCGTGGGGAACCCATTGGCCAACGCCGACTCGTGCGCCGCGCCATCCACCCCATGCGCAAGGCCGCTCACCACCACCAGCTTGTACCCCTTAGCCGCCAAACCGCCTATCAAGCTCTTCACAAAGTCTCGCCCATAGTCGGTCATGCGGCGCGTCCCCACCACGCTCAGCCACTTCCTGCCGTAATACTGCTGCAGCGGCGTGTCGCCGCGGTAGAAAAGAACGAGCGGCGCATCGGGACACTCTTTCAGGAGCGGTGGATAATCAACATCACCATCCAAATATATGCCGAGATTATTCCTCGCCGCGTATTCTATCTCTCGCTTCGCAGCATCAAGAATGGCGGTACGGTCAAGCATGCCGAAATGCTCCTCCATCACCTGCCCAAAGCGCGGTAGCTCCCGCAGCTGCGCGGCTGGAGCAAGGAACGCAGCCTCCGGACTCCCAAAGAATTCAAGCATGCGGCGCGCCGTGAAAGGCCCTATCTTCGGCAGCATTGTCAGCGCCACCATGTAGAGCGCGCGGCTGCTATTCACATCTCCCATCGCCTTTCCCTGTGCCTTAAATGTCGCCTCCTCTAGTTCGGTACGCCCCAACGTACCGCTACTGCGCGCTGTGCTTTTTCAACATCACCAGCAGCTGCGCCCGCTCGTTTCGCTTCAGTATGGTAATGCTAAAGGGCGGGTACTTAAAGATTTTACTCCCCCGACGCTGCCACAGCGTCACCTCCTCCAGCCACCCACGCCGTCTCTTGACTATCTCGTAACGGTAAAGCTCCTTCTGCGGTATCTCTATGGAGAACTGCTTACTATTCATGGGTTTAAGCTCAAAATACCGAATCCGAATCATACCCGGCAATGCCGTATCGGACGCATATATGTAGCTCGTCTTCCGCAACCTAAAATAGAGCCGATACCCCATGTAAACTACTACAAAGATGCACGTCAGCAGCCACGCCTCCACCCCAAAGCCCCTCAGCCACAATCGTATCGGACGGTAAAAGCTTAGGATACTGAGTATCACCATCAATATCCCAAACAGCTGCTTGGATGCCACTATGCGCTCCATCCGTTTATTGGTCTCTATCGTCATCGCAACGCTCCTCCCGCTACCTAGTAATGCGGGCAGCGTCCATACGCTGCCCGCCCCTACTATCCTCTATGAATTCTACTACTTGCTATACTTGGCATCAATGGCCGTCCACGGACTCGTCGCCTTCACCGAGTCGCACTCCTGCAGCAGCACCTCCACCGCCTTCTCTAGCTGCGTGTCGTGCCCCTGGCTGAGCTTTTGGTAATCCATGCGAACCTTCACATCGGGCTCCAACTGCTGATTCTCCAAATAGTTTCCGTTCGCGTCAACATACCCCACGATGGGAACACCGAAGTAGAGCGACCTATCGATCTGCGTTTCCCACCACACGCTCGTCATCGTGCCTGGCACAGGCATCCCCACCAGCTTACCCACCTTCTGCGTTTTATACACCCACGGCGTTCCGTGCGCATTGCTGTAGTTTGCCTCGCCTATGAGCATCACCGAGGGCTTCTTCCAACGCTTCCGCGGCTGCTCCGACACCATATGCTCCCGCGGCACCTGATCCAGGTATTTCGTACCGCTGAAAAGAACCTCAATATCCTCATGTAGGTGACCACCGCCGTTGTAGCGCGTATCTATCACCACCCCTTCGCGATCATTGTAACGTCCAAAGAGTCCCTCATACACAGCGCGGTAGCTATCTCCATCCATGCTGCGAACATGCACGTAGCCGAGCCGCCCCTTTGAGAGTGAATCTACCTCCTTGCGGCGCTGATCCACCCAACGATTGTACAGCAGATTCCGCTCTTCGCCAAGGCTTATCGGCTTCACCACCTCGCTGCCGCCCTGATAATCTACGCGCACCCGTTCGCCCACCATCCGATCCAGCAGCGCCGGGAGACTCGCCAACGACTCCACCTCCTCGCCATCAATGCGGGTAATTATCGTGCCAGGCTTTACCTTCGATGCCGCCTTATCAAACGGACCGCCTATCAGAACCTCAGTAACCTTCAACCCCTTACCTTTGTAATTCGCATCGTAGAAAAGCCCCAACGACGCGGTAATTGCAGGCTGCTCGCTCTGTGAACCCCTGTAGCCCGACCCCGTGTGCGACGCGTTGAGCTCCCCAAGCATCTCGCTCAGCATATCCGCAAAATCATAGTTGTTATTGATATGCGGCAAGAACTTCTTGTACGTGTCATGGTAGTAGTTCCAATCCACCCCATGAATATCGCTGCGGTAAAACTTATCCTTCACCTGCTGCCACGCATGCTCAAACATGTACTCCCGCTCCTGCGGCGCACGAAGCTCAAACCTTGCCGCATACGATATATTCTTTCTCGAATGGTCTGACACCTTCACCTTTATCAGGCTGCTCCCAGTCGCCACGAGGATATTCTTCGCATCCTTATCAAAGGAGAGCGACCCGCCACCAACCTCCAGGTTTAGCACCTTCTTGGCTTCGCGCTCCTTGAGGTCCACCTTCCACAGGTTATACCTATCTTCAAACTGCGCTAGGTAGTAGAGCGACTTACCGTCCGGCGTCACCAACGCATCGCTTATCGACGCGCTATTCACCGTCAAACGCACTATACGATCTTCAGGCCGATCAAATTCAATCTTGATGGACTTCTTCTCGTCCTTCTTAGCCTTTCCATCGTCCTTCTTCTTCCCCTTCTTATCTTTCTTACCCTTGCTGTCATCATCGCTCGCCTCGTCATCCTTCTCGTCCTTGGCAGACTTGGCCAACTCATCCTCAAACTTGCTCCGCATGAACTTATCGTAGGCCTCCTTCGTGGTAAAGAAGGCGTACACATCCTGCTGCGCACCCCAGCTCGCATGCTGACGGAGCCCCAGTCGGTCGCTGAACCACATAATCATATCGCCGTTCATCATGAACTTGGGTTCGCCCTCCGTATACCCGCTCTGCGTGATGTTGATAATGGGTTGCCCTCCCGCAGCTGAAACAACTCCTATATCGTTATTGGGCCAACGCTTCTTCGCCACGTAGTCTAGCGTCAGCCACTTGCCATCGGGCGACCAATCAAAACTCAAATCTCCATCCGCGTAGGAGTAGTTCTGGCTCCCATCCGTAATCTCTCGCACCGCTTTGCTCGCCACGTTTATCACCATCAGCTTGGTACGATCCTGCAAAAAGGCCACCTCTTTCCCATCGGGCGAAAAGAGCGGCTGAAAATTCTGCTTGCCATTCTTCAGCAGCACCGACTCCGTAAGCTCCGTTGCCCCAGAGAAATTGGGTTCCTCTTTGCGGGTTATCTTTGTGGTGTAAAGATTCCAACTCCCATCACGCTCCCCAGCGTAAACCAGCGTCCGCCCATCAGGACTAAAACTCACGGAACGCTCCTGCGTTGGCGTGTTGGTGATACGGCGCGTCACGCCGTACTCCACCGACGTCACAAAAACATCGCCCCTAACTACCAATGCTACTTCCTTCCCATCGGGCGATAAGCTCGCCTCGTCCGCGCCGCTGCGGTAGGTAATGTTCTGCACAGGGAACTCCTCATTGGGGTAGTTCACGCTTACGGACAACCGCTGCGGGGCAGCCCCCTCACGCATCGTGTAGATTTCCCCATCGTAGCTAAAGCACAGCAAACCATCGCTCGACGACGTAAGATTGCGCACGGGGTTCTTCTCAAAGCTCGTAATCGCCGTAGCCGCCGTAGGGTTCGCCAACGTGGCCTTATAGACATTCATTGACCCGCCATCGCGCTCGCTCAAAAAGTAGAACCCGCTGCCATCAGGCGAAAATATAGGATTCCGATCCTCGCCCGGCCGCTCTATCAGAATTGACACCCTACCGCTCGCCTTGTCGTAGCTCCATATATCCCGCGTGATGGAACTCACATGGTGCTTACGGAATGGATCCTCGTTGCCCTTCAAATCTTCAAAAATCACCCTCTTCCCATCCTTTGAAACATCGAGCGCAGCCAAGGGGTGCGCCAACTGCAGCACCGGATCGCCACCCTTGATTGACATTCTATACAGCGGCTTCGTCCACCCCGTGTAGAAACCGCCGCTCCTGGCATCCGGCGTGTACATGGCGCGGAAATAGATACTATCGCCCGCCGCATTGAATGCCAAGGGGGTCTCCCACGTCGAATGGGTCGTCAGGCGGGTGGGCGCTCCGCCCTCTATGGGCAGCAAGAAGATATCCGCATTGCCGTAGCGATGCCCCTCGTACGCAATCTGCTTCCCATCGGGCGACCATATCGGCCCCGCGGCGTAATCCGTACCGGTTGTAAGAGCTCTCGCCTCGCCACCCGCAGTCGGTACCACGAACAGCACCCCGCGGTAACAGAACGCTACGTTCCGCCCATCTGGCGACACTGCGGGGTAGCGCACCCACAACGGTCTATCTTCCCGCGCACCGTACGCCGTTCCCACGAATAGCAGTAGTAATAATGCCCCAAACAGCGTGCCCATTCCCCGCACGCCTCCCTTCAATCGAACCATCTCGTTTTTCCTTTTTTTTTTCAAATAATTCAACGGCCGCAAGTTACGAATTCTTACGTACTTTGAAAAATCAAATTGCATGCAAGCACCGCAAAATGGCGCCCCCATTGCCTCACACCGCACGCAATCTGGGGCCCCCTCCGCACACCCTTACCTTCGGCAATGTATCAGTGCCAACGTACGATCAACCCTGCTCCCGCCGCGACCCGCACACCCCCTCCCAATACCCGCATAAAACGGCATACAACGCCTGCAGACCCCGCATAAAATTTACGGCCTTCGCAGCCCCGCCGTAGGACACCCGGTTACGGCTCTATCAGCCCCTTCGGAATGCGCAACCTAAGCGGGAACCCCTCCGATGGCTCCGGCTGCTGCGGCATCTCAATGAGTAACTCCTCCGATAGCGGCAGCAGCACCTCCTCTCCGCCCGCACGCTCCACCCCTAACACCACGTTCATGGGGTATTGATACACCCTACGCACTCGCCCCACCATACGCCCCTCCTCATCCTCCACGTAGTGCCCCAGCAGCATAGACTCCAAATCCCCGCCAAGCAACGAATCGCTCGGGCTATCCAAAACCCACTGTTTGGGTACAAAAACTCGCAACCCCTGCAGCGCCTTGGCCTCATCCACCGTGCCCACAAGCCCTAACGCCACAGAGGATCGCCCATCCCCACGCTCGTCGATATCTAGCACCTCGTACGGCACCAACAGTCCATCGCGCTCAACGAATAGGAAACACCCATCGCCAATCTGTACGTTATCGAAATAGAAAGGGTCGCGCCACATGAACGCAACCCTTCCCTTTATACCTACAGGCTTTCGCAGCGTGGCCATCCAAATGCACTCCTGCACGGATGGTGCTGCTTGCAGCTCTCTACTCTGCATCCTTTGGTGCTTCCCCCTCAGCCGCGGCCGCAGCATCTGCCGTTGCAGCCTTCGCCGCCTCGGCCTCCGCCTGACGCTTCGCCTCTTCCTCCGCCTGCTGCGCCTTGCGCTTCTCCTCTATGGCAGCACGCCGCGCCTCATTCACCTTGACCTCAGCCTCATGGCGCTTCACCCCTTCCTGCTCCTTCTTATCCTCCACCGCCTTGGCAGCTGCGTCTACCTTCGTCTGCTTCTCCTCCATCCACTTCGAGAAGCGGCGCTCCATCTCATCGTTGTCAAATGCGCCCTTGGCCACGCCCTTCAGCAAATGGCGGCGGAGCAGCACCCCTTTGTATGAAAGTATCCGGCGCACCGTGTTGGTCGGTTGCGCACCGTTATTTAGCCACTGTATGCTCTTGTCCATATCCAGCTCAATGCGCGCTGGCTGCAACGTAGGGTCATAAACGCCCAAACGCTCTATGAAACGGCCATCACGTGGCGCACGGCTATCGGCTACTACTATGTGGTAGAACGGGGCATTCTTACGCCCATGCCGGCTCAATCTGATCTTTACTGACATCTCTTGTACCTTTAATTGTTTAGTGTGATCATGCAGGGATCCCGTCCCTTGCGGGCGCAAAGGTACGAATTTTACGCAACTCCCAAGCACTGCAGCAAGGGGATTTCAACGCAGAGGGCAGTTAGGTGCGACCAATAAAATAGCTGTTGGCGTTATTGCGATGCAAGCTCCATGCAGGGAATGGAGCGCAAGCCTATCGTTAGAACATTGTCGGAACGCTCCTATACGGTCGATCAAATACCGCCCTCTCCTGCCCCGCATAAAATTTATGACCAATGCAGCCCCGCCCGTAGGGCGGTCTCTCAATAGGAGTGACCCGCGCTGCCCCCCTATGTTAATCCACGCATTGAATTTGCGCCCGCAATCATCCGCCAGGGTCAGGCTTTCAGACTGGCTCGCGTGACCCAATCCTTGCAATCAACTCAATCATCCGCCGCAGCATTGGGGCGGAACTTGCGAACCCTTTCCCCGCGCTCCGCCTCGTCATCCTCATAGCGCCCTTCATCTCCCTCGTCCATTTCCCCCATCCATGCGGGCTGCCCCTCCAGCAGTGAGAAACACCCATCAAAAGCCCCCTCTCGCTCCGCCTCTTCCTGCACCTGCCAACGCTCCACCCCCCTTCCTCGAAACGCGCTACACCCAGAGAATATAGACGTAAAATCCTGAACATTCGCCACGTTCCAACGCCCCAGCTTGCCGTCAAAATTCTCGCACTCCATGAACATCATTGCCATCGACTCCACGTTCCGTACATCCCACTCTGCAAGGCTCTTCCCCACGAACCGGCTACAACCGTAGAACATAGCGTTCATATCAACAACACTCCCCACGTTCCACCCTGCAAACCCCTCCTCCACGCCGCTCCCCATAAAGGCGCTGTGCAGCGACCCGCACCGTGCCAAATCGGGTACATCGGTCGCAGTAATCTGCATATTGCTGCAATCGGCAAACGCTTCGTACATCTCTGTCCATTGCGCTGTGCCCCACTGCACTACCGCCACCAATCGCTGCGCATCCCGCATAGGCACGTAGCTCTCTTCCGACTCGTAGTACCCCCCAAACTGCACACCCTGCAGCGCGCCAGGCTCCACGCCTATCTCGAAGCGACTGCCCTTTACAGAGGGCAGCAACGCCGCAATGTCCACCACCGTTGGCGGTACGCGCTGCGTATCCTCGTCCACATCCAGCACCTCGGCTTCGGCTACAGGGCCCAACGTCCACTCCGCTGCCCCTTCAGCACGCACCCACAGCTGCGCCCCAGCCGCTACCAAGGGGAACTCCACGCTGCGTGGCTGCACCTTCTTTCCCGCCTCCTCCTTGCCTAGCGTTGGCAAACTCAAGTCCCAATGGGTTATAAAAAGACTCTGAACTTCTGGCTGTCTACCATCCTGCGGCAGACCTCCCGCATTTTTCATCTCTCTTCGCGCTAAGTTTCTTCACGCCGCGAAGTAAAGAAAAAAGCAACAAATCAGCCTCTTCACCCCGCGCATTTTGAAGATAAAAATTGTTACCTATACTCCCCGAGAGGTCGGCAACAATGGTCAACCCGTGCGGCCGAAGGAATAGTGCCAAGGTCATCAGGGTCAGTCTTGCAGACTGTCTTGCCCTTGTGGGCAAGAATCCGGGGGTCTAAAGACCCTCGGCTATTGAGAGACCGTCCTTCGGACGGGATTGCATGGGCAGCGAGAATCCATGCAAGGACGTGGCGCATTGTATGTGCCGGTTTGGTAGCAGTGCGTGCAGGTTTATGCGGGTTTTAATCTGCGTTGGTGCAGGTTGTGACGGTATTCGGTTGGCCGTGCCCGCAGCAGAATAATGCGCAAAGCTACACCGCTATAGGTTGCGAAATGTAGGAGAGGCCATATACGGTTGCCTGCACAACTGAAAGCGCAGATGTTTGAAGGGGTGCGGCGCAGCCGCTGCGCTTTCCGTCCGGAGGACGGTCTTTGAATAGCCGGGGGTTTTTAAACCCCCGGTCTCCTCGCCTAAAAGGCGAGCCAGTCTGAAAGACTGACCCTGACGACCGACTGCGAGCGCAAATTCAACGTGGTGATGAAAAAGGGTGGCTGCGGAGGGCAAACCCTGCGAATCACTCCAAACAAAGGGGCGGCCCAGCACCGGTCCGCCCCCGCACAGCTAGCCTATCCTTTCAAAATCTCTAAAAGCGGAACCCGAACGTCAACAAGCCTGTACCCCTGTAGAAACGGCTATCGTACGCCCGCTGGTATCCTCCCATTTGGTACATGTACCCCTCCCCAGGCTGGATGGTATGGCGATACGCAAAATCGCAGAAGAAATAACTCCCATAATAGCCTATCCCCCCGCTCACGTACATTCTCCAGCGTAGCGGCGAGAACTCATCCGCACGGTAGGGCGATGTTCTAAACCCTCCTCCTAGCCTAACCCCCAATGCGCCAAAGAACCACTCCGTGCCAGCACGCACCTCATGCGTCGGCAATAAATACTTCTCTATATCCTCGTTATCCTGCGCGTAATCCATCCCCGAAAACTGCATGAGCGGCAAGTAGGTCATCTCGTACTCCGCCGTCACCAGCCCCCGCTTCCCAAAGGAATAGGCCAAAGAGGCCATAGCCCGCATCGGTCCAGTATAGCTAAACTCTCCCTCGTAGACCCCTGAACTATCCGCAGTCTTTGGTACCTCCGGTTCGCCGTACACAGTGTCTGGATTCCTATACTCCCCACGCGCACTCAAGGAGAAGCGATTCTCAACATTCATAAACGTAGGCGTATGGAACGCCAGCCCGATACGGAGCGCATCCACGGGGCGGTAGAGTGCGCCCAACTTCAGATTTACGCCAGCCCCCTTTACCCTATCGTACGAGTTGAACTGCCCCCATAGCAAACCGGCATCCTTCTCCTCAGCCGTCTCCTCCCGCATGCGGGTGTTCACCTCTCGCTCCAGAAGCTGAATTCCTAGCGTGGCGCCAAAGTAGATACGATTCGTCACGTTGAACGCCACAGACATATCAATTTCGCCCAAAGAACCCCTACTATCCTTTACCACCGACTGCCGCAACCGCTCATCCACAAACCCCGCTGTCCCCGAAAGGATCCATGGAGCCTTAAAAGTTCCCTTAGGGCTTCCATCCAGCATTAGGTAGCTACCGTAAGCCGCGGCGGGGAACCACGGCTGCGTATCGTATGGCACATAGCTATTCCCCCGCAACAAATTGTTTCCAACCAGCCCCTGCGCATTTGACTCGCTCGCTATGGCCGCTAGGAGCGAATTCCCATCGTTCACCTCCGCTTTGTAGGACTGCCGGAAGCGGAAGCTCTGCAGCTTATTGTAGCCGATACCAAAATTCACCCGCAGCAGCCCGCTCGTCTTGTCAACATCACCAACCCGCAGCGAGAAAATGGCGGCGGTACCATCAAACCCTGGCACCAGGCGCCGCGCAATGCTCTTTTGATCCACAAAGCGGGTGCGCACCGCATGCCCCCCCAGCGAAACCGTCCCCGAGAACTCCATTCCTCTGTACATCCCCAGCCCAGCGGGGTTGCCAGCCATGGAGGCCATATCGCCCCCCACAGCCCCTAGAGCCCCTCCCAGCCCCACTGCCCGCGCCGATCCCGTCTGATCCTCCAGCGAGTATAGCACCAGGTCATCCATCGTCTGCGCCGTAGCGTACGTCAGCCCCCCCAGGGCCAACGTCACGCCTACCGCCAATATTCTTTTCATTTTCATAGCATTTCCCCTTTCAATATACGCCCCACACTCACCTCAACATGGGGCTTCTACTCCCTAATATCAAACGGATAGCTACCGCGTACGCGTACGCGTGGCAGTGCCGTTCCTCGTGGAAGGCGAGCTGCTCGGTGCAGGCGCGCTGTAGCTCGGAGCTGGGCTAGGAGTATAGCTTGGGCTAGGGCTAGGAGTAGTGGTTCTTGTCCTCGTTGCCGGGGCAGAAGTCGTACTCCTTGGCGCGCTGGGTGCCGGTTGATAGTTTACACGACTTGATGGCGACGCACTGCGGGTTCTTGTCCTCGTGCCCACATTCTGATTTGAGCGATTGTCTGGATAGCTAGTGGATGGTGCCTGGGGCGTGTAGGTAGGCCGCGAAACGCTAGGCGTGGTGGAGGTTGCCCTCGTCCGAGTCGCAGTACCACGATTCGCTCCCCTCGTGGCGGGTGCATTCATATCGCTACCCGCATCTCGGTTGCTATACGCTGGAGCGGCATCAGTTGCACGGGTTCGGGTGGCCATGCCATTGCGCCCCATTGAGGAGCTGCCGTAGCCATCGGGGCTAGAATAGCCTGGCGCAACGCTCTGCGCACGACTCCTCACCCCGGCAGTTGCCGAACGCTGCGCGCGGCCATACCCACTCATCGAGGCCGCCCTTGGCGATCGCACCCCCTCCACGCGGCGCGGCGATGGTATAGAAGCCTGCGGCACGTAGCCGCCACCATTGTAGTAGCCATCCCGATAGCCGTCATTGTAGCCCCAGTAGTAGCCATTCCGCCACGCCTGCCCACGACCGTACGGATAGCCGTAGTAGCCATAGTAGCCGTAGTAGTAGTCGTATGCATACATTTCGTACGTCCAACGCATTGGGTACGGCGAACAGAACGGGTCGTAAGCATACCCGAAGTAGTATGGGTCGTACCAATCCCTGTAGACGCTGTACCGGACGTTGAACCATGGGTCAAAGGTAACGATATAGCTATAGCTAGGGCGGCCGTACCAGTAGTTCCAAGACGCTGAGGCGTAGCGCTGCGAGGGGGTCTCAATGTAGTAGTTATTCACCGTGGTGCTTCCCCGCCCATCGCTGTAGCGCTCCGAGTAGACCGGGGAGCTGCTCCGATTGTTATCATAACGACTCTCCCCATCGCTGTAGGAGCTGGTTTCACGCCTCGCTGGCCGCTTTACGCCGGCATTCCGATTATCAACGTACTCGCGGTACTCCGCGTAGGAGTCAAAATCCTCAGGACCGAGTTCGCGTGTTTCTTCCTGCTTTTGCTGCGCCGCGGCAGCCTCCTGCGCCGCCTTCTCCTTGACGCGCGCAGCATCAGCCTGCGCCCGCTGCGCCTTACGCTCCGCCTCGGCAGCCCGCTGCTCCGCCTCCCGCCGCTTCAGCCGCTCCAGCTCCGCCTCGCGCCGTGCCAGGGCTACCTCTCGATCATGCACTGCATCCTCCTGCGTGTAGTAGCTACCGTTGACCGGGCTCGCCCCGCTAATACCCTGCCCCGCCATTCCGCACCCCGCCATCACGAGCGATACGCCTACCAATCCTAATGTCCACCATCTAGCCTTCATCTCGTTGCCTCCCATAATTACGCCGCTTGGGTATTTTTTCGTTACTTCGCGACTTGTTTGTACAGGCAAAAGTACAAAATGCATACCAAGAAAGCAACATCATGGCAAAAGAGATCACACCTCGCGCGGAGGACTACTCCCGCTGGTACACAGACGTGGTAACCAAAGCCAACCTCGCCGAGCACTCCACGGTGCGCGGCTGCATGGTGATAAAGCCCCATGGCTACGCCATTTGGGAGAAGATGCAGCGCGCCCTCGATGACATGTTTAAGGCCACCGGCCACCAGAACGCCTACTTCCCCCTCCTCATCCCCAAATCGTACCTCAGCAAGGAGGCCGACCACGTGGAGGGCTTCGCGAAGGAGTGCGCCGTGGTGACCCACTACCGCCTAAAGGTGTCGCCCGACGGGAAGGGGGTTATAGTGGACCCCGAGGCAAAGCTCGAGGAGGAGCTCATCATACGCCCCACCTCGGAAACCATCATTTGGAACACCTATAGGGGATGGATCCAGTCGTACCGCGACCTCCCCATCCTCATCAACCAGTGGGCCAACGTGATGCGCTGGGAGATGCGCACCCGCCTCTTCCTACGCACCGCCGAGTTCCTATGGCAGGAGGGGCACACCGCCCACGCCACCCGCGAGGAGGCCATTGAGGAGGCCAAACGCATGATCCACGTCTACGAAACCTTTGCGCGCGAGTGGATGGCGCTACCCGTCATCGTGGGCGTAAAGTCAGAAACCGAACGCTTCGCCGGGGCCATCGACACCTACTGCATTGAGGCGCTCATGCAGGACGGAAAGGCATTGCAGGCCGGCACGTCCCACTTCCTGGGTCAGAACTTCGCCAAGGCTTTCGACGTGAAGTTCGTTGACGAGAAGGGCGACTCCAACTACGTATGGGCCACCTCCTGGGGCGTTTCGACGCGCCTCATGGGTGCGCTCATCATGGCGCATAGCGATGATGACGGCCTCATACTCCCGCCCAAGCTCGCCCCGATACATGTGGCCATCGTGCCCATCTATAAAACGCAAGCCGAGCGGGAGGCCATCGCCACCGTGGCGAACGACCTAAAGGAGAAGCTCACCAACGCTGGGCTATCCGCCATCTTCGACGACCGCGATACGCTGAAGCCCGGCTTTAAGTTCGCAGAGCACGAGCTACACGGCATTCCGGTACGCTTTGCCATAGGCCCTCGAGACCTCTCCAACGGGACCGTGGAGGTGGCGCGCCGCGACACGGGCGAAAAGCACAGCGTTTCCATCGACAACGCGGTGCAGCACGCAAAGGATTTAATGCAGGAGATACAGCAGAACCTATACAATCGGGCGCTGAGCTACCAGCAGGCGCACATCACCCCCGTGGACGACTACGAAACCTTTAAGCGGCTCCTCGATGAGAAGGGGGGCTTCCTGGCCGCCCACTGGGACGGCACGCCCGAAACGGAGGCTCTCATCAAGGAGGAGACAAAGGCCACCATCCGCTGCATCCCGCACGATGCCCCCGCCGAGGAAGGGCACTGCATACGCACCGGCCGCCCATCGCATCGCCGCGTGCTCTTCGCCCGCGCATACTAGTGTAATAGGCTAATAGGGACGACCGCCGCTCCGTTTGGAGCGGCGGCCGTTTTGTATACGTATATTTTCACCCCACGGTGCTGTAAACCAAGTTACAAAGACCCGTTCTCCATGGCATGAACGCCTCGCATAGCCGTACGGCAACAGCCTACGGCTTCGCACCCCATTCGGTTCAAATTCGCATCAAATTCGGATTTCTCCGGAGAAATCCGAATTTGATGCGAAGGGGGTACGGTGTTGGTAGCCGGTTAATAGCCTTCAAAGGGCAAACTAAACCGCAGCATTTATGACCGTTCAACGGCCAAAGCAAGGCTGCACGCCTTCAAATTTTACTAGATAGTGAAAGATGGGTTACGCCATGCGCATCCCTAGCACCGTGATGTCATCGGTTTGCTCCTCTGCAAGCCTATGCCGGGCGAATAGTCCCAGCAACTCCCGCTCCTGCTCCCGCATGGGGAGCTGGAGAATCTTTTCCAACGTGCGGCTAATGCGCTGCATGCCCAGCTTCTCATGGTCTGAATTGAGCTGCTGCACCAGCCCATCGGTCAGCAAGTAGAAGAGCGCACCCGGGGCGTAGGAGATGGTTGCCATGGTCAGGGGTGGTCCATGCAAGCTACTATCGTCCAAGGCACACGCATTGCCATGTAGGCAGTGCACCGTGCGGCCATCGGGGCTATAGAAAAGCTGTCGCCCCTCTCCGCTAAAGCTTGCTGTGCGCGTGGCGGGGTGTATGGTAAGCACGCTTAAATCAATGGCCACCTCTCCTTGAAAGCGTTTATCCGTGCCTTGCAGCAACTCCCGAAGCTCCACATCAACCTCCTTCAACACAACGGGCGGATCGCTTATGCCCCGCTCAAGTACCACCGAATTCAACAGCATGTAGGCAATAAACGAAAGAGATGCCCCCGACACCCCATATCCCGTGCAATCCACCGCAACGGCTACCACCTGGTCGCCGCACCTGCCCAACCAAAGCAAATCGCCCGATACCACATTCTTTGCCCTAGCAATCAGGAAGCTATCAGCAAAAAGGGCCTGCCGCTCCTGCGCCGTTGGCAGCAGCGACTGCTGTATGGAGCTTGCATATGTGACGCTCTGCATCGTTTTGGCTGTCTTGCCACGCATGGCTGAGTGAACCCTAAGCAACTGATTGGTCTGCTTAAGAGCCTCCGCATGCAACCGTTCCAATCGTTTTCCCTGCTCGTCGAGGGCCTCGCTACGCTGGCGCAGCGCCACGGTAAGCGACTGCAATTCCTCCCCCTGTTTCCGCTTCTTTATCAGCACAATCCAGAGCCGATAGAGCAATATCTCTACCAGCGTAATGGCCAACGCCAAGGCCACGAGTGCCGACACGCTCCACCTATTGCGCTTGGCTTCCTGCTTCTGCTCCTGCGCGAGCTGCCGCTCGTAGGCCGACAGCGTTTCCTGTAGCCCCCGCATATTATCCACGCTCCTGAAGAGCTTCACAGAGAGTGCGCTCGCTACTGAATCTTGCAGCGAAACGGCGAGGCTCTTCATGCGAACAGCCCGCCGGTAGTTCCCACTCTCCCTATAGACTTCGCCGAGCAGACGCAGCACCTTCGCCCTATATAGCGAAGCGTGCAACGACTCGGCATCGTCCAGCGCCTGTTGGTAGGATACGATAGCCTTTTGAAACTCCCCCCTCGCGGCGTAGCAGCGCCCATAGAGAGTCCACGATGCAAAAACTTTTTGCGCTGGGACTCGTTGGGATGGCAACGAATCTACCCACCGCAATAGGGATAACGCCTGCTCCGTATCTCCCTGCTTGAGCCTCGCCGCTGCCACGCCTTGCGCCACGTATCCTGCCCATAGCAGGTTATCCGATCGGAGGTATTCGCCCCGCAACGAGTCGAGCGCCACGGCTGCCTTCTCCCACTGCCCGCTATCTACCAGCCGCAATACATGGGGTAAAATATGGGGCCGCCCCTCCGCGCTAAGCGACAGCCGCCCCAGCTCCGCCTGAATCGAGTCAACCACATGCGTATCGCCTAGCTGCCAGCTATTTGTCAACATTTGCAGCAGCGCCGCTTGCACCATCCCCTCATCACCCATCTCCTTCGACTCCAGCAGCACCGCACGGGTGTACATCAATGCCAGCGCAGGATTTTCATTCCAGGTATAGATGGCGGCGAGCACTAACCCTAGCCTGGAGTACGCCCGTGAGCACAAGTTACTGCCTTGCGACACATACAGATACTCAAGCGTATCCAGCGCCCTGCCATCCCGATCCTCCACGTAGGTGAGGGCGGAAGACATCCAACGGCTATAAAACGCAGCTTGCCAACTGCTATCAACCTCTGCAATCCGCCCCATGCTATCCACCAAACGCTGCGCTTCATCAAAATGAAGCCCATAGACAAGCGAATCGAAATGCGAGAGCCACGCAGTGCAGGCTCCTACAAGATGCTCTCCGTCATTTGGATCAACCTTTGCCGGTTGCACCCGCAGGTTGCACGAAACCATTAAGGGAATCAAAGCCCACACAGCTTGTTTCCACCTCATGCCCATCCCTCCTCCAATCTCACGCCCAACACGCACACATCGTCCGTTTGGAGAGCTCCTACCCTATAGCTATCAAACTCGCGGCGCAGAACCGATAGCTGCTGCTGCATGGAATGCCCCGCACCGCTAGAGAGCAACTTTTCAAAATGGACTCTGCCGTACTTACGATTGTTTTTATCCAGCTGATCCGCATACCCATCGCTACACAAGTATAGCGTGGCGGGGGCAGATAGAACGATTTCATCGTTCACGTACGTCCGATGCACCAACGTACTGCCAACGCTCATCAAGACCCCGCGATAGGCATGCAACTGCCCTTCTGTGTAAAGATACGCAGTGCGACAGGCACTGCTCAGCACTAGGCGCCGCTCCTGGGCATGCCAAACCGCTACGCTGACATCCATTGTGTAGAAGCTCACAAGGCTATCGCGGTCATCGTGCAGATACTGCTGCACCAACCGATGTAGCTTCGTCAGGATTACCGCGGGGTCGGGATTGGACTCCTCCTGCAGAACGGTTCGCATCAAGATGTTTCCAATAATACTCATCAATGCCCCCGCAATGCCATGCCCCGCGCAGTCGAATACTGCCAACACCTTAGCGTCACCCACCTCAGCGCAGCTGTAAAAATCTCCTGAGACCACATCGCGGGGCAGGTAGAGCACAAAGGTCTCCCCCAGAATGCTACGCAGCTTTTCCTCCGATGGGAGAAGCGTTTGCTGTAGGTTCGATACGTAGCGCAGGTCGCCCCGTAGCTCCTTCCCGACGTGGCGCAGCATGCGTTGCGTTTGTTCCAACATGACCCTCTGCTGCCCTATCTCTTCCTGCTGCTGCACCAATTGCATCTGCCTATGCTCCACGCTGGCGTTCACCACGGTTAGCCTATCGGCCACCGCCCGTATGCTGGTCACAGCTTGAATACGCTGTTCGCGCACCGCCTGCATGGTTAGGCCAATAGCCACAAGCAGCGTGAAAAGCCCTGCCATAAACAATGCTACCCACCGATACACACCGCGCCGAGCCAACCGCTCCTGCTCCAGCCGCTCTAGCTGCCGCTGCTGCTCTGCATGCATTAAGAATATCGCATCGGCAGTGGCCACCTCGGCGAAATCCACCTGGGCTAGCAATCGCCGGGTGCTATCATCATACCGTAAATACCCATCAACAGCCCGCTCGGCCCCGGCATAATCGCCAGCCCTTTCCAACTGCTTTGCCGTGGTTTTGAGCAGCAATCGGTACACCAGCTCGCTCGGATTGGAGATACGCAACGCCCGCTCCGCCATCAATAAGAACTCAGTCTGTTCGTCGTCGCCACAATCCTGCCATGCGCTAGCCATCTTAACGTAAACCTCTTGCCAAAGCCGATCGTTTCCCCGCGTCGCTACATAGTTTAAAACAAAATCCGAGTGCGCTTTCACCAAGTCTGTCCGCCCCATCTTTGCGTAGACACGCGCCATCTGCACATGGATCAACGCCACGAGGTCTACATATCGTTTCCGTAAACTTAGCTGCGCATCGTAGCAGGCGTACAGGGCCTCCTCGTAATGCCCATCGCGCAGATAAATATCCGACATGTTGCAAAGCAAGTAGCTGCGTCCGTTGCTATTTCCACGCACCCGCAGCACACTATCCGCCTTTTGGAAATTCTTCAACGCCTCGGTATCGTAACGAAACTCGCCGTATATGACCCCCGAATTAACGTACGCCGAGAACAGCTCCCACTGCGGATTATTCGTCCGAAAGGTTAAAGCCGTTCGAAATGCACGCAACGCATTCGTGGTTTCGCCGAGTGAATAGTAGGTATCACCGCGCCAAGCAAAATATTTTACTAAATCGGCTGAGTCTCCCTTCGCAAGCAGCAACTCCCCCAGCTCATCCAACTCTTGCATAGCCTCGCGGAAACGCAGAGAATCAAGCGCACGATCCGCACGATTCCACAATGTATCAATCCTTGCAACGACATCTTGAGCGTTCGCAGCCGGCACACCGCCCTCTCGCAGCGCCGCAGAATCCACTGCTACGCATTCAGGATCGCCTCCCTTCACGCTGTCCTGCCCCACAACTACGGCCTCACCCCGAGGGTGCGAACAGCCGATGCCCCCTGCCAGGCACACCAGCAACACGCACAGCACCCCTACACCCCGTCTCTTTACATCTCCTAACGACACTTCAGCCTCAACAGTTCGAAATCACCGCTTTTCGTAAGGATTCGTCACGCTCCTTTAACCACCATTCGCCCCAACAAATCGTAATCATCCACTCCCGTAATCTGCACCTCTATAAAATCACCCGGCCGCGCAGCTCCATTCACCCCGCGCACCAGCACCTCACCATCTACCTCTGGACTATCAAACTCCGTGCGCCCCTGCGCCTCGCCCTCTCCATGCAACTCATCCACAATAACACGCAGCGTTTGCCCTACGTGCCGTGCCTTACGGCGCGCCGCAATGGGGCGTTGCGTCTCCATTACCGCCTCCAGGCGACGCTGCTTCTCTTCGGCAGGAATAACGTCCTCAAACCTTGCAGCCGCGGCCGTACCCTCCTCCTCGGAGTAGGCAAAAACGCCTAGATGGTCAAACTCCGACTCCCTTACAAATGACAACAGCTCCTCAAACTCCTTCTCACCCTCCGTAGGAAACCCCACAATGAGACTGGTGCGCAGAGTTACGCCAGGCACCTCCTCTCGCAACCGCCGCATCAACGCCCTTGTGGCCGCCGCATCGTGATGCCGATTCATACTCCGCAGCACCGCATCGGATACATGCTGCACCGGGATATCCAAGTAACGACACGCCTTCTCGCAGCTCCGCATCCATTCTAGCACTCCCTCCTGGAATCCCGTGGGGTAAGCGTAGTGCAGGCGTAGCCACTCAATGCCCTTCACCTCGCTCAGCTTCCAAAGAAGTCCCGCTAAACCCTCCGAATCATGCAGATCCTGGCCGTAGCTAGTCAGCTCCTGCGCTATCAGCATGAGTTCCTTCACGCCGCCCGCTGCGAGCTGCTCCGCCTCCCGCACCAGCTGCGCCTGGCTCAACGATTGGTAACGTCCCCGGATGCTCGGTATGGCGCAGAAGCTGCACCCCCGATTGCACCCCTCCGCAATCTTCAAATACGCATAATGCTGTGGGGTGGAGGGCAACCTACGCTGGGCAGTCTCTAATGGACGCGGCACGCCTAACATTGCGAGCAACTCATCGGCATCGCGCACCCCATACCAATGCGCAATGCCCGGCACCTCTCGCCGCAACTCCCCTTTGTAGCGCTCCGAGAGGCAGCCCATCACCACCACATCGCGCACGGCTTTTTGCCGCAGCATCGCCTCCGCCCGGAGGATGTAGCCCACCGACTCCTCCTTGGCATCCCCTATAAAGCCACACGTATTAAGAATAAGCACATCCTTCGCCGTTGGCTCCTCATCGTAGCGCACTCGCCATCCCGCTGCAGCCAATGCCCCACCCAGTCGCTCACTGTCAACCGTGTTTTTGGAACACCCCAACGTTACCAATACAGCCGACCGCCCATCGCTCTTCTCCATGAATACCTCTACAAGAAAAGTGAGTCTACGAATGCGTCCTTATCAAAGAACTGCAAATCCTCCTTTTGCTCCCCCACGCCGATGTACTTTATGGGTATCTGCAGCTGGTCTGTAATTCCGATAGCCACGCCGCCCTTGGCGGTGCCGTCTAGCTTGGTTAACGCCAAGGCGTTCACCTCGGTGACGCTCACGAACTGCTTCGCCTGCTCGTACGCATTCTGGCCGGTGCTTCCATCCAGCACGAGGAGCACCTCCTGGGGGGCATCGGGCAGCAGTTTCTGCATCACCCGGCGGATTTTCCCCAGCTCGTTCATGAGGTTCACTTTGTTGTGCAGCCGCCCCGCGGTGTCTATTAGCACCACGTCAGTCCCTTGCGCCATGGCAGCGGCCACCGTGTCGTAGGCCACGGAGGCGGGGTCTGCCCCCATCTTCTGCTTCACAATGGGCACGCCCACCCGCTCTGACCACACGGTCAACTGATCTATGGCCGCCGCCCTGAACGTATCTGCCGCGCCCAGCATCACCGTTTTGCCCATTTCTTTGTAGAGGTAGGCGAGCTTCCCTATCGTGGTGGTTTTCCCCACGCCATTCACCCCCACCACCAGCACCACGTACGGGGTTCCTGGTATCGGCTCTCCTATAGGCTTAGCGGGGCTCACAGAAAGCAAATCCTTCACCACTTCGTGCAGCACTTTGTGTAGGTCCTCTTCGGTTGAGGCCGGCGCGCCGCCCTTCACCTTGGCCTCAACGCCATCGATGATACGTATCGTGGTTTCAACCCCTACATCTGCCCCCACAAGAACCTCCTCAAGGTTGTCCAAGAACTCCTCATCCACACTCTTGCGCAGCCCGAAGAGCTTTGAAATTTTTGAAAATAGGCTCGTACGCGTTTTGCTCAACCCCTGGTCGAGCGTGTCCTTCCGTTTTTTATTAAACCAGCCCAGCATGTCGTTTTGCCTCTTTATGCATTCTCCATCTATCCCGCACCCCCATAAATCTTGCCCCACCCCCCCATCCACCACGCCGCGAATTTACCAAATATCATCTATTTTATGCCACCCGGAGCCTTAAAAACGCACAAATAGAGAATGTTGTGAAAAGAAGTAGCTATCAAGCATCTCCCCGTAACGGATGCCAATGCGCTCCACGAATGCCGCAACGGCCTAAAAAAACTACGGCAGCTTCCCGCAGGAAGCCGCCGCAGCGTAGTTCTCTCAGCCTCACCAGCCGATCATGTGTTCATGCCGCCGCACACGTTAATCACCTGGCCACTCACATAAGATGATAGGTCCGATGCTAGGAATACCGCCACATTTGCCACATCGTCGGGCGTGCCGCCCCTACGTAGCGGGATCTGCTGCTCCCATGACTTACGCACCTCGTCTGACAGCTGCGCCGTCATATCGGTGATGATAAAGCCCGGCGCAATGGCATTGCTCCGTATGTTGCGCGATCCCAGCTCCTTCGCAATTGACTTGGTAAACCCAATCATTCCAGCCTTCGAGGCGGAGTAGTTAGCCTGCCCCGCATTGCCCGACACCCCCACCACCGAACTCATATTGATAATCGAGCCGCAACGCTGCTTTATCATGGGCTTCTGCACCGCCTTCGTCATGCAGAACGCCGACTTTAGATTAACCTTCAGCACCAAGTCCCACTGCTCCTCCGTCATACGCATCAGCAGCGTGTCACGCGTGATCCCCGCATTGTTGACCAGGATGTCAATACGACCAAAATCGTTCGCCACCTCTTCAACCACCTTCTCAGCCGAGGCGAAATCGCTTGCGTCTGAGACGTACCCTTTGGCCTTCACGCCGAGTGCCTGCAACTCTTTTTCAGTCGCCTTGAACGTGTCATTCGCCACGATGTCCGTGAAGGCCACATTGGCACCCTCACGAGCGTACGCCATGGCTATTGACTTGCCTATCCCCCTTGCAGCACCCGTAATCAGGGCCACCTTTCCCTCTAACAAACCCATATCTACCTTCTGTTACCTCTACTACCTATAGCAACGCCTTGACAGCCTGCAATGCCTTGTCGTAATCCGGCTCATGCGTCACCTCGGGCACGTACTCCACGTACTTCACCACGTTGTTCGCATCGAGCACCACCACGCCGCGCGCCAACAGGCGAAGCCCTTCCAGCACGAAGCCATACTTCATGGAGAAGTCCAAATCGCGATGGTCTGACGCCATTACTATGTTCTTAATACCCTCAGCACCGCAATAGCGAGCCTGCGCAAAGGGCAAATCGTTCGACACCGCGATAATCACTGCCTTGCCGCCCAGCTTGTCGGCCTCCTGATTGAACCGCTTAGCCTGTAGCGAGCACACCGGCGTATCAATTGATGGGAAAACACTGATTATCTTCACCTTACCATCAAACTGCGACAGCTTAACGTTCCCCAAATCCTGCCCTACGCACGTGAAATCTTGCCCCTTGTCGCCAACCTTCACCTCTTTGCCCAACAAATTGACCGGGTTGCCACCGAACTTCACTGAATGTCCCATACCTTCTTCTCCTTTTTTAATTGTTCTCTTCCTACACTTCTCCCCACAGAACGCATTGACTACGGCTCTTGTTCACTCAGAGGTAGCGTGCCTAACACTGCGCCTCGAGTCTTCGCACGGCCCTACGCGGTTTGATGTACGTCCCCTTCCCCTCCTTGTAGTCAATAACGACATCGCCCTGTACGTTCTTACGTAGTAACGCGTCGGCCAGTAAATCCTCCACGTTGCGCTGCAACGCCCTGCGCAGCGGCCGCGCCCCGTACTTTGGGTCGTACCCTTCCTTCGCCACGTAGGCCAACGCCGCGGCCGTCATGCTTACCTGCACCCCCAACTTACCCAACCGTTCGCGTATCTTCTCAAACTCTATTGCCAACACCTTCTCCATGTCCTTTTCCGACAAGGAGTTGAAAAACACCAACTCGTCTATACGGTTCAAGAACTCCGGGGAGAAATGACGCTTCAGCGCATCCTCTATGTATTTACGTTCGCGTTCGTCAGCACTCCTGGTGCGGGTAGGCGTAGAGAACCCTATCCCTGCCCCGAATTCACTCAGCGCACGGCTCCCCACGTTGGAGGTCATGACGATAATTGTATTCTTAAAATCAACCACCCTACCCCCGCCATCGGTCAACCGCCCATCATCGAGCAGCTGCAGCAGCACGTTGTACACCTCCGGTGCCGCCTTCTCAATCTCATCGAAAAGGACAACGCTGTAGGGGTGGTGACGTACCTGCTCCGTTAACTGTCCTCCCTCTTCATATCCGACATACCCCGGCGTGGTGCCTAGCAGCCTCGAAATGGTACTCTTCTCCTGGAACTCGCTCATGTCTACTCTAACGAAGTTCCTATCGCTTTCAAAGAGGTACTTCGCCAAAACCTTAGCTAAGTAGGTTTTACCGACCCCCGTAGGCCCTAAAAAGAGGAAAGAGCCTATTGGGCGATTCGGGTCGCGTAGCCCTGAACGATTGCGCCGTATAGCGCGCGCAATCACCTCAACCGCCTCATCTTGCCCCACTATCACCTTTGAAAACACATCCTCCATTTGCAGCAATCGCTCGCTCTCCGAGGTCTGCACGCTTTGCACCGGCACGCTGGTCATCATGGACACCACCGCCGCCACAGTCTCAGCTGAGACGTCCAGGTACTTGCCCTGCTGCTGCGCCTGCCACTCCTCCCTAGCACTGGTAAGCTCCCCCGCAAGTGCATTAACCTGCAATTGCAAGCTTTCACTCTGCTCCGTATCATTTAGAGAGTTCGACTTTTCCAACGCCTCATTGGCCGACTCCATCAGCTCCCCTAACACCTTCATGCGCTCGCTCCTGGGGCGTTGATACACCGACACCCTCGCCCCCGCCTCATCCATTGCATCTATCGCCTTATCAGGCAATGCACGTTCCCCCACGTAGCGCTGCGTGAGCGTTATGCAGGCCTTGAGAGCCTCTGGCGTGTAACGCACCCTATGGAATTCCTCATAACGAGGCTGCAAACGATGCAGTATCTGTAGGGTCATCGCTTCGCTGCACGGCTCGAGCTCCACCTTTTGGAAACGGCGCGCCAGGGCAGCATCGCTCTCTATCTGTTTTCTGTAATCGTCTATCGTGGTAGAGCCAATGCACTGCAACTCGCCACGCGCCAACGGCTGCTTTAGTATATTCGCCGCATCAAGCGTTCCGCTAGCTGCGCCCGCCCCTACTATGGATTGCAGCTCATCAATGTACAGTATGGTATCGGAACGCTGGCTCAACTCGTCAAGCATCTTCTTCATACGCTCCTCAAACTGCCCACGATACTTCGTGCCGGCGATCACCGAGTTCATGTCGAGCATCAGTATCCGTTTGGATTGCAACTGCTCTGGCACGTCCTGCTCCACGATGCGTTGCGCTAGCCCCTCAACCAGGGCCGTTTTCCCAACGCCCGGCTCGCCTATAATGACAGGATTGTTCTTCTTCCGACGGCATAGCACCTGCGTCATGCGCTCTAGCTCCTTGGTGCGCCCCACAATGGGATCCAGCTTCCCCTCTCGCGCAAGCGCCGTCAAATCGACGCAGAACTCATTGAAGCTCCGCTTGTCTGACTCTTCCTCATCATCCTCCCCCTCCTCGCTCTTGTACTCCCCTGAACTGTCGGAGTCGGAGGATGACTGTTCAAATAGCGATCCCGCACAATCGTTAACATCGGAAAGGAAATCCTCTATGCTAAACGAATCCTTCTGATACAAAAGCTTGGAGCGCAGCAACTCGCAATCGAAGTTCAGCTCCTCAAAAAAACGATACGTTGCCTCGTCTCTACGTTGCAGCAGCGCAAGGAACAAATGCATTATCTCCAACGTCTTGTTCCCCAAATTCTCCGCCTCCACCAGCATCCTATCGAGTACATCTCGTACCGCTTTAGATGTCGGCAGCTCTTCATCTCCGCTCCGTGCCGACACTTTCACCTTCTGTAAATCCTTCAGAAGGTACGCCTCAAACTGCTGTAAATCAACATCCTCCCCCTCTAAAAAATCATTCACCTTATTCTTCCCACCGTGCAATATCGCGAGCATATAGTGGGTGGGGAGTATTTCTCTGCTCTGCGCACGAACAGCCTCCTCATGCGTCTTGTTCATTATTCGACGCAGCTCATCGCTGAATTGCATCATTCCCATATCTTCTTCCTTTTTTTTCGCCGCTAAGTTACAACTTTTATCCTACCTCTTCTTCCGCCGAAACAGTCTAGATAAACCGTTTGCATGCTTCACTCCAAACCGTATGCCTTCTTGTCAAACCACCACAAAGGCATGACACTTTGTCGCAAATGGCGCGTCTCTACGTTCTTTTGTACCTTTGCAGAAACGTTAACGCTTGCAACAGCATGGATTTAGAAACCATTCTCAACGGACTCGATGTTGCCATCACCATTACGGACAGAGATGGCAACTTTATTTTCGTCAATGATAAGTCAGGGGAAATCAACGCCAAGGGGCATCCGCAATCCTTGATGGGGAAACAGGTGCGTGAATGCCACAATGAGCGGTCGAAGGCGATTATTGAACAGCTTTTCAAAGGGGCAAAAAACGTCTACACCATAACGAAAAAGGGGCAGAGGAAACTCATCTACCAAACCCCTTGGCGCGTCAACGGCGAGGTCATGGGACTTGTGGAACTTTCCATGGTCATCCCCGACTCCATGCCGCACTACAATCGCGACGCTCCGAACCCGCCGTCGAGTAACAACTAGGAACGCGCCTACAGTATCATCTTTGATAGGTCTAGCAGCGCGCCCTGCTGCTCCGTGCGTGAAAGACGCATATCAGCGCAACGGTACGTTGGAGCAGGGTATAGACTCACCAGCGAAGCGTTGTGCGTGGCCATGAGTACACTCTTCCCGCGTAATGCGAGTCCTCGGAGTATTTGTAGAATACCCTCCGACGTATCTGGGTCAAGATTGCCCGTCGGTTCATCCGCCAAAATGAATTGAGGATCATTCAGGAGAGCACGCGCTATCGTTACCCGTTGCTGCTCCCCTCCAGAAAGTTGGTGCGGCATCTTATACTGCTTATGCGATAGCTCCACGAGCTGCAGTACCTCCTCAATGCGACCATCAATTTTACGCCTATCGCTCCACCCTGTGGCCCGCAACGCAAACTGTAGATTCTTCTCTACGGATTTATCCATTAGCAACTTGAAATCCTGAAACACTATGCCAATGCTCCGCCGGAGGTATGGCACCTGCCACCGCTTCAAATGCTCCAACGAGAACCCACACACGCCGCCGCTCCCCTCCATGAGAGGAATCTGGCCCGTGAGCGTCTCTATCAAGCTACTCTTCCCTGACCCCACTCGCCCCACTAGGTAAATGAACTCGCCCTCTGATATGGAGAAGTTCACCTCCTTCAGCACCAGCTGGTCGCCTTTAAATATCTTGGCATCCCTTAGCCACGCCACCTGATGCCGCTCCGTCTCCTCCTGCATTCGCTCCCCATCACGCATCGCGCTTCCCTCCTCTGCAACGCTTTCAGATCCTTGCAGCTCCCTGCCCACTCCGCCGTCCAGACCTTCGCCTTCAATCATTCTCACACTTCCGTCTTACGTCTACCCAAGTATCGCCTTCACGCCCGGCAGCTCCTTCCCCTCCAAATACTCCAGCATGGCACCGCCGCCCGTTGAGATGTACGATACCGCTTTCTCCTGCCCACTCTGCTTTAACGCCGACACGCTATCCCCTCCGCCCACAAGGGTGTAAGCACCCCCCTTCGTGGCTGCCGCCAATGCCGCAGCCACGGCGAAGCTTCCCGCGGCGAAAGGCTTCATCTCAAAGACCCCCATCGGGCCATTCCAAAATATTGTCTTTGAGCTGACGATTGCATCGTGGAATCGCCTTGCGCTCTCAGGTCCTATATCCAGCCCCATCCACCCCGCCGGCGTGGACTCCACAGCCGTCACTTGGGTTTGCGCATCGGCGGAGAAAGCGTCTGCGTTCACCGCATCTACCGGTAAAAGTACCTCTACCCCCTTCTGCTTCGCCTTCGCTAAAAGCTGGCCCGCCAGCTCTACATAGTCGGGTTCACATAGGCTTTTCCCTATCGCCCCGCCCTGCGCCTTGATGAATGTGTACGTCATCCCGCCGCCAATAATGAGCCTATCCACTTTGCCCAGCAGGGTATCGATTAGCTTGATCTTATCCGACACCTTCGCACCGCCCATGATCGCCGTCAACGGACGTTTAGGGTCCTTCTCCACGTGCGCCAGCGCCTCTAGCTCCGACGCCATCAGTAGTCCGAACATCTTATCATTCGGGAAAAACTCTGCAATTATTGACGTGGACGCATGCGCACGGTGCGCCGCGCCAAACGCATCGTTCACGTAGCAATCCCCGAGCTTCGCCATCCCTTCTGCCAGCTTACGCTGCGCCACCTTCATCGCCTGCTTGCGCTCGCTGTAGCTCTCGTCGCTCTCCCCCTCGCCGCGGGTCACCTTCCCCTCCTCCTCGGCATGGAACCGAACGTTCTCTAGAAGCATTACATCCCCATCATGCAGCCCCCGCGTCTGCGCCTCCACCTCTGGCCCTACGCAATCCGTTGCCAACGTCACGGCCTTCCCCACGAGCTGCTCCACCAGTTGCTTGATACGTTTCATCGAGAACTCGTCCGATGGCTTCCCCTTCGGGCGCCCCATGTGCGACATCAACACCACGCGCCCACCCCTATTCACCACGTATTCTATCGTGGGAACCGCCCGGCGTATACGACTATCATCTGTCACCAACCCCGTCTTCTTGTCGAACGGCACGTTAAAATCTACGCGAATTAACACTCGCTTCCCACGAAACGCATACTCCTTGAATGGTTGCATAGCTCTTTCTCCTTTCTACATTCCCGCTGCGCTACACCCGCGCTGCTGCCTCGCAAAGGTAACGTTTCTTTTCAATATTTTACCCCCTCCTCGGCGTTAACTACACAAAAAAGTAAGGGGAGGTCCGCAAATGCGGGCCTCCCCTTACTTTTAAATCTATGTCAGTCTACCTTCGCTAGCGCCTCACCGCCTTCAGCGTTGTAGTGGCGCCCGTGGCATCCTCCAGCCGTAGGAAGTAAACTCCCGATGGTAGGTCTTGCGCCGAGATCCGTAGCAAGCCCTGATAAGCCGACTTACCCGAAAGAATACGCTTCCCCAAGGCGTTGTATAGCGCATAGCGAAGCTCCCCGCTCCACGTCCCCTCCACCACGAACTCCTTTGACACTGGGTTGCTCCGCAACGCCACAGTCGTCAGCTCCTTCGCCTCTACCGCAGTACTCCGTGAGAACGTAGCCTGTATGTTCAGCTTATTTCCTGACAGCTGCGATGGAACCGTATACACCTCGCCACTCGTAAAATCGGTCCCTGCCACCTTTAGAGACTCAAACTTGCCCCTCCCCATCTGCTCAGCTATAATCGTCAACTTCTGCTCAGGGTACACCTTTAGGTTCGGGTATTTCTTCGGATCACCCTCAAACACCACTGGAGTACCGCCATCTACCGCCACGGTAACCTTTCCATACGTAATGTCTTCCTTCACTTCTACCGCAACCTCAAACACAGGTTTCGCCACGAACTTCACCTCTATTTCGCACTTGCCTCCCTCTACAACGAACTCTTCCCCCTCTAGCGGCTTCCCATTCACTGTTACCTCTGCATAGCACTTCAAGAGGTCGTTAGGTACAGCCTCCACCTTCACTTTGCTCTCCGCATGAACATTCACGTCAGATTTCCCAGCGTTATCAAACTTCACCGGGTTACCATCAACAAATACGCTCACCTTGCCATCGCTTGCATTAACCACATTGTACAAAATCTGGAACTCGGTAGCCTCCATACGTACCTCAATCTCCAAAGCGTCTTTTTGGTCATCCGCCTTCAGCGTATAGCTCGTAATTCCCTCACCTAGCTTCTTTCCCTGTACGAGAATCTCCCGCAACTTATATCCTGACATCTCGGTTACCGCCAACCCCTCCACGCTCTCTCCATTCCTCACCATAACCTTCGGGTCCCCCTTCTCTCCCTTAAACACCTTCTCAGCCCCAGCTACCGTGAACTTCAGCTCAGCACTTCCTGCTGGATCTATCGTCACGGTAATTGGTTTAGTAGTCTTATACGCACCGACCGTCACATTTATCTCTGACGTAACACCATCGTGAGTATACACCCCCTTCTTTTCCCCATTGATTTCAATTGGCAAAAGCGCATAATCCTGCTCCTTTCCTGACTTCAATGCTGCCGTCACGGTCAATTTATCCCCCTTCCTTAACGTAGGCAAGGAGGCGTCATTTGAATAATCTATAGCAGCCTCTTCGTTCTTTTGCAGCTTCACATCCACGCAGTCTCCGTGCGCAACGAACTCCACTTTTACAATTCCACCCAACTTCACCTTCCCAGCTATTGACACAGTAGCACTCTTCGCATCTGCAATGCTCTCAACCACCGCGTCTCCATTCACATAGAGCTTGGTATTCTCATTCGCGCCAGCATCATTGCGGCTCTTCGCGCTCCCTACGTAGGCGTACTCTCCGCTTTTGATCTTCGCCAAGCCATCAATCCGCACCTTTCCCGCATGCGTCAACGATAACGCCGCCTGCATCGCCAATTCATCGCCTGGAGCCAACGACACATGCGCTATGAGGGAATTATACCTCACTTTTCCATCTTCTTTCCCTCCATCCTTGGACTTATACTCCGCACTACCCACTTTAATGTTTCCCTGGAACGGCAATGCCAACACTAAATCCTCTCCATCTAGAGCCGCGGAAAGGGGGTAGTCTGCAACCGATTGAAGCTTCCGTACATAGCCTGCCAACGACAATCCGAGGACGCGTTTCGAAAGTATTTTTCCGGTTTGTGCATCTCCAATAATAACGAATGCATCGGTGCTATATCCTTGCTCTTTGTCTTTTTTATCCAGTCCGGCCGTAAGCTTCGTTCCATCGTCAAACTTCAATTCCCCATCAAACAGGCCCACCACCACAAACCGCTTTCCATCACCTAAAGGTGCTATGTAGTGCAATGATGCATCAGCTCTATAGTTCTTTGTAAAGTCATAATAATTCGCCACAACAAAGCTTAACGGTTTGCTCCAAACGCTCGTCCCATCAATCTTTCTTCTCTCCACGCTTACTATCCCTAAACTATCTTCCTTAGTCGCGCCCTTCCCGTGCTCAATGACATATTGCCCTTTAGCCGTGCTATCAATCTCATCAACTTGTCCAAAAAAAGACCTTGCTAGATACGACCCCCCATTATCATCTGGCACAATCTTCAAGTCAGAGACCTTCGACAATCCAAACACTGCTGTTTTGCCAGAAACTTCAATAAATCTGCTAGAGTTTATATTCATTTGACAGGACGCCAACACATTCTGTTCTCGCCACTTTATCGAAAAGGCTGCGGTTGAAAACAAATACAACGGTCCCCACCCCCAATCCGTTGTTGAAACATCATATTTACACGCAGGATTCCCCACTGTCACCGCAGTATTAATGGTAAGGACAGTATGTAACACATTACTCTTTCCATCATATTCTAAACTTATCACAGCGGGGGGATACATGGGTTCAGCCGCCTTTGAATGTTTTGGCAGCAGCACAGTCCCCAGCGTCCCATCCGCCTTCACCTCCGCCACAAACAACCGAGGCAAATCTGCCGTTGCATCGGCAGCTATCGGAGCCTCCCCGTTCGCATTAACCAGCAACATCGGGCCCGTGTACACTCCCCCTACGATGGCGCCCCCATCTGGGGTAGCCGCAATCTTCTGGATGCTTACGTTGCCCTTGAAGGCCACGTACATCGCAAGCTTCCCATCTTTTCCATACTTCGTGAGCAGGGCACCGTCAGTCGGCCCCATATCAACCTTCGTCGTAGGGTCTACTAGAGTCACCTTCCCATTCCTTCGGCTTGCCACAAAGTACCCCCCATCAGAGCTACGTTGGATGGCCTGCGCGAGGGACTCCCCACTCCCCAGCTTCACAGCCTCGTTTTTAAACTCTACTTGCGTCAGCTGGCCATACGTTTGACCGGTCGAAAGCACGACCGTAAACGCCAGCAACGCTAATATAACATGCACAAATTGTCTCATGGTTGATTTGGTATTAAAGGTTACTATTACTCTCTTTCGCTTCACGCGGTATAGGCAGGGTGTACCGCGCATCGTTTGTTTCAAGCCGATGCTCTTGGCCATCAAGCGTATGGACTATCTCCGGGCAGCCAAAACGCCGCAAATCAAACCAGCGTAGCCCCTCAAACGCCAGCTCGCGCCCTCGCTCCGCAAGAATAAACGCTAGCATATCACTCTGCGTTGCCAACGCATCTATTGCAGCCTCAGCATTCGGCAGCTCCCCCGCTTCATACCTCTTCTGCGCCAGCTGCTTTAGCAAGGTCTTTGACTCCTCCAGTTCCCCCTTGCGCGCATGCGCCTCCGCCACGTTGAGCAGCACCTCTCCGAGCCGGAACGTTATTCGATAGGCTGTTCCCTCTCCCTTCTTCTCATCGCCTCGCTCCACCCTATAATCGTTCAACGCCGGCATCCTGTAGTACACGCGCTTGCGCTGGTCTCCCGCACTGTACGAATTAATCAGACTCTGCGATGGACGCATAATGCTAAGGTAATCCCCATCAACCACCAGATCCAAATTCATAATCGCCTCGTTCGACTCATAGTGGCATGGCGGCTTCACACCTGGAGCGTTCAAATCAACCAGCTGATAGCGTGATGAAAGCAGCGGCGCACCGAATTCTACCGCCTTTGCCCAATCGCCCATGTAGAGTGCAACCCTACACGCAAATGCGTGCGCCGCATCCTTACTGAACCGATAGCGCTTGGCTGGCTCCCAACTCTCCTCTTGTAGACATTTAAACGAAGTTGTTAAATCCTTAACCACCTGGGCATAGACCTCCCTAAGCGAACTCCTTTCCTGCACGGTCTCCACCTCATTATCTAGCATAAGCGGCACGCAGGGCGTTCCGAGATTTGCCTCCGCGTAGGGCTGTCCATATATATTAGCCAGCAAAAAGTAGCTGTAGGCACGTAATAGGTAAGCCTCCCCCACCAGCTGCTTCTCGTCGGCCGATGCTCCCTCTTTACCAGCTAAAATGTCTATAAGGTGGTTCGTCACGTAGATACCGTGGTAGTACCCCTGCCACTCCGTGGTAAGCGTTGAGAGGCTGCGCCCATCACGCCATAGATAAATTTCTTCGTACGATGGCCGATATGACGCGTTGGCACCATCAAAATTCACACTCACCTCGTCGCTACGCATGGATAGCTTCGCTAAGTCAGTGGGGAATCCATGGTAGGCTCTCGTGAGCAGCGCACGGTAGTCTGCCGTGCTGCTCGGCATCACCACTCCTGCCGGTTTTATATCCAAAAACTTCTCGCACCCCGTAAACCCAGCAAGCATCAACGCCCCGACCAGCACCGTGCGCAGTATAGACACTCTATATTGAAAATGCAGTTTAATCATGGCAATATCCTCCTTTCCCAACTAGAAACCGAGTGTTACTGAAAAGCTCACAGCCCGTGGTATCGGTTGGGCGTAAGGGTTCTTCATCGTCTCAGGATCTAGGAAACCCTCATAATCCTTTCCCCATACGAGGAGATTTTTCCCCTCTAAAGCCAACGTTGCACTAGCAATCTTTGCCTTCTTAAGCAATTCCGTTGGAAACGCATACGACAGCCGTACCGACTGCAGCCGTAGGTAGGAGGCATCGCGCACGTATAGACTTAACACCCGCTGATACCCTTCATCGTACGCAGTGTACTCCGTGGCACGTCGAAGGTCATCCTTCATCATCAGGCGTGGAAGCGTGGCATTCGGATTATCATCCGTCCAACGATCAAAGATTCTACGACTTGTGTTGAGACCCCTGTCAAATTGCGTAAAGCTATAGTAGGGCTGCACCAAGTACTTATGTCCAAAATTCCCAACCACAGCCAACGATAGTTCTAAACCTTTCCACGAAAACGCCGTAGAAGCCCCCATGCTGTAGGGTGCTTCATCCGTCCCAGCGTATTGGTATAGCCCACGTTCCGCCTCCGGCGTCAACTTTGAGACGCTACTCGGACCCACCTGCTGCAGCTGAAGTAGCTCTGATATTAAAAGCTTCTCGCCGTTAGGACCCTCTAGCAACGGATACCCATATTGATCAATCCCTGCATACGGCAGCGTGAAAATTCCTCCAACAGGATACCCCTCCCCGCTAGGTTTCCTATCCTTGTCTTGCGTAGTTAAACGTCTTATCCTATTATAGTTATAGGAGAAGTTCCCCTGTAGGTTCCACTCAAAATCCGCTATTTTCAGCAGTAGGAACGAAGCATTCACATCCACGCCCCGGTTCACGAGCTGCGACCAGTTCACAGTGGTGTAGGCAAACCCCGACTCCAATGGGAGCTTGCGCATGCCTATCAAATCCGTGCTAAGCCTATCGTAGTAATCTGCGCTCAGCTTTATGCGATAGCGTATGAAAGAGACATCAAAGCCCGCATTGTACGTTCTCGTCTTTTCCCACCGCAAACGGCTGTTTGGCGGGGTCTCAATTGTTATGTTATCCTCTCCGCTCTCCCCGCTGCGCCCTGTCTTAGGGAAGAAAAACGCATCGTGGCGCAGCACCCCTACTAGCTGTGAATAGGTGTTCTTATCAATATTACCCTGCAATCCGTACGATACCCGAAAACGTAAATCGCTCAGCCAATCCACGTTCTCCAAGAAGGACTCCTGCTTTGCGTCCCACATTGCGCTCACGGAGTAGAGCGGAAGGTAACGGTACTTCGGATCCACCCCAAAGAGGTTACTTCCATCAAAACGGACGCTCCCGCCCAGCGTGTACCTATTCATCAGCGTGTAGGACGCTGTCGCAAAGAACGACACAAAGGCATTCTCAAAGTATGTACGCCGAAATAGGGGCGTGTAGCGTTCCTGGTCATCGCGCGTAAAGTGCACCACCTTTGTGGTTAAAGACTCTGGATCGTAGCCATAACCCGCCGAAAAAACAGCCTCATCGGTTGCACGGCGCACTTCATTGCCGAGCATAACATCTATTGAATGCATTCCTTTGAACGTTGTCACGTACCGCAGCATATTCTTTATCGTGTACTGGAAGGAATGCCCATCGGTGTTACGGAAAAAGCCACCGCTCGGAATGTAGGACGACCCATCAGACAGTTTGGAACGCTGAAGCTCCCGCCGCACTGCGTAGCTCTCCGCGAGGGCCGTAGCCACCAGCTTATGACCATCAAACTGTAGCCCCGCCTGCGACTCCAGCGTCAGCCCCCGCCATATACGCCACGTTAGGTCAAAGACAGTTGTAATCGACTGATTTTTAAGATTATACTTCGTATTGCTACGCTCCTCAACGATATTGTAGGGTATCACGTCCCCATCGCGTCCAAAACCTCGCATATCTGGGTCATACACATAGCCACCATTCGCATCGTATATTGGCAAGTAGGGGTTCGCTGTGCGGGAGTAGAATACAGGATTAGTGTAGCCATCGGTGTTGGATAGATAGGAGTTGTTCTTACGCTGATTGGCCAATAGCGTAACCCCTATGTCTAATCGATCAAAAAAATGGAACTTCGTTTTTGATGTCAAATTAACCCGGCTCGCATTCACCCCGCGCACGGTACCAGCCTCATTAAAATACCCAGCCGATACGTAGTAGTCTGCCCAATCCGCCCCGCCAGCTACGCTCAGAAAGTGGTCGTGGCTCAGAGCCGTACGGAATAGCTCTTTATTCCAATCGGTGTTTATTCCTCGCAACGCATCAATTTCACTTTTGGCTTCTGGCGACAGTGCATCCCATCCGCCTTTTTTATACTTATCAAGCTCCCCGTGCGCATTCAGAATGCGCGACACGCCCCCCTTGCCCTCAAAGGTCGTGTAGCCGCTCCGCAGTAAGTCAAGTTCTAACCCCACCTTCTCGCTGCTATTCAAAAGCTGCAATCGCGAAATGTCAGGGCGAGCCACCACAGAAATCTTTCCTGCGTAGTTAACTCGCACATGCCCCTTCTTTCCGCTCTTCGTATTGATTACGATCACGCCGTTCGCGGCCCTTGCGCCGTATATGGCCGTGGCTGCCGCATCGCGAAGCACCGAAATCGACGCAATATCCTGGGGGTTTATTCCAGCAATGGCCGATGAGTAGAGTTCATCAACGCCTGAAAGATCCTCAAGCTTTGGCAAATCGGTTCCCTCTAGGGGCATCCCATCCACCACCCACAGCGGGTCTTGTGTTCCCTGCAATGATGACGTGCCACGAATTCGTATTTTCGCCGCCGCCCCTGGCGTTCCGCTCACCGTCGTGACATTCACTCCTGCCATGGTCCCCTTGAGCATCTGGTCAATGCCCATCGATGCCTCGGGCATCTCTGCTAGCGTTACCGACGACACAGAGGCCGTTGACTTCCGGCGGTCTATCTTTCCATACCCCGTAATGATAACATCCTCAATGTTCTGCGTCTCGGGCTGCATGCGCACCGTGATCAGGTCCGCCGTGCATGCCACAATTTGCTGCTCGTAACCCACATAAACGATTAACAGCTGTGCTGTGGACGTAGGCACATCCAAACGGAAACGTCCGTCTAAGTCGGTAATCCCGCTCGCCACCACCTCCGTGGTGCTGCCTGCCGCCAGCGCACCAACTGTCGCAGCCACCAAAGGGGTTGACTCCTCCGCATCCAGCACTATGCCTCGCACCTCTTTGGTCTGCGCCCAAAGCGAAGACCAAGCTGGCAGTAGCAATAAAATTGCAACAATCGCACCCCGCATCCACTTCGCATTCACAGCCTTATCTTTCCCAAAAAATCCTACCATCGTCTTTTTAATAGTCTATTTCTACACACCCCGCTGATCCTTCTATTCACCAAGCGCATCGTTGATGCGCAGGATCAAATCCTTGTAGTGATAGCGCGTTGCCAAATCGCTATGGCTTACTCCGCGCTTCATCAAATCGCGTAGACGCATCAACTCCCCGCGCTTCAACGAGAGCTGATCCCCTATGCGGCTCAGCTGGTCAAACTTTATTCGACGATTCGCATTCACAAAACCCCTTTCATCGTCTTTTTGCGCTGCCCGCCCGCTGCAAAGATAACCCTTTGCCTGCTCTTCGGGGCGAATGCCGAACGCTCCCTCCAAGAGAGCCTTACGATTCTTCACCGCCACAGTCCTATCCCCCGCAATGATCAGCGCATCAACATAGTTTTTCTGCGCTATGCGCTCGTAGGCTGTTAGCGCGACGCCACGCACGGTGGGGGCAAACAGAACCTTCCGCAGGTCGTCAAACATCTCCAGCACGCTGTACGCCTTCTTGCCATTGCGCGCCTCATTCTCCACCATACGCGCCAAGCGCTCATCGTCCAGCAAATCCCACAGCAAGTACCCTTGATAGTTCTTGAACAGCTCCATTGGGGCGTATTCGTAGGGACCATCCGGCGAACTCTTCACCGGGAATATCTTCGTGTAGATATCGCCGCCAAATAGCCATTTAGGGTAAACGAACGCCTCGTCGATGAGGTATCGCACCGCCTCGCGCTGTTTCGCCTTCGGCACAAAGGCAAACGATGCCTTCTCAACCGCATAATCCCTATCGTTGAGGTACACCCCTCCCACGTTAGCCATTACGTGGTAGGCATACATATGCCACTGGTCAATCACATCGTGCAGGAACTTCCCCGCCGCGAGGTACTCCCCATTTTTAGCATCCGCCCACTCCAGCACCTGCGGCAGGATAGCCTTGAGCGACTTCAACCCTAGCTTAGATGCTACCACCGCATCGTTCCCGATATCTTCGCTCTGCGAGCGAGGGTCAAGTATGGAGCGTGACGAGCTTTGCGGTCCAAAAAAGTAAACCGGGTCATTCGCATGCGCTGCCACGAGGCTCCGTTGCGCCTGTAGCTCCTCGTAGGGAGTTTTCGCCCCGCGCCAACGATAGGCAAACTCTATGGCGTAGCAATCATATTCTCCTATCTTGGGGTAGAGCTGCGTCACCCCATCGCCCGGCTGCGCCACGTAGTTAAACCGTGCGTAATCCATTATCGAGGGCGCCGTGCCATGCGCCGCCGTGAAGGAGGGCGAGCGAAGCGAGTCCACCGAATACGCTGCGCTCGAGGCCATGTTATGCATCAACCCAAGCGTGTGGCCAATCTCATGCGCCGCGATGAAACGCACCGCCTTTCCCATCTCCTCGTCGGGTATCTCGTTGGCACGCACCGCGGGATTAAGCAATCCCGTCTGCAGCCGCAGCCAGCGGTGCACCGCCCCCAGCACGTTGTGCCACCACATCACATCCGATTCCACTATCTCCCCCGTCCGCGGGTCGCACACCGAGGGCCCCATCGCATTGGCCATAGTCGATGCTGCGTAAACCACAGAGGAGTATCGGGCATCGTCAAGGTCAAAATCAGTAGATTCCTTGGGCACCTCACGGGCAACAATCGCATTCTTAAAGCCCGCATGCTCAAAGGCAACCTGCCAATCCTCTATACCCTGTTTAATAAAGGGGACCCACTGAGTCGGCGTAGCCTTATCAATGTAGAACACAATCGGCTTCTCTGGCTCAACTAAATCGCCTAGCAAGTACCGCTCTCGATCCTCCGGCCGCGGCTCCAACCGCCAGCGCGTAATCACCTTACGTTCCTCCACCCGCTGCTGCGCATCGCGGTAGTACTGCTTTGGCATGGTAAAAATTCCCACACGCTCATCCGCGAAGCGGGGCACCATCTTCTCCTCTGGCAGTAAGTACCAATTCGATGCAACCCCCACCGTGAGCGTCATACGCTCCTCTGCACCAGATACTGGCGTGGTTAGCTCGCTATACACCACAACGTTGGTAGAAAATGCTTTCGTCTTAATAATGCGCGACAGCGATGTTTTAGGCGATGTGCCTAGCCCCGCTACGCCGAACACATTCTGCAACGCCTTTTCGCTACCATCAAATAGGGAGGTTATCTCCACCAAAACGGCCAACGAGTCTCCCTCAACGGCCGCTATCGGCAGCGATGCTACCAGCGAAGAAACGTAGTTTGCCCGAACCGACTCGCATATGCTGCTCCCGCTATCGCACTCAACTTCAGGGTCCACCTCCCGTATATCCAACTTACTTCCATCAGGACTCGGAGATAAGCGAATAAGCATGTTGCGGTAGTTCGCACCGCGGTTCATACCCGTTTCGCCCAACTTGGCCGGCACAGAGGTAACCTTATTCACTACGAGTATATCTCGCCCCCACACCTCTCTCGGCACGCTAAAGTATCGCTTCGTCTCATGGTCTTCTTGCACAGTGTAGACGCTTATAAAACCTGTGTCACACGCTGCATGCTTCAGTAGCGATGCGTAGCCCTTTGCCGCCGGCCTCTTGCTAAGGGCAGCTGACTCGCCAATTTCACCTCCCGACCGCTTATATTTGTAACTGTTTGCACACCCAGAAAACGCAGCCAGCACTACCAACGGTACTGTGAGGCCATACAGCATGAATCGAACTCTTTGCGCTCTTCCTTTCACGATTCCTTACTCTCTATTTTTTCCTACTCTTAACTAAGTATATACAGGTACCTCATACCCGACAAGAGTCCTTGGGCTATAGCCCAAGGACTCTCGTCCACTCAAGACCATTGCGCTACGCTTAGCGCCTCACCTTCACTACTCTTAGAGCTCTCTCACCGCCCAACGAATCCCGTAGCCTCACCACGTAAACCCCTTCGTGCAGCTGCGCAGCATCTATATCTAGCACACGGCCGCCAGAAGTATTCACTCCCCGGAGTAGCTCGTTGCCCAGCTGATTGTACACCACGTAGCTCTCCACATTCTCCGCACCATACAGCCGCAGCACGCCTGTAAACGGATTTACTGCTACCAACTCGCTCAGCAACTCGCTCTCTACAGCATTATTAGGCCCTGGCGGTGTGGGATTGTTATCCTTACTAAAGAGAACTTCTACATTGAAGTCTTTCAATACGGGGTACACTGATCCTAGATCAAATACATCTCCGTTCACCTTTGCTCCCAGCACATGATAACCTGCATTCGCAACTGGCTCTATCTTCACCTTCGCCCCATCCTTTATTACCTGTTCTCCCTGCTTGTACTCCTCACCGGTCTCTGCATCTATCACCCTCACGCTTCCGCCTGCGCCCAAAGAAAGATCATACTTAAAGTAGAAATCTACCCGCACATTGCCCTCCAAAATGCAGCCGTTTGCCCGTTTTACCCACACGCGATAACCTCCACTTTCGGTTACTTGAAAATCAGGACTCTTCGAATACGGTTTGTTCTCCCAACTGTACTCCACTTCGTTCCTGGGTTCCACAGCAGGAAATTCTATTGAATATGGACTTGCGTACGCCTTCTGCTCCTTCTTAATCTCACTTTGCAACGTCGGGTATGCCAAAACATCAAAAATCTCACGTGTCGTACTCCTCCCTATCAGCGAAGGCCTTTGGGAATGTGGTTCAACGTACTGACCTCCAAGCACCTCCACGCTATTCGTCCCAACCTTAAATGGCAACATTATCTTGAACGGTATCGAATTCCCTGCTTTATATTCCTTATCCAACACTATCGATACATCGTCCTCTTTCTTCTCGTCTGGACTTCCCTGCGTGTAGGCGCACCTCAACTCAATTTTTGTCCCCGCCGCCAGCGGAACATCGGCCATCTCCAGCTTAAGTGAACCTGTCACCTCCTGCTCTGTTCCATCAACCGAACTCTCCTCCGCACACTTACTATTGCTCATCTTCCCCAGCCGGACCTCACCGAATTTAAACTCTTTCAACCGCCGCATCTCCACCTCATCGCTTTCAAGCGAACATCCATCCTTGGTCTGCATCACTACCTTCACAATCCCATCTGGCTGCGGGATCACAAACTTCTTCTCATACGCAATGGGTGCTGGCCCCAGCACTTGCTCTCCATCTACATACCAAGTCCACATCGTACCATTTTTTTGCAGAGTATTATACTCCTCGCTAGTCGGACGACCATACTCTAACTTTGGATTCTTAGCCAAACCATATAGCGTCAGCACCTTCTTATCTTTAGGCAACGCTTTGAAATCAACACTTTGCCCTCCCCAAACTTTCACCTGTGCCGCTAAATCTGGCTTTGCCGTCGGCTGGTAGTACCGCTTGACGGTTAGATTCTTCGGATTAACGCTACGGAGTTCATCTGGTGCTCCATCCACTGGATCGGTTATACCTTGCTGCAAAACGAAGTTCAAATCGTACACACCATCTCCGCTAAAATCTACTCCCTTAAATGGTACGCTCACATCTATCTCCATCTCGCCTCCCACACCTAAATCTGCAGCTCCTACATCAAACGTGTAGTCCAAAGATGGAGACGAAATTATTTTTTCCCCATTCTTGGAGTATGTAAGCCTTATCGACGTGCGCTTCCCTGCAAGCGCCAAAGGCTCATTCCCATTATTGACTACCTTTACCTTCAGCGCTTGCGCCGCCTTATCGTATTTGCACGATCCCGTTAGCAAATCTTTCGGCTCCACCGTTATCGCATCTCCTTCCGCCAACGTCAAGAACCCCGGCATCTGTACCTCTACCTCCTTGCTACTGGCGCATCCCTTCTCCTTATCCGTTACCTTCAGCACATACGTACCGGGCTTCGCTGCGCTTAGCTTTAAATTATACTTGTTATCCGTACCCAACTGCTCAACGGTAGCCCTAACAATAGCGGAACTCTCGTCCTTCTTGCCCCACTCCATCTCTTCTTGCAACTTCTGCTGCGAACTCCACTCCTCCTTCCATGCTGCCGCCGAACCTCGCAGGGCATACTGCTCTAACGGACTACGCTTTAGAACCTCCCTCAAATCTGGACTCTTGTTCACCTTGACCTTCTTATCCTTCGAATCGACGACCCCTTCATCCACACACCCGCCGCTAAGCGACACCGTTATCGTACCCTCCGTACCCGGCTGTAGGTGAGTCCCATCTAGTTCAACATCATCAAACGTAACGGAAATCATATCAAATGCACTCATCCCAACGCCAATACCTACTACCTTAGTCCCCCGCTTCCAAACGCCATTAACCTGTTCGCCTCCGTACAATTCCTTCTTAGGCCCAAAGAACTTCTCAGCACTTAGCCGCTTCGGGGGTGTCGTCTTGAGCGCATTCCCATCGAGGCTCAGCGTTACCGTGGCTTCCTGCTTATGGTTCTGGCCGCACCCATCTGCTGTTGTGTTGATAGGCGTCGGGGTCGGATTGACAATCTTCACCGTCAGCTTCCGTTTTCCAGCCACCTGTTCGGGGCAAAGCTCGTCTGGGATCCCCTTGATGCTATCTACTATCAATGCAGCCCCTGTCCCTACTATAGTGAAAACGCCTGTCCCTTCACAACGATTGTTACTCACCACCAGCTCCGCGCTACCATATCCATCCACCGTAGCAGTTGATCCTGTAATCTTGGTAATATTTGCCGCACCGCTTTGATGCATCGCCCCTCGCAAATACCAATTCCTATCCTCAAGACCTTCGTTCGATACGTACGCCCCCAAAGTCACTGCTACTGGCTCACCATGCATTTGGGTCTCATCCCATTGGTACAAGATGCGGTCTCCTGTGAAGGTTTTAGAATTGCCGTTGGACTCCAAGAAAAATCCGGTCACCTTTGGAGACGATATATCCCGCACCGCTACCTTTGTTGCCGACTTATTATTATCAACATTCGCTTCGTGGAAGTCACCATTAGCAAACGTCACCTCAGCACTATACTCAAACGTCACGCCATCAAGCAACGAGCGAACCACCCCCTTTGTATCAGTGGCCTCGTAGTATAGCGTCACCGGCACATCTATGGCTACCGCGCCATTCGGCTCCAAAGCCTTCCCATTATTTAATTTCTCTATTGTATGCGTACTAATATTAGTAGTAGCTCCTTCCGCAGTGCCCAAAAAATTTGTATAGGCTGCTTTGGCCCAATTTTCGGTAAGACTCTGCACATCATCTGTACGAGACAGCTTAAGCACTATCTCAGCCTTTGGGTCTATGGACATAGTTCCCACATTGCGCACGATAACGGTAACCTTCGTTGACTTCCCCTTAAAATCGCACTCGTCTTGCGGTGGCCGCACCGCTTCAAGCTTCAAGTCGTACGCCTTATCCGCCACGGTGAATTGAACCCGCGACACGCACTCATGCGCCCCTGTTACTACCACTGTGTACGTCCCATCGGGGCGCTTCGGCTCTCCCTCTGGGGTCGTTCCAACTTGGTTTTTATTCTGCTCCATCCAATCCGTCTGCTTAGCCTGCGGAATACTAACCACGCTATCTTCCACTGCATAAGCCAACTTCACGTCTGGCCACTTGTTGAACTTTGTATACGTGTAGTGCCATAGCCACTCCGCCTTCTCTCCAGGAGCTTTAGAAACCACTCCCACAAGGTCTCCGTAGGTGTTATCAATGCCATCCACCTGTCCTTTTCTAAAGCCTTCTTGCGGCCCTACCTGTTTAGCTTTCGGATTCCGCACATTGCCTTGATACAATTCCGTCCCTGGCACCCCCGAGTACAGTTTAACCGTCGGGCGCGGCGCCCCCCATTCCTCAAGAGTGACCCCTGCAACCCGCTTCCTCCTATCCTTGTTGGCAGCGCCTGATACCGACCAGTCTCCTTCCGCTTTCAGTTCTATATTATAGAAAGCCAATCTCGCCTTTTCCTTCCCCTTGGGATCCGCATCCGCTTTCTTCTGAAGCTCTGCTATAAGGGTACTCAAGTTCTCTACCTTTACCAGCTCACTCCGACTTTCGTTCACCTCCAACTCGGGCGAAAACCACATCACATCGCTAGTATAGGGCCGAAGCTCACCATCGACTTGTACTTGAAACGTAACCCTAAATTTCTCCTCGCTCGTTAACGGCTTGCTACCCGTATTCTTAAAAATCAAACGCACGTTACCATCGTTGTCCGTCAATGCACATGACTCGGTCGGCGTTTCCATCACCTTTCCGCTAGTAAAGCCCAAATCCGTTTGTATATACCGCATCTCCAGCTCCGACCTACACCCCGCCTGATTCGTCACCTCCACCTTGTAGCAATCGTCCGCTATTCCCATTATGTTGTACACGCCGGGACCTTGAACACCCCCTTCCTGAAGGGTCCACGCATCGGCCCGCTTCGACTTGCTATACCATGCGTAGTGCATACCCACCGGGTCTCCACCCTTCACTTTCAACGTACCAGTCACTGTTGGCACGTCCTTAAACACCTTCCGCACCACGAACTCGTTCCCCTCCGGATTCAAACCTGGCACCTCCCATTCCACCTTAGGTGCACTTGACAGCTTTAGCTCCGTCACTACTTCGTTATTGGCCTCGTTGGCATCAGGCGTAAGTTCTATCTTGTCAGCATCATACACCCCTAGGTACTTCACCTTCAAGCTCACCGCATTACCAACGGCCAAATCCTTAAGTTCTTTCGGAAGCTTCCCAAGCGGTAATAAAAGAAGTACTTTCGGCTGCCATTCATCCGTTAACTGCACCTGCACGGTTCTTTTAGACTCGCCATTCGGCCCAGACAGCTCAAAGCCCAACCATGTTTCTGGACTATAGCTCACCCACGAATGGTTCATCAGACTCACGTATACCTCATACTCTCCTTGCGCATCCGCGCAGAGCCCCGGCGCACCGGTTCCTCCCCCCAAGCTCTGCACCTCAACGTCCTCATTTTTAACATTTACGGAGAACACCTTCTTTTCCGGACACTGGTCTGTACCATTGCTCAGCGTCGCCAAAGCCACAAACTCCCCACTCGCCTGCCCAAGCCTTACTATGTACCCATCCTCCTGACTACTCATCGTATAGCCTCGGTGCGTCCAGTTTATCTTCGGAATCACCGACACTTTTGGCACGTAAAGCTGCCACTGCCGATTGCCATACGTGTTCTGATCAGACCCATTTTCAACTCGCTGCATATAGGTTGGGTCGCTCACATCCTGCAAGAATACTTTCAATGGCTTGGGGTACAAAAGAACCTCCGGCTCATACACTTTTGTGTTGTTCGATCCATCCATATCCGCAGCCGCCACTGCCGTAAACTTCAGCACGCCGCCTCCGCTGCGCGCCTTGATCACTTCTACCGTTTGTTCTCCCAGCTTGGCAGACTCATTATACACCTCGCGCCCCCCTTGCGTCACCACCAATCGTAGGCCCTGCGCCTGACTCGGCTGCTTGTTATCCTTGATAGCCACCTTAAAAGCCAATGCCTCCCCTTCATCCTTACAGTTCACATCCCCCACCGGCTCAACATGCTCCACGGCCACATCGCACTGCGCCCTCTTTATCTCAATCGGGAGCTTCTCTTCACATTCTCCATTAACTTTATATTTCAACTTTATTAGACCTTCACCTTTGGCAGTAAAAGTCTCACCGCTTATCGTAGCAAAACTCTCACCCCCAGAAATGGAAAAATCGCTAAAGGTATATCCCTCATACCCGCTTCCCTGCTCAGGCTCCGTCTGTAGCTTCAACCCATTGTTCATCAACGCATAGAGGACGTAACCTCCTTCTTCCTTCACAATTTCCTTCAATGGGAACACTGCAGGCACCTTCGCCTCTATCGTCTGCGCAAGAACATTGTTGGAAACATCCTCGTCCGCCTCTCCATTCTCCCCGCTCTGCGGAAGCAGTGTCACTGTCACCTCGCTATTCTTTCCCCACTTTGCAGCCCATGGTACTTGAACCTCCGTGTTAACCGTGTGGGACTGGCCAGGAGCCAATGCAGGCAGATCCACTGGCTTCACCACGCTATACGTCTTCTCTCCGTCTCTCACTACTTTTATTGACACCGGAAAATCTTTCCGTGCTCCGTACGCAATCGCGGGTTCCGCATTCACCGCAATCGTCACCCGCAGCGTCTCATCGTTCCCGAGCGGATTCTCGCAGCCGCCCCTCGGTTCAATGGACTTAACGTATATATCCGACCTCACGGAACGCACCTCTATCCCATTAACCGCTATGCCCGGCACACGATCGGCACTCCTATTATAGAAGTACACCCTAAATTGCGCCTTCACAGCACCTCCTACACCTTGCAAATCGTCTGGCAATAGGGTCTTCACGATTTTATACCCCTCGGTCGTCGAACCTTTCCACACTGCACCGCTCCCATCGTACCACTCCTTCTCCCACTGCGCAGACTTCTCAAGCCGCTGCCAGTCTCCATTCTCCTTCCGGTACTCCACCTGCACCTCCACATTCTCCCCCTGCGTGGTGTAGGCCATCACAAACTCTTTTCGATTCTTCGCATCTTGCGTGCTTATCTCAAATACAGGACTCGTCAGCACCGACTGCTCAAAACCGAACGCCGTATGGTCGCCCGTCGTCCATATGTAGCTACCCAGCAGCATTCCCTCACCGAAGGGTCCCGCCTGCTTCCCGCTATTATCCCGGCACTTCGAAATGGAATACACCGAATTAAATAGCCATGAGGACTTAAAGCCTTCTCGATACGCCTCCCCGCCGAACCAATGGTGCATTGGGTCTCCAAAGTTCTCTGGGTAGGGTTTTGCATCGCTCACCGGTATCGTGGGGTATGAATAGGTGGTCACCCGAGCAACGTTGTTGCTCATGTCCTCATCCGTGCTTAACTTGAGCCGCACCTCTATTTCATGGGTATTGTCTCTATTCAAATCCGCCTTCAAGGCCGCAAGCTCATCCGTTTTTACATTTCGGCTCCCGCCCGCAGCCAAATCACCTTCAGGCAGACTCTGCCCTCCCAGCACCAAGTTCCCATCGACATACACATCATACTTGATGTCCTTTTGCACATTCACACCATAGTTACGCACGGTGAACACCGCCTTGCGACCATTGCCGTTGTCCCAGCTCTCCGTAACCTTAAGCCCCGTAATGCCCACATCGTTCTGCACTTCGTTGCCTAATATTCGCAAATCATCTATTACAAAACCTGTATGTGCCACGTCGCCTTTGGGATAGAAGGCTCGCAGCCGCAGATTAAACTTACGGCCATCTGCCCTTGAGAGACGCAATGGGAGCTCCTGCCACCCCTGCCAGTCGGAAGACGAGACATTATACCTCGCAAATTCCACCCACGTTGTTGTACTACCTTCATACTTCCCCTCTACAAATAGCAGCATGCCGCTCGGCGTATTGAACGACTTCTGCATCACGAGATACACATCTTTCACCTGAGAGGCATCTATCTGATCCTTTATTTCCACCCAAGCGCACTCATTCTGATTGTTCGCCGATACCATGTTCGCGAAGTAGCGCGCACGCAACTTTTCTCCATCCTGTGCTAGCTCCCCAGTCGCTAGCACTTTGTCCCCTGAATAGGCACTCTTCACCTGCTCCTCCAAAGGTCTTCCCCCCGATAGGAAGGATCCCCCTGAGGCATCCTTCGGACTCCCTACCGCCCACAACTGCTGTGCTGCTCCGCTCAAACGATTCCACTTGTCTAGCCCCGCCTCAAAGTCATCAAAAAATAGACTCTTATACACCACAGACTTCTGCACCTCGGGCGTTTCGTAGGAGTGACCTTTTGCGGGGAAGAAGCTCTGCTTCGTGCCATTTAGGCTTGTAGGATTCTCATCATTCTTGTACCACACAAATTTAGTCGTCTCCTCGGCAACATCCACCCAAATTCGCGTCTTGTACGGCGTGCTCACTACGTCATTCACATCGGCCACTATCCACACGTTATACGTGTTGCCGCCTTGCATGATCAACGCTTTGTGATCCTTTATGTTAAAGGTTTTCAACTCGTAAGGTTTTCCAGCACCGCCAGTGAAATCCAGCTTAGCAGCCTCCACGGCATCTGAAAATTTACCCCCCCTGCCCACAAACAACCTAAAGTTGGAAAGGGCATCCTGCATCAGAGGCTGCCCGTTCCCATCCAAGGCATGAACCTCTACTGACCGACTGGTTGGCTCCTCCTTGCCATTAAAACCTTGAAGCTTAAGCTTCCCGCCGCCCGAAGTAAGCGTCACATCCATCCGCATCAACGGCACATTCTTCGCGCCGCGTGCTATTATCGGGGATTGCGGGGTGAGGTCAAAAGTCTTTACCCCTGTCTCCGCCCCATCCATGTTCACCACGTAAACCTCATCGATCGCGGTGCCGAACCCATAGTTCTGCACCGATACAAAACCAATTTGCAACCCACCTTTCTCGCGCAGTGCCGGCGGTAAGGGAATCGATACGGGAACCCAATCGTCCGCCCTCTGGAACTCCTCCACGTCAGCCAAGTCTTTCCATTCCTCTTCGCCGAACCGATACTGCACCCTCATCCGGCAGAACCCGCGATAATCCTTCGGCGATGCATAGTAGAACACCAACCGGGGATCGCTAATATCCCCTCCGCTCAAATTCAGCTCCGGAGTCACCAAACGTTGCATTGCGCCGGTAGAATTAACGTAGCAAAGCATGTTCCACTCTCCGTCATACGGCCGCCACGGCGTCCGAGAGGCACTATCGTTGGGCCGCCCTCCGCCCGGCTCCACCACCCAATACGCCGTGGTATGCGATATGCCTGCCCCTTCAATGAACTCCTGGCCCCAGCTCTTTGGCATCGTCCCCCAACCCTCTGTAGTTCTAATACGCTCACCCTCAAAGCTCTCGTAGTAAAGCAGCCGCATACCCTGCCCCTTGCCCCCACGCATATCCTTCGGGTTCTGCGCATCGTTGTCCTTACTATAGTCTGGCGGGAGGGTCCACTGCGCCCACGCCTCAACCGCTGTCAATGCCAACGACACCGCAAGCAATAACTTGATAAATCTTCGCACCGAACTCATCGCTGTCTCGTATTAATGTCTATCCTCATAGATGAAACCTCCGCACACTCCCCCTCATGCACGTTTACGAAATGGCACGATGAGATGTTACAATGAAACATTACACCCCCCTACAGAAAGCTGCCGCAGAAGCGCAAACTATTCCGTCAGTCTTTTCGCCACCTCCCACAGCGCAATCGCCGCCGCTGTAGACACATTGAGCGAATGCTTCTCGCCGCGTTGCGGTATCTCCACGCACGCTCCGCACACCGCAAGCAGCGCATCGCTCACCCCCTCCACCTCATTGCCTACCGCCAGCACCACTCCTCCTTCTCCTGGACGATATTCATCTACCCTCAGGCTGCCGTGCACCTGCTCCAGCGCCACTACCTCGTACCCCTGCAAGGCGTAGTACTCCGCACCCGCCACCCCATTCGCAAAGTAACGCCACGAGACCATCTCCTCTGCCCCTAGCGCCGTCCTATGAATATCGCGATGCGGCGGGCATCCCGTGATGCCGCAGAGTGCCACTTCTGCCACCCCCAGCCCATCGGCCAAGCGAAACAGCGCCCCTACATTCTGCAGGCTCCGCACATTCTCCACCAGCAGCACCAACGGAAGCCGTTCCCCGCCATGCCCCAGCTCGTCCGTCTGTTTCCGTGCAAAATGAAAATCCTTCCCTCCTCTCACTGTCTCTCCACTAGTCCTCTAATGAAATAGCATAAACGATGGTGCCAACGTAATGCCCACCCGCGCATTGCACGTATATTCCTTGTAGCGCAAAAGCCGCTCTGCGTACCCCGAATAGAAACGCAGGAAGAAGTAGACCGTATAGTTTTCCCACGGCGAATAGCCCAATTCGTAGGTGACGTTCCAATTGCGGAACTTATCCGATGGGTTTAGGTAGATTGAGCTGCGTAGACCCCAGCGGGGGTAGCGAAACAGTAGACCGACTCGGCCATACCCCGCATACTCAAAATAGTCCGGATTATCCTCCTTGTATAGGAAAGGGAGCCACGTCTTCAAGTCAATCATAAATAGGACATGGGGGTAGTACTTGAATCGCAACGATACGGAGTTCAAACTCCGCGAATCGGCTCCACCACGCCTATTAGAAAGGTGCTCAAGCCCCAGATCTACCATCCCCGCAAAGTAGCCCCTAAACATAACAGGGAGCGTGTAGTGCAGCGATGGATTGTAGTTGTTATCATCAAACGGCGAAGACTCCAAAAAAATGTCCCAAAAGGAACGCTGCGTATAGGCCACATAGAAATTGGAATTCCAAAAGAGCGGCCGCCTAAAGAACCGTTGCTGGATGCTGATCTGGAACATCACGCCGCTATTCTCCTTCGTAGGCTTTCTGTCCACCGGCATGCCCAGCATGAAGAAATTATTTTCGTAGGGGGCAAATCGTGAGGTTTCAGCCATGCGGACTCGCAAGCTATCCTTCCCAAGGTATAGCCCCAGGGGGTCGCGCTTACGTTGCATCCGTGCGTTCCTCGTTTCGCCGCGGAGCGTCCCGCCACCCACTAGCAGCCACGCAGCCAGCCACACCGCGCAAAGAAAGTATACTCTCATCCTGCCCATGGCCCGCTACTCCACCTTTTCCGACCCTCTCATCCCACGCCGCGAGGGGGCGAACCGCGACTCCGTGCCGCGCAGCAAACGGCCAATATTCGACCGGTGCGTCACGATAATCATGGCAACCAGCACTATCGAAACGCCAAGAAGCCATGGATCCCGCGCCCCGTAGGCGAAGTAGAGAAAGAAAGGGAACGACAGCGCCGCCAGCATCGATCCCAGCGACACGTAACGCGTCAGCAGCAACACCACGGCAAATACCCCCAACGCCGAGAGCGCAGCCAGCGGATGCAGCCCCAGCACCACGCCACAGAGCGTGGCAACCCCCTTTCCACCACGGAATTTGGCAAACACTGGGAATACGTGCCCCAAAAAGGCACCCACTCCGCCCAGCAGCTGCAGCGGTATGCTCCACTCCGCCGTCATCATCCCATGAGCTATCAATGCCTTCGCCGCCAGCCACGCCGCTATGACCGACAAGAATCCCTTCAGCACATCAAGGGCAAACACCACTAATCCAGGCCCTATGCCCAAGACTCGTATCGTGTTAGTGGCCCCTGCGTTGCCGCTGCCATGCTCACGCACGTCAATGCCATAGAACCAGCGGCCTATCCACACCGCCCACGGCATGCTCCCAAGCACATACCCCAGCACAGCCACACATATAACTATTACACTCACTACCATCTGCTGCAACCTTTAGCTTTATCCTCTGCAAAGGTAGCAACAATTTAACTTCTCCAACGTTTCCGCCCGTACACGCCGTGGGGCAGATCGCCCAAATATTGTCGCCCTGCCACAATAATTCCACAGAAATATGCAGCCTCATTTCCGAACAGAACGAATAGCGCAGCATCCTAAGGTCTTTCTCTATGTCTATAGGGCACGCCTTCACATGAAAAGCACCATGCGTCAACATGGACAGAACCAAGAAAAGCACTGGGAAAACTTTTTTCAACCTATTCCGTAGAAGGGTACATAACGCGCTGCATTTTGCGGCGTTATGAGTAGCCCTTAACAAATAGATAGAACGCAGTATGTCACCATTCGCAATATTCATGACCGCACTCTCCATTGTAGTGCCATTGCTCTTCGTGCTCTGTAACTACATATTCAGAGGCAGCTTTTTGCGCACCATCGCTAACATTGTCATTGTCATAGCCGTGTCATTTGTCATAATAGGGTACTTCACTGCCATATATGGGGTTAAGGTGTATCTGATTGGTGTCGCAGTTATCGCTCCCATAGCAATCCTCGGATTTGTGTATATACAGCGTACCATCCAGGGGGCAATTAAGAAAATCGCTTCCAGCATGGGTATGGTCGCCGAGGGCGATCTATCAATCAAGATGGAAAACAAATTGCTATCGCAACGCAATGAAATCGGGATTCTAGCAACAAACTTTGACAAAATGGCAGATGCTATGCGTGCAGGCATTATGCTCAATGAGCAGAATGGAAGAAAAGTAGTAGAGGCTAGTCAGCAATTCAATACGCAGGCTGGCAACATTAGCCACGGTGCTTCTACCCAAGCCGCTTCGGCCGAAGAAATTTCTGCCTCCATGGAGCAGATGACCGCCAACATCATGCAGAATCTTGACAACGCACGAGAAGGGGCGGTCATTAGTTCGCAGGTTGACAAGGAGGTGGGACAGGTGAGCGCGGAGTTTGATCGCACTGCTGCCGCCATGAAAGAAATCAAGGAAAAGATTGAGGTGGTTGGAGACATTGCGCAAAAAACCAATATTCTGGCAATCAATGCTGCCATTGAAGCGGCGCGAGCCGGGGAACACGGAAGGGGCTTTGCAGTGGTCGCCGCTGAGGTGCGGCGCTTGGCTGACCTTAGCGCAAAATCTGCGCAAGAGATTGAGGACCTATCGAAGCAAAGTGCCAGTGCCGTGGACAACATGGGAGAGGCGCTTACCACCTCCATTCCTAACATCAGAAAGATTAGTAGCATCATCCAGGAAATCGCCTCGGCAAGCCAAGAGCAGCAAACTGGTACAGAGCAAATTAGTGCCGCTCTCGACCAGCTTGTGCAAATTACCAATGAGAACTCTAGCTCCGCGCAGGAGCTGAGCTCCACTTCTGAATCGCTTGCAACGATGGCGGCTGAAACGCAGGCGGATATGGCTCGCTATAAACTGAATTAGCGCAAAGTTACAGCGAAGACTCACTAGGATGGGTACACCCATACGGGCCGCCACCAATCCTAGCGAGGGCTAGCTGAGGGCTAGCTATTAGCCACCATTCATGTTCAGGTGAACGTTAGCCGCGATGTAGCCCCTTTCCCTCTCGGCAATGGGGGCGGACACGTAGGTATATCCCTACACAGCCGCAAAAAAGGCTGGTGTATCAAAGGCATCCCCCAACTAGCCCCGACCCATTCTTTTTCAGCCTTGAGCGCCGCAATCCAGCCCTACGGCTGCCCTCGCTCGGACAACTAGGCTACAACCATAGCAGCGCATACTCGCCTTCTCCTCCGTCCCCCGCATAGATCTGCGCACCGACGCAGCCCCGCCCGCAGGACGGCCTCAATAGCCGGGGTGCTTTAGACCCCGGTCTCCCTTCCACCCGCGCAGCCCCCAATCAATCCTTACGTTGAATTCGCCTTAAAGCGGTATCGTCCTCGCCAACCTTAATTCTACCTTACCGCCACGGGGATTGCTCCTCAAAGCAGGCTGCCCACCTGGTACACCAGCATTGCCATGAGGTAGGCGATGGCGGTGGTGTAAAAGGCGGTGAAAAGGGCCCACTTCCAGCCTCCCGACTCTTTCCTTACGGCCGCTATCGTTGCTACGCAGGGCATGTAGAGCAGGACGAAAATTAGTAGCGACAAGGCAACAAGCGGCGTAAAGAGGAGTTCCCCCGCCCGCGGCCCACTCTCCACAGTCACGGTGCGTACTCGTTCCCGCAGCAGAACGCTCTCCTCATCTACATCGCCCCCCGTTTGCAAGAGTGCCCCTAGCGTACTTACCACCACCTCTTTGGCTGCAAAGCCGGATAGCAACCCCACTCCAATTCGCCAATCAAACCCTAGAGGACGTATGGCCGGCTCAATGGCACACCCCAGCTGGCCTAGCAACGAGTTACGCTGCTGCAGTGCCGTTCGTTCGTTGGCAATTCGGGTTAGCTCCCGCTGCAGCGAATCTTGCCTCTCAGCCGGGTTGTGTAACAGCTCGCTACCCGTTTTACCAGCCGATTCGCACGCCGCGAGCTGCCCCTCAATTTGCTCAATTTGGGCTGCAAACTCCTTGTCGCGCGGGGTGCTAGAGGGAAAATAGCTAAAGAACCAAATGATGATCGAGGCGAGCAGAATCACCGTACCCATCTTACGGAGGTACTGCACTGCCTTCCGCCACATGTGCAGTATCGTAGCCCGCAGCGTAGGAATCCTATAGGGGGGCATCTCCATGACGAACGGCGTATCGCTTCCTCGGAATAGCGTTTTGCGAAACACCCACGCCATCAGCATCGCCATGGCGATGCCGAAAAGGTATATCCCGAACAGAATAAGTCCCTGTTGCTTGGGGAAAACGGAATATATCAGTAATACGTATACTGGTAGCCGTGCGCTGCACGACATGAAGGGGGTGACGAGCATGGTCGTCATGCGTACCTTGCGATCGGCTATGGCGCGGGTCGCCATTATCGCCGGTACTCCACAGCCGAACCCTGACACCAACGGGATGAACGAATGGCCATGCAGCCCCACGCTTCGCATGACCCGGTCAATGAGGAAAACGGCCCGCGACATGTAGCCCGAATCTTCGAGCACCGCGATGCAGAAAAAGAGAATCATGATGTGGGGCAAAAAGACGATAACGTTGCCCACGCCGCTAATCACTGCCCCCTGGATAAGGTCGCGCAGCGGCCCAGCGGGCATGTAGGTTGTGAGGAGCACCCCAAGCCAGTTTACTAGGCTCTCTATCCAGTGCAATGGGTATTCGCCCACTGTGAACGTGAGCCAAAACATGAGGTACATCAGCGCAAAGAATATCGGTAGCCCCAGCCAGCGATGGGTGATGATCTTATCTACTTTTTCCTGCAGATCCTTTTGCCTCTTCTCAGAGCCCTTGGCGTACGCTCGGCGCATCACCTTGTCAATATACGCGTACCGAACGTTCGTGATATACGTTTCGCTGTCCTCTCCGCTCTCTTTTTCTAACGTATTCTCGGCGCTTGCGATGACCTCAAGGGCCTGCGCACCGAGAGCCCCAGCCTCAAAACGCTGCGTTATCTCTTTATCCCGCTCTAGAGCCTTCAGCGCGTAGTAGCGCACCTCCTCTTGCGTCCAGTTCTTTACCTTTGCCAACGGCGCTAACACCTCACCAACAGCAGCAATTGCCTTCGCAACAGTATCCCCATACTCTCCTATGACATCCCTTCGCGGAGCATCGCCCTGCTCGTGGAGTGCCACAACGCTATCGAGCAGCTTGCCTATGCCAAGGCCGGTGCGCCCTATTGTGGGGGTGGAGACCACCCCTAGCATATCGCCTAGCACCAAGCGGTTCAATCTTCCCCCCTGCTCTTGGAACTCATCGTACATGTTCAACGCCAACGCCACCTTCACGCCCATCTCGCGTAGCTGCAGCGTGAGGTAGAGGCTCCGCTCCAGGTTGGTGGTGTCAATAACGTTGATGACCACGTCGGGGGCCTCCAGGGTGATGAAGCTTCGCACGTAGCGTTCCTCTGGGGAGTAGGCCGTAAGGCTATAGGTCCCCGGGAGGTCGGTTATGGCTATCGTGTAGTCGCCGTGGGTAAAGTGGGCAGTTTTTGACTCAATGGTCACCCCGCTGTAGTTGCCCGTATGCTCCTTGGCGCCGGCGGCATAGTTAAAAAGGGAGGTCTTACCGCTGTTGGGATTGCCCACCAGCGCGACGCGCATGGTCCGCGAGGGGCGAGCCTTCGTTCCCTCTCCCTTTGCCATCGCTTCATGGGCTACCTCTTCCTCCGCAAGCGGCATTTCGAGTTCCTCGTGGTGGCGCATCTCCTTTTGCGCCCCATCGAGAGGCTCCACATCAATGAGCTTCAGCTCATCGCGCCGTAGCGTCACGCAGTAGCCCATCACCTCAAAACGGTACGGATCACCCAATGGGGCACGCCCGAGCATGGTTACCTCCTTGCCCTGCACGAACCCCATTTCCAAAATACGTTTTCTAAAAGCACCAGCCCCACGTACACGCACAATGCGTGCACTCCTCCCCTTCTCTAGTCCGTCTAGCTGCATCACGCCCTAGCCCCTCGCTTTCTGTCTTCTCTTTTTTACTGCGCGAAGGTAGCGTCTTTAAGCTGGGGCGGCAATCCCCATTTTTTAGGATTTTCTGGAGTGGTTCCTACGGAGGCCTATCACTCCTTCTCGCCCGAAGCACGCTGTGCAGCATCCCGCTCCAGCGTGTTTATCATCTCGTTAACCAAAGCCCTGGCCTCACGCCCTTTAAGCTTTTTTAAGCGCATCTTGAGGTCTGCCACGCTACGCCGAATCTGATCTACTGTGCAATGCCCCAACGCAAGCTCCACGCTGGTTATAGCCTCAACCTGCACACGCAAATCGCTGTGGGAAACCAGCGCAAGCAGCTCGTTGAGTATCGGTGAAAAATCCATCCGATTCATCCAGCATATCGACACCAGCGCGGGGAGATAGGCAGAATCCCCACCAATGCGTAACGCATCGCCCATCGCGCTCACCAGTGTGCGGGAACGTACATCGGCAAGCAGCTCCACCACCTCTTGCCGCACCTGCTCATCCGTAGACTCTCGCGTAACCATCAGCAGCAGTTCGTTCAGTAGCGTATCATCGTCATCATCGCGCAGCGACCGAAGCACCTCTAGCTGCTTGATCGCATCGCCGCTACGTAGCGCCACCATGCGTGGCGACAATTTCACTTCCATGCCTCTCCTTCTCTTAATACTATAGTTCCACGCTGCAAAGGTAGCATTTATGGGGATTTGTAGGAGCTGAACGCATTCATAGGAGCAATGGCGGTCCAGCACGGTTGGGTACATTGCCCCACGCTGCCAACAAGGATGCACATTGGCTCCGCCTTTAGCTAACCGACAACCACCTATTGCACCCAACCGCACCGATGCAGCCCCATCTGCAGGACGGTCTTTCAATAGCCGGAGCCTTCAGATCCCCAAGTCTCCTTTCCATACGCACAACCGGTGGCAGATGTCGGGATAGCCTATCAAAACCTACCTACGCACGCCCAGGAGAAGCCTTCGCTCTGCAAGCAGCAGGGCGAAGCCGAAAGCCCCGCCCTGCTATCCCTTAACTATCTTGCGAACCTCTCGAACGCTAAATTTGCATTATCCCGGCCACCAGGATGATAACAATGAACACGGGTGCTACAAAGCGAATCAACACCTCCAGCGCAGGGTATATCTTCATGTTCGCAGTGCCGCCATTGGTAATCTCGTCCCGAAAACCTTGATGCCCATGGAACCACCCCGCGAACAGCGTCATCAGCAATGCACCGAGCGGTAGCATGATATTCGAGGCTAAGAAATCAAAGAAATCAAGTAGGTTGCGCCCCAATATCTTGAGGTTCCCCAACTCACCTTCTGAGAGGGTGATGGGGATCCCCACCGCCAAAACGAGCACTACACCCAGGGCCGATGCCTGAATTCGGGACATCTTGAACCGCTCGTGAATGTACGCCACAATGGCCTCGAAGATGGATATCGCAGAGGTTAGCGCGGCAATGGCCAAAAGCAGGAAGAAGATGAACGCAAAGACGTTCCCCATAAACATGTCCTTGAAGATATTGGGCAACGTTACGAACACGAGGCTCGGGCCCTGCGATGGCGCTATGCCAAAGGCAAAGGCCGAACCGAACACCATAATGCCAGAGAGCACGGCGATAACCGTATCGGCAAGCGCAATCTGCGCCGCGGAGCTAAGCAGATTATCCTTTTTTTGAATGTACGACCCATAGGTTATCATCACTCCCATACCCAGCGAGAGCGAGAAGAATGCTTGCCCCATGGCGTTGAGGAACGTCTGGCCGGTAACCTTTGAGAAATCGGGCTTCACAAGGAACTTCACCCCCTCCATGCCGCCCTCAAGCGTCACGGCGCGTATGCACATCACGATGATAAGTAGGAGCAGCAGCGGCATGAGGATCTTCGATGCCTTCTCTATGCCCTTCGACACGCCGAACACCACGATACCAGCCGTGAGGAGCATAAAGATAGCCTGCAGCAGAATGGGCCTGAACGGTTCGCTGATGAAATCCTGAAAATAGTTCGGATTATTCATCGGGCTACTGGCCTCTCCGATGGAGAACGAGTTCACCATGTATTCAAGCGTCCAGCCGGAGATGGTGGTGTAGTAGGAGAGGATGATGAACGCCGCGAGAATGCCCAAAAAGCCGGTGAGATGCCACTTGGTGCCTGGCGCTATGTTCTTGAATGAGGTCATGGCGTTGGCCTGCCCATGCCTTCCAATAGAGAACTCGGCTACTGCAATAGGGATGCCCAATAGCAGGACAAAACCGATGTAAATGATAAGGAAGGCGCTGCCGCCCCCTTCGCCCGCAATGTATGGGAAACGCCATACGTTGCCTAAGCCCACGGCAGACCCCGCTGCCGCGGCAATAACGCCGAATTTTGAGGAGAACGAATCCCTCGCGCCTGGGGTACTCTTTTGTTCACTCATGTTAGTATGGATTGAGTTAGTTTATCATGTGGCGTAACATCTATTTCTCATCGCAATTTAGCACAATTTTTGCAAATAGCACCAATGAAAGAGAAAATGGTTCAACCTATTTTAAATCAAGGGGTATGGTAAGGAAGGCCGAGGAGCGAGCATGCAGCGTGTAACAAGTTGATTTTGTTTATCGTAGCACGTTAGGTATGGGTTAAGCGTGGCATGGGAAGTGCATGTTAATCCTTGTCAAATCAAGAAGAAATAAAAGGAACCGATGCAATATCAGATTAGGATTACCGATCCAAAAGCGAAGGGGGTGAGTGCCGATGTGCTGGTTGATGCTGGTATGGATTTTCTCAGCCTGCACCTCTATCTAGAGAGTTTGCTGTCGCTAGAGCCGGGGGGGGTAGCAAGCTTTTTTGTGATTGACCGGGAGGGGCAGCGGAGCGTAGAGCTAATCATGTTTGACGATGAGGGCGGCGGCTCGGCGCAGCGCCCCATGGAGGGGGTGCGATTGCAGGAGTACGTTGATACTGGCAGCGTCTGCTTCGACTATGCCTTCGGTATCTTTTTAGATAGGGTACTCCACTTTGAGGTTACCGATGTGTACCAAGAGCCGAGGAAAGCGGACGTTCCCACCTGCATTGCGCAGCGGGGGCGGTTTCGTGTTGATGCTGATGACCCGCTGCTACGCAACCTAGACGATATTGACACCCTGCTGCAGGAGTATAGCGGCTCTGAGGATTATTTAGATGAAGAGTAGCGGCGTGGCAAAGCCGCTGCTCGTAGTGCTGCTTGGCCCCACGGCGGTGGGGAAAACGGGCGTAGCGGTGCAGCTGGCGCAGCGATTCGGCTGCGACATCGTATCGGCCGACTCCCGCCAGGTATTCCGGCAGCTCAAAATAGGAGTGGCGCGCCCCTCTGGTGCGGAGCTGCGGGCGGCGAAGCACCATCTCGTGGCGCATCGCGACGTGTGGGAACGCTACTCCTGCGGGCAGTACGCAGAGGAGGCGCAAGGCGTGCTGCAAAGTCTCTTCGCCACGCAGCCCATGGCGATTCTCACGGGCGGGTCGATGCTCTACATTAGTGCCGTATGCGATGGCCTTGAAGATTTCCCAACGCCCGACATGGAGCTGCGCGCCGCCCTAACGCGTAGGCTGCGAGAGGAGGGAGTGGAAGCGCTTGCCGCGGAGCTTGTGCGGGTAGACCCAGGCTGTAATGGCGTTGTCGATGTGCGCAATGGCGTGCGCGTGCTGCGGGCGTTAGAGGTGTCGCTGCAAACTGGCCGCCCCTACAGCGAGTGGCTCTCGCACGCCAGGGTATCGCTCCCTTTTGATGTGCTGAAGGTGGGGCTGATACTCCCCATGGAGGTGCTGACAGCGCGCATTGGGCAACGCGTAGACCTTATGGTGGCGGAGGGCCTTGAGGAGGAGGCGCAACGGGTGCAGCAATACAAAAACACTCCTGCGCTGCGCACCGTGGGCTACCGTGAGCTATTTGACTACTTTGAGGGACGCTGTACCCGCGAGGCGGCTATAGAGCGGATCAAGGTGAACACGCGCCGCTACGCCAAGCGGCAGATGACGTGGTGGAAGCGTGACAACGGCATTGCATGGTTCTTCCCATACGATGTGGAGGCCATCAATGAGTACGTTGATCGGTACATAATGAGTAGAAGTAACGAGTATAGCGGTGCGCGCTAGCGCACCGCTGGTTGAATGGTAAAAGATATTAGAACGAATGGCGACATTTAGCGTGGTGATTCCGCTCTATAATCGTCCGCAGGAGATTGACGAGCTGTTGGAAAGCCTTGCAAAACAGACATGCAAGGATTTTGACGTGGTGGTAGTTGAGGATGGGTCGTACACCCGTGGCGACGAGGAGTGCAATCGGTGGGCGAAACGTTTGTCCCTCCGCTATGAGTACATAAAGAACCGGGGACCCGCAGGGGCTAGGAACCGTGGCGTTACGCTATGCGACGGGAAGTACATTATTTTCTTCGACTCCGATTGCCTCATCCCTCCGGACTATATCAAGCTGGCGAAGCAATTCGTTTCCGACAGTCCCAACGTGGCGCTGTGGGGCGGGCCCGACGCGGCGCACCCATCCTTTACGCCTATCCAAAAGGCGATAAGCTACTCGATGACCTCGCCCTTCAGCACGGGGGGCATACGGGGCGGCTCGGAGCGGGCGGATAAATTCTACCCGCGCACCTTCAACCTGGGGGTGCGCCGCGATGCCTTTGAGGCGGTGGGCGGCTTTGCCGATATGCGCTATGGAGAAGACGTTGACTTCAGCATGCGGGTTATCGAGGCGGGGTACGCTTCGCAGCTACGGCGGGAATTGTTTGTATACCATAAGCGCCGCACGTCGCTACGACAATTCTACGAACAGGTTCAGCACTCCGGCCGCGCGCGCATCGCGCTTTCAAGGAAGCATAGTGGGACGCTCCGCCCCGTGCATGCGCTGCCAGCCGTAGGGGTGGTGATGCTCATTGTGGCGCTTACGGCGGTATGGCGCACCTACAGCCTAGCAGTAATCACCGTGGGGGTACTGTACTGCCTGGTGGTGCTGGTGCACGCCAGCCTAAGCCTTCGCAGCTTCCGCTTGGGGTGGCTCTCCATGATGGCGTGCTGCGTGCAGCTGCTAGGCTACGGTGTGGGCTTTTGGAAGGGTCTATTTTCAAGGTAATCACTACCCAAACAGCGGATCCTTGTAGGAATGGGCAGCGAGAAGCTGTGCGGGTGGTCCTTTTAGAACGATCCGCCCTGCGGGCTGGCCCGCGTAGCGGTGCGGAAGTTCATGCGGGTTCGGGGAGGGCATTGCAGACAGAACACGGGCGGAGGTTATGGTCTTGCCAAGCTAATCTGAAGGGCGAGGGCGCGTTCAGGATTGCCGGGGTCAGTCTTTCAGACTGGCTTGCCCTATTGGCAAGAATCCGGGGACCTTTATCCCCCCAGCTATTGAGAGCCCGTCCCTCGAACAGGCTGCACTGGTGCAAAAATAGATGCTCCTTTGGAAACAGCAGTAAATGGAGCTACGCTCCCAAAATCTTGCTATAGAACTCCTTATAGTTCTGTTCAGCCCAAAAACGCTCCTCAAACACCTCTCGCGCCCGCTGGGAATACTGGGTGTAGCTCTCTCGCACCTTGCACACCGCCCCCATGAATTCCTGGGGCCACGGCGCTGCGCTAATCAGCTCGCCCGCCCCATCTCGTAGGGCCTCCGCCGTGCCGCCCACATCGGTAGCCACTGTAGGGAAACCCGCCGATAGTGCCTCCATGATGGACACAGGCAACCCCTCGCTCTCACTCGTATTCAAAAAGATAGCACCCCCCAGCGATTGGTACGCGCGCAGCACCTCTGCATTATCCACAGCGCCGCGCCACACCACGTGCAGGTTGCCGCACCGTTGCATTGCCTGCGCCGCAGAATCCTGTAAATTAGCCAGTAGCTCCCCATCACCGAAATGTTCCCAGACAACTTGTAGCTTACCGTTGGAAGAAGCAAAAGCTTCAATCAAGCGGAGCATCAAATCAAGCCGTTTTACAGCCTTTGCCCCCGAACAGCTCACAAAGAGAACCTTATTGCGATCAACAACAGCGGCAGGCTGCTGCGCCACCCCATGCACCCCAAGGTAAGCCACATGTACCTTTAAGGGCAGAGCGCCACGTTGCACCGAAAGCACTTCCGCGCCGTAGGTTGATACGGGGAAGACAGCATCGAGCCATCGCCATGTAAACTCACGCAGCGGAATAGACTTTTCCCCATCCCGAATATCGTAGCCATGCGCACGGCATACGAACTTCCACCGATCGCCTTCCTTCAGTCGGCATTTTGCCAACGCCACGCCCAAAGCCCCGTACGACATCCAGTAGGAGTACAACACCCCCTCTGCATCCTTTGCCACCGCCCCAGCGGCATAATCCGCCACGAGCTCCCCCGAGAAATAGCGCGTAAACCAAACGCGTTCCAGCCTAACTCCACGCCCTAAATGCCTAAAGGAATCTCCTAGAAACAGCCAAAAGGAACGCCGAAACAGCAAGCGGAGCAGCATGCCCAGCCATTTCTTTACCCCCATGCCGTTAAGTAGAGGCTGTGCGATGGCTACGCCATCAGGCACGTCCCGCCGAACGTCATCGCCCTTGAGCGGCACAATCTCCACATTGCACCCTTGCCGGTGCGCCGCAAGGTATTCTACCTCGCTGGCTACAAATGCCTCTTCGTACTGCCCGTAGGGATACCTATCGGTGAAGATGACTACTCGCATTCGGTAGGCCTTCGCACCTCTAACCCTAGCTCGTCAAGCTGCGCCTGGCTAATCAGAGAGGGGCTATCTATCATCACGTCTCGCCCCGCATTGTTCTTTGGGAAGGCTATGTAGTCTCTTATTGAATCGCTCCCGCCGAAGAGCGAGCATAGCCTATCAAAACCAAAGGCAATCCCACCGTGCGGTGGTGCGCCGTAGCGGAAGGCATTCATCAAGAAACCGAACTGATTTTCCGCCGCCTCTGGGGTAAAGCCTAAAACGCTAAACATGCGCTGCTGGATCGAGCGGTCGTGTATACGAATTGAACCGCCCCCCACCTCAGTGCCGTTCACCACAAAGTCGTAGGCATCGGCATGCATAGCGCCCGGATTGGTCTCAAAGAGCGCTACGTCTTCGGGCTTGGGCGATGTGAATGGATGGTGCATGGCGTAGAACCGCTTGTCCTCTTCGTTCCACTCAAAGAGCGGGAAGTCAACCACCCATAGCGGTTTAAAGTCCATGGGGTCAAGCCACTGCTCCCGCTTCGCCACCTCAAGGCGTAGCAGCCCTAACGCCCGCTGCGTCTCTGACCGCTGCCCGCTCATAATCAGAACGAGGTCGCCCGGCTTGGCGCTCAGCGCATCGCAAAGGTGCTTTTGCAGCTCTTGCGACAGGAACTTATCGGCTGACGATTTGAATACACCCCCCTCCTGGCAACGAATGTATAGCAATCCCTTTCCGCCCACCTGCGGCTTCTTGACGTAATCCGTCAGCTCGTCGAGCTGTTTGCGGGTATAGCTCGATTTGCCCGAAACGCAGATAGCCCCCACGTAGGGTGCGCCATCAAGCACTGCAAAGCCCGTGGCGCGCGTCGCCGCTGTTAGCTCACAAATCTCCATCCCCACGCGCAGGTCCGGCTTATCGCTCCCGTAGCGCGCCATTGCCTCATCGTACTCCATCCGCTGGATATCGCCGAACTGCACCCCCAGCACCTGCTGGAAGAGGTGGCGCATCATGCCCTCAAAGAGTTCCAGCACATCGTTGCGCTCCACGAATGACATTTCACAGTCAATCTGCGTGAACTCCGGCTGCCTATCGGCTCGCAGGTCCTCATCGCGGAAACACCGCACAATTTGGTAGTAACGGTCCATGCCCGCCACCATGAGAAGCTGTTTGAAGGTTTGCGGAGACTGCGGTAGGGCGTAGAACTCCCCTTGATGCATGCGCGAGGGCACCACGAAGTCACGCGCTCCCTCAGGCGTAGATTTGATTAGGAAGGGAGTTTCTATCTCGAGAAAACTCTTCCCATTCAGGTAGCTCCGCACGGACTGCGCCAACGTATGGCGTAGTTCCAGCGCCCTGCGCACGGGTTCACGCCGAATGTCAAGGTAGCGGTAGCGCATCCGCAACTCATCACCGCCATCCGTCTCCGTCTCGATGGTAAAAGGGGGCGTTTCGCTGGCGTTCAGCACGGTTAGCTTTTCAAGCGCCACCTCAATCTCACCTGTGGGCAGCTTCAAATTCTTACTCACACGCTCCCGAACAACGCCGCTTGCTTGCACCACAAACTCACGCCCCAACGCCTCGCACTGCGCCAGCAAATCGCCATTGCCTTCATCCACAGCAAGCTGCGTTATGCCGTAACGATCACGTAAGTCAACGAAAAGGAGGCTTCCCAATCGCCGCACCCTGGCTACCCAACCGCACAGCGTCACCTTTTTCCCCGCATCGGCGAGTCGCAACGCCCCGCAAGTATCGCTCCGTAACATGTTCTCTTCCCTTTTTTATCTATCGCGAAGGTATCTAATATTCTACAAACGGCACTCCTAGAGTGTAGAACAAAGAGGGGAATAGGCATCCCTACAGCTTGCTAGAGTCAATTTCATTACACCATAACTATCAACGGATTACATCTTTCAGGGTGTAGCCTCGTGGGGCATCACTGCCTTTGGCAGCTCGTTTTGTGGGAATTATGGAAGTAGTTGATATGTAGTAATTAAAGCCGTTCCTAATTCGTATCCTCTTCGCATCAAATTCGGATTTCTCCGGAGAAATCCGAATTTGATGCGAAGGGGGTGGTAAGTTGGTAGGAGGGCGATAGAGGATAGAGGGCAGGTCCTGCCGGGGCGTTCGGTGGGAATAGAGCGTGGGCGATAGCCACTTCCTAAATCCCGCCCACTACGTACTATTTTCTTACCTTTGCCTCTCGGTACAACTAGATTTGAGACGATGAATCGTGCTATCAATGTCGCCATCCTGGGCGGCGGGTACTCTGCGGAGCGGAGCGTGGCGCTCAACAGCGCGAAGGAGATGTTCAAATGGTTACAGCAAACCCCTTACACTCCATGGCTTATCGATGTGCGAGAGCATGAATGGGTGGCTAGCGTAGCGGGGAAGGAAGTCCCGGTAGACCTCAATCGCTTCGCAATAACCGATGGCGGTGAAGAGATACGTTTTGACGTGGCGCTGCTCGCCATTCACGGCACGCCTGGCGAAAACGGGCTCCTGCAGGGATACTTGGAGCTAAAGGGGATTCCCTACTCCACGGGCAATACCTTTACGGAGTCTATTTCCTTCCATAAATGGGCATGCAAACTCTTTGTTGACGACCTCGTGCCCACGGCACGCCACGTGCAAATTGACCGTCGCGCCGATGCCGACGTGCACATCATTGAGCAGCGGCTAAAATACCCCATGTTCGTGAAGCCCAACACCAACGGCAGCAGCGTAGGGGTAAGCAAGGCACGAAACCGCGCCGAGTTGGTAGCGGGACTCAAAGCAGCCTTCGCGCTGGGGCGTGACGTGCTGGTGGAGCAGGCCATTGCGGGGACTGAGGTGTCGTGCGGATTGGTATCGCTTAACGACAACATCATCGTTTTCCCCATCACGGAGCTAGTGAGCCCCGCCGAATTCTTTGACTACACCACAAAGTACGATGGCTCCACGCAGGAGATTACCCCCGCACGGATCCCGACCGATGTGGCGCAAAAGATTGCGAACTACTCCCGCGCGATTTACAAACGTCTTAACTGCCGCGGCATTGCGCGTATCGATTACATCGTAAGCGAAGGAGTTCCCTACTTTTTGGAAATCAACACGGTCCCCGGCATGACCTCTGAAAGCATTGTGCCGAAGCAGGTACGCGCCATGGGGCAAACCATGCCTGAAATCTTAAGCCTGCTGGTAGAGGAGCTGATAAATAGGTAGAATGCCTCTAGCGGAAGCGTGTACTCAGCCTCGTAAGTGTGGCTGAACGTAGCTGGTCTGGTTGCTATAAACGAGGGAATAGAGAGCGTGGGGCAGCATTACAGGCAGAGCTTTTCTGTATTTACACTATAAATAGAAACGTAGAACCGCATCTATTTGCAGCACGTGCGGTGTGATTACCATGGGGTTGTGCTCTAGGCTGCAGGGTGCACATAGGCTTTGTGTTTGTCTCATACCAGGAGTCTGGGACCTTCGGCTATTCAGATGCGGCTCTAGGGTTTGCCGTTGCCTCTTGGCAGTGCGGCGCAATGCTCGTACTAAGATCTTCTGCTTCGTGGTCAACCAGTGCAACGGCCTAATCGCCTAGAACCTCCTCCCCAACAAGCCCCAAACAGACCTCAAGAGCAGGAGAGGGGCGATAAATCAAATAGTTCTTTAAACCGAATTCGCCCTATTACGAGAGCAGGAATATATTAAGCTTCAATTTCCCCAAAATGTTTTACCCGTAAAATTCCCCCTTTCCAAAAATGTTGAATCCCTTGGAACGATTGAATTTCGCGATGTCCCGCACGATAAATGTGCAGTCTCCCTTTGCTTTCCGCACCCAGTTGGAGAGGGCTAATCAACTTAGAATCGGTATGTTTTGTCTGCATTGCGTTTTTGCGTCGTTTTTCTTGCACTTAAAGAATTATCTTTGCGTTGCAATGGGAACAGGAGGAAGGAACCAATAACCGAAGCAATAAACATGTTTAAGATTGTACGTAGAGTCGAGCTTGCACCGAATATTATCCGGATGGATATTCAGGCGCGGCGTGTGGCTGAGTCGGCGCAGCCGGGGCAATTCATCATTGTGCGCGTTGATGACCACGGGGAACGTGTGCCGCTAACGATTGCAGATTACGACAGGGAGCACGGCCTTGTGAGCATTGTTACGCAGACCATCGGGGTTAGCACGCGCAAGCTCTGCGCCTTGCACGAGGGTGATTCGATTATGGATTTCGTTGGTCCGTTGGGACGTCCTTCCGACCTCGTTGAACTCTCCGATGAGGAGCTAGCGAAGAAAAAGATCATATTCGTGGGCGGAGGCGTTGGCGCCGCACCGGTCTATCCGCAGGTGAAATACCTAGCGGAGCGTGGCTTTAAGCCTGATGTGATCATTGGGGCTAAAACTAAGTCAATTGAGATCATGCGGGAGGGGCTTGAGAAGTACAGCGCCAATTACTACCAAGCCACTGATGATGGTTCTGATGGGTTCCATGGCATGGTAACCGATTGCCTCAAGGACTTGGTTGTAAATCAAGGGAAAGAGTACAACCATTGCATTACGATTGGCCCGATGATTATGATGAAGTTCGTGGCCAAGTTGACCCAAGAGTTGCAAATTCCAACGGTGGCGAGCCTGAATACGCTCATGGTGGATGGCACGGGCATGTGCGGCGCTTGCCGGGTGTCGGTTGGGGGGAAGACGAGATTTACCTGCGTGGAGGGGCCGGAGTTTGATGCCCATCAGGTTGATTTTGCAGAGGCCATGCGCCGACAGGGTATGTATAAGACGATAGAGCAGGCGGAGCTTAACTCGTACAATGAGTCGTGTAAACTAGGTTAAAGAACGCAGAGAGATGCCAGCAAGTAAGATAGATCGTGTGCCGGTGCGGGAGCAGGATCCCAAGGTGCGCGCCACCAATTTCCAAGAGGTATGCTATGGGTACAATCTAGAGGAGGCGCAGCGAGAGGCCTCTCGGTGTTTGCAGTGTAAACGGCCACGGTGCGTGGAGGCATGCCCCGTGAACATCCAAATTCCCCAGTTTATTCACGCCGTGGAGGAGGGACGACTGCTCGAGGCGGCCGACATCATATGGCAGGATAGTAGCTTGCCGGCCGTATGCGGTAGGGTTTGCCCGCAGGAAACGCAGTGTGAAGGCTCCTGCATTAAGGGGGTCAAGGGCGAACCGGTGGCTATCGGCAAGCTTGAGCGGTTCGTGGCGGACAATGCGCGCCGTGAAGGGCATTTCAATACAGACGTTGCTCCGAGCAATGGTAAAAAGGTGGCGATTATCGGGTCAGGGCCGGCAGGTTTGGCCTGCGCGAGCGATTTGGCACGTTGGGGGTATGAGGTAAAGATTTTTGAGGCGTTGCACGAGCCGGGCGGAGTCCTTGAGTATGGTATCCCAGAGTTCCGTCTACCCAAGGCAGGGGTGGTAGGGCCTGAAATTGAGAATGTGAAAAAGCTAGGGGTTGAGATAGAGACGGACGTTGTGGTGGGGCGTACGGTGACGGTAGACAGCTTGATGGATAGGGATGGCTACGACGCGGTTTTTATAGGTTCTGGGGCTGGTTTGCCTAAGTTCATGAACATTCCTGGAGAGAACTTTAACGGTGTACTCTCTGCCAATGAGCTACTGACGCGTACGAACCTCATGAAGGCCTTCGATAAGAGTTTCGATACGCCAGTTTACGTGGGCAAGAGGGTTGTGGTGGTTGGCGGAGGGAACGTGGCCATGGATGCTGCCCGCACCGCCAAGCGCTTGGGGGCTGATGTAACCCTTGTGTATCGTCGCTCTGAAGCGGAGCTTCCGGCGCGCCGTGAGGAGGTGCACCACGCTAAGGAAGAGGGTATCGTTTTCAACCTACTTACGAACCCCGTGGAGATACTCGGTACGGAGCAGGGCTGGGTGCGGGGCATACGTGCCATACGCATGGAGCTTGGAGAACCCGATGCCAGCGGACGGCGTAGCCCAGTGGAGGTCAAAGGGTCGGAGTTCGATATAGAGTGCGATGTGGTGGTGATGTCGTTGGGCACATCTCCCAACCCGCTCATAGGGCATACGACACCTAACCTAGAGATCGGGAAGCGCGGTGGAATCGTGGTGAATGAGGAGACGGGGTCTTCAAGTCGTCCGGGCGTCTTTGCAGGCGGGGATGCCGTGTCGGGTGCGGCAACTGTTATCCTAGCGATGGGCGCAGGACGCAAGGCAGCGAAGGGAATACACGAATACTTGCAGGGGAAGTAGGTGCACAAAAAACAACGAAAGGGAACGCCTAAATCGGCAGGAAGTCGGTTTAGGCGTTCCCTTTTAGCTACTCACAAGGAGGACTAAAACCTATAACTGGTTAGCCCCCTCTGAAATGCTTATGTAACGTCAGGGGTATGGGGGATGGATGAGGTTATATACCAGCTTCCGACTAGAGCTAGGTTGAGATAGTTAGACGTAAGAAATAGCTGTCTCTGCTGTGCGGTCTGCTCGGTGCGTAGTCAATTATGACCCTACTTTACATCAACCCACACCTCAAGCCGCTCCCCAGGCTGTAGAGTCGCGCCGCATTGGCTATTCCAACGCCGCAATTCATCAACGGTACAGCCGTACTGCATTGCGATTTTGTGTAGGTATTCCCCTTGCCTCACCACATGTTCCACCCTCCTTTTGTTTTTAGGAAGGACGTAGGGGTATGGAGTCTGCACCACCTTATAGCTCTGAGCATAGATGCGGCTTTCTGTTTCTATGAAACGAGAAATGCATTCTTTAGGCAGAATCAAATACTGCTGCGCATTTGTAGATTGGGGTATGTAACCCTGCCGGTATCGCGGATTCAAAAAATGTAGGATCTCAATCGGCGCTTCAACCCAATGCGCAATGGATTCGAAAGAAGCCGCATCACGTAGATGGACTGTGTCAACAAGATTAAAATCAATCCGCGGCGGTCGAGGCCTAATGCCATGCTCCGGGGCAAAATGAAAGACGTAAACAGCTGCGATAAAAGCCGGCACATAGTTCTGCGCCGCTTCGGGTAGATACGGCAAGATATCCCAAAAATCTCTCTTATCGCCCGCGCGTTGCAAGGCTCGCTGGACTGTGCCGGGACCAGCATTATACGCCGCTAAAGCCAGCAACCAATCGTCAAACATACGATGGAGATAATCCAAGTAGGAGCAAGCGGCTTCGGTAGAGAGGACGGGGTCCATCCTATCGTCAATAAAATTGTCAACGTGAAGATTGAGCATCTTCCCGGTATTGATTTTGAATTGCCATAACCCCACCGCCCCGCTTTTAGAAACGGCCAGAGGGTTCAAGGCCGACTCCACTACAGATAAATACACGAGCTCTAGGGGTAGCCTATTCCTATCAAGGATCTGCTCAAACAGGGGAAAATATAGCTTTGAGAGTCCACACATCATAGCCACCTGCTCACGGCGTTCCACGGTATAGATTCTAATGTACTTACGCACTAGCGGGTGGAACGATAAGGGGATAATGGACCGTTGGTTCAGCTGGGCGATACGGTACTCGTAAACGAGGTCTGGACGGAGAGTAGTGCTATCCTCAGGAATGGCTGTGGAATCCCAAAAGAGACCCAAAGTGGAAAGTCCATCCAACGGCGAAGAAATCTCGTGGTACGCTGTCGTGTCCGAGGATTCAGCGATACGCCCCGCAGCACCTTCCTGTCCCTTTACGGGACAAAGAAGGAAAAGCAACGGCAAGCAGGCTAAAAGCTGAAATGAAATTCGCCCTGCCATCAATGGAACAGCTTAAACACGTCATTGAGATTGGCGTAGAGTACCAACAAGAGCAAAAGAATCATCCCCAGCATGATGGCGACAGTGAGAAATTTTTCGCTAGGCTTTCGCCCTGTAATCATCTCATACAGCAAAAACATAACGTGTCCGCCATCTAGCCCTGGAATGGGTAGGAAGTTCATTACCGCCAGAATAATGGAGAGGAAAGCGGTAAAATTCCAAAAGTAGACCCAATCCCACGTTTCGGGGAACATTTTCGCAATGCTAATAAAGCCACCCAACGATTTATGCGCCTTGGCCTCAGGGACAAATAGCATTTTCAGCGACTTCCAGTACCCTGCTACTCGCTCTGCACCTAAAGAAGCTCCCGCAGTGATAGATTGCCAAAAACCGTAAGAGCGCGACCTAATGGTAAAGAAATGCGTCAAATCTCCTATTGCCAGCACTCCTACCACTCCACTCTCGGGAACTGCAACCCGCATGCTATCAATGTTTCCAGCACGCATGACGACAACGGTAGCCGTGTCGCCCTTACAGCTCTGGAGCGCACCACGGAACTCATCGAAGAATGTGGCACTATTGCCATTGACCGCTACCAGGCTATCACCAACGGCAAAACCCGCTTTCTCGGCCGGAGACCCTTGCATTACGCCACCCACGACCATCGGAATACGCACTGTAAAGGGGGGAGTGCCTGCAAGTAACGTTTCTAGGTACTCACGTCCAATCGTTACGTTTACAAGCGAATCGTGCCGCTTCACGGTTACAACGGCATCGGGTTCTAGGAGCGCAGCGGTTAGTAATTCGTTGTACTCCTCGTACGTGACTCCATTAACTTGCAACAGCCGGTCTCCGTTTTCAAAACCTATGTTACGACCAAGCGTGTCAACGGCGATTCCGTATTTGATATCCTCAGTGGCGAGGTAGCTCATCCCCTGCGTGTAAAGAAGCGTACTGTATATCATCCAGGCAAGCAACAGATTTACCAGTACCCCTCCGCTCATTATTAACAGCCGTTGCCAACCGGGTTTCACACGAAAATCGTCGGGCGCGGGTGGTTTCTGCATCTGCTCATGGTCCAAGGACTCATCAATCATTCCGCCAATTTTCACGTACCCTCCCAATGGCAACCACCCTATACCGTACTCCGTCTTCCCGATTTTTTTCTTCCAAAGAGAGAACCAGGGGTTAAAGAACACGTAGAACTTCTCAACGCGTACTCCAAACAGCTTAGCCATAGTGAGATGACCCAGCTCATGCAGAATAATCAGAATGAGTAAACTGAGAAAGAACTGCGCTACTCTTATTAAGACACCCATTTCTTAGGATTTTAGCTTTTCAATAACCCAGGTAGCCATTCTACGTGCCTCTTGGTCTGTTTGTATATAGTCGTCTAGGCATGGCTTCTCAACGAACTCAATGGCTTCTACCGTTCGCTCAATTACGATTGGTATCGATGTGAACGGAAGTCCTGCAGCAAGAAATGCCTCCACGGCTACCTCATTCGCTGCATTCAACGCGGCGGGTAAATTGCCCCCCGTACGCCCCGCACGCAGGGCCAAACCTAAGCAGGGGAAGCACTCAACGTCAGGCTGCTCAAACGTAAACGCCTCAGCAGGGCCAAACTGATAGGGAGACACGGCAGTGGGTAAACGAAAGGGGTAGGAAAGCGCGTACTGAATGGGCAGGCGCATATCGTGCGGCCCCAGCTGGGCCTTAATAGTTCCATCTGCGAACTGCACCATTGAATGGATGGTGCTTTGAGGATGCACCACCACCTCAATTTTATCGTACGGGATGTTGAATAACCAATGGGCCTCCATAACTTCAAAGCCCTTGTTCATAAGGGTTGCAGAGTCGATGGAAATTTTTGCGCCCATGCTCCACGTTGGATGGGCAAGTGCCTGCATCGGGGTAACCGTGCGTAGCTGCTCCAGCGTATACCCTCGGAAAGGTCCCCCCGAAGCGGTAATAATCAACTTTTCAGGCGGCGTAAGCTCTCCAGCTAAACATTGGAAAATGGCTGAATGCTCAGAATCAACGGGGATAATACGCGCATTGTACTTTGCCGCCTGCGATGTAACAATGTCTCCCGCAACAACCAGCGACTCTTTATTGGCCAACGCTATCGTCTTGCCCGCCTCAATAGCTCGTAGCGTAGGCAACAAGCCTGCAAACCCTACGATTGCGACTAAAACGATATCCACACCCTCCGACACCGCAGCTTGCCCCAGCGACTCACTGCCCGCATAAACCGTAATCGGCAAATCCTTCAATGCCTGCCGCACATCGGCGTAGCGATCTGTATCCCCGATAACAACGACCTTCGGTACAAACTCTTTCGCCTGTTCTACCAACTTCTGCCATTGCAGCTTGGCACTGAGGACATCCACCTGAAACAAATCGCCATGCCGATGCACAACATCTAGTGCCTGCTGCCCAATTGACCCCGTTGAGCCTAGAACGGCGATCCGCTTTTTGCTCCCCATGTCTCTAAAAACTTATATACCGCTCCGCATCTAATGGCCTTCCCTGGACCCAAAGCTCTAAGTGCAAATGCGGCCCAGTCGTAAGCCTACCAGTATCTCCCACAATCGCTACTACCTCGCCGCCTCGCACAAAGTCCCCTACGTTTTTAAGCGTACGATCAACATGTTTATAGATAGAAATCAACCCGTCTACATGCTGCAACACCAAGGTGTTGCCAAAATCGGCATTCCATGTCACCATAACTACAACACCATCGCTTACCGCAACAATCGGCGCCTGAGGAGCAGCGACTACATCTGTGGCATAATGCTGAGTTGAAGCATCAAAATGTCCAGTCACCTCGCCCCGCAATGGTGCTCGTAGCGATAAACGCCCAAAGCCATCTGACAACTTTTGCCCACCAGCGTTCTCATTGTACTGCAAAGTCATCTCAACATGCTCACGAAGAGCAGAATCCTCGGCCGACTTCAAAAAACTAATCGCCTGGGAATGCCCGATAGAGTCCACATCGTCACGATACGTTTCAGGTATCTCTCCCGAAAGTATTGTTCGCAGATTACCCAAGTAGCTATTCCACAAACCGATCTCCCGCGACAACGAGTCCGCCTTTAAAGCGTTGCCAACAACTTGTTTTGTAATCCCCGTACTGGTATACCCAGGAATAAACTCTTTAATCGGCGTAAAGAATATCAACAAAAAGGACAGAGCTATAACTACTAAAAAAAAGCCTCCGAGTATCACCAAAAAGTTCAGCCTCGAAAGACGCATGCCCCACACCTCTTGGTAGGTATCGGTTGTCGACAAAACCAACCGATACTTATTCTGCAACGTCTCTACCAATCGCTTTTTTTTCTTCTCCACCTCTACATTTCTTTCATATTCCCCAACCTCACAAGCCTTCCTCTCGCCTTTTATACTTTAAGACAATCGGGAAAAGGTACCTCCACACGCAAAAAGCACACACTAAACACGGCTGCAAAGATAACCAAATTGCACATACCCCAACGCGCTACGAAGTAGCATAGGTCACACTCTATAGCTCTCAGAAATTCAAACAGAATAAATAGCTCTCACTTTAGAGAGACAAGAAAGCTCCCTTACGAAACGCTAAACCGACACCCCATACTCCCGTAATGCATCATTAAGGGTTGTCTTTTTATCTGTGCTCTCCTTTCGCTCCCCGATGATGAGGGCACACGGCACCCCATATGTTCCCGCTGGAAATCTTCTCTCTCGTACCCCAGGAATAACAACTGACCGCGGCGGAACATACCCCCGTAGCTCCACCGGCGCACTGCCACGCACATCAATTATATGGGTAGATTGGGTCAGCACCACGTTAGCTCCAAGCACTGCCTCACGTCCGATATGCACCCCCTCAACCACAATGCACCGAGACCCTATAAAGCAGCCGTCCTCTATAATGACTGGCATCGCTTGCATCGGTTCTAAAACGCCTCCGACTCCTACACCTCCCGACAAATGGACTCCCCTACCAATCTGCGCGCATGATCCCACTGTCGCCCAGGTATCTATCAAGGTGTCAGCTCCGATATAGGCCCCTATATTGACATACGACGGCATTAGGATTGCACCGCTCTCCATGTAGCTCCCGTAGCGAGCCACAGCCGGCGGAACTACTCGTACTCCCGCCATTGCATGGTCACACTTCAGCGGAATTTTATCGTTATAATGGAATATCCCACTCTCCTCTGGCTGCACTTTCCGGCAGCGGAAATACAGCAAAATGGCCTTCTTCACCCACTCATTCACACGCCACACTACCTCTCCATCCTGCTCAATAGCATTCACCACGCGCAGACTTCCGTTATCAAGCTGTGCTATAGTTAACTCTACGGCCTCCAGCACCCGCCTGTCTATAACCTCTCCTTTTTCAAATGCATGCTCCACGACTCCCTGAAGCTCACTACAATCAACCTGCCGCATTCTAATCCTCTACTATTATAACGTATCTACACACTCGTCACAGTAAAAACACAGCTAACCTGCTTAACCTACACAGCTCTTAGTGGCAATTCAAAAGAGACATTCGTCCCCAATCCAGGCTGGGAATCTATCTCCAACTGCGTCCCTAATATCTCAGCTAAGCCGCAAGCAATTGAAAGACCCAACCCCATACCGGAATCTCCATCCGAAATAGACGTATCTAGACCTGTAGAAGGCATGCGCTGTGCCTCTGAAAAATGCTCTCCTATCATTTTTAGCTGTGCAGCATTCATGCCCCGCCCCGTATCTCCCACATAAAATCGGATAAAAGAAAACTCCTCTCCATGGCGAACGTTACAGCCCAACACCACCTCTCCTAACGAGGTGAAACGCACTGCGTTTGAAAGCAGGACTCCAAGAATACTCTGCACCTTTTCATAATCTAACCACGCTGACTTGGGCAAATCTGAAGCAAATTCTTGCCGAAAAGCCACAACTTCTCGTTTCCCCATGTTCTGCAAAAGCTCCTCACTCTCTTTTGACAATGTCGCAAGCATTGACAGCGGATTTGCTAACGTTTCCTCCAGTCGCATCTCCCCTGCATCTATCATCGCCTTGGTGATAACACTATCCATCATGCGCAATAGACCATGCGCACTTTGGTTAATAATCTCCAAACTCGACTTTAGTTCCGTCCCTTCTACATCCTCTGAAGCCAACAGCTGGGAAAGACCCACTATGGCGTTCAGCGGCGTACGCAGTTCGTGCGACACATTCGCAAAAAAGGCATTCTGTATTCGCCGCTGCCGCTCTGCAACATTTGCACCATCACTAGACTGCTGCTCTCTTGCTACCGTTTCCGAAAGGAAGGCGCTACCTGCAATACGCCGACAGATCACATTGGAAAGCGCAACGCTCGTTGCACCTACTGATAACGCTAATATTAGAAGGAACAGACCGACCCTATCATCGCCCCACGGATAGGTAGTAGCACGAGGTTCTACTCCATACGCCACTAAAGACCCTTGCTGGGAGCGAATCCTCTCCCCGATATCAAGCTGGTCAGAGATATAACTCGTGTCGTATGCCAAAAAGCCACGTAAGAACTCAGCAGCAGTCACAAAGCGCACTGCTGTGGAAGAGTCGATAAATTCTAACTGTTTTCGCTGCCGTACTATCGTATCGTGCAAACTTGAAATCTCACGCCGCTGCTGCTTAACAATACTATCCTTCTCCAGTATTTCAAAACGCAATGCATCGATCCTTGACACCATACTTTCAAGCTCGCCTTCATGGCCAACAGACGCAATGGGTACCTTCTTCTGAACCGGAATAACAAGGAGGGCCCCGTCACGAAGACGAGAAGAAATGGACAGCTTCGCACGCACCTCAATCGTCTCACAATTTAACGAATACCCCCAGTCTGACACATCTCCCTTTAGGTAGGGCTTCTCTAAAAAGCGCTCAGTAAAAGAAACCATCCAACCCTTCTCCATGTAGGGACGACTTGAAACTATCAGCACTGGGTATCCCTCAAAAAAACGGACTATTTCTTGGAGGTAGTGCAACGAGGTCTCATCAACATAAACAATATTTGGCCGTGTTGAACGGTTTCTCGTCCGCCAATCCTGGGTATTGGAGACGGATATCTCTTTTCCCTGCACCGTTTTATCCTCGAAGAACGACGTGAGCTGGCTATAAAAATCCGAATTACGACCTACCAACTCCACGTAAAACTTCTTTTGGCTAGAGAAATTCGGCCAAACCACCTCTTGAGAGAAATGGTATATATACTCTACACGCTTGTCCAACAGGGAGTCCCTAATTTGAGCCAACGCAGCCCCCCCGCTCAGCAACAAGCAGAACACGAGTAATCGTCTTAACAAACCTACCTTCTCCAAGCGCATTTCAGCCCACTCACCGTATGGTTACAGCGTACAAAGATAACGCTATCAGCCATTGAAAGCAACATCCATCCCCATCAAACGTCATACATTTTGACGAACGCAAGAAATCAATGTGTTTTCCGCTCGCATTGTATGACAAAAAACGAATGGCTACTACACTCTACCTCAAAAAGCACACCAATAGCACCCAAAATGCAATCCAACCGCACGCCGAACTCCTAGCACGGATTCCATTTAAAATAGCATCCCTGAAACCAGTGTTGACACATAGATGGAGCGCCAACGCCCCACCATCCCGCACGCTACGCTCACTAGTATGGTGGACACACCGGCGCTCTATACCGACGCTTTTTGGGCTTAATCTTTGACTCGTAGGTCAGTGAGATCTCATGCGACCCACCGGTAGATGGCGTCAACGACGACACCGTCAAGTCGTAGCTATAAACTACCTGGAACGAATCGAAACGGCATCCCGCCATAAACGAAACTGCATCAGAGCCAAAATACGTCTCCTTCAGAAAGGGCAAACCGCGATACCACACGCCCACAAGCAATGGATACTTAAACCAATACCCTCCTATATCCATTTGAAAGTGCTTATTCTGATTTCGCAGGATACCCGTAACGGTTACGCTTTGATCTACGCCCCGGCGATAGAGTTGGCTTATAACAAATCGATGCCCCCCGAAGAGCGTGAACTTAAAGTCCTTCCTTTGAGTCTTATCGTAGAAACTGTTCTTCGGCCGCAGTATATGATCCATGGTAAAACCCACCCAGCTGTTAACCGAGTGGAAAAGCACCGATGCAGAGACATCAATATCAAAAACGGTTGCAGTTCCCTGCATTTGAATAGAGGTGGGAGAAATTGGATCCGTATTCAGCTGATCACCGAACTTTAAACGATTGTAATTCACCCCCATCTGCGTATAGAACAAGCCTAGCCCTGGGCGGAAGCTCCACTCTGGGGTCATCTCAACGGAATACGAATACACCAAACCCGCCAAAACAGTTCCCAAAAGGCCATCTCCCGCCAAATCGCCCATCGCAAAAACGCCAAAGCCGCTACGCAGAGAGGCCACATTAATATCATACGATACAGATAGCTGACGATACATGTTTGGTACAAAGGACCATTGGTCTCGATAGCTCAACACAGCCCTATGCCCTTGACTCGCTCCTGCATACGATGGAGCTATATACAAAGGATTTGCAAAAAACTGCGTAAACTGCGGATCCTGTCCGCGCGCCACCCACATTGTACTTAGCAGTAACACTGCCAATACAGCACATTTCCTAAACTTACGAATCATCTCAGCAATGTTACATTCCCACGCAAGTCAAACATCTCTCCGTTATAATACTCCCCCACAGCACGCCAGGCGTAAACGCCAGTCATACACACCTTCCCAGCAAAATAGCCATCCCAACCGACCTTTATATCATTCGACTCAAATAGCTTCTCGCCCCATCGGTTGAATATCATCAACTTATAGCGCACTACGCCTCCCCATACCGGATGGAAAACCTTATTTTCTTTATCAAACTCATCGTAGTACCCCCCATTTGGTCCTGTTGTACTCGGCACGAAGGCCGTCGGGAAGCGTATGTAACCTTCATCAAGCACCACGACAGCCGGGCTTATTAGCGTATCGCCCGTGCACCCTTGCGTTGACTTTACCTCTAGCTTCACTGCGTACTCCCCTGGATGAGCATACTCGTGCATTGGGCTATGTTCTGTAGTCGTGTATCCATCCCCAAAATCCCAAAAAGACTCAAGTACCTCTTCAGTCAGGTTGTTCGCCTTCACCCGTGCAGTCGGGAGCATCACCTTTGTTGGCAAAATTTCAAACTGCGCCTTCGGCTTTTTATACACCTCTACAATTCTATATGCAGATGCCTCTCCCCCTTCGCCCCATGCTTTCAATGTGACATGGTACAGACCCGGCTCCTCATAGCGATGCACCGGATTAAACTCATTGGACTCCTTCCCATCCCCAAAATCCCATAAGCAGGAATCCACATACTCTCGTTTTGTTTTGTTATTTAAGCGCAAATCAAACGGCGCGCATGCCGCATAATCCAAGGCCGAAAACTCCGTATTCGGCGCGGGCGCCAACACAAAAACCTTTTTGGAAAATTTCGACTCGCACTTGGGACTATTAACCTTTAAGCTCACCGTATAGGCAAACGAACTATCGCGATGCGCCCAATTGGTATACTCGTACGCTCCCGGAGCGTGAACGGCGCTAGTCTGCCCATTGCCGAAATTCCACTCGTACTGCCATGATGGTGACGTCGGCTTTGTCAAATCCTCTATTCCCACCTGAACCGAAGGGTCCTTAAACACCTGCAGCGGAGGGTTAACTGAAAATTCCGCTTTCGGCGTCGCGTACACCGTCACGGCGCGAGTCTTCTCAGCTGCACATCCCTCTTTCGTCTCTACACGCAAAGTCACGTCATACGCTATATCACTCGGCGTATTGTTCTCAAACTGATGCACGGGAGACGGCATGGTAGACTCCTTCCCATCTCCAAAAGACCACTTGTAGCTCGCCCCATTCTTCGACTTATCCGACATCGACACCAAGAACGGACTACAAGACTCATATCCTTCCTGCGCCTCAAAATCTGCCTGAGGATTGGAGAACACCGTAATCGTTGTCTCCTTCTCGTCACTACACCCAAACTTATTCTTTGCAGTAAGTTTCAACGGGTACGGCTGCGCCGCTTGCGTAAGATTATCGTACGTATGGGTAACTGACGACAAATCCGTTCGCATTTCCTCTTTACCATCTCCAAAGGCATACGTAAAGGTGAGATCTGATCCCAATGACTTATTGATAAACTTAGCATCGTATGGTGGGCACGACTCGTTCGCTCCATCCAATTCAATGGAAACCAAGGGTTTCGGCCACACAGACACTTCGCGCATCAAAGAGTCTCCACACCCATGTTCCGACCGCGCTATCAACCATACCTCGTACTTCTGCTCCACGTCGTGGGATGGATTGGTCAGCTGGGGTACTGGCTGTCCGCCCTTCAGCTCTAACACCTTTTGTCCGCCCGTGTAGAACTTCCACGTATACGCTGTCAGCTGCCCACTCATCGACTGGGTTTCATTCTGCACATTAGGCGTAAACGGAGAGCAAGCTCCAGGATCTATGGTAAACGATGGTTTTATACCTGGAAACACCTTCACGGGAACCTCCATTGACGTATTGCACTGCGGATGATCCGTAAGATTCACCTTTAGGGTTAACTTCTTTTCCAACACCGCCAACGGATCCAGGCTGTTAACGTAGCGGAATGTACCTGGATTCGCTACGCTGCTCAACGGCTGATTAGACCCCTCCGCGCTCCAGCTATACGTGTAGCGCGAGGATGTCACCACATCGCTCACCTTCACCTCGAGCGGAGTACACCCATCCGTTGACGTGGTAGCAAACATCGCTTCCACCTTCGGGAATACGGTAATCTTAATCGGCACCGACGCCGTGCACTCTCCATACACCGCTGTGACCGTTCCGTTGAACACCGTATCCTTCTCACGGCTACTATTTGTGAACTCCTCCACCACCGTGGTGGCACCCTTCGTCCTACCATTCCCAAAGTCCCAATAGGGGACATCGCTATCCGCACCGCTCACCTTTCCGGTAAACTGTACCTTAAGCGGCGAACATCCCACCTCCTCTATCGGGCTTGCCTCCACCTTCAGCTCCGGACGAACCACCAGCGTCTTCACTTTTGTACTGGAACACGCACCATTTGCTCCACCATAATCTTTGCTTGCCTTCAGCTCAAACTTATACTCCTTAGGCTGCCCAGTTTCATTTTTCACCTGGACCGGCGAAGGGGTAACTGTCGTCTGAGGAAACCCATCAGCCCCTCCTGCTAAACAACTCCACTCCCAGGTATCTGCATTCTTGGAAATATTGTCAAACTCCAAATCGTATGGGGGGCACGCCTTCTTAGGCATCTTGAAGTTAAACGCAGCAATCACCTCGGGATAAACCGTTACATTCTGAGGTACTGCCTCCTTCCTACACCCATACTCGTTAATTACACTCAACGTCACCGGGTATGTCTTAGGATCTATCGCTGCATTCTGGAATTCAATGTCAACATCTTTTCCCCGCTCGACCCCGCTCCCTGGACCATAACCCCACGTCATTTTTATATCTTTCCCGCCCTCTGTCTTGTCAGTCGCCGTGATTGCAAGCGGCGCACATCCTTGGGTGCGAGAAAGCGTGAATGCAGGCTTCAACTCTGGCAAAACCTCCACCTCTGCGCTAGCCGGAGCAGCACTCGCACAGGTCAATGAAACTCCGTTCAGAGTGTACTTCTGCGTAGCGTTTAGTGTAATCGTATACTTCGTCGCGTCGGTATTACCCTCAGGGGCGAAATCCCACTTTCGACTCTCCAACGTCTTGATATCCTCAGTATTGGAATACGTACCCGAAGCGCTCTCGTAGTGCCACGTAAAGGATGTCTCTGCGCTCGCCGGCTCCGCGCACTGCGATGCGTTCTTAAACTCAAAGGGCGTTGGCCATGTGCAACGATCCACATTCCCAACCACCGCAATTCGTGCCTCTACCCTTGGACGCACAACGACGTTCACCTCTTCCATCGCCGCGCACGCTCCAGCAAGATCCGTTTTTCTGTGCGCTCGAACCTTCACTTTTTTTGAGGCCGATACGCTTCCATTGTTCTCAAAGGTGCGGGTTACAGGGCTCTCCAATTCCTGCCACGTTGCTCCATCATCAAAGCTCCAATCATACACTATCCCCGTGGAGAGCGGCGCACTCGCATTCAGCTCCGCGGGAGTACCCCCACACACCTGCAGCTCCTTCTCTACTTTCAGTTCAAACGATGCCTCTACTGGTATATCTTTTGCTAATTCTATCAGCTTTGACTCGCACGTCACCCCGCCTGGCCAAACCTTATAGCCTAGAACCTCCGCGGAGTAGCTCGCTGGCGTCGTTTTGTCTTCATTCGCCAGCTCGTAATCTTTATACGTGGTCCCTGTCGGTGGCCCAAACAGCCACTCATCGTCAACTATCGGCTTGGCACCAGCATCACTTGACTTAAACGACACCTTATATTTTTCACACCCGCTACTCCCTTGATCCACAATTCGCACTTTCCGCGGTGCGCAATTGTTCAAAGACGTTAGCGCAAGCCGTGGTATGGCCTCCGGGTAAATAGTTACCTCCACGGCATCAGCCCCAGTGCTTTTCGCCTCGCAGCCCGTGGCCGTATTAATCGCAGTTAGCGTAACTCTACGAACTATCGGCGCATTCGTATTATTTGAAAAAACGTGGGTTTCGTTGCTAATGCCTTTCACATACTTTGTCTGACCATCTCCGAAATCCCACAAATACTCCATGGCCGTTCCGGTAGACTCATTCTTAAACCCCACCTTGTTTTTATCGCCTGCACAGTAGCTCTTTGCTCCTGCTATATCAGACACTTTAGGCTCCAGCTTATCGGGGACCTCTATCGTTTTCGTCACAGGCGCCACATCGCACCCCTCCTTCGTCTTACCCCCTTTAAGCTTTAGCGTTATCGTCTGCGCACCCGGCTGCGTAAAATCGCCCGGCACCGCATTCGGTGTCCCCTCCCACTCAAAGTCCCCATCCGTCAGATTTGCTCCACCGCTTACCTGACGCTTCAAATCCACACGCATCGGATTACACTTCTCAATGGGTTTTATCGAGAAATCAAGTGCCACCGATGGGTTTATCGTATAGTGCACCTCCGCGCTATCCGTGCAATGGTACTCATTCGTACCCACCAAGGCCACCCGCACAACCTCAGGATTAGGTGATTCATTGATAAAAGGATACTCAACCCCTGTCGCTTCGTTGTTCCGCGTTTGAATCGCTCTCAAGCTCGGCACCTCTATATGCCAGTAGAGATCTCTTGCCCCTTCCCCTACGAAATTTCCGCTGAATGGGGCGCAATACTTCTCATTGTCCACCAAGGGAGCTTTGGTCTTCTTGTCCTCTGCCAACTTAATCTCAGGATTCACGCGCGGGTACAGCGCAAAGGATAGCTCTTTTGACGTTTCACACACGCCGCCACCATCTGCTATTAGAATGAGCTTCCCGGTTCGCACCTTGTCAGTGTTCAGGTTTTCTGCCTGAAACTGCAACCCGCCCCCCATAGGCACAGGAGTTGCAGCGACGGCAGCAGCCGGCGGATCATTATCGTACATTATCTGCCACGTTGGCGGATTTGCAGTGCCCGGATAATTTGACTTATCTTTCAACCACAACTCCGCTTTACCATCCTTTCGGGGGCAAACCTTCAAATCGCCGTGATCTAGCACAATCCCCACCTCCGGAGCCACCTCTACAGTCGCTTCTGCGCTCGCGAAACACGCACTCTCGGGGTGTCGCACTGTGAACCGAACTGTATAGTTCTTCTTCGCCACGTCCTGATTGGCAATTACAAAATCCCTCCACACCTGATTGCTGGCCGATACCGATGGCATCGTCCCCACGCTTGCGCCCGGAGACGTCACCGACACGGCATTCCCGCCATCAAACACCTGCCAATGAAACTCGCCTCCACGCACCACGTTCACAGCGGTTGCATTCAACTTCAACGGTGAACACCCCGCCGTCTTATCCAAATCCACCTTCTCCACCTCGGGTGCCGGCTGTAAATTCAACGCAAAATCCCTCGTGCTTGTGCACCCAAACTCGTTCGTGTAGGTCAACCGCAGCACGCTAGCGTACGGATCCCCACTCGCCTTAGACTTGTACTCCCTAAAGTAGTACATCCCCGTCCCCACCACCGTCTCAGGTGCCTTAATCGTCTTCGTACTCCCCCAGTCAACCCATTTAGGCGTGCCATCGGGGTTGGGATCTCCCTCATACATATACTGCCACTTGTACGCCGGCGTAAGCGTGCCACTCGTTGGTGCCGCAGGCTCCGACTCGCACGTCGCTTCTATCTTTAGCGGCACGCAGCGCGACTGCGTCTCATTGCCCCCCTCGTCAAAAAACTTCGGAACGCCCTGCGCTATGGTTTGGGGATATAGAGTCACCTTCTTCTCGTCGGACAGCGTGCATTCCGCCTGTTCCCGCACCTTGATGGTGAGCGAAATCGTTATCTTTTCCTCCTTGCCCGGAAACGTAGCCCTAAACTCCGGTACGGTCGTTATCACCGTTTGGTTAGAGCGCGACTCCCCATTCAAGCTCCACACGTAATCCACTTTCCCTGCCGGAGGCTGGGTATTCGCCAAGTCTCGCACTACGGCAAGCTTAAGGGGCGAACATACCGGTTTAGTCAAATCTATCGTGTTATCTGCTGGGGTCAACTCTATGTCCGGCTTCCTAAACTGCGGGTACATCTTCACCTCTTTGACCGTCGCCTTCTCGCAGGCCCCCAGCTTTGCCACTACGCGCAGCTCGTGGGTAATTGTTCCCGTGTTAGCCCCATACTCCAACGGCACATCGTAAGGCTCCGGGTCGTTCGCAGCCACCCGCGTTGCCACTTTTTGGTCATACGGCTGATAGAACCCTGGCGCACTCCCTGCGTAGCGAATTTCCCACGACACCTCCGCACCCTTGGCCCCTGCTAGTTTCAACTCTAGATTTTTCTTCTCATCGCATAGGTAGTCATCCCCATCGAGCTTCGGCGCTAGACCTTTCACCGCCTCTATCGTCAACACCTCTCCCATGGCCTTCAAATCGCACATACCATCTCGATCCACCCGCAGCGTCGCCCCCGTTTGCGACATATACACATACGACTCTACCGAGTCCGGCGAACGAATCCCTATCGAATTTCCATTCCCATGCCAGTTATAGTCAAAACGATCATTAGGCATCGCGTTCCCGGCCGCATCCAGCACTGACACGTTGATTAGCACTGAATCCTGCGAGCATATCTGGAGCTTCTTCGAAGCGCCAACCGTCTGCCATCCGCTTTTAAATTTTTCCTGATAGCGGTACGTCACCGTTTCTAATTTATCCGTGGCATACTCTTCCACACTATTCAGCATTTCAAACTGACTGGTTGATGGATCAGTGGTAGGTGCGCCTGCACTCACCTCCATGTACCCTATATGGAACACATTCGCCGTATTAATCAGCTCGTAGTTATTACCTACCAGCAAATCGGTCGGACCCACATCCACTTCTATCCATCTCCAATTCGACGCTCCGGTCACCGCATGATAGTCTGTAAGAATATTCATTGCGGTAATAAAGCCAACACTCGCCTTCTCCTCTCTTCGTCCCCCCGTCACATCGTATAGCTTGAAACGACTATGTTCATCCACGGCTGGCAAATTCCCGGTCCCTATCCATGCGTACACCCGCAAGCGCAGCCGTTTCCCACCCACTTTGTCCCCATCAAAACCCACAGCCCGCGTACCGCTACACGTCTTCCGCCCATCAAACTCCTTAAGCTTGTTCTCTATCTCATTTGGGGTCATTTTCGTCTGGCCGCGAAGCACAACCCCAGGAGCGAACAGCAACAATGCCATAGCCACGCACCGCACCACAAAAACCCTTAAGGTAAACTCATTTCGTTGCATGCTACTCGCCTCCCTTTTCTCCCTTTTGTTCTTCTCCATCTACGCCGACTCCGACAAGCACCGCTATTTTTTCTGCTTTAGCAGCGCACAACACCCCTTCTCTCCCTTTGTACGTTTTTTCCCCTTTTTAGTTACAAGCTCACCTCATCTTAGCCAGTCCACACCCCTCAAGCCAAACCTCAAACCCACCCCTTCGTCTTTCCACACCTTCCAAACACCCTCCCCTATAGCACCACTGTTCAATCACTCCCGCAGAACGCTACAAAACTCAGACTCCTGCGCAAATCGGCTTCAACTACTCTATCCGAAACGTTGCCCGTATTGCGTAGCGGAGTGGTATAATCCGCTGCCGACGACCGCCCATCGCACCCGCAGAACCCGCAGCAAACTTCGCATTGCTCTGCATCGCGGCCGCCTCGTCCAGCGCCACATCGTAGCCTTGATCCTCCGGCTCCACTATCTCTACCACATCGCCCAGCTTCTTTCCCAAGACTTTTACCAACGCCTCAGCCTTACGCCGAGCCGCAAGCAACGCTTCAATCTTCCCCTTCTCACGCATCGCGGGCAGCTGCCTATTCGACAAATCTCCCATATATACAGACTCCACCCCCCGCACCGACAGCCCATCGGCCACCCGCTCCGCCTCCGAAAAGCTACTGAAACGGATATCGTACTGCTTCGACTTCAAATACTCGCGCCCCATCTCTCTCCATCGGCTCCCTACGTTCTGCGTAGCTATCATCTCCGCCGACACCTTCAACTTTGCCAACTCCCTAGCCAGCTCTTTATCTATCTCGGCTAGCCCCACCTTCGTCTTAAACTCCTTCGGGTCAGTCTCCCCGGCCAGCTCCTCCGCATAGTACTCTTTTATCGTAACGAATAGGTGCACCTCATCGGGCACCACTTCCACCGTCGAGGTCCCCATCACCGTTATCGTACCGCCTCGATGCACCTCTGAATCCACGTATCTTGCTTTCACTGGCAAAACCATCAATAGTAGCAGGGTTAACACCAACAAAAAATTCTTTCGTACCATCATTTCCTCCTTTAATTCCGCAACATCACGCCTCCGCGGCACCACTTAGACCTTTTCTCCATCAAGCCACATCCTCCCTCAAGCACCAATCCCCGCTCGCGCTGCGCTCCGCAATCCAAACACTCCGTCTCTCTCCTTTAAGCTCGTGAAGCCAAGCTACCCAAGCGATGGGTCATGGGGCCAAGCGATCCTGCTGCCACTCCCCATTGAACAGGGTGTACTGCACCCGATCGTGAATGCCATTAGGCCGCAGCTGCAAAAAATCTATTAGCTGCGGCTCCAGCACGTACCCTCCCCAATTCGTTGGGCGTGTTATTTTTTTCCCCGCGAACTCCTCCCGAAAGTCAGAGCACAACGTCTCGAGGTACTTCCGGCTCTGCACCACCTGGCTTTGCGGCAACGCCCAAAGGCAAAGCTGCGAAGGCTCCTCTTGCCTCGCAAAAAACGCATCGCTATCACGCTCTGGCGCATGGCTCACATAGCCCTCCACCCGAACCTCGCGCCCTAGTTGCGGCCAGTAAAAGCACGCACTCGCGTATGGATTCTGCAGCAGCTGCTTCCCCTTCTTGCTTTCAAAATTCGTAAAGAAAAGGAGCCCCCGCTCGTCAAGACGGCGCAGAAACATCATCCGCACGGTCGGCTTCCCCTCAAACGTACTCGTCGCCAATGCCATCGTGGTGGCATGCTCTTCCTTCTTCACCGCCTCCTCAAGCCACTCCCGCAGCTGTTCCATCCCATCCAGCGAGAATTCCACATCGGGCTGGTCTGAACCTTCCACCTCCAAGTGATCCAAATAAAAGTTATCGCTTGTCATTTGTCAAACTTATTCCCGTATCCCCTTTTCAAGGCGCAAAGATGGTAATTTTTTTCTCCATTTCCAACCCCCACTAAAACCATCCCACTCACGGTATCTCCGCGCCATCACCGCATTCGCTCCGCCGAAAGCATTGCCATCCATACCCTCTTCCTTTCGCCCGTATCCCCTATAGCCACCGCACTAGGCAGAAGTCCATGCGATGGGGAAGCAGCGGGTGCGTGGCAAAAATACGTATCGCCCGCTCGTACATGCCTGGCGACGTGGGGCGTAAAACCACCTCATACTCGGCCCTATGCCCATCTTGCCCCACCAGCTTAAACTGCTGTGTACTCTGAATCTGCACCTCCGTGCGCCCTGGCTGCAGCTCCGATATCACCTCTTCCACCCCGATGTACTGCGGATCTATCTTCCCCGTATCCAGCAACACCCGCTCCGTATACTCATTTCCCGTCACCACCTGCTGCTCGCCGGCATCCACTCGCTCCACACGAATCGCCTGCACGGCGCCCCAGTTGCTCAGCATATGCTGCTTCCACGCCACCAAATCGTACAGCGCCTTGTTGCCATCCGCCCGGAGCATTGCCAACCGCGACTCCATCGGAGTGTAGTACTTATCAAAGTAATCCTTCTGCATACGGGTCGACGCAAATCTTGGCGCTACGCGCGCCATCGAGTGCCTTATATACTCAATCCACTCCGTGGGCACTCCCTTAGCATTCCGCGCGTAGTACATCGGTGCTATCTCATTCTCTATCGTTGCGTACAGTATGCTCGCGTCAAGCTCATCCTGCACCTGCTGGTCGCCATACGACCGCTCCTGGGCTATCGCCCAGCCCGCGCCCGGCTCGTACCCCTCTACCCACCAGCCATCGAGCACGCTGAAGTGCAGCACCCCGTTCATCACCGCCTTCATCCCGCTCGTGCCCGACGCCTCCTGCGGCCGCGTCGGCGTATTCAGCCATACGTCAACGCCCTGCACCATGCGGTGCGCCAGCTGCATATCGTAATTCGGTAAGAAAAGCACCTTTCCCTGGAACTCCGGCCGCTGCGACACCTCAAAAATCCTCTTGATTAAATCCTGGCCCGCGCCGTCGTGCGGATGCGCCTTCCCAGCAAAGAGAAACTGCACCGGCCGCTCCTTGCTATTCACAATCGCCGCGAGACGCTCCAAATCCGTAAATAGCAAATGCGCTCGTTTATAGGTCGCAAAGCGCCGCGCAAAACCTATCGTCAGCACCTCGGGATTTAGACGCTCCTTAATCCGCACCAAATTGCGCGGGGGCTGCGTTTGCATCATCTCCGCGGTGTCAAGCATCTCCACGATTGACCCCATGAGCGTCCGCTTCAGCTCGCAACGTATTCCCCATAGCTTATCATCGGGCATGGCCAGCACGCGCTCCCATTCGGGAAGCGCATCGAGATCGCCCGTTGGATGGAGTACGGAGCGCCACTGCGTCGCCACCCACGTCGGGTAATGCACCCCGTTGGTCACTGCCCCCACATGGTTCTCCGACGGGTAGTAGCCTGGCCAAAGCCCAGCAAACATCTTTTGGCTCACCTTGCCGTGGAGCTGGCTCACGCCGTTCATCCCCACGCAGAAGTTCGCGGCCAAATTGCTCATCGAGAATTTCTCGCCCCGATCCGTTGGGTTCTCCCTGCCAAAACCCACGAACCGCTCCCACGTTATCGTGAACCGCGCGGGGTAATGCGCCATGTAGGTCCGCACCAGCTCCTCATCGAAGCGGTCGTGGCCCGCCGGCACCGGCGTATGCGTCGTGAATAGCGATGATGCCCGCACCAGCTCTCGCGCCTCCTCAAACGACAGCTTCTCGTCCACCATGCACTGCCGCATCCGCTCCAGCGCCGCGAACGCCGCGTGACCTTCATTCAGATGGAGCAACGTCGGATGCTCCCCCGCTGCCTGCAACGCTCGCATCCCGCCGATGCCCAGCACCATCTCCTGCTTGAACCGATTCTCATGGTCGCCCCCGTAGAGGTAGTACGTTATCGACCGATCCTGCTCCAAATTCTCTTCAAAGTCGGTGTCTAGCAAATACAGCGGGATTCGCCCCACATGCACCACCCATAGCCGAATCTTCACCATCCGCCCCGGCATCGCCACTTCCACCGTCACCCAACGCCCGCTCGCATCGCGCACCGGCACCGCCGGCGACTGCGCAAAATTCTGATGATTATACGATGCTATCTGCTGCCCCATGTGCGAGAGCCGCTGCGTGAAGTATCCGTAGCGGTAGAACAAGCCCACGGCTACCATATTGACGTTACGATCCGATGCCTCTTTGAGGTAATCGCCCGCTAGCACCCCCAGCCCGCCCGAATAGAGCTTGAGCGAGGAGTGAAGCCCATACTCCATGCTTAGGTACGCTATCTGCGCCCCCGGTTTTTCCCGCTTGGCGCCCATATAGTCGTCAAAGCTCTGCTTCACCGAACGCAAACGTCCCCAAAACCCCGTGTCGCCCGCCAACGCCTGCAGCCGCTTATACGAAATCTTATCCAACAAATCGATGGGGTTCTCCTCGCACTCCCGCCACAGCTTCGGGTCTATACTCTCAAAGAGCTCCCCCGCCGCGGGATGCCATACCCACCACATGTTATGCGCCAGCTCTTCCAGCGCCGCTATCTCCTTCGGGATGTTCTTCACCACCATCATCCGAACCCACTTCGGCTCCCCGACGGAGGGATGCCCCGCCTCGCTCTCCTTCGTTGTGGGGCGATATGCTGTGAACTGGCTCTCCCGCGCGCCTACCTTCCGTAATGCCAACGCGTATGCCTTATAGTATTCCTCCACAAGATTTCCCCATAGGGCAACGCGCGACACCTCCTCCGCATCCTTGCTACACGTCTGCACCTCGCTACTCGACATCCGAGATAGACTACTTATCGCCCCAGCTATCGCATCCCGCACCTCCTCGTAATTCTTATCGCCCCGCTTCACAACGAGTACCCCCTGCTGCCCCCTATGCGCATGCGCATCCACCCACTTGCCAAACCCTGCTAGCGTCGTGGTCACCGTTGGAACGTGAAACGCCAAACTCTCCAGCGGCGTGTAGCCCCACGGCTCGTAGTAGGAGGGGAACACCGTCATGTCCATCCCTATCAGTAAGCGGTAGTACGACAGGTTAAACACCCCATCATCCCCGTTGAGATAGCACGGTACGTAAATCACCTTCACCCGATCTTCGGAACGATTCTTCAGCCCAAGCTCCTTCAAGCGCTGTAAGATCATGTCGCCCTGGGGATCGCTCAGGTAGTGGGTTATCCATCGGGCATCGCCCGTCGGCACCTGCCCCTCCCCCGCGCCGTCCACGCTATCCAGCGTCAAGTCGCGGCGCGGGCCATGATTCCCCGCCGGGATCAGCATAAACGCCAAAACCGAACGATCCAATCCCGAATCGTCATTCAGCTTACGCATCGAGTCAAGAAACAGATCAAGCCCCTTATTCTTGAACTCGTAACGCCCGCCAATCCCCACGAGCAATGAGTCCAGCGGTATCTGCTGCCCCAAAAGCTTCTCCGCCACCTCAAACATGCGCATGCGCGCCTCCAGCCGTTGCAGCTTGAACTCCTCTTCGCTCGGCACGAACGTCGGCTCAAAGCCGTTCGGCGTGCACAGATCGATCGGTTTCCCTAAAAACCGGTCACATTCCCGCGCCGTAATCTCGCTCACCGTGGTGAATACATCCGATTGCTGAGCCGACAGGCTCTCCAGCGAATGCTTCGACACCACGTTGAACTCCTTGGCCTTCTGGTTGGCATCGTACTGCTCCAAACCATCGTACAGCGGTAGACCATTGCCCGCAATGCAGCGCCCCAGCACAGTTGCGTGCGTCGTGAACGCCGTCGCGATCTGCGGCATCCTCTCCTTGAGGTAGAGCAACCCCGCGCCGGTCATCCACTCATGGAACTGCGCCACGATCCGATGGCTCATCGTCAGCTGGTAGCGCACGTAGCTCTCAATCACCATTCCAGCTGCGTAGCCGAAAAGCACCGGCTCCACGTAGTCCCACTGCCCCTGAATAGAGTCCAGCTTATATACATCCCACAGGTGCGTCAGGATCGCATCCTTCTGCGGCACCAGCGTCGTGAAATCCACCAGTATGGCCAGCGGCCGCCCCAAAACGTTCCACCGCCCCACACGAATCCGAAGCCCCTCCTGCCGAGCGTGCGCCACCCAGTCCCCCCACTCGCCCTCTCCCTCCTCAAACTCCACATTCTTCTCATCGCTATGCCATATGTCCGGACCTATCACCACGTGCACCCCCTCCAGCGTCTCCGACACGGCACGCGCCTTCGTGGCCAGCACCGTGTGTATTCCGCCTACCTTGTTGCACACCTCCCAGCTCACTTCGAACAAATAGTCCGGCATCAATCGCTCCTTTATCATAGTGTCGCTCCTCCGTTCAATGCATAAAATCCACCTATTCCATTTTAACGCCAAAAACGCCGCTTTGTTTCACACAGAACCACTTGATGCTGTTAAATAGTTCAAAAAAGATCCACTCCCTCCTATGACTATGCAAAGATCACCCCACAGCCCCAGTAAGGGCGGCCTTCGTAGCCGTAGCGTTTCGCCGCGCACGGGCAGACCGTGCGCAATTCGATGCGTAGCGGCACGGAAAGCACTAGAATAAAGGGGGTTTCAGGTATCATTCCGCCATCCCCGCACCCTCCTAGCCCATCCCCCGAAATCTCTCCCATCATAGCATTAAAAAACTTTCTTGGCATAACCCGCTGTAAACAAACTGTATAGCGCATAGCGAAAACAAGAGTTACCCATTTAGTTTTTTTTACACGACATACGTATACCTTCGCGGCAGACTTAGATGGAACATTAAGTGGAGAACAATAAAAAGTAAGGGAACTATGAGGTACGTACGGATTTTAGTGCTGATGGCGGTCTCTGCCATCATGGTGGCTGCGGCTACAAGCTGCAAGAAGGATGGAAAGCTGGTGGGAACGTGGGAGCACAAGGAGGAGCATAGCTTTACCACCCTAACCTTCAACAAGGGAGGAAGTGGCGTATTGACTAGCAGCTATAAGTACCCAGGAAGGTTTGACAGTGAGGGGAAACCAATGTGGGAAGAGAGAAAGAGCAATGGTGTCTTCACCTGGACCCTCAACAAGACCACGCTAATCATAACGGTTAGTGAGGAAGAAGGAGAGAGGAAGTCTGAAAGCAGCTCAATTGGCTTCTTCGATGGGAAGATGCTAATCGTAAATGGGGATAAATTCTCTAAGAAGTAAACTAGAGTATCACCATAAATGGAGCGGGGGAGCGAAAGCATCGCTCCCCCGCTTCATTTGTAGGAGGGTTTCTGACCATCCCCGCACCCTATACCCCACATTTCACCCCAGCCACCCCGCTCTATCCAGCGTGCGGTATTGGATTGCCTCTGCCACATGGCTCGCCTCAATATTTTCTGCCCCAGCCAGGTCTGCTATCGTGCGCGATACCTTCAATATCCTATCGTACGCCCGCGCCGACAGATTCATCCGTTCCATCGCCCCCTTGAGCAGGTCGATCGACTCCTTGTCCAGCTGGCAGTACTCCGCAATATGCCGCGACGACATCTGCGCATTGCAGTATATACCCGTTGAGATGAACCGCTCTTCCTGCCGCCTACGCGCCGCCACAACCCTCGCGCGTATCGTGGCGCTGCTATCGCTCGCCGGCTGCTGCGAGAGCTTCTCAAAGGGCACCGGCACCACCTCTATGTGGATATCTATCCTATCCAGCAGAGGCCCCGATATCTTGTTTAAATACTTCTGTATCTGCGCCGGCGTGCAGACGCACTCCTTGGTGGGATGGTTATGGAAACCGCATGGGCAAGGATTCATCGATGCAATCAGCATGAACGACGCCGGGTAGTCCACGCTGCTCTTTGACCGCGAGATCGTTATCTTACGCTCCTCCAACGGTTGCCGTAGCACCTCAAGCACCGATCGTTTAAACTCTGGGAGCTCATCGAGAAAAAGCACCCCGTGGTGCGCCAGCGAAATCTCCCCGGGTTGGGGGTACTGACCTCCGCCCACCAGCGCTACATCGCTTATCGTATGGTGCGGCGCCCTGAAGGGACGAACGGTCATCAGCCCGCTCCCCGGCGATAGCCGCCCCACCACCGAATGGATTTTAGTCGTTTCCAGCGCCTCGCGCAGCGTCAAGGGCGGGAGGATCGTTGGCAATCGCTTCGCCATCATCGTTTTGCCCGCTCCAGGAGGCCCCACCATAATCATGTTGTGCCCACCAGCCGCCGCCACCTCCATGGCCCGCTTCACCGTCTCCTGCCCCTTCACCTCTGAGAAGTCTACATCGTACGCGTTCGCCTCACGCTCAAAATTAGCCCGTGTGTTGCACGGCACGAACTCCAATGCATCCTTCTTCCCATTGAAAAACTCCACCACCTGCGTGAGGTTATCCGCGGCATACACCTCCAAATTATTCACCACCGCCGCCTCATGCGCATTCTCCCGCGGCACTATCAGCCCCTCAAACTCCTCCTCGCGCGCCTGTATCGCCATCGGGAGACATCCCTTCACGGGGTGCAGCGTCCCATCGAGCGACAGCTCCCCCATCATCACGAAGCCCCCCAGCGCCTCCGCGGGCATCTGCTCCGACGCGGCCAGTATCGCCACCGCGATGGGTAAATCGTACGCCGACCCCTCCTTGCGCATATCCGCCGGCGCCATGTTTACAATCACGGCCTGCCGGGGGAACTTGAACCCATTGGTCTCAAAGCTCGACCGAATGCGCTGCTCACTCTCCTTAACCGCATTGTCGGGCAGCCCCACCATGCTCAGCTTTATACCGCTAGTCGTGGCCACCTCAATGACTATCGTCACCGCCTTTATGCCATGCACGGCACTGCCGTAACACTTTACAAGCATTTCATTTCGTCTTTGCTCGCAAAGGTACGAATATTAGTTTACATTGCTTTACGCCTAGTAATCAGTACTCTCCCGCAATGCTTGCGTCGCGGTAAGGGGCGTGCACTCCCCGCCTTCCGCTTACGCTACAAAGAACAATAGATTTTACATCCCTAGGCAGCCCCGTCTGCATGCGCACCCCCACAGCCATGCAGAGCCACACTAGCAGCCCCTCAGCCATACCCCGCACATACAGCGTCCCTTACTCCCATACACTCGCGCAGATCTGCGCACCAATGCAGCCCCGTCCGTAGGACGGTCTCTCAATAGCCGGGGGTTTTTAAACCCCCGGACTCCTTGCCCCCAAGGGCAACCCAGTCTGAAAGACTGACCCTAGCAGCCCCTCAGCCATACCCCGCGCATACAGCGCCCCTTACTCCCATACACTCGCGCAGAGCTGCGCGCCAATGTAGCCCCGTCCGTAGGACGGTCTCTCAATAGCCGGGGGTTTTTAAACCCCCGGACTCCTTGCCCCCAAGAGCAAGCCAGTCTGAAAGACTGACCCTAGCAGCCCAGCGGCCTCGGAAACACCTTCACCAACCGAAATCGCTCCTTCCCCAGCTGCACCATCACTCCCCGTACCTCGTTATGTCCATCTGCTTGAGCAACGCAATCAGCACGTCCACCACAATTGAATTGCCCGCCTGCTGATACACGGCCGTGTCGGAAACCACTATCCTAAACGAATCTTGAAACCCCATGAGCCGCAGACACTCCCGCGGCGTGAGCTTACGGATGCGCCCGATGTGCGTCACGTAGTTATCTACCCCTGCCCGATGCATTTTGTGCATTGTATGCAGCAGGGGACGCGCCACATCCAAATCGGTCTCTATGCGGGTCCTGAAATTCTTCGTTCCAGGGCAAAGCACGTAGTCTCGCAGCTTATCCGATAGGTAGTACTTCTCCTCCACCTCGTTCACCCGAAAGACAAATGCATCAAAGCTCTCGGCCGCCACCTCATCAATCGCCATAGGGTGGTAGACAAAATCACCATGCCAATTGTACTGTTGGTTACGCTTTTGGCAAAGAGCCACCTCCCCATTAATCTGCGTATAGCGCTTTGTTCGATTCTTATGGCTGGTTACAAACTTCACCCCCTTCTCCTTCAAAAAGTACTTCGTGTCGATGGTGTCTTCCAAAAAATCGTACATCCTATACTCCAAAGGAATGGGAGCCGGAAAAGCGAATGGGGTGGGTTCCCTGAACCCGATACAGAAAATGCGCTCTCGGTGCTGTGGAATCCCATAATCCTTGCTGTTAAGCACTCGGAAGTATACCTGATACCCCAAGCTGGAGAAAATGGAATGCATAACGCTCCACGTCTTGCCTTTGTCGTGGCTAAGGAGGCCTTTTACATTCTCGAAGATGAACACCTTCGGCTGCGTCTCCTCTATTACACGTGCAAACTCGTAGAACAGCGTACCGCGTGCGTCCTCAAAGCCCTTCCGCTTACCCACCATTGAGAACGCCTGGCATGGCGCTCCGTCCACCAGCAAATCAACCTCCCCGCGGTAGCACCGTGCATCAAAGCTCCGCGCATCATCAAACCAATCCCCCTCCGCAATCGCATAATTAGCGAAGTAGCTCTGCTTGCACTTCGCATCTATGTCCCCTGCAAACACTATTCTATGCTGCAGCCGCAGCCGCTGCATTGCGTGTTCCACCGCGCCGATACCGCTAAACATGGACCCCAATCGCACGGTGCTCGCAGGACAACTGAATTCCATATCGCGCCACGAAGCCCCTGTGGAAAGAGGGGTCATTTCCGCTGCGCTAGAGAAGGACTCCCCAAACGGCAGCACACGTTGCCGGCATTGCCCCCGCACACCCGCCTCCTGGGTTGCTACTCTCTCCTGTTCTACTCTTCCCACACCAATCCCAAAGATAGCAAATTTTTCGTGGCCGGAGACTGCGGCAGAAAATCTCAAGCTGCGCGTAGAGACTAGTCACGTTTTATGTCTATTGCCTTGCCGCATCAATTACTTTTCCAAAAAGGTAGCACGCTGCGCCACTGCAAATAGGGGAAAACATAGAAGCGTATCCGTACGGCCACCCTCTCCCACTGCCTCATCTAGGGCAAACTTCAATACGCTCAAGGGTATGAAACTGCACTCCACCAAACGGCGGCGCAGAGCGTACATACAGCAAAAGCCTTTGTCTTGAGGAAAACCAGAATATTAGCACAGCCCGCGCCAGCCTACTGCTGGTCGCTCGCGAGCCACTCTGCGTAGCTCGTCGCTGTCTCATTGAGTCGTAGGCTCACCAGCTCTATTCCAGCTGGGAGCCTACGCTTCACCTTCGCCGCCATCCATGGCAGCAAATTTTCACATGTTGGCTGGAAGTCAAACCGCACCAAGCGGAACTTACCTTCCAACGCACCTAGCACATCGCGCTGATCGGAACGAACCATCAAGCTGTGATCAAGCAGCCCCACTATCTCCTCCTCCGCGATCGGCTTCAGCACCGAGAAATCCATCACCATCCCCACCTTCGGACTATCCTCCGCCACCTGCGCTCGTCCGCGCACCGTCACCCGCAGAACGTAGGAATGGCCATGAATATTGGCGCACAACCCATCGTAGCCCGGGAGGTAATGCGCCGCCTCGAACCGAAACTCTTTGGTTATTCTAATCAATGCGCTTGCGCCCATCTGCCAAACACGCCTTACTTCTTCTCCACCAACGATGCCAGCACGTCCATCGCGCTCTTAATCACATCGCGCGATAGCGTATAGTATACAAAACGACTCTGCTGCTCCTTGGTCACCACGCCTACGTTGCGCAGCACGCCCAAATGGTGCGACACTATCGGCTGCGCCAAGCCCAACGCCGTGTAGATTTTCGTCACGCTCATCGGCCCATCCGCACCATTCAACAACTCCACGACCGACAGACGTATCGGATGCGCTATCGCGCGCAGCACGTCAGCAGAACGCTGTAACTGCTCTTCTGTACTCATCATTACTACTCTCCCTTACTTTTTTTAACTATCCTTTTGCATACCATAACAAAAGTAATACCATAATTGTTTGGATTATTTGGAAAAATGCAATCGGTCGCTAGTCATCCGCAACGGAACAAACGGCTAACCCTTTCTGATGAAAGGAATTGCACTCCTCAAGCTGATGGCTCGCTAGAGATAAAACCCTAGCGCCGCAACGCTCCGCATCTCCAAAAAAAAATCTTAGTTTCGTGAAAAATCACCTCGGCGCCGGCGGGTACTCCGCTTGCTGATGGGTACAGTCCGCATCGCGGCAAAATATGTAATGCTCCCCGCCGTTGGTTATCGCCATATACTGCGCCCCGACACTCACGCTATAGCGCACCGCCTGCGCTAAAACCTCCTTGCTGAGCCGCACGCTCGGTGCCTTGCACTCCACCAGCAGGTAAACCCCACCCTGCCTGTCGTACACTACTACATCTGCACGCTGCGCCTGATGATTCACCACCACCTTCTGCTCCACCCCCATGCGCAGCTTCGGATAGCCGCACTCCTCTACCAAATAGTGCAGCAAGCACTGCCGCACCCCCTCCTCGGGTTGCAGCACCACCCACTGCGCCCTAAAATCATCGTATATGTATGTCGTTTCCCCGCAGCGCTGGAGCTTCGGCCGATAGCTACCCCCGTAGATATTTATCCCCACACCTCTTCTCCCCTTGCGCTGCGCACTCTAGCCACGCATCAGCTCTTCGCGCACTATCGTCTGCTCCCGATCTGGCCCTACCGACACTATCGCCACCGGCACGCCCGTCTCCTGCTCTATGTACTCCACGTAGCTGCGCAACGTTGCAGGGAGCTCTTCGTACCGCCGCACCCCTGTAATATCTTCGCTCCATCCGGGGAAAGCTCTGTACTCTGGCTTCAACCCATCCACCGTGTCGTACGGCACATGGTCATACCGCCTTCCCGATGCATCTACATACCCAACGCCCACCTTCACCTCTTCAAACCCTGAGAGCACGTCCGCCTTCGTCAAAATCAAACGCGTTACGCCGTTCACCATCACGGCGTACTTCAGCGCCACCATGTCAAGCCAACCGCAGCGACGCGGCCGCCCCGTCACCGCGCCCTTCTCATGCCCTCGCTCCTGCATCATGCGCCCCACTTCATCGTGAAGCTCCGTAAAGAACGGCCCTGCACCCACCCGTGTGCAGTACGCCTTCACTATGCCGTACACCTCTCCTATCCGTTGCGGCGCAACGCCTAGGCCGATGCACGCTCCGCCGCACACCGTGCTCGAGGAGGTCACAAAGGGGTACGTGCCAAAATCCACGTCCAGCTGGGTACCCTGCGCCCCTTCCGCCAGCACCCGTTTTCCTTCCCGGAGCAAGCGATTCACCTCATACTCCGAGTTAACCAGCTGAAAGGTCCTGAGCTTCTCCACCGCCGCTAGGAACGCCCGTTCCGCCTCGTCCAGCCCATGCAAATCAGCATCAAGGTCGTGCAGCAAACGCATGTGGTACTCCTTAGCCTCACCGTAACGCTGCTTGAAGAGCACTGGGAACTCCGAGTCCCCTATGCGCACCCCTTCGCGGGCCGCCTTGCTCGTGTATGCAGGCCCTATTCCCTTGCCCGTTGATCCAATCTTGCCATCGCTGCGCATGCGCTCTAGCGCCGCGTCGAGGTAGCGGTGCGTTGGGAGTATCAAATGCGCCTTGCGGGAAATCCGCAGCCGATGCTCCACGTCAGCACCCGCCGCCCTCAGCTCCTCCACCTCCTGGCAGAACAGCACGGGGTCAAGCACCACGCCATTCCCGATTAAGCTATACACGCCCTCCCGAAAAATCCCGCTCGGTACCGAGCGTAGCACGAATTTCTTATTGTCAAACTCCAACGAATGCCCAGCGTTCGGCCCGCCCTGAAACCGCGCCACCGCCTGGTAGCGCGGCGCCAATGCGTCCACCGCCTTCCCCTTTCCCTCATCGCCCCACTGCAGCCCCAATAGCACGTCAACCTTTGTCGCCTCTCGTTCCATTGTAACCCTTCTCTTTCTTCTTTGATTTTCCCCGCAGCACACCCCTCCCGCGTGCACTCCCCTCTAATTTTTACGAACGCTAAGGTAGCAATTTTCCACGCAACAATGCTACTTTCTACGTTTTTTTGAATTACATCAACCGTTCACTAATACTCCTCGGTAACCACCTCATTATACCAACCCTTTGCCATTCATCGGTTAATTCTTTACGTATCTCAATGCTCTTCAACCGCTGATTTATCCAATCCTCTGAGTACCCCAACCTGCGATAATCTTGCAGTGCTTGCTGAATGCTTTGCACTGGGTCATGCATCTACTCCAACCGCTGGCTACCCACCTGGGCAAGCCACACCTTGAACGGTTCGGCCTTAGGGCTCGGAACAGACTGCACTATACGTAAAAGTTGCTCTACATCGGCAGCATCTGTCTTATAGTATTTACCATCGGCCGCCTGCATTTTCAGTTGACTACAATTTGTAGTCAACTCGCTTCCCTACTTCTTTAGCCTCGTCTTTAGGACGCTCCAATACTTTCTAGGATTAGGACTATCCGCCAATACTGCAATGACATCCACAATGGAAAAGTACCACTTCTCCTGCTGCTCAACCATTGAGCGCACCGCCGCACAGCCGCTGCGTTCCCCCAACCTCTATCCATCCGCAACGGCTGGAACACGCATTCCAACTCCTACAACCTATGACAAGGTACGCTCTATATCAAATGGGCATCCTCCACATTCTCGTACATCGCCATCGATGCCCGCAATTCTCCCATACGCTTCCTGTACTCCATCGCACGCCTTGCATAGGGGAAAGAACCATCGTAATTATCAACCATTTGGTACTCATAGTTTCCCACAGCTATACTCAACGGTACTATAAGAAATACTCTCCAAAAGCCAGACGAAACGAAATGAAGTATTAGGAACAGAAACATAAAGTACACGATGGGCGGTAAAAGGATTGTAAGCACATCTCGAAAGTCAAAGCCACTAGGCGCCTCTGGCAATTCATACTGCGTACTATAGATGTATATGCAGTGCTGGTAGTATGGATTTTGCATTATCAGCGGATTCAGCGTATTGCGCTTTACAGCAGTTAGCTCAATGAGCGCGTTTGGGCAGTTATACGCCATCCCAATGTTTATCCCCACGAAATTCCGGAAAATCGCCGGATGCGCCAGCACGAAACCTAACGGCAACGGCATCTCTCCCTCCCGCTGATATAGCACCCTCGACACCATCTCATCCCACTCCTCTTGACTCCCATACAGTCTAGAAGACCACGTAGAAAACTCATTCTCCAAAACATCTATTACATCTATAACCCTTTCCTCCTCGTCGTCGTACCCTTCCTCTTCTTCGTACTCTTCCTCTTCATCCTCCTCTGCACCAGTTTCGTCTGCTTCCGCTACATCAGCCGCCGCCAACCATTCCTTCATCTCTCCTATGCAATACTCTGCAATAGTCAGCAGGTAGCGTAGTCGAATAATGGCCGAAAAAACTTCTCGGAAACGCAGCGTTTGGATAACAGCTGAAGAGTCGCTCAAATCAATGCTCTTATTGAATTCCTCTCCATACGCCTGTTCTATCACGTTTAGCGGAACGGAACAGATTTCATTATACGCATCCTCAAAGGACTGGAGCTGCGCCGTGGCAATCTCCAGTTGACGCTCTTGTGTCTTATCCCCGCTAAATATATTTCGCCAATCCGCAATTCGTTGACCTAGCCAACCGACCCCTTCCAGCAAAGCCCCAATGACCGAGGTGCTTCCCGTTGCCGTTGCGCCACTTTTCTCTTTTGCCAACTCCTGCCCGACATCGCTCCTCTTTGACAAGAACGGTGAAACGCTATCTGTTCCATCATTGGATACAGAATTTTTCATCTTATACGATGTGAAATTCTCCAGCTGTTCTGCGATTATATCGTACTCCGTACGAAATTGGAAAACATCTTTCCCGATAGACTCAAACTGCTTGGCAAGACCTCGCACCTGCTCTTCAAAAGCATTGAGTTTCTCTATTGCCATTTGAAAATCAGGAGATACGTCCACCACATGCCCCGTATCAAAAAACAGGAACGAGTCATCGTATTTTAACATGTCGCTCATTTCACTTTCTCATTCTAAAATTGTTCTCGCCGCGGTAAGCATTCCAGGGTTGCCGACACCCTTGGGCAACCTTGGAATGCACCACGTAAATGATAAAACCTCAACTGCCGAGCAGGGCTGCACCTCCATCCCTTTCCATCAACTCTAGGGCGCAACAAAACCGCTCAGACCTGAACCATCACTTCAAAAGCATTTCTACAACATACTCTCCACTCAAATGCTACCACCAAAACCATATCGCAAGCACCAGTGCCGCAATCGTGAGCAATACCAATATTGTTGATACGCACCCCCTATTGTCTTCCAGCTCTTCCATACTACAAGAATTCTAGCATCGTCCTCGTTATCATATTCATAGTGTCACCGACCCTTTCGAGCATCATCATCTTCATCTGCAGCTCCGTTTCACTCTTGGGATCTATGGCCAAAGCTTTGTCAAGCAGTTTTGACAGCGAATCATTCGCTACGTCAAGCTGCTTTTCTATCATCGGAAGCCGCCCCTTATACTTCGCAAGCTCTGCATCTAACTCCTTCTCAAATCGCTGAAAATCAACGTCCATGCGCATCATTTCGCGCTCTACCTCCTTCCAGGATACAGCAGCAGATGCCAACTGCTCGCTAATGCCATTCGCCGTTTGTAGGCACGAATTGAGCGTGGCAAACGCATCTCGCGCCTCTCTTATGGCTTCAACTCTCTGATCGTTTTGCTCAATCTCAAAGTCCTGCACTGGCTCCAATTCATAGCTATCGCTTCCTTGCGAATTCATGCTATCCTGCTCAAAAGCATCATTCTGCTTTTCTTCTTTCCTTTTCATCTTTACTTATCTAGATAAAATGAACATCCTTAATATCCTCGTACGTTGCAATATTCTCCCTGAACTGCTGCATTTCGTACTTGTAACTATTCAATCGCTCTGCGTACGGAAAATACTCGTCATAGTTGTCTACTATTCGATACGCGCACACCCCTGCCCCGATGCTCAATGGAAGCATCCAAAATATTCTCCAAAATGTAGATGAAACCAAGTAGAACAGTAGGAGTAAGAGCCCAAAAAAGATCCCCGGCACCAATAGCAACAGGAGAAAATCAACGAAATTGAAACCCTGCGGGCGCGCTGGCGGAGCGTACTGAGTATCTCGTATATACTCACAAAATTGGTAGTACGGATTGCTTGCCACCAACGGATTGAGCTTGCTACTATCCGCTCTTATCACGTCAATTAGCGCATTGGGGCAGTTGACAGCTTCTCCAATGTTTACCCCTACAAAGTTCCGGAATAGGGCAGGATCGGCAAGCACCAATGCCACTGGTACTGGTATCTCTCCTTCCTGTTGGCACAGTATGCTCGACAGCATCCCATCCCAGGACGCTTTACTATCGCATAGCCGCAGCGGCCAGGTGGCGAACTCCTGCAGTAATATATCTACAAGGTCTGTACGTTCAATACCACTCTCATGCTCTCCCGCAAGCCACGCTTGCATCTCCTTAATGCTATAATCAGCCAATGCTACTAAGTAGCGAAGTCGCATTGCGCTCACGAACACCATGCTAAACGCCACCGTTTTGCCCACTGCAAGAGAGTCGCTAAGCTCAACATCTTTATTGAACTCTCGCTCATACCCCTGTTCTATCTTGCTAAGCGCGATTAAACGCAACTTCTTATATGCCTGCTCAAGCGGGGGAAGCTTCGCCGCGGCAAGCTCTTGCTTTTTTACTAGCAACTCCCGCATCCGGCGTCTTTGCTGCTTCAGCGCAATTTGCTCTCTCACCCAACCCACACCCTCTAGTAGCAGTCCCGCCCCTACGAGTGCCCCCGCTCCATAAATCGCATTCCGCTGCGCTCGTCGTCCGCTCTCGTTCCGCGTATCCGATAAGAATGGAGATATAAAATCACCGTCCGGTATGAAACTGCTCAGCGTATGCGTTGCCAAATTCTGCAGCTGCTCCGATATGTTCTCACAATTTCCTCTGAATTTTGCAATCGCCACCCCAAGCGTCTCAAAATCCAAAGCGATTTCGTTCATCTGATCCCCAAAACGGTCAAGCACGGCTAAAGCTTCCTGCATGTCTTGAGATAACGGTTTCGATGTATCCGTTTTGAACTCCAAGAATGCGTCTTCATATTTCAAAATATTGCTCATCCTATTCCCTCCCACGTGAAATCATTCGCGCTGCAGCAAGCCTTCTTGTAGTCAAATCCATACTCTCGCCTATAGGCATCCACCAACTCCGGCGCGCCGTTCACGAATGGTGTCAAGCTATCGCGGCGCATCGTCACCACCACCGCCATGTCGGGAGTCAAAACCTCCCCGTTCACCCGCTTTACCCTCCTCGGGGTCACTCGAAAAACTCTCATTGCTATACGTATTAAAACTATTCTCCTTGAAACATAGATCTCAAAAAAACTGCTTCCCCTCTCTCCATTAGCCGCCTTATGCTCCTTTCCCTACCGCGCAACCGCAATGCGCAGCGTTCCTCCACCCCAGCATCCCATGCGGAAAGAAGCATGCTATATCCTAAAGTAGGGGCAAGCCTCTATAACCCCATCCATAATGTACACCCTTACGTTATACTCCTCGTTGTAGTACGACGGCGTATCGCCCTCCTCCTTCTTCAATTCAAAGTTTTTTGGCATGGCGGCGTAATGGCTGTATATCATTTTGGCAAGCTCGGTCGAACTGGACACATTCAACAAGTTGAATAGCAATTCCCTATCTTCTGCCTTCAGGTCCTTCACCCCCTTGCATATATCAAATTCAGTAACCTCTCCATCCTCGCTGCAATAGTTTACGGCATTGCGAACCACGACTTCCATCGTCAAACGATACTCAGCATGGGTCTCCCACACGTCGGAATCATCCAGCATACCCTGCGCCTTAGCCTTTTCAACCCACGGTGTCCATACATCGTAGAACAGCTCAAAGGCCCCCGCATACAGCTTCGCGCACTCCATAATCATCTTGTCCTCCTTGCTGCCGCCCGACGCGCAGCCAGCCACTACCCCCAAGACCACCATCAACGCAATTCCTAATCGCTTCATCGCTCAAATCATTTTACAAGACAACCCACATCTCTAGCGAACTCCCCCATGCTACATGCCACTGTATGGACGAACGAGCACCGCCCCCGAAATGACGCTGATCCTCACATCATGCGTCTCGCTGTAGTAGTCGGGGTATTTGTTATTGCCCTCCGCCTTCGTCAGTTTAATACTTTTAGGCATAGCCGTGTAGTTACTGTAAATCATCTTTGCCAACTCCTTCAGGCTGGAAACCTCAAAGATGTTGGTCAGCATCTCGGTATCATCATCATCCAAGAAGTCGGTCATTGCTCTATAGATACCTGCTTCAGTAACCTCACCGTCACGATAGCAGTAATTCACCGCGCCCGAGATGAAAAACTCCATTACCGTGTTCACCGCCTCGGTAGCCTCTTCCACTTCCGAATCTTCTACACCTCCCTCCCTCTGTGCCAGCATCACCGCCTGAGACCACTTATCATGAAACAAACTGTTCGTCCCCACGTACAGCTTCGCGCACTCCATAATCATCTTGTCCTCATTGCTGCCGCACGACGCGAAACAAACCGCTACCCCAAAGGCCACCATCAACGCAATTCCTAATCGCTTCATCTCTACAAACTTTTTACTGTTAAACATTTAAAACCCATACCCTAGCTACCCCCAGCATTACTCCCCTCTCTCCCCTCGCATCGTCTTCCTCATGCATTCGCCCCACCGCCGCGCTCCCGCGCTTCCCCGCGTTGACGACTCAACGATGGTGTAGCGGTTGCCCGCCTCCCGATTGCATACAATGTCCACATCAAACAGCTCCTCAATGGCACGGCGATGCTCAAAGAAGGTACGCGATGAGAACGCCACCCCCTCATCGTTCAGCGACGACTGCGCCCAGGCCGCCGCTATCTCCTCCAGCGTCAGCCCCACGCGGGAGGCCGTCAGCCTATCGTAAAGCCAAAAGTACCGCTTCATTAGACGCACTACGCTACTGCTACGCATGGCAATTCCTCCTAGTGCATTGAAAAATCCAACCGCTAGCCGAATTCGCTACAGCGACACGGTTCCTACATGCAGCGATGCCCGCGCATGCTTGCGGAAAGGTGATACTTAGAATCCAACCTATCCACCCTCGCTGCCCCACAAAGGGATGCCAGAAAGGAATACCCCTTAGGGCAGCACCACCAGCTGTCGCCTCGCGGCAGCAGCTCTGTAAGCCCTTAAACGCTAACGAATTAAGATATAAATGGGGGGGGGGGAGAGAACGATTCTAAACAGCGGGAAAAGTCGTACTGTCTCCCCTGCTACCTGCAGAACACCGTGCGCTCGGCTGCCGTTCCGCTGAGACCCCACCGCAGGAATGACTGCGCAACAGCTGTCGCTCCGCTTCGTCCCAAGCGCATTGCTAAAATGAACAAACACCGTGCTCCAAAAGCCCATGACAATGCTCCACAGGTTGACTAAATTAAATTCATCCCTTCCGATGCGCAAAGGTAGTAACAATTTCGTTATATAAAAACCTTATCACGCTACTATTTCATAAGTGGTCTGCTCGCTCCCATCCCACAAATACAATCCACACAAATCTGTACCCGCAATCAGCGGTTACTGCCTTAAAAAACCGACCATGTTGCGTGTTCAAAATAGCGTCTGCGACGCCACATATTTTAATTAGCATCCTCTCTCCGCCCTGATATGGCCGACCACTGAGTCGCTCGCACCATCAGCCACCCAGCCGCAGCCGACACGCGATGCCCCACCGAAATCCGCATAAACTCGCGCAGCAGATGCAGCCCCGCCCGCAGGACGACTTCTCAATATCCGAGGGTCCTCAGACCCCCAGATTCCAGCCCAAAAGGGCAAAACTGTCTGAAAGACTGACCCCAGCAAATCTTCTTTGCCTATGACCGCCGACCGCTTCCCATGCACCTAAAGGATCCTTGCTAGCTAAATAGCGGACTCGCCAATTTAGACAGCGTTTTTATGGTAAAGTAAATCAGCAGCACCAGGAAGAATATCACTATTCCCATGAAGCTCGCCCTATGGTTCACCTTCCGAACTATCTCCTTATTCCCCTCCACGTAGCCGCTCAGCAAGCGAGCATTCTTTCTATTGGACAAGTAACATGCATCTATAATGCCACCGGCCACCGGCACCAACCCCAAGAACAGGTCAACAAGCATATTGAAAATCATAGCCAACGTCAACGGTAAAGAGCGCACCTCAAATGCAGCCGACATTATCGCAGGGAAGGCCATAAACGAGGTCAGAAAATCGCCTATCCCAGGCAAGAAAAGACCTCCCACAGCGTCTAAAATATCCTTGACCAAGCCGCCGCGCGTGGCAAGCCCATAGTAGAACTTGCTCTTTATCGCCTCCTTCCGCTCATCCCGCTCCTGCACCAACACTCGTCCCCTCTCGGCATCCTGCGCCTCCACTGCATCCGCTGCAACTAAGCCATGGAGACGCCGGTGCTCCATTCGATACTCCATGCGCGTTTTCATAGCACTATTTCCCCCTCATCTGTATTAAGAAATGCATCCAACTCACTATCGGTTAGCACTATATTCCCATCCGACAGTGCGCACAACGCCTCCTGTAGCTCGCCACGCCCTTCCGCCAAATTAATGCGGCGTACCACGTCGCGCAATGCTACCCCCTTCTCGCCCATCCCCTCTTGAATCGCCTTAAAATCGTTCTGTATCTGTGAAAGCTCTGCCTTATACTCCGCCAGCGTCACTGCATTCTGCTCCTTCTGCTTTTTTAGCTTCATATAGGCACTGCACAGCCCCGTCGTGCGGCTAATCAGCTGGGTGCGTGCATCCTCTATGATCGCATCCTGCTCCGACTGGGGTGCTGGTGCTGCGCTCCCGGCCTCCTCAGCCCCTTGCGCTTCCACTGACGATTCCACCGGCCGTGTCGCTTGATCTGCCAATTCGGCTAACCGATCCGTAAATCCATCTATCCAGCTGCTATCCTCCGCCGAGAGTTCGAAAGAGACATCGCGCGATGTTTGCGTCACCCTCACCAGACGCTCATCAATCCTCGTATTCACTATCTCCCGCGCCAAGCGAAGCATGGGCACCACCTCGCGCAGCTGGGCCGCCATCTGCTCCTGCACCTTTGGATTTACAGCTATCTTTGCCCGTATCCGCGCATTGACATCACGCAGCTTCTTCTTCACTTCGTCCCGCTCCGCGTTTAACGCCTCAAGCTCCTTCGTCGCCGAGTCGCGCAGCTCCCTGTAGTAAGCCCTATCCCCTATCGTGTCGCTATACTCCCTCACCAAGTCGCCGTAGCACGCATCCCACTCGTAGAGCTCCATCTGGTACCTCTTCTTGCGTACCCCGAACGAGAACCCCAAGGCAAAATCGGAGGGGCGCGGTGGCTTCTTCTTTTTCGCCCGCCTATAGCTTTCCTCTATATTCCCCAACGCAGCATCCAATAGCATAATGTTCGTGCTGCAATCCGCCAGGGTGGAGTCAACGGCTACTTTCTTGTCCTCCAAATCATGGTACTGTGTAAGGAGACCCTCACGCTCCACGTTAAGCGCCTTCAGCGCAGGCGTAGAGAGCTGCAGCTCCGCCAGCGTACCCACCCCTTGCGCAAGCACCTCTTCGCTGCGCCGTAGAAACGCCCTAGCCTTATAGCTCGCCACCTCGTTGATTGTACTATAAATCGCCGTGAGACGCTGCGCATCGGTCACTATCAACGCCTCATCAGCATCCAGCTTCCCGCAGAACTTTTCAAACTCGCTACGAAGTATCGTGGTCTGCGTCCCAGCATCCAAATAGTGATCAAGCAGGTTAAAGCCCACCTGAAGCGCTTTCCACTCCCGCGATGCATTTTTATCGCCCAGCGCCTGCATGATGCTCTCGCCATGCGTAACGAAGCTGTGTGAAATCATCCCCATCACATTTGAGCACTCCCGCAGCAGCGTATAGCACGCCAACTCGCTCTCCCGACGCAGCTGCGCCACGTCAATGAACTCTATGCTATCAAAATCAAAGAGGTCCGGCGCCACTTGCCGTATCTTATCGCCAAAAATGTCAAAGAGGTTATTTGCGTAGCGGATATACATCTCCAGCACGCTGTTACGCAGCATGATGAACCCATTTATCACGTAGCCTAGCTCGCTCTTGAGCGTCTCGTATCCCCCGAGTACATCCATAAAATGCGCATAAACCGCAGTGGCATCGGCCTGCACATCGAGTACCCCCTGATCCCCCTTCAACGTATGCAAGAAACGGCTCGTCCACCCCACTCCCTTATGCACAGCCGAATCGCCCAAAATGCCGTCCAGCGTGTACAGCGCACGCTCAAAGAAGTCTATGCCGTAAAGCAGAGTGTCAACAGCCGTCTCCTTGTCCTTAAGCGACTCTTTAAACTGATCCACTACGGCTAGCGGCATCCCCGTCACTGGATCGACAAACCGATCGGCTATCTCTTGCGCCTCTTCGTAAAACTTGTAGGCTCCTGTAACGTATTCGCTCAGCTCCTCGTCTGAAATGTTAAACCCAGCGCGCCGCAACAGCGCACCAAGCTCCCTTGGCTGTACCTTCTCCCCATTGTAGAGGTCAGCTAAGGAGCGTATCTTTTCGTATACTTTTTCCCTATCCATCGTATGCCCCTTTCAGGTTAGCGCGTGCGCAACGCTATGGCGTTGAAGTGTATGAGCAGCAAGGCGAGGAAAGAAATTACGCCTACCCACCAGTACTCTGCAAACGATACACTTTGATTAAATTCCGGAAGTTCCTTGAGGTCCACCTTGCCTGAAATCCATGGCCAAGAAGTCATAAATATGAATCCCCAAACCGCAGATATCGCCAGGCTGAAAAGCTTGCTAATCCCCGGGATACACAGCGCAATGACCCCGCCGAGCATCACGAGGAGATATAGCCACCACGACCAATGGAATTGGACCCCAAACACAATGATAACTATCAGAGCCTCCGCAAAAAACCACCATGGCGACGGTATATTCAACTCCTCATCCTCTTCCCCATCATCATCATCAACGCTGCCCATAGCTTGGGTTCCCACAGCCCGTCCCAGCTCTACGCTCACCGCGGCGCTACCCCCTCCCGCATCCTCCACCATTGAGTACTCCTCGCCCTCCCCTTCATCCTCTCCATCGCTGAAGAAGTTAAGAACCCTATCCAAAAGCGTTGGTTTCTCCTCCTCCTTCTCCACTGCTGGCATCGGTCTATAACTCTCGCTGTCATCAACGTGCCCATCGCTATTGCAACGCATGCAACGCTCCTCCCACCGTGGAGTCCACGCTCCGCACTCGGGGCAAATCCTTTGCACCCACTCCCCGCATGCTGGGCAGCGTTTATCGCCCGCAGAGAGTTGAAAACCGCATTGCGGGCACTGGCTACCACTTATTTCTTCGCTCATAGAATTCCCTCCATATCTACTTTTATCATTGATATTGTAATTGCTCTAAAAGAATTCCGCATAAAACGCTACTACTGCCCGCAAGGTCATCTTCTATCCATGCAACGCCTACGCCTCGGAGCCAAGCCCATCCCTCCCTTCCAAGCACCGTTCCATTTGAGATTTTTTAAGTGGCGCAAAGATAGCGCGTAGCACCGCGGTAACGCTGCACACCACCACAAAAAATCTTTTTTAAATGGATAGCTGACGCCGGGTAGCTCCCGCTGCGGTATTATTGCCCAATAGGCTACGCGAGCCATCGGACGGGACAACCGTAGCCATCCAGCATATTTAAATGCGCAGGTTTCCCATCATTTTGTCGCAATGCAGTCCCGCCCGCGGGACGGCCTTTGAATAGCCCCTTACTCTTCCACTGCGCGCAGCTTCCCCGCCTGCACGGCCATCCGCACGTCCGCCTGCCCCTCCGCCCGGATGATGCACCCCGCGATGTTCCGCGTCTGCGAGGAGAAGTTCACCCCCAGCTTCACCACCGCGCGCCGGCCCAGCGCGAACGGCGCGGCGTACCCCTTCCCCTCGATCTGCGCCAGCGCCGCCTCCGCCGATTTATCCAGCTTGAACTCGAAGAGGTAGAGGTACCCCGGCGTCTCCACCAGCGCGTCGATCCGCCCGTCGCTCGTGGCCAGCTCCGCGCGCGTCTCCAGCCCCAGCCCCCGGAAGAGCACCACCAGCACGTTCTGGAAGTAGAGCTCCGCCTCCCCCGCGATCTGGTAGCTGAACCCCGCGATGAACGCGTGGAGCCCCGCCATCAGCCCCGCCGCGTCCCCCGCCGCCATGCGCCCCAGCAGCCACTGGATGCTCAGCCCCCGGTCATCGTCCACCCGGAAGAAGTACTGCACCAGGTCGTCGTAGAAGGCCCGCTCCACCTCCCCGTTCGGGAAGCGCAGCGTGTACTCGTCCGCAACCTCATCGTAGCGTTCGATGGTCATGTAGCCCGTCTGGTAGAGCAGCGGCACGATGCCCATGGCGCTCACTTCGCGCCCCCGCAGCTGGCTGGCCCGCATCCGCCCCTGCGCCAGCCCCGCGATGGGCACCCCGCGCTGCTCGATCAGCCGGAAGAGGAACCGCGGCGTTCCCGTCTCGTACCAGTAGCGGCCGTACTCCCGCTCTTCCAACGCGTTGAGCAGGCTGAAGGGGTTGTACACACCCGCCTCTGCCCGGGGCGAGAACCGATAGCCGTCGTACATCTCCTTGAGCTTCCCGTAGGCCTCCGCCACGGTCTGCCCCTGCTTCTTGGCCAGCTGCCGGACCCCCTCAGCAAGACCGGCGCGCAGCTCCCCCTCCGTGATGCCGCAGAGCGTGGCGTACGCCTCGGCCATCGAGAGGTCCTTGAGGTTGTTCAGCCCGCTGAAGATGCCCAGGTGCGCGAAGCGCGTGATGCCCGTCAAAAACACGAACTGCAGGTGCGCGTCCATCCCCTTGAGCACCCCGTAGAAGCCCCGCAGCGCGTCCTGGTTGCGCGCCAAAAGCGCCTCGTCGTCGATGGCATCCAGCAGCGGCTTGTCGTACTCGTCCACCAGCACCACCGCCCGCTGCCCCGTCTGCGCATGCGCCCGCTCTATTACCCTTCTAAAGCGCACCTCAAAGATATCTTCCGACACCTCACCGCAATACTCCTGCTCCCAGCTTGAGAGTACACCGCTAAGACCCGCCTCCAGCTTGCCCTCCCGCGAGTAGTTAACCCCGCTGAAATCCAGGTGCAGCACGGGGTATTTCACCCAGTCCCGCTCCAGCCCCTCCATCGCCAGCCCC
>CALHSW010000033.1 GCA_938038735.1 uncultured Bacteroidia bacterium | reverse complement strand
CAAATCTACGCGTTTTTGGGGGGCGTGCAGGTTTATGCAGAGGCCTGATGGGGTGTGCGGGGAAAACCCCATAGAACCGCACGCACTGAAGGAAATGGCAAAGGCCTCCTCCGCCCCCCACGCAGAACGCACAAAAAAGGGCGAGCCCTGCGGCTCGCCCTTTACCAAAACTCCTTTTTTCCCTCATTTCACCACGCGCAGCGTCCGCTCTCCATCGCTCGCCACCACCCGCACCACGTACACCCCGCTCGCCCAGCCCTGCGCATCGATCGCTACCCTCGGCTCTCCGCGCAGCGTCTCGGCATGCACCCGCGCGCCAACCACGCTGTACACCTCCACCCGCGCCGCGCGCTCCATCCCCTCCAGCTCCAGCACCTCGCCCACGGGATTCCTCACCACCCGCACCGCTGCCAGCTGCACGCTCTCCACCGCCGTCTCCGAATCATCTTTTTTATTCCACACCGCCTCCAGCGTGATGTTCTGCGTTACCTTTTTGCTGAAGTCGTACTTCACGCCATCAAGCTGCCACTCCACGAAGGTGTAGCCCTCCTTGGTTGGGGCTTCCGGCTCGGTCGCCTTACCGTTAGGTAGCACCACCCTTTGCTTCCCTATCGTACCCATATTCCTATCCCAGAAGGTCACCACGCAGAATTCCATAATCGTAAACCTATTCCACCACGTTTTTCCATTCCCCTCAATCTTTGCTTTCTCGCCTTTTCGTACGTATAGCGTTGCCGGGGTGGCTATCCCATCAAATGCACTATTATCTACATCTCCGTCCGCACCTGCGAGCCAAAACACCTTATTAAGCCCGCTGCAATATCCAAATGCAGAGTAACGTATCATCTTTACGCTGCTAGGAATAGTAATCTCTCTCAGCCCGCTGCACCCATAAAATGCAGCCGGACCTATCATTGTCACGCCGCCCGGGATGACCAATTCCTTCAGCCCACTGCATCCCAAAAAAGCTCTCTCCCCCAGCTCTTTCACGCTGCCTGGGATGGTCACCGCCGTCAAACCAGCGCAACCACTAAACGCTCCTTTCGCAACTGTCGTCACGCCCGCGGGGATCCTGTACTCCCCCTCCTTCTTCTCTGGACAGGATATAAGCGTACGGTTGTCTTTCGTGAAGAGCACACCTTTCACCGCGCAGTAGCTCGCATTGCTTTCATCTACCTTGAATTCCGTCATCTTGCTGCACCCAAAAAATGCCCAGTCCCCTATCGTCTTCACGCTATTCGGAATTTCCACCGCCGTCAGCTCGCTGCACTCTTGAAATGCACGCTCCCCTATCGTCTTCACGCTATTCGGAATTTCCACCGCCGTCAGCTCGCTGCACCCATAAAATGCACCATTCCCTATCGTCTCTACGCTATTCGGAATTTCCACTGCCGTCAGCTTGCTGCACCCTTGAAATGCACGCTCCCCTATCGTCTTCACGCTATTCGGAATGGACACCCTCGTCAGATTGCTGCACCCTTGAAATGCATTTTCCCCTATCGTCTTAACGCTATTCGGAATGGACACCGTCGTCAGATTGCTGCACCCTTGAAATGCATACTCTCCCATCGTCGTCACGCTATTCGGAATTTTTACAGCCTTCAGCTCTTTGCAACCCCTAAATGCACTAGACCCTATCGTCTTCACGCCATTCGGAATATTTACAGCCTTCAGCTCTTTGCAACCCCAAAATGCACCAAACCCTATCGTCTTCACGCTATTCGGAATGGACACCTTCACCAGCTTGCTCTCACTAAATGCATACTCCCATATCTCCACGACCTTTAAGTTCACAACCTCTTTGGGAACGTACACCTCGCCCTCAATTTTTCCCCTAGCCCATGGCTCTACCCTGATCC
>CALHSW010000032.1 GCA_938038735.1 uncultured Bacteroidia bacterium | reverse complement strand
CCCGATCCCCCCACACGATGCAGTTCAACATATCCAGCGAGCAGCTCCCCTCCCTATCGTCAAGCCAAATCCCCTCCCCTAGCCGCGACTGCGGCGGCATCGACTCTGCGCACACCGTACAGTATATCAGCTCCGCCTTCGCCCCCTCCAGCGAAATACCATGACGATAATTCTGTCCTAAAATAGACCCTACCACCTTCGCCTCGCTCCCTCCCCCTAACCGTAGCCCATCCTGACTGCTGTACAGCACTCTACAGTTCTCCAACTGCACAGCCTGCCCGCCCAGTGTCTTCCCCTTTATCTCAACTCCTGTCACAGCCCCACGCACGTCCACATGCGATAGGCCCAGCCCATCGCTCCCCGATTCTACCATCACCCCCGCCCATTGCCCCGGCTTACGCATGTAGTACGGCTCCATCCGCTGCGGTAAAAAGCACACCCTCGCCTGCGCATCGCCCCTCGCCTCCAGCTTCCCCTTTACGCATAGGCTTGCACCATTCCCAAATAGAAGCGTAGACCCCGCCTCCAAGGTCAGCGTGGCCCCCCGCTGCACTTCCGTTCCCTTTGGTACGTACCGAATACCTCCCGCTGGCACCACTACGTTCCCAGCCACTACCGTCTCCAGCTCGCTCCACCCCGCGTTCCATCCCCGTATGGGCAGCGCTACCGCCCTCTCCCCCACTTCTGCCACCACCCGCGCATCCAGCTGCTCAAACGCATCGGGGACGTACTCCTCCGTGTACATCGTTAGAATTAGAATCACGCTGTCCCCCGCGGGTATCGTTGCCCCCCCGAATTTTTCATATTGCACTCCATCAATGACCACATGGAATGCGCTCGTTCTTTCCCCCTCCATCCGAACATTCGCTACACAGACCTCCCGCCGCCCATCGTTCCGCAACGACACTTTTCTCATCGATGATACTGTGGAGTGCATTACGGTATCAAACCGCACCGTGTCAACGGTAAAATAGACATCTGCACCCTGAGAGCCTTCTCGATGCCTCTTATCGCACCCGCTCGCCCAAACGATCACCAGCAGGAGAACACCCAACGCAACGCGTGGCAACATCCCCTGTACCGTTCTTTTCTCCATAGCTCTCCCTCCCATTATGAACACATTTGAGAGACTCGGCAGAAGGAATCAAACACTAGCCTTTGACAATGAATGGCATGAACCAGCGTACATGAAAAACCTTCTATCCAAATAATAATTGGGCCGTCTTTCTGCAAAGTCCTATATACAATTGCCGGTGCTACAGCACCCAGCTGCGCACCGGCAATTCTTCTCCTCTTCTTTACCCTTACTAGAATGGCAACTCATCATCCGACTGCTCGGTGTCGTCTACAGCCCCAGGCGCCGCCGATTGCCCCACCTGGGGAGGCGGTATGGCTGGTCCCGCAGGCGGCTGCGCTCCTCCACCCGTAGGTGCGCCCGCGGGCTGGGTCGGGTAGCCACCCTGCGCGGACTGCTGGCCGTACCCCCCTTGCATCGGAGGCTGACCATAGCTTCCCGGCATCGGTTGTTGTCCATATGCAGGCGGCTGGCCGTAACCTCCTTGCATCGGAGGCTGACCGTACATCGGCTGCTGGCCGTAGCCTCCCGGCATCGGCTGTTGACCATACACAGGCTGATGGCCGTAACCCCCTTGCATCGGAGACTGACCGTACATCGGCGGCTGGCCGTAGCCCCCCTGCATCGGCTGCTGACCCGCCGCCTCTACCCGCTGCACCCGCAAATCGTTAAACCACCGATCGGTCCCCTTGCGAGCATTCAAGGAGAACGTCACCGCTATCCGGCTGCCAATCTGAAACGAATCAAGCATCGTTGCCCTCTCATTCCACACCGAAAACGCAGCAAACGTATCCCACTGAGAACCCCCATCCAGCTTTATCACAAACTCCCGACGCGTCCAGTTCCGGTCTCCCGACACCCCGCTCACCGGTTCGCCCATCTCATGCAGTGTTCCCTCTATCGTGAACTCATTCATCGCTATTCCCTTTCCCTAAACCACTTAACGTGATGCCTGGCGCATCGCCGCTTCGTATTCCTCCTCTGTGAGAATTTTCACCAACTCTATTTCAAATCGCACCGCGCTATTCGGCTCTACTCCATTCGCTGGATACGGTCCGTAGGCCAACGCTGACGGCGAATAGAGATCTATCTTGCCGCCCTCCTGTATGTACTTCAAACCCTCCTTCCAGCACCGTAAACCACGATCTATACGGAACGAGATAGGCTCTCCTTCCCGAGTGTCGTTTAACACTTTCCCCGACATGTCATGCATGGCTATGTGAACCTGCACGTAGCTGCTGTCGTTCACAGATCCTCCCACGCCCTGCTCCACCACTTTATACACCAACCCGCTCCCCGAACGCTCCATGCCCTCTACGCTAGCCACCGAGTCAAGCCATACCTCGCTGCGGCGGAGATTTCGCTCACTCTTAACCCGAGAGTATAGTTGCACATAGCGTCGCAGAAGCTCGCTTGCCTGCTCATCCGTCATGGTGGCTTTACCCGTCATGGCATCCCTCATTCCATGTAGCATCGGCTTCTCAGAGATCTTTATCTCTACCTCACGTAGCTGACTCCCCTGAACGTAACCCAACGCATAGCTTATAGAGTCCATCGGCAACGCGGCTAGCTCCCGCTCTAGCTTGCCTAACGCCGTGGTATCAGCTCCAAGCTCGGCGCGCTGCGATCCATTCCCCTTGCAGCCCGCAAATAAAATCGCTAGCCCCATAGCCGCTATGCCTACTATCTTCATGCTCCGTCTCATCTTGCTTCTAAATCCCTTCCTTTTTATCCTTTTGTTTCACCTACAACTTCGCCTCTATTTATTCTAGTCAGCGCAACTCTTGCGCAACCGATAGGCACAAATCCCAAAGTGGCCCCGGTGGGGGCGGCGCAATTATCTCAATTTCCTTCTTCGCCACGGGATGTACAAATCGCAACCTTCTCGCATGCAAATCTATCCCGCCTCCCTCTATCGACCGTTTCGCTCCGTACTTCAAATCGCCGCGTATGGTCGCGCCAGCCTCGGCTAGCTGCGCTCGTATTTGATGGTGTCGCCCAGTGTGCAACTGCACTTCATACATAAAGTAACGGTCGCTCGCCCCCATCAGCCTATAGCTTAGCACCACCTCTTTGTCTCCGCTCCGCGCACGCTGACGCACAAATGTCTTATTCAGTTCCGCATTCCTTGATGCAAACCCCCGCAGCTCCCCCTCCATCTCCGGCAGCTGCGCCTCGGTTATCGCCCAGTAGCTCCGCTCCACGGCTCGTTGCCGCAGAAGCTCATTCATCCGTGCTAAACCCTTAGAGGTCTTCGCAAAGAGCACCGCGCCGCTCACCGGCCTGTCTATCCTATGAGCTGCTTGGACAAAGGCCAACCCTGGCTTGCCATCCCGCTGCGCTATGTACTCCCGTAGCACATCTACCAATGCACGATCACCTGTCTCATCACCCTGCACTAGCTCACCTATTCGCTTATTTAGACATACGTAGTGATTATCCTCGTACAGTATACGAGAACCCACCTCGCGCATCTCCCGTGCTTCCAGCATGCCTAGTAGCTCTCCTCTTCGTTCGGAAAATCTTTCGACTTCACATCCGCTATATACTGCTTGACCGCAGCGAGCATCTCATCCCCTAGCGCGGCGTAGCGGCGAAGAAAACGGGGAGAGAACTCCTGCGTAATCCCAAGCATGTCGTGCAGCACCAGCACCTGGCCATCCGTACCCCCACCAGCCCCTATACCTATCGTGGGGATCGAGAGCGACTGCGTCACCTCGCCTGCCAGCTGCGCCGGAATCTTCTCCAAAACAACGCTAAAGCAGCCCGCCTCTTGCAGCAGCAGGGCATCACGACGAAGCTTCGCCGCCTCCGCCTCCTCCTTGGCCCGCACAGTGTACGTGCCAAACTTATGGATGCTCTGGGGTGTTAGCCCTAAGTGCCCCATCACGGGAATCCCTGCCGACAGAATCCGCCGCACCGACTCCAAAATCTCCTCACCCCCTTCTATCTTTACGGCATCGGCGCCGCTCTCCTTCATGATACGGATTGAACTCTTCAACGCCTGGTACGAATCCCCCTGGTACGATCCAAACGGCAAATCTACCACCACCAGCGGCCCTCGCACCGCACGCACTACCGATGAAGCATGGTATATCATTTGGCTCAACGTTATCGGCAGTGTACTGTCAAAACCTGCCATTACGTTCGATGCCGAATCCCCTACCAGTATCACATCGATACCAGCCGCATCCACTATACGAGCCATTGAGTAATCATAACTCGTCAGCATCGCTATTCGCTCTCCTCGCTCCTTCATCTGTTGCAACGTATGCGTCGTCACAACTCGTGTACGTCCCTCTACTGACATCTCCTACCTATCCCCCTTTTATAAAAGAATTGTCCTATTCTACCCAATTCTACCTACTTCCGCAGCACCGCAGTGAGCGACACTAGTACCGCAACCACGTAGCAAACCATCGACAGCAGCACGAAGCTCCACCGATATCCAGGCAGCATCCATAGGCCCAACGCCGTGGCTGCAACTACCAAAAGCAAACGCCCTAACGACACTGTCAACAGCAGCGACTGAATCTTCAGGGAGGCCGCCCGCATCATCCTCCGAGACAATAGCCCAGACCCTAAACCCACCAATGCGTAGAAGAGCACCCACAATGGCAGCGAAGCAAAGTATCCGTCCAAAAGACCTATCCTCAGCACCACGCCAAGCACCAAACCTACCACCGCAAACACCACCGCGCCGCCCACCAAGTAGCGACACCGCGAAAAGGCCCTCTCCTTTGAACTCCCCTCCGCCATCTTGAACCAACGCCCTACCTACTTCGCCGCTCCATCAGAGGGGGGCAGCTGCCCATCACCCATCTTGCACGTTCCGCAAAAGACACTACCCGGCTCTATACTCAAACGCTTCGTAGTCATCTCGCCCTCCATCGTCGACGTTGCCTTCAGCGACAGCAGCTCTTGCACGTCTATCTTGCCCTTCATACGCCCCGATATATCCCCATTTCTGCACGTTACCTCCCCCTCCACGCGTCCGCCGTTGCCTATCACCATCTTCCCCTTCACCTGCACATTCCCCACAACGACCCCATCGATGCGCAAATCTCCACCACACACTATGTCTCCCTTAATCTCAGTGCCCGTGCTTATCTGACTCACATTGTTCATCGCCACGGGCATATCATTCTGCTTCGCCATCGTCTATCCTATTTCTCTTTTCTCTTTCACCCCCAGCTACTACTCGTATATGAAATGGAGCTCCTTTTCCATCGATGGGTCCAAACTCTGCATCACGGGGCACGTCTGTGCGCTGCGCTCCACGATTTTACGCGACTTCGCATCGAGCTGCAACCCCCGCATATCAATCGCAAATGTCATCCTCCCCACGCGACGAGGCTCCGCGGCCATCTCCTTGGTCACCTCCACCGTGGCCCCATCTATGCTAAAACCACTAGTCTTCGCCGCCACGCCCATAATCGTCAGCATGCACGCAGCTGCCGCCGAGCACAGCAAATCCGTCGGCGAAAACGAACGCCCCTGCCCATGGTTATCCACCGGCGCATCCGTTGTAAGCTTTGTCCCCGACCGCATATGGGTCGCTTCCACGCGCAAATCGCCCAAATACTTCGCCTGTATCTTTTCCATTATCCCTCGCTCCACTTTAATTATTCCCACCCCCTCTTCCCTCTCCAAAATGCTTCAAATGCACAATTCTTACCCGCATTTCTTCTCTTTCCATCAAGCCAGTCCTAACCTATTGGTTGAAGAAATACGCATTCAATTCGTATATATCTTCAGGCGTTAGCTCACTTGTACCCGAGAAGTAGTCATCCACCGCCCGAATTACCTCCTCAAACGTTATCGTGCCATCACCATCCAAATCCGCCGGCCGCAACTTCTCCGGCAACTTATTCCCCTGAAAATCGTACCGCCTCGACCACACCGGCGACACCGGATTTAGCCGCACATTCTTGCGCAGCACCGCCTCGCCCTGCCCCACGGGCAGCGTCATACCCTTCTCATCTAGCGACCGCCCAAACTCATCTACCGGCTGTCCTACTGACGTATTCGGCTCCTGATCTAGGTAGTCCGGTATCCCATCCCGGTCGCTATCAAGCGGACACCCTACTGAGTCCACCGCCGCGCCCTCCGGCGTGTCAGGACACTCATCCAGCCTATCTATCACCCCATCATTATCCTGATCGGAGAAGAACACCTCGTAGTCAAACTCCGCTAGGTTGGCAAAAGCCTTATCCACTATGAACGACTCCGCCTCTGAGAAGAAATCGAAGTTGAACGATAAGCCCGTGTACAGAAACATATCGTGTACCTTGTTCGCCTTGACCGCCCCATCGTAAAACTTCGCCACCTCTGGGCTTATCCCATCCAGCATGTCGGTAAATGTGTAGTGCAGCGATGTGAAGGCCCGCAGCGACACCCGGTCAGATATGTTGAAATCGATACCCGCCTCCACTGGTATCACGGCAGTCAACGGCGGAATGTTATTCAAGCGCCATATGTTCGCCTTCTTCATATCCGTCTCGTAGACCCGATCCATACGTACAGGTTCAAAGCCCGGCGTACCCTCCGGCGCCATGCGCACCGTGCCGTCCTGCCAAAAATGGTAGAACTTACGATCCGCATTCATGTAGTTCGCCTTCGGGGTAAACACCAAGAGTCCAGCCCCTATTGACACGTACGGCTTCACCGTCTTCTCCTTCCCAAGCCAGTGCCAAAAATTGTACTCTACGCTCACCCCAAGCTCGTAGCATTGCGTCTGGAACGATGCATTCGGGAACCAACGCTCCTCGGTCAAGTTCAACGGCACCGTGTTCAGGGGCAACGACCGTTTAAAGTCAAATCCCTCTAGCACCCCGTACATCATGAATACGTTCAGCTTCGTCTGCTTCTCCTTCCCAATCAGCGTTGCCACGTTGAGCCGCGCCGCCCACGACCCCAGCAGCGGGTTGTCGCTAGAGTAGCCCACCTCCCCAATAAAGTAGGTTACACCCAATCCTCCCGAAATCACCGGCCGCTTCACGGGGTTGACCACCTCCACCTCCTCCTCTAGCATTCGGGCGTAGTAATCCTCCACATCCTGCCCACGCGACACCAATGGAGAAACTAGCATGCTCCCAAGCGAAAGCATAGCCATCACCACCACGCGCCGAAAGCCCGCCCGCTTGCCTGTCATCCCTTTTTGCCCCTTGCTTGCCGACTCCATCGTGGCCAATTATTTATACCACTTCTGTGATGTAATCATCAGCGCCTCCTGCACCGTGATTCGCTGCCCATTGTTATACGCCGACACGAATGCATCGCGTATTGGCGTTGTGCTCCATATCTGCGTCCGGTAATCACGCGCCTCCTTGTACTCCCGAAACGACCCCACCGAGTACTTATACCACCCCTCATGCCGCTCCGTCCGCACATCGGCATGCAGCGAACGGCGGCGGAAGTAGCGGTCTATGTCTATCGGCCTATGGCCCGCTGCCACCTGCACCCGGTAGTACACCCCCTGCTCGGGCTCCAGCAAGTACTCATCCATTGAAATGGCGCGGGCCGTACGCCCCTTGCGCCTCGCTTCTATCGGCGCGTAGCGCACCGGAAAATCTACTCCCCCCTCGCTCGGCCCCTGCGCCACCAGCACGCCGCCTCCCGCCTGACCCCCTCCCGGTGTCAACGCCCCTCTTGCCGGCACCCGTACCGGCGTGGCGCGCACCAGCTGCTCCACCTCGCCCGTTGAGAGGTTCTCTAGCTGCATATCGCGCTCCGGAATCGATATCACCCGCGTCATCCCATCCAGTATGAACGAGAAGCGTCCATCTATCTTCGGCGTTGCCCCCTCCTTGCCATTGTTCGGCACTAAACGGTACGACACCACAAACGACTTCTCCGGCGGGAGCTGCGACCACATAAAGCTCACCACCCCTCGTTCAAACGCGAACTGCGCACCCTGCTTCTCCATCGACTCCACCGCGTATCCCTCAGGGATCCGCTCCTCTATCTTCGCGAAGCTCTCCACCTCGCCCCGATTCACCAGCAACCGCACCACCCTATCCGGCCCCGGCGCCAAGATGCTCGGCGTCTCCCGTATGCATCGCACCGCCAACTTGCCCATATCCAGCGGCCGCTGCGCCGGCATCGTTCGCTGGTACTCTCCGATATCCAAACGTTGCGCCGGCGGCACCTTCGCCGACGGCAGCACCTTAATCGTCTCCTCGTTCACCGCTACCCGCTGCCGTGCGTTCGAGGCTATGTAGTCAAAATTCCCGCCCAGCTTGAACTGGCCCATCATCCGTTCATCTACTCGAACCGAGTAGCGTATCTCCACCTTCTCCTCCAATGGCAACCGAAGCCACACAAAACGTACGCGCTGATCATCAAATGAGTACGCGCTGTTAGCACTCTGCCCTCGCACCGCCGTTAGCCCCCTCGGCAGCTCCACCTCGTACCGAGCAAAGCTCTCCAAATCGCCCTTGCGCACCGTCACCACCACCTCAAAATCCTTCCCCGCCTTCACGTCCCGATCCACAAGCTGCACCACGCTCACCGCGTCGCCCCGCAGTATGCCTAAAAACAGCACCACCACCCCATATAAGAAGACTGCTAGCTCCTTGCCCATACACTTGCCTCTACGATCCCTTTGCCTTTGCGCCCAACCCCTCAGCCCTCGCTCAAGCGCAAAGGTAACTATTTCTTCTTAATTTGCGATACGTGACCACCCTTCAACGTTTTTTTTACCCCGCCTGAAGGCTCCCAGCGCAAATCTCCATAAACCACGGCAACCCAAACCCGTCCCCTCGCGTCCAACCTTAAAACCAACTAGCACCAAACGGCGCAACTGCATCCCTCCACGTTCTAACCAGCAGCGACTTACCGCCTCGCAGATCACCGCCCCAGCCCCTTCATCTCCTCCACTATACGAGCAATCACATGCTTCGTGTACTCCGGGAAATCTGCGTTCATAATCCAGCTCAAATAGCCAGGATCCTCCGCAATCACATCCTTTACCAGCCGATTCTTGTACTTGCCGAACGAAAACATCACCTCCCCCCCTGCGTCATATACCAACCGCCCGGCCAGGTCTGCCGTCTTGCGCTGCGTGCTATATTTTGCCAACGCCTCCACGTTCCCCTCTAGATCTTCATACCGCTCCACCTGGGCGTACAGCACGTCCAACGCGGCCCGCGCGTCGTCCAGCGCGCAGTGCGCCTTCGGAATCTCCCGATCGCAGTAGAAGCGCATCGCCGCCTCCAGCGTTCGCTCCTCATGCTTCATGAATATCACCATCGCATCAACGCAGTGATGGCTATCCAAATCAAACGGGTAGCCGGCGCGCAGCAGCTCCTCCGCCAGCATCGGCACATCAAACCGATTCGAGTTGTAGCCCGCCAAATCCGCCCCCTCGATCGTCTGCACCACGCGGGGCGCCACCTCCGCGAATCGCGGCATCTCACGAACATCTTCATCCGTTATCCCATGCACCGCCGTCGACTCCTTCGGTATAGGCATGCCCGGATTTACTCGCTGCACCCACTCGCTCCGCGTGCCATCGGGCTCCACCCGCACCATCGCGATCTCCACTATCCTATCAATCGCCAAGTCCAGCCCGGTCGTCTCCAAATCGAAACAAACCAGCGGACGCTCCAATGCTATCATCTCAACCTCTCCTCCTGTATCCCACTGCTCCGCTAATCCTGCCTACAGGATCATCGATGCCAGGTAGATCATGTAATCCACGCCCTCCGCCTCAGCCTGCGCCGGCCGCATAATCACAAACGTGCAGTTCTCATCAAACTGCAGCACTACCTCCTGCGACGGTATCTTCGCCAATGCCTCCGAAAACATCGGTATGCTCAGCATAATCTTGAAGGGCTCCCCGCTGTACTCGCTCGCGATGAGCTGCGTTGCCGACGCGTTATACGTCTCGCTGTACGCCTGCAGCTCTATCTTCGAGTCGCTAAACTCGTACTGCGCATTCATCGTGGAGGGCGTGGAGAATGGCGCCAGCTGGCGCACAGAGTCCAGCAGCAGCCGCGTGTTCACAATCACCTCATGGCTCACCGGCTGCTCCAAAAACTCGTTCACGCTGGGGTACCTGTCCTCAGAAAGGAGCGAGTACACCTGCACCGACGGCGTCGAGAAGAGAATCTTCCTGTCGTCAAACGATATCTGCAGCGCCTCCGCCGTCGACGGCAAAAGCGCCGCGATCACCTGCGCCGTCTTGCTATGCAGCGTCACGCTGCTCGTCTTCTCCACCCGAACATCGCTGTACACGCACTTCGCGATACGCCGCATATCCGTCGCGCCGAACCACATCCCATCGGGCGTAAACTCCATATGCACCGCCGATAGATTCACCTGATTCTTCGTATTAACCCCCGCCGAGCAGAAGAGCGTCTTGTCAAGCCCCTCTACCACCACCTCAGTCGTGAGGTCCACGCTCGTTGCGTGCGCCTCCTCTATCTCCGGCATCTCGTAGTACTCCTCGCTCCCCACCACGTTGAAGCTCCACTCGCCCTGCCGCATCCCATCATCAAAGGAGACCTTCGCCAGCCCCTCCGCCGCATCGATCTCAAAATGCAACGGCACGTCCGGCGTTCCCTTCACCGACTCCATCAGCAGCTTCAACGGCACGCAAACCTCTCCCTCCTCCTCTATCGCCTCCAGCGGAAAGCTCGTCACGATCGTCACCGTCAAATCCGTGTACCGCAGCGTCAGCATCTGCTCACGAACCGTCAACGTCGCGTAGTTTAGCATTGATATATTTACCTTCGCCGACATTATGCGGCTCACGTCCGTCAAATGCTTCAATAGCACACTCGCCGATACTACAAATTTCATCGCTCTTTTCCCTTGTTTTTCTTCGTCCTAAATGCTAAACGCACCATCCACAATGGCTGCAAAGGTACATTTTTTTACTATTACCCCCGCGCCCGCAGGCTCCTCTTCAAACCGAACGGACTGACTTCCAAAAGCTAGCGCACGCTAAAATCTTCTCCACTCCCCTCCGCGCTTCTCCCTCCTTTCACATCCTCCTGCAAGAAAAAAAAGAAATGGGGGTACGAGCGCATTTACCTAATCATTCGTACCGCAAAGAGTCTAAGGCGCCCGAAACCTCGATACCTCTCTAGCGCTCCTCCTGTCGCCTCTCCCCGACCAGCAAGCAGTGAAATCCATTGCTTTCTGCTCGCTTCGACGCTATACGTTCGACACCCTTTACAGCACTTACCAACACCCATCGCATGAACAAAAATTCGTACCTTGCACCCATCTCTTACTGATTTAGAATAGATGGAACCACGAAAAGTACTCCTCACCGGCGGCCTCGGCTACATCGGCTCGCACACCGCCATTGCGCTCTACAACGCGGGCTACACCCCTATCATCATTGACAATCTCTCCAACTCCAGCCTTGACGTGCTGGCCAACATCGAGAAGATTTGCGGGCAAGCCCCCAGCTTTGAACAGGGTGACTGCGCCGACGCCGCATTTATTGCAAACGTCTTTCGTGCGCATGCCCCCTTCGCCGCTGCCATCCACTTCGCGGCCCTCAAGGCCGTGGGCGAATCCGTCAAAAAGCCCTTGGAGTACTACAAAAACAACCTCGATAGCCTCATGCAAATCCTCAACGCTATGGGCTCGCAATGCCCACGCCTCGTCTTCTCCAGCTCTGCCTCCGTGTACGGCCAGCCTACCCGCCTCCCCGTCACGGAGCTAACCCCCCTCCAGCCCCCCACCTCCCCGTACGGCGCTACCAAGGTCTTTGCCGAACGAATCATTGAGGACACCATTGCCGCCAACCCGAGCCTCTCCGCCATTTCGCTACGCTACTTTAACCCCATCGGCGCCCACCCCTCCGGCCTCATCGGGGAGCTACCGCAGGGCGAACCGCAGAACCTACTCCCCTACATCACCCAAACCGCCAAAGGCATCCGAAAGCAGCTCACCATCTTCGGCAACGACTACAACACCCCCGATGGAACCCCGCTCCGCGACTACTTCCACGTCATGGACCTCGCCCGCGCCCACGTCCTTGCGGTACGCGCCCTAGAGCAGCGAAGCCCCTCCAGCCCTCGTATCGACGTTATTAACGTCGGCAGCGGCGCGCCCCGCTCAGTCCTTGACATCGTCACCTCCTTCCAAAACGCTACCGGCGTAGCCGTGCCGCACTCCTTTGGGCCACGCCGTAGCGGCGACGCCGAAAAGGTCTGGGCCGACATATCAAAAGCTAAAAGCGTCCTCGGCTGGCAGCCCCAGCTTTCCCTCTCCGATGCCCTCCGCGATGCCTGGCTTTGGGAGCAAAGCCGAAGCCGCTAGCCCGATCGCGACCCTCTTGAACCCATTCCACACCGCACCGTCAATGCTGCCCATTTGAATGGCTGCGCACCTCGCCCGCTCCTATCGTTACCCCGCAACAGCCTTTTAAGGCATTGGCAAGTAGGAATTCCCGCTCCGCCCCAAAATGGCGGCGCGTTGGTTGCTCACTGAACTGGCCGCCGCCCCCTTTTTGCGCTAAGTCGCAGCCAATGCAGCCCCGTCCGCAGGACGGTCTCTCAATAGCCGGAGGTTTTCAAACCCCCGGATTCTTGCCTGTAAGGCAAGCCAGTCTGCAAGACTGACCCTGGCACCCCGCTGCATGCACCGTGCCCCCCACATCCTTGCGACACCATCCCCGCACAACCAATAGCCCGCCTATATAATCACGCCCTATAATCCCGCATAAATTTTCGCCGCCAATGCCGCCCCGTCCGTAGGACAGTCTCTCAATAGCCGTTGGGTTTTCAAACCCCCGGTTTCTTGCCTGAAAGGCAAGCCAGTCTGCAAGACTGACCCTGGCACCCCGCTACATGCACCGTACCCCCCACATCCTTGCGACACCATCCCCGCACAACCAACGGCCCGCGTACATAATCACGCCCTATAATCCGCATGCATTTTCGCCAGCCAATGCAGCCCCGTCCGCAGGACGGTCTCTCAATAGCCGGGGGTTTTCAAACCCCCGGATTCTTGCCTGTAAGGCAAGCCAGTCTGAAAGACTGACCC
>CALHSW010000031.1 GCA_938038735.1 uncultured Bacteroidia bacterium | reverse complement strand
TCCTACCCCTGCATCCTACGCCTACATGTAACCATGCCCACGATCCTACCCCTGCATCCTACGCCTACATGTAACCATGCCCACGATCCTACCCCTGCATCCTACGCCTACATGTAACCAATCCCATGCCCCTACTCTCGCGCACCTTCACCCGATTTTCTCCGGTAGAAGTGTCCCTTTCTTCTGTAGAACTGTTCGCGCCCTACTACCCTCTGCCGCCACAGTAGCGCATCTTCACCCGATTTTCTCCGGTAGAACCGCCACTTTCTTCTACAGAGCTGTTCGCGCCCTACTACCCTCTGCCGCCACAGTAGCGCATCTTCATCCACCAACCTGCGCACGAGCCGCCTTACAACATTGCACTTTTCTCTTTCCTCCTATGCAACTTCGCCCTCGGTTAGGCGTACCGCTTTGGTTGGTTATACGTGCCTGCGTAACCCTTTCTACGTAGAGGTTCAACCATAGGTACGTACCTTCTCGATAAATTGTTTAAAGTATTCGTACAAATCATTTAAACAGGTTGTATAAATCCTTTAAAGAGTTTATATAAATCCTTTAATAGATTTGTAGAAAAGGTATAGAGCTATAGTTGAGCAGCTATATACAAATGCCCGAACAGGTACGTATAAGCACCCGAGCAGGTACGTGGGGACAACTGTTGGAGCAGGGAGGGGTGCGCGCAGCGGATGGGTCGAAGCGGGGTGGCGGATGGGTCGGAGCGGAGCAACGCGCCCTATGTTCGGGGACGGGGGTACGTGGGGGCAGCTGTTGGAGCAGGGAGGGATGTGCGCAGCGGATGGGTCGAAGCGGGGTGGCGGATGGGTCGAAGCGGAGCAACGAATGGGGCAGGTTGGGACGTCGGATGGGTCGGAGTGGGACAACGCGCCCTCACTTCGGGGGCGGGGGTACGTGGGATCAGTAGCGAGAATAGGGAGGGGTGTGCGCAGCGGATGGGTCGAATTGGGGTGGCGGATGGGTCGGAGCGGAGCAACGCGCCCTCAGTTCGGGGGCGGGGGTACGTGGGGGCAGCTGCTGGAATAGGGAGGGGTGCGCGCAGCGGATGGGTCGAATTGGGGTGGCGGATGGGTCGGAGCGGGACAACGAATGGGGCAGGTTGGGACGTCGGATGGGTCG
>CALHSW010000030.1 GCA_938038735.1 uncultured Bacteroidia bacterium | reverse complement strand
GAAATCCGAATTTGATGCGAAGGGGGTGGTAAGGTAGTGGGTGGTTGATGGCGGGGCGTAGAGGGGGGAAAGAAAGAAGTTTGCTTATGAAAATGAAGTTACGTATCTTTGCGATGGTTTAGGGGATTTCATGACGCAAGGGAGCCAGTGATTTATGCGGGGAGCTTGCGTCGTTTTAAGCTGGGAGAACGGGGACAGTGGCTTCAAAAGAGAACGTGTCTACATCGCAGCGCGCTACGTTTTCGGGACATGAAACCTTTCAGTGCAAGCGACTTTGGCTGAAAAAGGGGTACGACTACCTTAAAAAGGGGAAGTCGTTCCGTGATGAGGATGCCGTTGTGGAGCTCGGCGTGGGCAAGAACATGGTAAATTCCCTGAGGTACTGGCTGCGTGCTTTTGGCATCACAGACCCTAACGATACCCCCACCGCCATCGGCGAGCTCATTTTTTCGGATGGTGGGTATGATCCTTTTTTAGAAGACGTACAAACGCTTTGGCTACTCCACTACCTGTTGGTGTCAACGAACTACGCAACGCTGTACAACATTCTATTCACGGCCATTCACCAGGAGAGGGAATCCTTTAGCAAGCAGTATGTAGAAGACTACATTAAGCATCAATTTGACGAGGAAATCTTCCGCGGAGTAGTTTACAACAAAAACACCATACATAAGGATATAACCACGTTGCTCAAACTCTACGTGCCCCCCCAAGGTAAAAACCTGGATGATCTCACATCGGCTCTGCTAGACCTCAATGCGCTAAAAGCCGAAAAGAACGATACATATCGTTTCAACGTACACAACAAGACAGCGGTAGACCCTCTCATCTTCCTATACGCAATAAAGAGCATTGCGGGCAACGACTGCGTAGTAGAGTACAGCAAACTTCTGCAACTGGCTCGCATCTTCTGCCTCACCCAGGGCGAGATGTACGAGATATTCAATGCAATAAATAAACAAATAAATGACATTTCGTTCAGCAATACGGCAGGGGAACAGCTTTTTTCTATCAACTGCACCATTAGCGAACAGCAGGTTTTAAGTATGTATTACAGAGGGTAGCCATGAGTTACGCACTTTCAACGAATATAGCGCAAGACCAAAACAAAGAACTTGATTACATCGTAACCGCTAATGCAAAGCGAGCCGCTGCGAAAATCCTGTCTGACTATAGCGTGGGGATTCATTCTTTTTGCCTAGTAGGTTCTTATGGAACAGGGAAGTCTAGCTTTATTTTGGCTTTTGAAAGGGCATTGGTATCCGAGTATCTAGGGGAGTATGGGCGCACGGATAAGCGTATTGCAATGCGTACGGACAGTGTGCAGGGGGGGGGGGCAAAC
>CALHSW010000029.1 GCA_938038735.1 uncultured Bacteroidia bacterium | reverse complement strand
TCCATCGCCAGCCCTGCGAAGAGCTCCTTTTGCCCCTGGAAGTAGGCCTCCAGCGTGGAGACCAATAGGCTCTTGCCGAACCGCCGCGGCCGGCTCAGGAAGCAGTAGTCGTAGTCGCTGGTGATTTGATACACCAGGTCCGTTTTATCCACGTACAGCTTGCCCTGCGTGCGGATCTTAGTGAAGTCCGAATTCCCTATTGGATATTTCCTTGCCATCCCGTTGCCCTCCTTCTACAACCTTTCCATCGCTTTCGCTGGGTAAAGGTACAAAAAAGTTTTGAATGAGTGGTAGGTGGGGGAAGCACTCGCTGGGGTTGTTCCTTCCAGCATATTTAAATGCGCGGGTTTCCCATCATTTCGCCGCAATGCAGCCCCGTCCGCAGGACGGCTTTTGAACAGTGCCCCTACTCTTCCACAGTATCTCAGAACAAGGAATTTCCGAACCACAAGAGGCACTACATCAAAGGTTCGACAATGCTGCTCCCTGGAACGGCTACAGTCCCAAGTGTTGATAAACACATTACCTACCTAATGATTCTTTTAGCTTGGTAATTTGCTTGGCGAAGCGTTCTGGATCGTTTTCTTTCAGTTTGTGAATATTCAATAGCTTCCACTCCACTGAAGGATACTTCTCAAAACTTTTGTACCGTATAAGGGACCATTGAGGTTCGCCACTCTCAAATGAGATCAAAAAGTCCTTTTCCGATTCCGAGAATAGGTCTTGAATTCCTTTGATTAGCTCTGAACGGGTGGCTTCATAGTCTTGATAAGTAAATGGCGTATCGGTCATTCCCATGAATTGTGTCTCCGTAACCTTGGTTTGGTCAATTAGATTTGGAGAGATTGACTCTGATATGGGGCGATCACTACCTAGGAGACTGTAGAGTATTCCTTCTTTTACATCAGACAATGAGCAGTCCATATGCTTGACATCAAAGAGGTCTCTAGGGTGCTGTCGTGAAAGGGCCGCGGCTATCTTTCCACCATACAGGAGAGAAATGGGGACATCCTTTGCCTCACAATACATCCTGAACTCATCTTGAGCTTTAGCACACAATGGCGTTACTTGAGGAGTTCCAGCAACAATGCCACGCTTTGTCTGATTGACTTCAATCTTAACTTTACTTTCTCCGAAACCACAAAGAAGCTTACAAATATCTGGACGCTGTGCGATTTGAATCCCCTTGATAGACTGTCTCAACCTATCAGAGATTCTTTTCAGGCAAGCGTTGATGTTATCAATAGTTTCTGCGCGCCTCAATATCGGAATATAGGTGAGATCAATGTCTATTGAATAGCGTGGCAAGTCTTTTACAAAAAGATTTATAGCCGTACCGCCATGTATTGCCAAATCCTCTTCCGCAGTGATGGCTGGAATAATACGAATCAGAAGTTCAACCCTACTCCTATAGCTATTCGTAATCATACAGCTCTTTAGGCACCGTTATCCTATATTTATCCACATATATACCAGGGTTCGCTAAGGATCTCTTTCCCTTTCCTAGATTTATTTTCTTAACATCCAGCTGCTTAAACCAAGGGAGCTGGGCTTTGTCTGCAAAGTACAGGAGTAATCGGTTAACCTTGACAGAAAGGCTCATTTCCAATAGCTGTTGTAGCAAATTACACCTCAATGTGGTAAGCATCTCTGTCACGTAGTACACATCCATAAGAGAGTAGTACATAGGAGACAATGATAAAACCTCGAGTATCGCTCTTTCCGGAGAGGATACAAAGAATTCATAGCCACCCACTTCAAGTAAATCAATACCGACTTCACTCCCAGAAAAGAGACTGGAGCTAAAGACTTGGAGGTTCGCAAAAAGACTACTTGCCTTGAGCCACTTTGGGATATGTTCACCATGGGGGCTGTATAAGAATGTCGGTTCATCCCCCATATATCCATAATGAGAAAAGCCCCATAATCCTAATGCAGTAGAGGCTCCAAGAACATATTTTTTGCCTAAAAGCCTATGATAGGAATAGAGGACAGCGTATAGAGTCGGGGTATATCCGTCAAAGCAATATACTCCATTGGCTATTCGCCGCAACCAATTACGTTTTACAAAGTCAGCAAGCTCTGACCTTGTAAACCCCTGTTGCTCCAACCAAGCCGAATAGAGGACCGGAGTCTCTTGGGATTGCCGCTGTAACTGTTTTATTTTAGTCGACATTTGTACGCCATTTCGCCAACAAATATACGAAAAAACAAACCGGAAACCCTAGCAAAATCTCTTGGTATTTTTTTCGCCGGCAATTGCTATACCAGAAGCTACCCGAAAAGGTGCTCCCGCCCATGGGAAGAGGCTGCGATTTGCCTAAAGTAGACCTCCCTCGGAGCGTTTAGCCCCGCTTTTCACGTTTTTCCCAAAAACTTTCGCAGCCGCTGCGTTTCCGTCCGCAGGACGACCTTTGAATAGCCCTACCTACCCTTCCACCACGCGCAGCTTCCCCGCCTGCACGGCCATCCGCACGTCCTCCTGCCCTTCCGCCCGGATGATGCACCCCGCGATGTTCCGCGTCTGCGAGGAGAAGTTCACCCCCAGCTTCACCACCGCGCGCCGGCCCAGCGCGAACGGCGCGGCGTACCCCTTCCCCTCGATCTGCGCCAGCGCCGCCTCCGCCGATTTATCCAGCTTGAACTCGAAGAGGTAGAGGTACCCCGGCGTCTCCACCAGCGCGTCGATCCGCCCGTCGCTCGTGGCCAGCTCCGCGCGCGTCTCCAGCCCCAGCCCCCGGAAGAGCACCACCAGCACGTTCTGGAAGTAGAGCTCCGCCTCCCCCGCGATCTGGTAGCTGAACCCCGCGATGAACGCGTGGAGCCCCGCCATCAGCCCCGCCGCGTCCCCCGCCGCCATGCGCCCCAGCAGCCACTGGATGCTCAGCCCCCGGTCATCGTCCACCCGGAAGAAGTACTGCACCAGGTCGTCGTAGAAGGCCCGCTCCACCTCCCCGTTCGGGAAGCGCAGCGTGTACTCGTCCGCAACCTCATCGTAGCGTTCGATGGTCATGTAGCCCGTCTGGTAGAGCAGCGGCACGATGCCCATGGCGCTCACTTCGCGCCCCCGCAGCTGGCTGGCCTGCATCCGCCCCCGCGCCAGCCCCGCGATGGGCACGCCGCGCTGCTCGATCAGCCGGAAGAGGAACCGCGGCGTGCCCGTCTCGTACCAGTAGCGGCCGTACCTGCGCCCCTCCAGCGCGCTGAGGAGGCTGAAGGGGTTGTAGACCCCCGCCTGGACATCCGGGGAGAACCGGTAGCCATCGTACATTTCCTTGAGCTTCCCGAAGGCCTCCTCCACGGTCTGCCCCCGGCGCGCCGCGAGCCGCGCCACCCCCTCGGCCAGATCGGCGCGCAGCTCCCCCTCCGTGATGCCGCAGAGCGTGGCGTACGCCTCGTCCATCGAGAGGTCCCTGAGGTTGTTCAGCCCGCTGAAAATGCCCAGATGCGCGAAGCGCGTGATGCCCGTCAGGAAGACGAACCGTAGGTGCGCGTCCATCCCCTTGAGCACCCCGTAGAAGCCCCGCAGCGCGTCCTGGTTGCGCGCCAGCAGCACCTCGTCGTCGATGGCGTCCAGCAGCGGCTTGTCGTACTCGTCCACCAGCACCACCGCCCGCTGCCCCGTCCGCGCGTGCGCCCGCGAAATAACACCCCGGAAACGCTGCGAAAAGTCACATTCCAGCTCATCCCGACCATAAATCTTCTCCCACTGACCGAGCACCAGGTTAAGCTCAGTCGGCAGCGTACCCTCCGATGTAAAATTGTTTTGGCTGAGATCCACGTGCAGCACGGGGTATTCCACCCAGTCCCGCTCCAGCCCCTCCATCGCCAGCCCCGCGAAGAGCTCCCTTTGCCCCAGGAAGTATGCCTCCAGCGTGGAGACCAGCAGGCTCTTGCCGAACCGCCGCGGGCGGCTCAGGAAGTTGTACTTCGTCCCCGTCACCAGCCGGTACACCAGATCGGTCTTGTCCACGTACACCGACCCCGTCCCCCGCACCTCAGCGAAGCTCTGCAGCCCCACCGGGTATTTTATCCCCTGTTCCATGCCGTTGCCCTCCTCCCTTCTTTTTCATGGTAAAGGTACGAAAAAGTTTTTAATGGGAAGGGCGCAGCAGTTCCTACAGGGCAATAGTCTACCGCGGTATCAAAAGCCAGCCCTGCAGAGGGGGCAGCACACCTACCGCAATGCGGTGGGCCCTGGTCAATGTCTAACAGCTCAATCACCCTCCCCCCATTCCCTAGCCATCAAACCCAATTATTGCCAGCGATAATTGGGTTTGGTACGACCTATTTCCGTGCAGGGGCAGAACCGCGCATTACCTTTGCGGTAAAGGTTGAACGACTATACGACAAAAGCTATGGCGGTTTACGTACCTGTGCGCCCACGGTGGAACCCACGGGGCGTGGTGATTAACTACGTTGCAAGGGGGCAGCTCTGCGTGCGCAGCTGGCCCAAAAGCTACCACGATGCCAACACGACCTCTCAACGAACGCAGCGAGGCAAAATGGCGCAGGTGTGCCGCATGCTGCCGCACGTGAAGGCACTACTCGCCGAGGGGTACACCCCGCGGATGAAACGAAATGGGCGAAGGATCGGCAGCTACCACGCTACGGTGGCTTCGGCGTTAAGGGAGTGGTTTGAGGATACGCCGCATGGGCCACGCTTTGCGACTTCTCGCCTACGCCTCACCGATGGCATGGCCTCGCTGCCTAAAGGACTAACGCTGAGTCGGCAAGGAGATACGCTGCGCGTATCGTGGGGCAACGCGCTACCATGGGCAGGGGCGAGGCTGCTAGTAGCCGCCCGCGAGCCGAATACCGATGGGTGGAAGAGCATGGTGATACCATTAAGGGTAGGCGCAACGGGCGCAGATCTCTATCTCCCAGCGGCATGGCGCAGAAGGGAACTCGAAGCGTGGACCGCGTTTGTGGGTAATGGCAAAAGGGTGCGAACGCTGACGTACCACGCTTCGCTACCTTCCACACGCGGCGCAGCAGGCCACAATGGGGGCAAACGAAACACTCACTCTAGCGCAACGCCGAATGGAGGCAAGAACTACGGCAAAACCGCCGCGCCCCTATCCAATGACCGTGCGTATCCACATACCGCAAAGCGTAGGCAGACGCACCCACATCCTCCAAGTCTAGCAACTGAATCTAACGCATCCCCTGCCTCTTTAGGCATGCACTCTGCTCGCACCGACCTCCGTGCACAATACAGGCGCAACACCTCGCACCGCAGCAACGGACTCTACTTTTCCTGCGCCGCTTCCCTTGCCTTACGGCATTCGGGGCATAAGCCATACACATAGAGCGTATGCTGCAGCACCTCAAATCCCGACTCCCTCGCCGCCGTCTCCTGTATCTCCTCAATGCGAGGATCGCAAAACTCCACCAGGCGGCCGCACGCAGTGCATATCAGATGGTCGTGCTGGCGGCATTGGTACGCCCGCTCGAAGTGCGCCATATTGCGCCCGAACTGGTGCTTCACCACGAGGCCGCACTCCAACAAGAGGTCTATCGTGTTATAGAGCGTGGCGCGGCTCACCCGATAGTTCTTGTTCTTCATAAAGATATACAGCGTTTCAATATCAAAATGGCCGCCCCGAGAGTATATTTCATCCAAAATGGCAAAACGTTCCGGTGTCTTGCGGTACGCTTTCTGCGTCAAAAACTGCGTGAATATGTTTTTTACAGTCTCCCGCGTAGTATCTTCACTGTTAGTATTTTGCTGCTGTTGCTGCGACATAACTCTCTTTCCGCTTATATACTCTGCCCCCGTACATTCCCCACGACTCCAATCGGCAGCAAAGATAATGAGATTTTTGCAATTTATATCAAGTCCTAAAAACAATACCGCGCCGCTCCGTACCCTCCACCCCAAAAATTGTTCTCGTTTTACCGCTGCCTTGGTGCTTTCTTCCGTAGGTACAGCACCTGGCCGGGCTCTACCTCCTGCCCTTTCGCCATTCGGTTCTTCCTGCGAAGTGAAGAGCTTTTCATGGCGTACCGCTGCGAGATGCTGTACAACGTTTCCCCAGCCTCCACCACGTGCGTCTGCTCCCCATGCGCGGCACGGTAACGCTTGGGCTGTATGTAGAGTTCCGTGCCTGCGGGGGGTAACTCCCGCGATGGCAACTCGTTATAGCACTGTAGCTCCCACTGCATCATCTCCATAGCCCGCGACAGCGAGGCGTACGTATCATGCGGCTGCACCACAATGTACTCCACCCTATTGCGCACGAACACCTTGTGTTCACCGCCGAGCTTCACCTCTAGCCGCTCCTTGCCCTCGGCGCGCTGCGTTTTCTGCGCCACCCGCGGCGGCGGTACATCGATGGTAACGCCCCGGTCAAGCTTCCACAGCTCTTCCTCTTCTATTATTTTTATCAGCCGCTCGGCGTACTTCGGATCGGTGGCGTAACCCGCCCGCTTCAATCCCCGAGCCCACCCCTTGTAGTCGGTCGGGTCCAAATCGAAAAGGAATGCGTAGCGGCTATAGCCACGCAGGAACGCCGAGTGGTCCTCAAACGACTGCTCAGGACTCTTATACACCCTAAAGCACTCTCCCCGTTTATCATCATCGTGGTAAATGCGCTTCCCTTTCCAATCGTTGTGGCACTTTATACCGAAATGGTTGTTTCCCTCAACCGCTAAACGGCTCTTCCCATTCCCGCTCTCTAGCATGCCCTGGGCAAGCGTTATGCTCGCGGGGATTCCGTGTTCGTGCATTTTGGATACGGCGTACTCCTTATACTTTTCGCGGTACTCCACCCGCTGCTGATGCAGCGATGACTGCGCCCGCACGTTCACGCCGCACGCACAGACCAGCACCCACAGCAGGAGCACTCCCCGCACCCTGGGATGGGCAAAATTCCCCATCCGCCGTGCGCCCCAGCTAACGCTGGCCATCAAGAACCACCTCTACAATTTCCGGCACGTGGCGACGTATCTCCTCCTCAATGCCGTTACGCATCGTCATGGCATTGAAGGGGCACGTTTCGCACGACCCAGTCAATCGCAGATACACCACTCCGTTTTCACCCACGCGCACCAGTTCCACATTGCCTCCATCACGCAGCAAGTAGGGGCGTACCCTTTCCAATGCCTCCTCTACGCGTCGCTCTATACCACCCAACATAGCCTCTCTCTGTTTATTGTGTTACCCCGCTCTACTTCCGTTCTCCCCGCAATTACCGTTTTGTGACCTCCACCCGCTCCGTGGGAGGCTGCTGCGCATTGCGAAGCGCCACAGCCTCCACCACCCTCGAGGCCAACGCATCGAACGCATCGCCCAGCACCGTGCTTTCAGCCGCTACAGGGCATCCCACATCGCCTCCCTCGCGGATTCCCTGCACCAAGGGTATCTGGCCAAGAAGCTCCACACCGTTGGCCTCCGCGAATTGCTTGCCGCCATCCCGCCCGAAGAGGTAGTACCTATGCCCCGGCAGCTCCTCCGGCTCAAACCACGACATATTCTCTACCACCCCCAGCACCGGCACGTTCACCCCGTCCCCCCGAAACATACTCACCGCCTTACGGGCATCGGCCACGGCGATGTTCTGCGGCGTGGTGACTACCACCGCGCCCGTTAACGCCAGCTCCTGCACCAGCGTCAAGTGGATATCGCTCGTCCCGGGCGGCATGTCAATGAGCAGGTAATCCAGCTCCCCCCAAAAGCCCTGATGGATGAGCTGTTTGAGCGCATTTGACGCCATCGGGCCCCGCCATACCAATGCATCGTCAGCCGACACGAAAAAGCCCATCGACAGCATCTTCACCCCATGCGCCTCCACCGGCACTATCACATCCTCCCCATCTATGGATTTCATTCGCGGCTGCCACCCCTGCACCCCGAGCATGATGTGCATGCTAGGGCCGAAGATATCGGCATCAAGAAGCCCAACGCTGTACCCCTTTCGGGCAAGCGCCACCGCCAAATTAACCGTTATCGTTGATTTGCCAACGCCACCCTTGCCCGACCCCACCGCCACGATGCTATGCACTCCCGCCACGCCACCATGCCGCTCCCCCGGCACGCTAGACCGTTGCTGCGATGCGCCCTCGGCCATATGCACATCCACTGCATCCTCTCCCACCAGCACCGCTAACGCCGTGCGCATGGTGCGCATTAGCGACTTACCGAACGGATCGTTCGGGCTACGCTTTGACAATGCCACCGACACCCTTTCCGTCGTACACTCCTCCAGCTCCACTAGCCCAAGCTTCACGATGTTCTCCCCCGCCTCGGGGTGACGCACGCCCGAAAGCGCATCGAGCACCTGCGCACGCAAATCTTTACCGTTCATTGACTCCAACGCTTTTACTATCTCACCTCCTGAAAAGTACTACTAGAAACGATTCTAAACTCCTTTTTGTTTAAATTGTAACTAAATACCGCAGACAGGCTGCAAAAAGAGACCGCTAGGCTTGCGCCCAGCGGTCTCTCGGTCTATCGATTTACAGTAGTAGTAACCTTTTTAATAATCTTTAACAGCCTCCACGTATCGTTGGTTGTTTACGCACAAAGCAGCAATAAACCCAACGCCACCAATAGACCATCCTAAACGAGCGCTACCGCGCCGCCACGCACTCTATCTCCACCATGACCCCCTTGGGCAGGGCCACCACAGCAAACGCTGCGCGGGCCGGCAGCTCCTCCGTGAAGTACTTGGCATACACCTCGTTCATCGGCACGAAGTTCGCTATGTCGCTCAAAAGGCAAGTGGTCTTCACCACATTCTTGTAGCTCATCCCAGCCTCTTTGAGAATGGCACCAATGTTCTTCAGCACCTGCTCCGTCTGCGCCTCTATTCCCTCTGGAATATTCCCAGTGGCAGGGACAACGGGGATTTGCCCCGATATGTAGAGAAACCCATTCACCTCTACCGCCTGACTGTACGGCCCTACGGCCGCCGGCGCATCTTTCGTCGCTATGATCTTTTTCATTGCTCCCTCAATTTACTTTTACGTTCCATAAAACTCTCGTGCCGCAAAGTTACTCTTTTTCTTTGTATGCGCCACCCTCCCTATTCTAATAGCACGAAAAACAGTTACTAGTCGGCGGCAGCTGGAAGCTAGCTACCAGCGATGGCTCCATCACTCCATTTCCTTTTCTTCGCCGCGGATGGCGCGGACGAACCTTTGTTCTAATTCACAAAAAAAAGCGGGGCTGATTGCATCAGCCCCGCCCCAAATGTTACACTACGCTACCCCATTAAAAATGGAATAGGAAGTAGAAGTTAGCATAGAAATGGTTGCCTGGATTCTCCGTTGCAACCGTGAAATCAACCTCTGGATTATTATCAATTGTCTCTACCCAATCGCCATGGTAGGTATCGCCAACGAAACGCTCTGAGTAGGTCTTAGCACGCCCTCTCAGGGTTGCACTCATCGTTGCGCCAGACTCTACACCGACACACATTTTGGGAAGAAAGTAGTACTCCACGCCGACGAAAGCCGCAAGACCAATGTTATGTTCCCAACCATTGTTCAAAACAAGTGAACGTTGGGCTTTCGCACTAGGAGATGCCATCCCCGAGAAATCGCCCGTCATAGGTGCTTTGTTATCTGCGGTCATCTTGTTGCCATAGTAGAAGCGATCTACGTCCCGCCCTACCGTATAGTCAAGGTCGCCGCCCACGAAGCCACGGAGACGACCGTAGCCACGAAAATACTGCGCACCAGCCCCGAAGTGCCACGAATTCACTCGCGCCACCATCCTGTCCTCCACCTTAGCCGCGCTCAAGGGATCCTTCGCTAATGCCGCCTGATCTGGCACTTGAACCGTATGAATGGTCTTTTTACCCCGCCACTGGATACGCGCACGCACCGCCAACTTATCGCTCAAGTAGTAACGCATGTAGACTATGGGCGACACGTTTGATAGGTAGGTCTTCGGATCGTTATTCGTACTATTATTGAACATATTTCCGAAGTACTGGAATATGGGCGAACCATCAAGACCCAGGGCTAGATCGCCAGCCTTCGGCAGGATTTCGTCCAGGTTCTTTGAGTTATACCCCCCTACACCGCGCTGCTGCGCCACGGCAGGCTGTCCCTGCGTGGCCTGCATCTCCGTGGTTTCATCCTGCGCCATGGCGCTGCCCCCCATGGCGAGCAGCGCGCAAAGCATCATTCCTTTCAACTTCATCGTCTTTCCTCTCCTCCTATTTTTTCCCCAATGAAACGCAACGCTACAGCTCAGCTGGCTTTGTCGCCTGATACATTACTACCACTACTTCTTTTGCTCCTGGATGCAGGAACACAGGCGACACATGGGTCGCTGGCTCGTAATAGTACTTTTTAGCCTCGCCAGACACACTGTAGTCTGCTGGATCGCTCGCCGTAAATACTAAAGAATAGTCCGCCCCGTCAGCACTAACCGGAACCGTTAGCGTCATACGCTTCCCACTCAACTCCTCCTCTTTAATAACGATAGGCCTCTCACTATCATTACCGAACAACCCGCCTTCCGAAGTGACCACGATTACCTTTGCCCCTGCCGGCACCGGTTGGGTAGGAGCGGAACCCTCATCGCTCAGCTTCGCACCCAGCACCAACTCAATCGTTGCTGTTCCCTTGACATCCTCCTTCTTCAGCTCCGAGTTTTCAATTTTCTTGTCGCACCCCATGAAGGATACGCCCAAAACCGCCGCTGCGGCAAACATCACCCCCAACGCTACTCTTTTCATAATTGTAAGATTTAATTAGTTACACAACCAAAGGAGACCATAGCAATCTCCCCAAACGCAGCGCAAAGGTATACACATTTTTTAGTTTTTAGTGCAACCTCCCTTTAAAATAAAGGCATCTAAATTTGAATTTGTCAATATCTGATTGACGAACAAGCATTTAAAAGAAACCATTCAGAGCAAAAATAAATGCAAGTTAAATTGAGATAGTTTTGTCAACGCAACATTGGAAATCCGGCATGCATAAACCAAGTACTCCTCCTAACGGCCCGCCTCCCACGCTCGTAGCATCTTTATCTCATCGGGCCACCGCGATGGGTCGGGAGTCTCTAGCACCAAAGGTATGCCCTCTAACCTGGAATCCTGCGCAATCCACTTGAAGGTTCCCGCACCTACTTCCCCCTCGCCCAGCGGACTATGCCTATCCACGCGGGATCCCAAGGGCTTCATCGCATCGTTGAGGTGCATGCCCCGTAGATACTGCAAGCCCACGACGCGGTCAAATTCCGCCATCGTTTTTTCATACCCCTCCTTCGTATGGAGCTCATAGCCCGCCGCAAAGGCGTGACACGTATCAATGCATACCCCAACCCGCGATTTGTCCTCTACCCCGTTGATTATCTCCGCGATATGCTCAAAGGCATACCCCATGTTAGTACCCTGCCCCGCCGTATTCTCTATCACCGCCGTCACGCCGTGCGTGGCCTCCAGCGCCCTGTTTATCCCCTCGGCCACGTAGGCCAGGCACTGCGTTGGCGACACGCCGTTAAGGTGGCTACCCGGATGAAAATTGAGCCGGTCAAGCCCCAACAGCTCGCACCGATGCATCTCGTCAATAAATGCATCCAACGACTGCTTCCGCTTAGCGGCATCGGGATTCCCCATGTTTACTAGATAGCTATTGTGGGGCAGTATCTGCGCCGCCGAGAATCTTCGCTCCGCGCACTCCTGCTTAAAGCGCTCTATCTCGCCCTCCTCTAAGGGCTTAGCCACCCACTGCCGCTGGTTCTTCGTGAATAGCGCAAAGGCGTTAGCCCCAATCTCGCTGGCATTGATCGGTGCGTTAAACACCCCTCCCGCCGCGCTTACGTGTGCCCCAAAGTATTTCATCGTCATGCTGTTTTCAACTGTTTACCACCATTGCTGCAACAATTCTTGTTGATGGTTTGTTGCACGGTGGAGAACTGGGAAAGAGCGTGGATACCTTGGTGCAGCAGAAAGGGCCTAGCCCCTTATTCCCTTACGCAGCGCCGCGAGCTGCGCCTTCATGTCTGGCAGAATTCGCCGGCTGTCCCTCGCCTTCTGAATAGCGGCGAGACGAATAGCGGGGGAAAAGGTAGGTTCCTCAATTGCGCTAAGCACCTCTTTGGGATGACATACTAGAGCCTCAGCGAGATACCACGCCACGGCCACATCCACCTCCTGCGCTGGGGGAAGCTCCGCTAGCCACGACAAATGCTCCTCGGAAAACCCATCCTTGGCGAAATGCCTCAACAGCATGACCACCCCGAATCGCTGCGCGTAGGAATGGGGGTTGCGAAGCCAAAGGGGGATGTTCTCAAGGCAGGGCGCACTATGCCTTTTGAAGAGCGTGGGGTTCAGCGCGTCGCAGTTGCCCCACGTATCAACCAATGGCAAGTACGCATTGATGGCAACAATGAGCGCTGCGGGTTCCTTGATTTCGTTGATAAGCAACGCACGGAGGAGGTACTCATCAGCGTAGCGATGGGGCAGCCGCTGTATAAAGGCTTCGGGAGCCTCCTGCCTAACGATACGTTTCGCGAGCTTTCTAAGGATAGGGGTGCGCACCCCGAGGTAGGGGCGCGTAGGTGTTGGCGCGCCGAGCTTGGTTGCGAAAGCTGCGAACGCAGGATCTTGGTTGGCTAGCAGCTCGGCATGGAGAGCCTCTATAGTCATGATTATTGAGGACTAGTTGAGGAGATCCATAATCTCGTTGAGATTCGGCGTAAGGATAATCTCCGTGCGGCGATTCTTTTGCCGAGCCTCTGTGGTTTTCTCGTCAACGAGCGGGTGGAACTCAGCGCGTCCCGAAGCTGAGATATTAGATGGGGGGATGGAAGAGCCATCTAGCAAAAGCTTCACGATGGTGGTGGCACGCTTCGCGCTGAGGTCCCAGTTGTCGGCGATGGGGCCTGATCCCTTCATGGGGACATCATCAGTGTGCCCCTCGACAACGATGTTAAGGTCGGGGTACTGCGCCAGAATGGGTACAAGCTGCCTAATGGCAGCCACGCCCTGCTCTCCCACCGCGTAGCTCCCCGTTTTGAATAGCAGCTTGTCCTCAATCGATATGTGCACACGCCCATTCTTTTCATGCACGGTCAGCCCTTGCCCCTCAAAGCCAAAGAGCGCACGGGCCAAGCGGTCCTTTAGAGCCGCCGAGGCTGAGTCTTTACGGGAAAGAGCCTGCTGCAGCTTTTCTAGCGCTTCATGCTTTTCGCTAAGCGCAATAGACATGGAGTCTATGCCCCTCCGCAACGAGTCAAGCGTGCGCTGATCCTCCGCCTGCTGCTTCTCCACGAGGTCTAGCTTCTGTTTCCGTTGGAACAGTTGACTCTCAAGGCTTTTCACCGCATCTTCCCTCCGCTGTAGCTCCGCTTGCATACGCTGCATCTCCGCGAGCATCCTGGATGTTTCCCGCTGATTGCCAGCCACGATATTCTTTTGATTGGCCTCTAGCTGCCCATAACTATACTTGAGATTGGCAAGCTCATCAAGGGTGCGAGAAAGCGTTTCCCCCCGCGAAAGGGAGTCTTTGACCAACTGTTGAACCTGCCTTTCAAGACGTTCCTTCTCCCCAGCTAACTCCTTGTTGCCAATGCGTAAACTATCCGCAATGCGCAGCGAGGCGCCATGCTCACGCCCCAGCGAATCACGCTGGGCAACGACCTCCCTATAACGTTTTGCCGGCACGCAGGAGTTAAAAAACGCAAGCGCAGAGAGCAGCGCAACGCTTGCAAGCAGTATTCGTTTAATCATCTGTCCACTTCATTACTCCCCGCGAAGGTACAAGAAAAGCGGCAAAGCCTTGCCTTGCCGCCGCCACCCGATTGCAACAACGAAGCTACTTCCACCTCACTCCCCCTGCGCTATCCCTTCCAAAGGGTCTCGCACCACCTTCCCAAGGCGCATCCCCACGCTCTCGCATGCCGTGCGGAGGGCATCACGATAGTACCACGCCACGCTCCCAACCGCCCGCACCTCAACCCCTCCGTACGCCTTCAACGGTTCAAGGAAAAACCGCCTGAAGGCGCTAAAGCCCTCCGCAAGCAACCTCTCTACATACTCCTCCCCCCTATGCGTACCCATTACCCGCGCAAAGCTGCCGAACCACGCGCTGGGCTGCGCCCCATGATACACACGATTTACTATCGTCTCCTGTCTCTCCATTCCTTGAAGCGCTACCTCGCCAAACTCTTCCACTAGCATCCGCCGCACATCTTTCTCCATGCATTTAGGCAAGACCCCGTAGAGCCAATCTCTCACCAGCCGTTTACCGAACCACGCCCCGCTCCCCTCATCGCCAAAAAGGAATCCCAGCGAGGGGGTAACGTACACTGGTCTCCCCGCATCAATGTAACAGGCATTACTCCCCGTGCCGAGGATGGCCACTACCGCCCGCTCCCCTTTCGGCAGCGTGGGGTGCGCTCCCCACGTGGCCAACGACGCCAGCACCATGTCTGAATCCACGTGTACCTCTGCAAGGGGGAACGCCTTTTGTAGTCCCTTTTGAAGCACTTCGCCCTGCTGATTAGGTCCACAGGATGCCCCATAGAATGATACACGCCCCACGCTCCTACACCCCTCCTCTGTGCCAAACGCCGACTGCACCTCCCTCACCACCTCTTCATCGTTAACATATAGGGGATTTAGCCCCCTCGTGGTAAACCAACGGACCTTGCCCTCAGTATCTACCGCCTTCCACTTCGCCGTGGTGGCACCGCCGTCAGCAACCAACCGCACCATCCTTTCTCGCTCCTCCGCCGCAGGGTCATCCACCGCCACCACCTCTCCCGCATCCCTGCATTCTTTTAATAGCTCCCGCCAACTCTTACCATACCCCCCATGCTGCCCATCCCCTGCAATCTCCACCAGCGGCGCAAGTACGAATCTGCGTTCTGCCATATGTGGATGCGGAATCCGTAGTCGTTCCGTGTATATTGTTTCCTCACCGTAGAGCAAAATGTCAATATCCGCCGTACGGGACGCATAACCGCCCCCTCTACGCCGCCTACCCAGTAGATACTCTATCTGTTGCAGTTCGTTCAATACCTCTTCAGGAGATTTTGACGTACACACCTGCACCACCTGGTTAAGGAAGGGCAGCTCCGCAGTAAACCCCCATGGCGCGGTTTCATATATTGAAGACACCTTCCGCAGCCCCCCGAACCGCTCCGCAATCTCCCTGCGCATCGCCTCAAGGTACCCCCCACGCGGCGCAATGTTACTTCCAAGACTCAAATAGACCTCAACCCCTAACGCCATTTCCCTACTCCTTTTTCTCAAAACCACCCTCTGCCACAGCCTCGTGCGCCCTGGGAATCCATATTCGGAATACTGTTCCGCTCGGCGGACACGTCACGAAACTCACATTTCCGCCGCATGCCCTCGCCACGGCGTACGCTATCGCCAATCCAAGGCCACTCCCCTCGCTCTTGGTGGTAAAACGAACCCTAAATATGTCGTCCTGTAGCTCCTCCGGTATCCCTGGCCCATTATCCTGCACCTCTATCACCACCGCCTCTTCAGTACCAGAACAGCGCACTTCTACTCTTCCACCGTTCACCTCCGCAGCCGCTTGCACCGCATTAATCACCACATTATTTACCATCCGTTGCAAGTTGTTCTCATCAATCCACGCCAACAGGGGCACTTCCGATGTCTGCTCCTCCAGCCTGACACGGGTGTCAGCAGAATTAAGCACCACGCACCTATGCACCGCCTCTCGCACATCAACTAGCGCAGCATGTCCCTCGGCCAGCTTGGCGAAGGTAGAAAACGTGTTTGCCGTACGCGCCAGCACGTCAATCTGATTTTCAAGCATGTCGGAGAACTCCACAAACCTATCTTCCCAGCAAGGATTCCCCGCTGCCCGCAGACGCATCACCCGCTGTAAGCTAAGCCGAATGGGGGTGAGAGGATTTTTTATGTCATGGGCTATCTGTCTCGCCATCTCTTGCCAAGCGCGCTGTCGCGCCGTTTCAGCCAATTCTGCCGCGCTACTTTCCAGCTGGTTAAGCATCGTATTGTAGGCTCGGAAAAGAGCACCCACCTGATCGGGGGTATCATAGAACACCAGCTTGTTCTCCCCCGTAATGGTTAGAGTCTCCACGCTCCTGCGCAGCTGCGCCAAGGGTTCTAGCACCGCGTTGGCCAGCACGAACGACAGGAGGAGCATCATACCCGTTAGCACTGCGTAGAAATCAAGCAAAAGGCTCGTAAACGACTGGAACTGCCGCTTAAACTCATCCGGACGCGTGAAGTAGGGGAGGTTCACATAGCCTAGCAGTTTACCGTTTTGACGTAGCGGTATATACATTGACTCGTAGCGCAACGTACTTATCTGCTCCCGCGTTAGCTCCTGCGATGCCCCGCCGAACCGCAGCATCCCCCAGGCTCCAGCATTCATCCGCTCCCCCACCAACGATTTCGTAAAGACCTCCATCCTAGAGCTCCCCATGAGCCATCCTAGCGTATCGTATACATTGATGTCACAATACAAACGACTCGACAGCTCCGACAACGCCCTATTCAGCTGCCAATTCTCTTTTTCCCCACCCATTGCGTACTCAAGGCTCATCTCGCCCAAAGAGGCCAGCACCGTTTGCGACTTTTCACGCATCAACGTTTTATTCTTCTCCTCAAGGGTCTTTCGCATGGTGAAAAGCGCAATCACGAGAGCCAGCGCCATGGTCAGCACCATTACGCCTGCCATGTACAGCTGTAATCTCCCCACGATCCCTCGTCCAATCAATGGTTTGAGCCGAAGCACCCCGCTCACTCGGAATATCACGGAAAAGAACAGGCAGAAAAGGAGTAGCAAGTAAACGTCAACCCCCATCACCTCAAAGGGTGACACCTTTGCCCGCGACACCAACGCCACCATATCGTTGGGCAATTCTTTCGCTACGTGGTTATACCCCATGCTCTCAAACATGCGTTGCTCTCCCACCTGATACCCCGTGGTGGCCAATGAAGTTGGATACCCACACTGCCCCGTGTTCATTAAAAGTTTCCCATGCTCGTATAGAGCCGTAGAGTAGGAGGGATCCGTCCGATGGCGACTCGTTGGCTCATTAACAAGCAACTCTGGATAGCCCCAAAAGGCATTGGGCTGCTTTGAGTCAAGCTCAATGTATAGGTAACGTTCCTGCTCCTGCGCCACGTATGGGAAGATACCTAGGTAGCTTATTCGTCCCGTACGCCCCCGTCGGAAATAGAACCGACTCCCCGGCACCATCACCCCCTCCGTTGCCACTATCCTCCCGAAGTAGGCAGCGCAATCCTCAAACTCGTCCCGATCAGGTAGAAGTACCAACTCATCTCGGTAACACATCGTCAAACGTACATCGTACCCATTCAGATAGTCACGTTGGTAACGCTCCTCAAAATAGCGACGCATCCGTGCATGGGTGCGGTATCCCGACACCATAAACCTGCGCAATGCCCCATCATCCTCTATGGCTAGGGAGAGCTGGGGGAGCATGGACTCTAGTAGGGGGTCAGGCTCTCCGCCTACCCGTTCCGCTATTTGCTCTCGCACCATTTGGTCCCGCCGCTGGCTCTCCACGCCGCTACACGTTCCCACGTACAATGCCACCGCCATCCCCACAATGAACTCCATGCCCCGAAACGGTAGTTCCCCGCGATGCCAACGCAACGGCACGTACAAACTTGCAAAGACCACGATGCACAGCACTATCGACGGTCCAAAGGGTATTGCTAGATAGTACCAAAAACATAGAGACAGCAACACCGTCACCACCAGCAATGCCCCCCACAAGCGCCACTCGTACGGCAGACGGTTATGTAGTATCTGCCGACAAAACAGCGCGGCCATCAAAACCCCGCTAGAGAACCACAGCACAAGCCCGATATAGGCCGCCTGCGTGTACCACGTAAAGCTCGCAAGCTCGTAGGGTGGAATCGTTAGCGTGGAGTTAATCACAATCTTGCGCAGCAGCATATCCCCAAGCAAAAGCACCATCACCGCCCCTAAACCGCACACCCCCAGGAAAGTCGTTTGGCTAATCCTGCGACTCAATGCTAAAAACCGTACAAGCTGCGCGCAGAGCATTGTCACGAGGAGCAACACCAAAGCATGGAGTAGAAAATCTCCCAACGATGGGACAAAGCGAGACAGTGCAAAAACTGACGGTGAAAACAGATGGCCTAGTACCCCATCAAAAACGCCCATACGCAAAAATAGGTAGCGCCATCCGACGCCACACGCTACGCAGATCAACGTTACCAACACGCTCAAATGACGCGTTAGCAGCAACGGCGCAGAGAAAATTGCAACGAGAATGAGTATGAAAGCAACCAGTATCTGCACGTTGCCGTGCAACGACACGGCTTGCACCCTCGGTGCTGGCATATCCATTTTGGGGAAAAACGACTCCAATGATCGCCCCTCTAAAAAAGACAGCGATGGAACGTAACCCGACCGCAGGTAGCGGTTAAATATTGGATAATCGCTACGTAAGCCAACCCCAGCATACACCACCATTTTCCCATGCTGCGTAGCGCGCATATAGTACTGCATCCCATTGATGCGTACCAATTGCTGCCCCTCTCTCAGCGGCTGCTCCACGGCACGAGAATAGTTGCCAGACCAAAGCACCACCGTATCACCACTAAACCCCACAAGAACCCCATGCGCCTTCGCCAAAACCTTAGCATCCGCCTCCGCCACCACGCAAAATGCCCCCGCCGTATCTCCCTGTTCCAGCTTAGCGCACGCCTCGCTCGCCACCCGCTCCACCCGACGCAGACGACTCTCCGCATCCATGTTTACACGCCCTAGCATAACGCTATCCCAACTCGTACGCCCCGACTCTAGCTCCTGCCTCCACAGCCCGAACAGCATCACCCCCACGCCCGAAAGCAACAAGACAAGCAACAAGAATTGCCCTACCGTAATAGGAAAGGTAAAAAATTGACTCAGCGTAGCGTTCCACTCCGCCAACCTACGCACGCGCCTACTTGTCGACATAGTCTATGCTATGGCTATTCATGATGGTAGTGGCTACCCCTCTGTATCATAAACCCTCGGTAGAGCTGCTCTAGAAAAATCAATCGTACCATCTGATGGGTAAACGTCATCTTCGACAAGGACAACCTCTGCGCTCCGTACCTTGACAAAACTGCACCTCCAAAACCGTACGCACCCCCTATAGCGAAGGTAATCTCTCCGCCCCCATGCGTTCCTGCGTGGCTCAGCATTTGCGAGAATTCCACCGAGGTCATCATTACGCCCCCCTCATCGAGCAGCCACACATTCCGTTTGCCTTCCAATGCCGACAGCACGAGGGGCGCCTCCCTTTCGCGCTGCTCCTCGCCTCCTAGCTTGCCCCACTCCTTGCGCACCCGCACCTCCTCCCGGTGGAGGGTGCACAGTCGATTCAAACGCTTAGCGTAATCCTCCTCTCCCTCCCGGATGTACCCTGCCACCGTTGGCGACACAACGACCAAACTCACCCGCATCCCCACCGCTACGCACATTCCGAAGACTTCGCCCTCGCCTCCAGTGTTACCGATGTGGCCCTTACTACCCCTCCCATAGCTGGTGCCAACTTGCTCACCTTCACCTCCGCCCACTCCAGCAACGGCAGCTCCTCAAACAGCGCATCCAGTATCCTCCGACACACATTCTCCAAGATGTGCGAGCGTATCGCCATCTGCTCTGCCACCACCATGTAGGCTAACTGATAATTCACGGAGTCGGCCACGTCATCGCTCGCCTCGGCGCGTCGCGTATCGCAGCGCATCCGCAAATCTACCTCATACTCATTCCCCACGATGGCCTCTTCCTCGTAGCAGCCATGAAACGCATGGAAACGCATTCCCTCTACAGCTATCTCTCCCATCGCTTTGCCTCCTGTTTCTCTTTTCCCAATGCTTATCAACCCTCTAACCGCACCATTCTCCCCCCTAGGACTCTGCCTCTTTACTTTCCTGCACTATTCTAGACCACGCCTCCATTCCAAAATCCTTCAAGTACGGAAAGATACCCGGAGCAACCCGCCGTACCGGCTCATAGAGAACGCTTCGCTTCGCTTTCGCTGGCGGCACTATTTTCTCCATAACACCTCCCTGCACGAGCAATGCCATCACTACGCTCACTAGCAACGCCCCCTTCAGCATTCCAAATGCCAGCCCGAGCACCTTGTCAACCCACGCCACCCGAATCATACGCATTGTACCCTTGAGCAGATGTGCCAAAAAGTATACCCCTACCACGACCGCAACAAAGGTAACCCCGAACGCCCACAGCGGTGTGGTCTCCGCCGGCATTCCGAAATGCAGAATAAATATTTTACTAGCGTACCCCGACAGCCGAATGGTAAGCCACACCCCCACGAGGAATGCTACAACAAAAACCACCTGCGACAGCAAGCCTCGGCGCAACCCCGACACCCCGAACAGCCCAATAATAGCAATCAGAACTATATCTACCGTTGTCATCTCGCACTACTTGGTTCGTTCCACTAAATAATCGGCCAACGCAAAGAGCGAACGCTTCGCCTCTGAATCCGGCACTACCAGCAACGCAGATTTCCCCTCCTCTACAAACTGTCGTACCATCGCAGCCGTCCGCTGCATCGCCCCGCTCCCCGCTATAAACCGCGCCACCTCGCTCCGCACACGCGCATCGCCCCGTGCTCGCCGCAACTGCGACACCATGGCATTCCTCTCCCGCCCTTCCAACGACTCCAACGCATATATCACAGGCAGCGTAAACTTCCCTTCCTGCAAATCGTTACCGACAGACTTACCTACCGCGCTGCTCGTAGAGAAATCAAGCATGTCATCGCGCACCTGAAACGCCATGCCCAACCGCTCACCAAACAGCCTAAACTGCTCCACAGTCGCATCGTCCGCACCGGCCGAAAAAGCCCCAGCCGCAGCACTCGCCGCAAGCAACGCCGCAGTTTTTCCCGATATAACTTTGAAATACTCTGCAACGCTATACTCATTCCGCCGCGCGTTCCGCAATTGATTCAGCTCCCCAAGGCTCATCTTCTGCACCGCCTCATTCATCAAATCCAACAGGCGGTACTCCCCGGTATGCACTGCCAGGCGAAGCCCCTCCGCCAGCATGTAGTCACCCGCCAGCACTGTTCCCTTCGCCTTCCACAGCCTATACACCGATGGAGCCCCACGGCGCAACGCTGAATCATCCACCACGTCATCATGCAGCAGCGATGCATTATGCACCATCTCAATCATCGCCGCGGCCACTTTGGTGCTCTCTCGCACACCCCCGCATGCCGAAGCCGAAAGGTACACCAGCAGCGGGCGTACCTGCTTCCCCGGACGGCGCAGCACATACCATAGAATCACACGCAGCGCGTAGCTCGGCACCTCTTCTTGCACCGCTCGGTAGTACCTTCGGAACTCCGCCAACTCTGCCGACACCGGCCGTGCTATCTCTGACAACTTTCCCATATCTCAGTGCCTCTCGCTAGCCTGACTAACTGCCCGCAAATTTACGTTTTTATCTACTACATAACGGCGACCCTGCACGCGCCACAATACCTCGCCCTATCCTTACACCCTCTCTACAGGCCGCGGTGCTCCTTATCTATAGCAACTTACATCCAGCCTCCCAACGCACCACCACTCCCTTGTGGCTAAAGCTTACCAAATTCTAACGTCAGCACAGACCCGTAGGGATGTAAATGGGCATAGGGATCCCCCTCTACCACCTTCCCCAATATAATTTCTGCGCTGAGCTGGATACCCCCATGGGCAAACACTAATAAATTATCCTCGCCCGCCGCCTGCTTCTCCCGCAAAAAGCCTAATAGACGATCGCGCAGCTTATGGATTGACTCACCGCCCGGTGTATCTCGCCCTAGTTGATCCCCAAACCACCACCTCACCTCCGGAACATCAACCATCTCGTAGAGAAAAAGCCCCTCCCACTCCCCAAAGCTCATCTCCAGCAGACGTAAATCCCGCTCCGCATCAGGGAAACCACAGTAGGCCGCCAAGCGTGTGCAACGCGATAGCGGACTCGTATAAACCTTCCCGTGCGACAGCTTCTCCACCTTCGATAGCACCACCGCCGCCTCCTCTTCAAAGCTCGCCCGCAACGGCACATCGGTCTGTCCGTAGCACATCCCCCTCGGAACATCCACCGCCGTATGTCTAACAAAATGTACCCTCATGTTCTTTTCTTATCGTCCAACCTCTCCCTTGGGAAGCGACAAAAGCAGCACCGCTGCCTCCAGCACCGGGTAGGTGGTAAGGCAACCCACCCCCTCCGTAGTCTGCAGCCCTAATCGCAGCACCGGTTCTATTCCGATCCGCTTCGCCAATAGCTCCATGCCCTGCATGCTCTCCATATGCGCCAGCACCACGTAGTCTTTCACGTGGGGGTCCACGCACATCGCCAGCATCAACGCCACGAGCATAGTAAAAGAATCTATCATCACCGCCACCTTGCGCTCTGCCGCTTGCAGCATCACCCCCATCGCCATCACCAGCTCAAATCCACCGAATCGCAGCACCTCTTCTCGCCAATCCGCTCCGCGGGGCGTAGTATCCAATAGCTTTTGGCACTCAGCACGACTCACCAGCGAGAACGTGGTATATCCTGCGCCTTCAGGCATAAGCACGTCTAGCCCTATTCCCTGCATACGCTCCGCAAGGAGCGCAGCCGACACCCTTCCGCCCGACGCCGTGCACCCCAGCGCCAGCACGTTGCTCCCCGTGTCTACCGCCTCGTTCACCAGCTGCCGCCCCCGCAGTTCCACCCATCGAAACTCTTCGGGCTGCATGGCTGTCTCTACAAAGAAATCTCTCGTGCCTTGCCGGGGCGCAAAGGCACTCACCCCCAGCCCAGCCGCCATAGGAGTCGCCAAACCTGCATCCACAATGCGCAGCGCAAACCCATGGCGGCGGCATAGTGCATTGACAAAATGCTTCCCTGTGGCAAAATCCCTCACGCATAGCGCGGAATGCTCAGCCACTTCTGCCGACCGTAGCTGCACAAACCCATGGCTCGACGCCAACATTAACAGCTGTGGGCTACGCAGCTCTGGATGCGCAGTACCCTGCAATAGCGCAAACTGCACCGCCAAGTCAGACAGCTGCCCCAACCTACGGCGTTCCGCCACGCTAAACAGCGACTCCCCCAATTCCCGCTGCTGCTCTCCCTCATTCAATGGATATATCATACCTCGTCACCTTTTCCTTCCATGCGCATGTCTCAACCTGTCTACCCTATGCAAAGGTAGCTATTTTTAGCAAATGCCCCCTCCCGGCAACCTTTCTTCCCCATTTGTCTCTCTTCACACACTAAGGTATCACAGCTTTTTTTACCATTTACCTTCCCACCCAATACCGCACTTCTCGCAGCAGTCTCAAAAAAAATAATCGCTCCACTCCCCCAAAAAACTAATTTTGCTATTTACTACATATCAGCAACTTAACAATATCTTCTCATCTGGTTAGACCACTCAGTTTAGTACTATGTGTTGCACAGTACAAAAACTCACAGTATATTTGTACTGTGAAAGTACTAAAGGATAAACACAACTTGGTTAAAATCATGAAACGTACAGTCGCAGGCACCATAGGCCACAGAAGCTTTCAGGTTGAAGAGGACGCTTGGCAAGAGTTAACAGCATACCTTGATAGCCTACACAGCATGTACAAGAACGAACCCGACCGCCACGAAATCATTCGGGACATTGAGGATCGCATCGGCGAACACCTTTGGGAATGGCGGGGTGCTCAGGGGCTTGTCATCAGCATGGCAGACGTGCAACGTGTCATCGGCCTCGTGGGCAACGCCCAGGACATCGACAGCGAAGCCAAAGGCAGCACCAACGCTTACTACGCACCGCGTAAAAAGCTCTACCGCGACCCCGACAACAGGGTATTCGGTGGGGTGTGTAGCGGTCTAGCATACTACTTCCGCGCCGATGTGGTCCTCATTCGCATCATTTCGGTTGTTCTGCTCTTCGTGGCCTTCTCCAGCTTTTGGGTTTACATCATCCTATGGATTATTACGCCCAAAGCTAGCACACGGGCCCAAAAGCTCGAAATGCGTGGCATCCCCGTCACGCCAGAAAACCTCAACAAGTTTCAACTGTAGACACGATTCAAAAGGGACTATTCCATGAATACCGAAAACATCCAAACCCAAATGCGGCGAGGCGCGCTTGAGCTTTGCACCCTCTCGCTACTCGCCAAGGGAGACGCATATACCAACGACATTGTCAATGCGCTGCGAGATGCCGAAATGATTGTGGTTGAAGGGGCTATATACCCGCTGCTCACCCGGCTTAAAAACGCTGGATACCTATCCTACCGTTGGGAAGAGTCGCCGCAGGGTCCACCCCGCAAGTACTACGAACTCACCGACTCCGGCCGCGCCTACCTCGCCCTGCTTACCGAGGCGTGGAAATCCACCGTAACCGCCGTTGACCGGCTCATTGCGGAGCCCGCCGACAACCAATCCAACAACTCAAACCTATAGGGAAACAATACAATGGAAAGCGTGATTACCATTAGCCTCAACGGCTACCCCTACCAACTCACCGAGGATGCCTACCGCGCCCTGCGCAGCTACCTGGATGCGCTCATTGACCGCTTTGGGCAATCGAACGAGGCGAAGGAGACGTACGAAGCCATCGAGGCCCGCATTGGGGAACTCCTTTCAGAACGTCAGAAGGGCAACGAACCTATTTCTTTAAGCACTGTCAACGAGGTGATAGCCATTCTGGGGCAACCCGAGGACATCGATGCCGACCAGCAGCGAGAGTCCGCCAGCAACGCCAGGGAAAGCTCCGAGGAAGCCTACGAAAGGGAACGAAACCGCATGCGGCTTTACCGTGATGTTGATAGCAAAATAATCAGCGGCGTATGCGCCGGCATCGCCGCTAGGCTAGGAACCAACGCGGCCCTCATTCGGCTCCTCTTTATTCTCGGCTCCTTCTGCTACGGCATTGGCATCATCGTCTACATCGTCCTTTGGGCCGCCGTGCCGCCAGCCCGAACCCCCCTCCAAAAACTCCGTATGCAGGGCAAACCCATCACCATTGACTCCATTCGCGCCGAAGCCAACCGGAGCTTCCAGGCCGCACGCGAAACCCTAAAGGGCAAAAACAAAAATCGATCATCCGACTTTGCGAAATCGTTCGGGAATTTTCTCGCCTTCCTTGCCATTGGGCTTGTCAAGCTCGTTGTGAAGATACTCGGTGTTGCGTTTATTCTTGCGGGGGCTATAGGAGCAATAGCCATTACTGTGCTGCTTGGCGTTAAGCTCATCGGCGATGTATCGCTGGCTGACGAGCTATTCGGTAGCACCATAGGGTCAGTCATTGCGCTCCTCGGCTGGGACATCTCACCGTACATCATTGCGATAGCCATCTGGGGGGTATGTATCGTACCGCTGGCAGCAATCCTCATCGCGGGCATGCGTATGCTTATTGAGTTCCGCATCGCAAAGGTGGTAAGCGTCACCATGCTCATCTTCTGGATCGCGAGCATACTCGTCCTCGCCACCCTCACCCCCTTCACCTATTGGAGGGCCAACAAACGGATTACGAGCTGCGAAACGGAGTATGAGATACCCATGCGCGCCAACGACACGCTGCGTATTGACCTCAGGAGAATTGACAATAGCAGCGCCGACTCCTCCTTCAATATTTCCATAGCACCAAGAATTGACATCCGTAGCACAGACGACAGCATCGCGTCAATTCGAATTGCCTACGAAGCGCTATCAACTGCAGACGAAGACGAAGTGTCGCTAGAAGAGCTCTACGCTCCCTCCATCGACACAGCCTCCGCGACGATTGCTAGCATAAAGACCTCGCTCAAAAAACGCAGCTCGCCCATCCCGCTTAATGCCCACGCCATCATCTACCTCCCAGAGGGAACCCTCATTAAGTTAACGCCAAAAGCCGCAAGCAAAGCCGAAGGCTACACCGAAAGACGCACCATTCGTGGCAAAAATCTTTCAAGATCCGTTTGGCAAATGCGCGATGGCTACCTCGCCCCACCGAGCAAACCCGCAAATCGCACAGCCCCAACGCGCTCTGAGCAAGGGGCGACACCATCGAGCCAAGACTCGCCTACCATTGAAACAACTACAGCGATTTAACTTACTCTCTTCATAACTGTAGTTTTTAAAACGCTCCGCGGCGGAAGCCACGGAGCGTTTTGTTTATCAATAGGAACAAAAATTCCTCAATTCTGGGGATTGCCCTACACGCTGGGCCTCAATACCTTTGTGCCGTAAATTTGTAAACCGTGTTTAGGAGTACAATAAATATCGGGAGGGGAAGAACCCTCTTTTTGAAAAAGCGCACTGCCAATTGGCAGTGCGCTTTTTCTATGAACAAAAATGAAAAACGTTCACTTTTAAACCGCCAAACGCCGTGCAAACGCTAAAAGAAAACGTTCTCCAACGCATTCTACTTACAGCTAGAAAAGAGTTTATAAGTCAAGGGGTCAAAGACACCTCCATTCGTACGATCGCCAGCAAGGCGAACGTATCCGTTGGGAATATCTACAAATATTTCAAAAGCAAGGATGAACTCTTTTGCGCCGTGCTGCAGCCGCTTCTAACAAAGCTTAACCGCCACATGCACTCGCACAATGACGAACGATTCCTCAACCTTGAGGTTTTCACAACGCCTAGTCTTTCCATTGACTATCTAAACCAAACGGTATCTCTCGTCAAAACGTTCCGTCCTGAACTAAAGCTTCTGCTTTTTCAGGCAGCTGGCACATCGCTCGACAGATACCTAGAACGCATTCTTGCCGAACAAATCAAAATCGGGGAGGAGTACCTTTCCATAATGAAAAGCCGATGGCCGCATATTGATGCTCAGCTCTCTCCATTCTTTATTCACATACTATGCTCTACCTGGACAAACATTCTGCGGGAGCTAGTCTTGCATGATGAGTTTTCAGACTCTGAAATCAAGCAGGCGCTCATCCAATACGCCCACTTCAGCCTGGCTGGCTGGAAAGAACTGCTTAAACCTTTCAAATAGAGACAAATAGAAGATCGGCATCTCCAAATGCTAAGAAGTTGCCTTCAGACTTCTCTAATCCTTTGGTTCAAAACAAAACTTCAGACTCAACTTCACGAAACATGACTGGCAAAATCATTAAATCAAACAGCTTGCTACTATCGCTCCTACTCTTCCTATGCAGCGCAGCTACAGCGCAAGAAGGTGTAGGCCTAATTGAAGGGTCCATTATTGATGAGAACGGCAACAATCTCATCGGGGCCACGGTCTACATGCAAGAACTCAAGCGGGGCGAGGTTTCCGATGCAAATGGCAAATTCGTTTTCACCAACGTTCCTGTAGGAACCCACACGCTAACGATACAGTACATGGGGTACAAAACGCAATCGCTCAGCGTCACAGTGGGCAAAGAGAAAAAACGACTCATCGTGCAGCTCCAGCAGGAGGAGCAATCCATGAAGGACGTTCTCGTCATTGGCAAGAGCAAAGCCCGAGAAATACGTGAACGGGCCATGCCTATATCCGTTATCAGCATGCACCAGCTGCAGGGTTCCGTGAGCGACATTGAGAGCCTTCTGGCCAAGACGACGGGCATAGCCATCCGCGCCTCCGGCGGGGTGGGCAGCGCTTCGCGCATTTCGCTCCGGGGGCTTGAGGGCAAGCGCGTGGGATTCTTCATTGATGAGGTGCCGCTCGGCGACCAATCGGACTTCATCGACATCAACGACATACCCATCGACATGATTGACCGCATCGAGATTTTCAAGGGGGTGGTACCCGCAAAGTTCGGCGGCTCCTCCATGGGCGGCGCGGTCAATGTAGTAATCAAGGAGTACCCCGACAGGTACCTAGATCTTAGCTACCAACACGAATCGTTTAATGTCAACAAGGCCACCGCGGTCTTCAAGCGCAACATCAAAGAGTCTGGGATTATCCTCGGCCTCGGCGGCACCTACACCTACGCCGACAATTGCTACACCATGGAATCTCCATACGTGAAGGGATTGAAAATCAAACGCCAACACGATAATTTCCAAAAATTGGTAATTGGGGGAAGTATTAAGGCCAGAAAATGGTGGTTTGATGAGATCGAGCTTGAGCCTGTATTCATCAATACGTACAAAGAGGTGCAGGGCGTAGAATATGACATTCGGCAGGCGCACTCCACCTCGCGCCTCTACCTCTTGGGAAACACCCTTAAAAAGAAAGACTTTCTACTCGCGGGGCTTGACCTTGACTTCACGCATGCCGCCGCCTTTACGCGATACGCACTTATTGACACTGCCAAAACTTGGTACGATTGGCAGGGCAACCCCTACCCCTCCCCATCGCCTTATGGCGGCGAGCTGGCCACCCGTTTCGCTTCACTCTCCAACAACAATAAGTTCACCTACCTCAACAAGCTGAACCTTGAGTACCTCATTGCAGAGCAGCACACCATCAGCGTTAACTCTCTTTTCTCGCTCGCCAATGGGACGCCATCCAACCCCTTAAAAGAAAAAAGCCTCGGCAAAAAAACCGACTTCAACTCACGCATGAGGAGTTGGGTTATCGGTATCACCTACGACTTCCGTTCGGCTAACGACCGTTTCCTCAACTCGTTTACCGCCAGAGGGTACTGGTACAGCATGCGCACCACCTTCCAAAACATCTACACCAATACTCCACCCGAAAACATTCATGTGGATAAGAAAAGCCTCGGATGTAGCGATGCGCTTCGCTTTCGCTTTACCCGTTCGCTCATGGCTAAACTTTCGGGTGGCTACGATGTGCGTATCCCATCGGAGTTTGAGCTGCTCGGCGATGGCTATACCATAACCCCATCAGAACAGCTTCGTCCTGAGCGCAACGCCAACCTCAATGCAGGCATCCTGTTTGACCTTACGGGCATCCATCACTCCAACCTGCAGATTGAACTCAATGGGTTCTACATGTATCTCCAGGACATGATCCGCTTCACCAAGGGGATTCTCGGTGCTCAGTACCAAAACTTCGGCGAAATGCGAACCCTAGGCGCAGAGTTCGAGGTCAAAGCCGACATCTTCTCCTTCCTCTACGGCTACGGCAATGTTACCTTTCAAGACCTACGCGACGTTCGCGAGCATGAGCAGGGGTCTAATCTTCCCAATGCCACGAAAGGGCTACGCATGCCTAACATCCCCTACCTCATGGCCAACACAGGTCTCGAATTCCACAAGGAAAACCCTTTCGGCGGCCAAGGGCAAAACCTACGGCTCTTCGCCGATCTGGCTTTCATTGAGGAGTATCTCTACGATTTTGAAATCACTGCGAATACAAAAAGACGCATCCCGCGCAGCTTCCTGCTGGACATGGGTCTTGAGTACAGCTTTTTCAACCAAAGGCTATTTCTATCGTGCAAAGTCAAGAACCTCACCAACGCCCGCGCCCTCTCGGAGTTCAACCGCCCGCTGCCGGGCAGAAGCTTTGGCGCAAAGCTCCGTTACATTTGGAAATAATTCGTTTCAACTTTAATAATTCAGTACTATGAACAGTAGAAGTATTTGGCTAATCATTGCCACCGCAGCTCTTACGCTGGCTGCAGCATCGTGCAAGAAAAAGGAGCAAACGCCAGATGAACCGGTAGGGGGAGTTGGCAACATTCTCGTTTCAGCCACGGTTAAAAACGCAGATGGCGCAAGTGGACAAACATACTTACGTCTCATTCCAGCCCTCTCCGGAGAATACGACAACAGCAATAGCATACAGGTAGGCTTTAGTGCCTCCTTCTCCATTGTTGACAACGACGTTTACGTTTTTCCTGAATTCGGACCCAGTGGGAAGCAAGCCATCACAAAGTACTCCCACAGCGACAGGGGACTCACGCAGGTCTGCGAACTCCCCATCGCCCCAGGCTCCTACCCTGTAAACTTGACCAAGGTGACACCCGAGAAGCTCTACATCACCAACTACCTTCTCGGCGCCATCACCATCGCAGATGCCAATAGCTTTACCAAAATCGGCGAAATTGACCTCACTCCGTACGCCCATAGCGACAAATCCCCCGACGCCAGCCGTGGCATCCTGCGCGATGGCCTGTACTACCTCACGCTCAACCAAAATGATGCGAGCTGGATGCCCTACGAAGACCATCGGCAGGTAGACGTAGCCATTATTGACCCTAAAACCGACCAGGTAACCAAAATCATCTCTGAGAAGGAAAGCGGTCTCTGCTTCCCCACAAGGCCCATAACGAAAGACATGATATTTACCAATGAAGAGAACGATATCTATATAGCCTGCGTCGGCTACTTTGGCTATAACCCTTCCTACAAAAAAAACGGTTTCGTGTGCATCCCCAATGGAAAACAGGCTTTTGACCCCTCCCGCAGCTGGGACATCAGCAATACGCCCATCGAGGGTACGAATTGGAAACCAGCATCCATCTACAACTGCGTCTACATCGGGAAAGGCCTCGTGGCGGCTTACGTTGCCATCATTGAACTCAACACCGGTAATCCGTATACAGCACGTAACTCTATGGCTGTAATAATCGACCTCAAGGCGCGCACCATCAAGCAGATTAAGGGAATCCCCTACACCGATGGGCATTCAGTGGCCATTGAGAAACACAATGGGGAGGTATTTTTCTCCGCCTTCGGAGCAGATGCATCAGGTGTTTTTGCCTACAATCCTAACACTAGCGAAGTGAAACAGGTTCTCAGAGCCAAAGAAAACATTTCGTTCATGTATTTCTTTTAATCATCAATCGTATAGCTCTCTATACCGATAGTCAACGAGACGCTCCGCGGTTTCCACCGCGGAGCGTTTTGTTTATCGTATAATATTCAAATTCAGCCTTACGGCCCTATCAAAAGAGGACGCATCTCGTGGCGATTGCATGGAGAAAGGCCACCCACAGAGAACTCTGCAAAAAAGAAAGTAGACGGAGAAGGGTTGCACTAACCACCCTTTTCCGTCTACCCTGTCGGGGTGGAGAGATTCGAACTCTCGACCTCGTCGTCCCGAACGACGCGCGCTAACCGGGCTGCGCTACACCCCGAAAAACTCCTCCTCCATTCCCCAAAGCCGACCGCAAAGGTACAAACTTTTTTCTATACCGCAATCTCTTCACGCACCAACCTACAACCTCAGAAAAAAGTAGCGTACGCTGCCGCCCCCATGCGCAACTGCCCACTAAGCCCCGCCCGCTAGCCTCCGCCGCCTACGCCTCGTCATCCCAATCCTCCTCAAAGAAAGAGGACTGAAACCTATCAATCTCGCGCCGCTCCCGCTTTGTGGGCCTTCCCGTGCCTGGCTCCCGCCACAGCAACGAACCGCCCACCGTGGGGCGCAGCTTATCCAACTCGCTCTGCGGGGTAAGGTTCTCCAAATAATCATCCACCAGCTTTGCCCCGAGCCGTGACGAGGGAAACCCCTTCACCCGGTAAGTATAGGTAACCGGCGCGCGTTTCAGCGTGAAAACATCGTTCAGAGCCAGCTCTCGGCTCGCTTTCACAGTGAGTCCATCAACGGCCACTCGCCCCTTCCCTATCGCCTCCGCTGCCAGCGTGCGACTCTTGAACAGGCGTACGCACCACAAATACCTATCTACCCGCATCGCGCCGAACCTTACTCCTTCCCCTTCGTATTCACCACGTTCATCGCCCGCTCCAGCCCAATCGTGGCAAACAGCCCAATTGCCTCGCACGCCTTCTCGATGGCCCCATCCAGCAGGGGCCGTTCCTCCGCTGAGAACTTCGAGAGCACGTAGTCAATCTGCCGCCCCCGCGGAAAATCGTGCCCAACCCCGATACGCAACCGAGCGTAGCCCGACGTGCCGAGCTTAGCCTGAATATCCTTCAGCCCATTATGCCCCCCGTCGCTCCCCTGCGCCCGCAGCCGCACGCCGCCCACCGGCAACGCCAAATCGTCCACCACCACCAGCAGCGACTCCACCTCCAGCTTCTCCTTTTGCAGCCAATACTGCACCGCCTTCCCGCTGAGATTCATATAGGTTGACGGCTTGAGCAGCACCAGCTGCCGTCCCTTCACCTTGCATTCAGCCACTGCCCCAAGCCTATCGACAGAAAAAGAAGTGCTCGATGCGCCAGCTAGCGCATCGAGCACCATAAATCCCGCATTATGCCGCGTACCTGCGTACTCCTCCCCGATATTTCCTAAACCCACAATGAGGTACTTCACGGCACAAATCCTCTATTTTGCGGCGTACGCTACTTCTTTTCCGGTGCAGCTGCCGGCGCTGGAGCAGCCGCTGCAGTATCAGCAGCCTGCGCCGTCATATTACGCTGCGCACGCACCGCCGCCACCACCATATGGCTCGGATTGAGTATTGTAAGCCCCTCATACGAGAGATTGCTCACCACAATCTTCTTGTCAACGTCCAGCTCCGACACATCTACTACCAAACGATTCGGCATGGCCGATGCCAACCCTTTCACTGTAAGCTTACGGGCAGCCTGCGTCAGCTTACCGCCAGCCCGCACCCCCACGGCGTGCCCTTCCAGCTTCACCGGGATTGACATCGTGATGGGCTTATCCTCGGTGTAGCGATAGAAGTCAATGTGCACCGGCCGGTCGCTCACCGGATGGTACTGCACCTCCTTGATTATCACGCTCTCCACCTTGCCATCCAGCTCTAGCTCCACCAAATAGACATTTGGATTTACCAGCAGCTTCGTCAAATCACGCTCCTGCAGCGCTATCGACACGTTGTCGCCATGCCCGTACACCACCCCTGGCACCACGCCTTCACGGCGCATATGCCGCGCGTGCTTCGGCCCTCTCTCCTGCCGAGAGGCAGCCTTAATCTTGAATATATCCATCGTAACCCCTTACCGTTAGCACTACCTGACAGCCTACCCCCGTAAAATTTCGTATCCTTGGCTGCCCCATCATGCGTTTCTCCCACGGGAGCACGGCCGCAAAGGTACACTTTTTCCCCCATTTTGCTATGCGCGGGAAAAAACGACGATCCTACAGCAAGAAATCGAGCCGCTGCTTTTCCATCTCCATTTCGTACTGTCGTACCAGCGCCTCGTAGCTTAGAAATGTAACCCGTTTATTTACCCGCAGCTCCTCAAATGCATGGTACTTCATCTTCTCTTCAAACTCACGCCTACGCTTCGCGTCCGCCACAATCACCATCCGTGCGTAGAAATCCTGCAAATCGTTAAACTTCAACAATGAGTTTTGTATGTCGGTGGAATGCTCCACCTCAAAGAACGAGTGCGGCATCCGCCTATCGTTAAACCAAATGGTGTCAATGGTTGCGCTACGGCTGCACAGTTCTGGATACGAATAGCTAGGCTGCTCCTCCAGGCTCGCCAGCATCTGCAATGTTCGTCCATCGTAGAACCGCTTGTTCTTATCCTGTTTAGGAATAAAAGTGGAGAACTTTTTACAATTCCCTATAGTTATCAGCAACCCCTGGTAGTACGTGTGATTTAGCAACGCAACGCTAGCCGAACCAGCATTCTTCTCATCCTCAACAACAAACCCTTGCGCCTCAAGCCTACTTCTATATTTCTCCAATCCGTAGAGCCCCGGCTTGATCCTGTAGATTCCCTTGGTTTGCTGCACGATTCGACGTATGCTTGCATAGGGTGTCTTCGTGCGCCATTCACACCCCTTTATTTTGAAGACCTCCACGTTAAGGGCCCCTAAAGTGGCTATTCCTCCGAGCCTCTCCATGGCTTCCATCACGGCTTCATACTGTTTCATGCGTTCCGTACTCCACCCGCTAAATTCTTTATCAAACGTAGCACTATTACCAACGCCCCCCACCTACCTTTTCCTAAGAAAAAACAACGGGACGATAGGCGTTTTCCCCTGCTCGTCCCGTCGATGATTTGCATGCGGCTCCCTTGGCTCTCTAGCGCCTAGTACTCATCCTCATTGAAGAAAAAGTCATCCTTGGTCGGGTAGTCGGGCCATATGTCCTCTATCGTATCGTACACCTCACCCTCGTCCTCCAAGTCCCGCAGATTCTCAATCACCTCCATAGGCGCACCCGAACGCTGCGCGTAATCTATCAGCTCCTCCTTTGTCGCCGGCCACGGGGCATCCTCCAGCTTCGAGGCCAACTCTAACGTCCAGTACATATCCTAAAAGTTTTTCTTGTTTTCACTTGTACCGCGCCGCCCTCAATTGGGCACCCACGGCGTTTGATCATCGCTATTTTCCTGCGCAAGCATGCGCCCGTAGTTGAAGAAATAGTCGCTCAGCCGGTTGATAAACCCTAGCACCTCATCCGGCACCCCCTCCACGCTGAGGATCCGCCGCTCCGCGCGCCGGCAAATCGTGCGGGCCACGTGCGACTGCGCCACCGCCATGCAATGCCCCCCTGGCAGCACGAAGGCCCGCAGCGGCGGCAGCTGCGACTCGTACGCATCGATCCACTCCTCTAGCTGGTGAATGTGCGCCTGCGTAATGGGCGGCACCTTGCCCGCAACCCCTTTAATATCCTTCCCTATCGCCAGGATTGACGCGCAGGCCATCAGCCGATTCTGTATCCACTGCAGCTGCTCCCGGTGCCCCGCGGCCTCCACGCACGTCATAGCCACCCCCACCGCGGCCATAAGCTCATCCACCGTGCCGTACGCCTCCACGTTCGCGCTATTCTTCGCCACCCGCTCGCCACCAATCAGATCCGTCTGCCCCTTATCGCCCCGTTTCGTATATACCTTCATTGCGCCTAACCTTCTTTTGTTGCCAGCTGCTCCTCGCGCTGCTGCAAGCGCCGCAGCTCCTCAGCACCCGCATGCACCGGATGCAAATTCACCTCGTCACGCTCTATCTTCCCATCGCGTAGCCTCACGATTCGCCGTGCGTGCTGTGCAATGTCCTCCTCGTGCGTCACCACGATAATCGTATTCCCCGAACCGTAAATCCGCTCGAAAAGCTGCATAATGTCAATGGAAGTCTTCGTGTCGAGATTGCCCGTCGGCTCATCCGCCAAGATTATCGCGGGATCATTGATCAATGCCCGCGCCACCGCCACGCGCTGCCGCTGCCCGCCCGACATCTCGTTGGGCTTATGCTCCATGCGCTCCTCAAGCCCAACGCTCGTGAGCGCCGCCCGGCCACGCTCCAATCGCTCCCCCTTGGGCACCCCTGCGTATATCAGCGGCAGCACCACATTCTCCAACGCCGTGTACCGGGGGAGAAGATTGAACGTTTGGAACACAAACCCTATCTCACGATTCCGTGTATCGGCGAGCTGATCATCCTGCATCTTACTCACATCCGTCCCATTCAGAATGTATCGCCCCTCGCTCGGCGTATCAAGGCATCCCAAAATGTTCATTAACGTAGATTTCCCCGACCCCGATGGTCCCATTATCGCCACGTACTCATTGCGGTAAATCGTCAGGCTCACCCCCGCCAATGCATGCACCTCGCTCGGCCCCACTTTGTAAATCTTCTTTACATCCTCCACCTCAATTACTGCCTCTCGTGTCGCCATGCCATGCATTCCTTCCTTATGCTCTTTTCTTGCTATTTCCCTACTACGTTACCACCGCTCGTTTTGTTCACTCCCCACCCAAACCGCCGCGAAGATAGCAAAACATACTATAGGATACGATACGGGCATCGCCAAAAATAACTTTCTACGTACCTTTGCGCCGCTATGGCCACGCGACTCGATACGTACCTCGTTAACACCGCCGCCTTCCCCTCAAGGGTAAAGGCCAAGGAGGCCATTCTTGAAGGGCGAGTTTCCGTCAATGGCAGCATCTGCCGCACCCCCGCAAAAGCCATTGGCGATCTCGACAGGGTGGAGATAACCGCTACCGCCTCCCCCGCTTTCGCCAGCCACGGCGGCGAAAAGCTTGAAAAGGCCATCACGGAGTTCGCCCTCTCCTTCGCCCAGCTCCGCGTGCTCGACATTGGGGCTTCCACCGGCGGATTTACCGAATGCGCGTTACGTCACGGTGCCGCCCACGTCTACGCCATCGATGTGGGCCACGACCAGCTCCTCCCCTCGCTACGTACCGACCCGCGGGTCTCCTCCTTCGAGGGGCTGAACATCCGCGCCCTTCAGCTTTCCCACCTTGGTGGAATCCCGGTTGATGCCATCGTGTGCGACGTTTCTTTCATCTCCCTCTCCTTCGTCATCCCCACGCTCCCCCGCTTTCTCAACGACCATGGTTGGGCGGTGCTGCTGGTGAAACCCCAGTTTGAGGTGGGGCCCTCCAAGATACGGCGTGGCGGCCTCGCCAACTCCCCTGCCGACCACCACGAGGTGCTACAACGCACTATTAGCCAAGCCGAGAGCCTCGGCCTCGCCCCGCTGCGCCTCACCTACTCGCCGCGCCTTGCCCCGCAAAAGAACATTGAGTACCTCCTCCTCCTCAGCCGGCAGCCGCAGCTCAATCCCCTGCCAATCGACATTGATGGCATCATCCGCAGCGCCTTCGCCGCGTGGCGCAAAAGTTAGGGCAATCATACCTTTCGGCAATACAAGCAGCACTACAAACGGCCGTTCGCAGCGAGTGAACCTACGCTACCTCCCTCTCAGCCCCTCGTGCAGCTAAAACCACGGCATGACTAGTAGTCTACCTAAATAGGGGCCCCCACCCCCCTACTCCTAGCGCAAGCCAGTCTGAAAGGCTGACCCTCGCCAGCCATCCGCACCGCCCCCCGCTTCAATCCCACATTTTATAGAAGGTTAACCCTTAATGACTTACACTCATACAGCCAAAGCCCTACAGCCCGCTACCACCTCAAAACGGTAGCCATTCCATAAAACGCTAACCATCAAGCACCAACCTACCACCCCCTTCGCATCAAATTCGGATTTCTCCGGAGAAATCCGAATTTGATGCGAAGGGGGTACGAAGCGGGTGCGAGAGGGAGGGCATTCCGCACCCGTAGACTGCACCACCTGCAAACACGAATAGGGAGGCCAATGCCGCAACGCATACGGCAAAAATCCCTCGGAAGCTATTTACGGCAGAATACACCGCGGGGCCGCAAACAGCCTGCAGCCCCGCCCAAAAACTTTCTGTAGCTACAGCTTCCCGCTAGCTATTCCCCGCCAATGCGTAGGTCTTTCCCTTCACCCACGCAGCCCACTCCCTGCGGTTTCGGCTCTTATCCTGAAATGTTTGCCACGGTATGGGGTCCCCGATGATTACCTTCAGGTTGGCGCCCTGCTGGCGATACATCTCATCTACCAGGTAAAGCATCTCTACGTTCGCCTTGATACCCAACCGCTTACGCCAACGCGCCAGATTGTAAAAGAAGTTTGAGTTCTTGCCTTGAAAGAACATTGGCACCACGTCGCGGTGGTGTTCCACCGCCTTTGTCACAAAGCTGGGTTTCCACTCAAGGTCTTTCACTAGGCCCCCTTTGCCCTTACGCGAACACAGGCCTGCCGGGAAGTAGAGGATCTGCGCATCTGAAGCGTACGCCTCCTCGAGGCGGCGAGCGTTCTCCTGCGTCTGCGCACCGTGCTTGTTGATGGGTAAAAACACGTCGTCAAACTGCGGAAGGGCCGTGAGGAGATCGTTGACCGGGAAGTATATTTTATCAAATCTACGCCCGAAAAAGGCTATCAGCACCATGCCGTCAAGCCCCCCTAGCGGGTGGTTTGACACCAGTATGTAGCGGCTATCAGGCAGCAAATTGTCAAAGCCCTCCACAGAATACTCCGTCTTAAACTCTCGGAGTATGTTCTCTGCGAACTGCACGCCATGCTCCCCCTTATGCCTCGAGATGGCGGCATTCACCTCATCAAGGTGTACAATGCGTTTCAAGTAGGAGAGCACGAAACGGGGAATCCACTTGCGAAGGCGTGGATTCTTGGCATCAATCAAATCTTCGAGACATACCTTCCCCTCTCGAAGCTGCGATGAAAAGTTCACCTCGTGCTAATGATACCTCGCTACTTCAAGGCCTTCACGCTGTAGGTAAACCCCTCCATGACGGGGTTTGACAGCAGCTTGGCGCATAGCTCGTTGGCCATGCTGCGCACGGCATCTTCACTCTCCGCCTCCACGTGCAGCACGATGTGCTTGCCTATGCGCACATTTTCTACCCCTTTATAGCCGAGCTGCGCTATCGTACCCTGTACAGCCTTTCCCTGCGGATCGAGCAACGCCTCCAAGGGCATCACATCCACTGAAACCTCATACTTCATCTCCGTCTCCTCTTCTATTTTTTCGCTGCGCATTGCGCGTTGCGTTTACTCTCCATGTACCCGGATTTTCCTACTGTACCAGGTCAAAAAAATCGGTCAATGGGCTCGTGCCCACGGCCACTGCGCCGCCGCGCGGCGCCAAGCCAGCCGCTACCCCTAGCAAAGCCCCCTCAACCGCCCTGCGGAACGCCACCGCCATTTGGGCTGGGTTGCCCGCAATGGCTATCGCCGTGTTCACCAGCACGCCGCTCGCGCCCAGCTCGATTGCCTCCGCGGCATCAGCAGGCGACCCTATCCCCGCATCGACAATCACCGGCACGCTGGATTGCTCCACGATAATCTGTATAAAGTCCCGCGTACGCACCCCACGATTGCTACCTATCGGCGAGCCGAGAGGCATTACGGCGGCAGCCCCTGCGTCCTCAAGCTTCTTGCATAGCACGGGGTCAGTCTGCACGTACGGCAGCACGGTAAAGCCCTCCCGGGCCAGCGTCTTAGTCGCTTCCAGGGTCTCCTCGCCATCCGGGAGGAGATACCGCGGGTCGGGGTGAATCTCCAGCTTCAAGAGATCTGTACCCAACGCCTCCCTCGCCATCTCGGCCGCGAATATGGCCTCCTTGGCCGTACGTACGCCCGATGTGTTGGGGAGCACGTGCACCCCCGGCATCTGTATGTGCGCGAGCAGGTCGTCTGCGCTATTGTGCACGTCTACACGTTTCAACGCCACGGTCACCAACTCGCTCCCCGAAGCGATAATCGCCTTGCGCATGATATCGTTTGAGGCGAATTTGCCCGTGCCCAGCAGCAGGTGCGATGAAAACTGATACTTACCTATCTCCAACATAATAACTCCCTTTCTATCGGGCATTCCTATTGATTCGTTCCAAGAAACGCATCGTTGCACGCTGCGGGTCGCTAGCCAAGGCAATGCTGGCAGAGACCGCCACGCCCATGCATCCGGCGTTCAGGATATCACGAATGTCCATGTCGTCAATTCCTCCAATAGCAAAGATGGGGACGTTCAGCCCCGCCGCCCGCGCGGCTGTCACCAAGCGTGCCGTACCCGCAGCCCCATGCGGCGCGGGCAGGTTTCGCTTGGTTTGCGTCATGCGGAAGGGGCCAAGCCCCACGTAGTCAATTGGCTGCGAAGCGAGCGCCTGCAGCTCCTTCACGCTATGCGCCGTAGCGCCAATGATTGCGTTCTCTCCGAGGGCTGTGCGGGCGCGCGTCGTGGGGGCATCGTCAAGCCCCAGGTGTATGCCGTCAGCCTGCACCTCCCTAGCGATCTCTATAAAATCGTTAACGATCAGCGTGGCCTCAAAGTCAGCGCATAGTGCCACCAACGCATTGGCCTCGCGCAGCATCTGCTCGCGCGCCACCCCCTTGGCGCGGTACTGTATCACACGCCCCCCGCCCAGCAGGAAGGCCTCGGCCTGCTCCCGCACCGAATAAGGGCTATCCTGCAGCGTCACCAACATCAGCCGGTCGCTATCCTCCACCGCCTCGCCCGTCCACGGCGAGACGCTATTTATCGTCTCCTGTCCCATAATCTCCGCGGCAAAGTTACTCTTTTCCAACGCCTCCACAAAATTTTTACTTCTACGCTGCGCGATCTTCTTACCCCATTTTTTCTACCTTTGCACCAACATTTGTCGGTACTTCATGGATACAGAGAAGCAAGGGGGCCAGATGCGGCTGCGCACTGATAACCTCGTGAAGCGATACCGCACGCGCACCGTTGTGAAGCAGGTGAGCGTGGAGGTGCAGCAGGGAGAGATCGTGGGGCTGCTTGGGCCAAATGGCGCGGGGAAGACCACCACGTTCTACATGATTGTGGGGCTAATTTCCCCCAACGAGGGGCGCATTTTCCTCAATGATGACGACATCACGCGCGAACCCGTCTACAAACGCGCTAAGCGCGGCATAGGCTACCTCGCGCAGGAGGCGAGCGTGTTCCGCAAGCTCAGCGTGGAGGATAACATCCGCTCCGTGATGGAGATGAACGGGTACTCCAAGCAGCAGCAGCGCGAGAAAACGGAGAGCCTCATCGAGGAATTCTCGCTGCAAAAGATACGTAAGAGCTACGGCGTACAGCTCTCTGGCGGCGAGCGTAGGCGTACGGAGATTGCCCGGGCACTGGCCATTGACCCCAAATTTATCCTGCTCGATGAGCCCTTCGCGGGGGTTGACCCTATCGCCGTGGAGGATATACAGCACATCGTGGCGCACCTCAAGGATCGCAACATCGGCATTCTCATCACCGACCACAACGTCCACGAAACGCTCTCCATCACTGACCGTGCCTACCTCCTGTTTGAGGGATCCATCCTCAAGTCGGGCACTGCGCAGGAGCTGGCCGATGACCCCGAGGTGCGGCGCGTATACCTTGGACAAAACTTTGAGCTACGGCAGTTTAACGCAAAGAGTAGAGACGCAGAGGAGGAATAAATCGCAGAGGATTCCTTTTGGGGCTACTTCCCGACCGCTGCGCTGCATTGAATTCTACAAGATTACCATAAAGCATTCCATCATTTTTGCTACCTTTGCCGCCGTGGAGGAGAGGGATATGTCAATAGTCGATTCGCTTGCCAGCGTTAAGGCTACAATTCCGGATGGCGTAAAGCTCATTGCGGTCTCGAAGACGCACCCGAACGAGCGCATCCTTGAAGCCTACAATGCGGGGCAACGCGCCTTCGGGGAAAACAAAGTGCAGGAGCTTGTGCCGAAGTATGAGGCGTTGCCCAAGGACATTGAGTGGCATCTCATTGGCCACTTGCAGCGGAATAAGGTACGATTCGTTGTGCCCTTCGTTTCGTTGATCCATTCGGTGGACAGCGAAAAGCTTCTAGAAGCGATTGATAGGGAGGCCGCGAAGGTGGGGCGTACGGTGGACTGTCTTATCCAGGTACACATTGCGCAGGAGGAGACCAAATCGGGCTTCACCCTCAATGAGGCACGCCAGCTCTTTGCGGACAACAAATTGGCATCCTACGGCAATGCGAGAATCGTGGGACTAATGGGCATGGCAACCCTAACTGAAGACAAGGAGCAGATCCGCCGCGAGTTCCTCTCGCTACGCGGGCTCTTCGATGGGGTGCGGAAGGAGGGTTTGGTTGACCCGAAAGTTTTTTCCACGCTCTCGATGGGGATGTCAAGCGACTACCCTATTGCCATTGAGGCGGGGGCAACGATGGTGCGTGTTGGAAGTGCCATCTTTGGCAAACGCATCTATAATACTAACGCCGAGTAACCTTTGAAATTATTGATACCATGGTTGATTTGAGCGTAAAATACCTCGGTCTGAAGCTACGCAATCCATTCATTGCGAGCAGCTCGGGCCTCACGGACACCCTTGCACGCGTTGTGGCGCTAGCCGACGCGGGCGTTGGGGCCGTAGTGCTAAAGTCGCTCTTTGAGGAGCAGATTATTAATCAGGCGCATGTCGTACCCAATAGTTACGACTACCCAGAGGCATACGACTACATCCAGGGCTACGTGCAGAGCCACGCGGTGGAGCCCTACATCAAGCTAGTGGCGGACGCTAAAAAAGAGGTGAATATCCCCATCATCCCTAGCGTTAACTGCGTGGGCAAGGGGCAATGGGTGGAGTTCGCCTCAAAGCTGGAGCAGGCGGGGGCCGATGCCCTTGAGCTCAATGTACATCTACTCCCCACCACCGTTGATGAGGCAGCCACCGCTGTGGAGCGTCAGTACTTTGACATCATACAGTCCGTGGTAGACTCGGTGCGTATACCGGTTTCTGTAAAGCTCACGCGTAACCTCACCAACCCGCTTAACGTGATGCAGCAGCTGCATTTCAGAGGGGTAAAAGGCGTGGTGCTCTTCAATCGGTACTACGAGCCAGACATCGATTTGACCACGCTGAAGCCGACCATGGCACCAATCTTTTCGACGGATCGAGAGCTCTACCCCACGTTGCGGTGGGTAGCTTTGGCACGGCCCCAGCTCCCAGACCTTGACATGGCGGTCTCTTCCGGCATTCATACCGGGAAGGAAGCCGCCAAGGCCATTGCGGTGGGCGCCAACGCTGTACAGATTTGCTCCGTGCTATACATGCGTAGCGTACAGCACGTCAAAGTGCTTCTTGAGGAGCTAAACGCTGCCATTGCCACCACGCCAAGGTCCACGGCAGCGGCGCTGCGGGGCGCGGCCGCCTCTACCTCTTCAGAGAACCTCACGCTCTTCGAGCGTAGCCAGTTCATGAAGTACTTCTCCGACCACAAGGAGGAGTAGGCAACCTTTTCCCGCCAGCGGGGCGAAAAACAGCTGCGGGTCAGCAACCATCAAAGATGTTAGCTATAGGGCGGGGCGCGAGTCCCGCCCTATTTGTACGGAGATAACAGCTCTCCCAATAGAAGCCGCTGCAGCCCCCTACTTAACGCTGGCACGATGCACAGGATGGCACTCCCTGCTCCAGCCCGCGGCATGGGCTGGAGCTATAGACTAGGCAGCGAGGGTTAGCCTTGCCGGTTGGACATTCGTACTAGCATTTCAAGGTAAATAAGAAGGGTTTCGGCTAAGCACGATTGCCCGTATAGCCTAACGAATAAACTTTTATGCAATAGTCCCTTTTTGCTACCTTCGCGGGGCGCAGCGGGACAACCAATCGGGCGGAAAGAGAGGCATTAGTGGCAGAACGGAAGGATTTCATACGTAATCGCACGGGCGTAACCTACGTGGATCTATTCGCAGGGGCGGGTGGATTCAGCGAGGGTTTTCTACAGGCCTTCACTGACGATAAGTGCTACGATTTTCTGCTGGCCTCTGACATTAATCGCAACTGCGAACTGACGCACGTAGCGCGGTACAACCGCCAGCTTGGGCTATCTACCCAATTCCTTTGCCAAGACATCACAGAGGATGATTTTCTACCCAACCTGCTGCGGCGGATAGGATCACGAGCCGTAGACGTAGTGACGGGGGGACCGAGCTGCCAATCGTTCAGCCTGGCAGGCATGCGAAAGCGATTCGATAAGCGGGATAACCTCTTCTACCATTACCTCAAGGTAATCAAGGCGCTACGCCCGAAGTACTTCGTAATGGAGAACGTCAAAGGGATCCTCACCAAGGAGCAGGGCAAGTTCGTAAATGAAATACTAGGGGGGATCCGCTCAATACTTGATGCGCAGCAGCTCCCTTCTTTTCTCTCTTTTGCAGGAGAGGCTTTGCCTCGCTACATGTCGCCGTTCATGGTAAAGGTGTGGCTCGCAAAGCTAGAAATGGAAGCGGGTGTGCCGGAGGAGTTCGGGCGGCTCTACGGAGCGTTCTTCGGCCTTCTTGAGGAGCAGCTCAAGGTGGTGACGCAGTCCATTGCGTACAAGGTGAGTAAAAGCAACCAGGATGTGAACACTGTGCGCCACGGCATCCTGCTACTGAAAGAGCAGGGGAAGCGGGAGGAGATTGCAAAGGCTCTGATAGACCTGAAGGCACACTGCAATGTGAATAATGACCATCTCACCGCCGGGCTAAACGATGCTATACACGCCCTGGACGATGAACAGCTGGTGCAGCGGATAGCCAACTCGCTACACGCCATGCGGGGTATGACCCAAGAGCAGAACGAATTAGACGAGATGGAGCGTGCGCTACAGTTATACGCTTTCAGCTTTGACGATTGCGTCAACGCATTGGGACGCATTTTCAAAGGGGAAGACCTCGATGGGCTGCAGCGTGCGGCTGAGGCGGTACGCCTGTACAGAATAGAGCGGCCCATAGTGGTGAAAGCCGCAGACTACGGTGTTCCGCAGAACCGAGAGAGGGTGCTGTTCATCGGCTGCCGGAAGGACCAAGCACTCATAACGGGCATTGCGCCGACGGTGCACGAGAATGAGCGGGTGACGGTGTACGAAGCGCTGTGGGATTTGGATATGGTGGGGAACGGAGAGACGGCAGAGGAGTACCGCGAAGTGCCTATCATAGCGGAGTACAAAGGATTGCTTCGCAGCCGCTCGGAGTGGAGTTCTCCGCAGCGCAACGGTAGGCTATACGCAGAGTGGTCGCGCCGCGGTAGGCTACAGCACCGCTTCACGTTTGAGGAGAGTCCCTTCTACGTGCGGGATGCGGAGGATTTACAGGACCCGCAACGGCAGCAGCGGATGGAGCTTTTCAACCACCAATCGAGCCTGCAGAGCGATAACGTACGCCGCCGGCTGCGGATTATAGCCGAGCATGGTGACTACGACGCCGCCAAGGGGCAGCTGCGGGAGGAGGGTGTGGATTCAGATAAGCGCAACTACACGGTGCTGCGCGCCGAGGGGCAAAGCCCCACGGTATGCACCATGCCCGACGATTTCATCCACTACGCGTCGCACCGCCCGCTGACGGTGCGAGAAATGGCCCGCTTGCAGTCGTTTGACGATAGCTTTGTGTTCCAGGGGAAGCGCCAAACGGGGGGCAATAAGCGCAAGGATGAGATCCCGCAGTACACGCTGGTGGGCAACGCCGTGCCGCCGCTGATGGCGCGGGCCGTGGCGAACGAGATACTGAGGAAAATTCGGTAGAAGAAATGGAGCGAATGCGGGTTTTTACAACATTTGAAGAGAGAAACATCGGATTTCTTGTGAATCAAGGCATAGATTTCACGCTCGTTCAAACTACTTCCACTGGATTGAAGAAGAGCATTTTAGACGCTACTTCCAGCATGAGAACCTACTTCTCAGAAAAAGGAATCCACGATTACGCGGGACAAAAACAAGGGCCTCAACATAAGCATTTTGTACCAACAGTAATTCTTGATGAAATAGGAAAATACAAGACAAAGACATCATTATACCGTCCCGTAACTAAAAAAGGGGATCCTCGATTGTGGATTTATGGATTAGGGGCGCACACTGCACCCGATGACATTCATGCGATATTTGCCAATGAGGAAGAACTAGTCGTGATTGACATTACACGCACAAATATTGTAGAAGCGATTTCTTCCCCAATCTGCACTCCTTTAAAAGATTTTATTGAGGAGCAATACACTAAGAGGACATCAGTGGCTGATGAGCTTCTACAATTTTTTCGTAAACAACGAGGACAATGGTTTCAATCTGAGGTCACAGCTGATACGGGTATCGGACGAACAATAGAAACGATGCTCGGTATCCACCAAAACTCAAAAACAACGCCCGACTACAAGAGCATAGAGCTTAAAAGCCACCGAGAGAAGCGTACATCAAACAAGAATGTTCTGTTTACAAAGGCTCCTGATTGGGAACTCAGCGCCCTAAAGTCAAGCTCTAGGATTGTTGAAAGGTATGGTTACTTAGATGAGAAGACCCAAAAACTCACTTACCATAACACGGTGCAGTGTGGAAGGGCGAACAGCCAAGCCTTAGCGTTGTCTATCAATCAACTTGAAGAACTACTAGAACTGCAACATCATGGTGAACACATTGAAGACGTGGCTACGTGGTCTCTACGCAAGCTACACGAACGATTGCTAGAAAAGCATCGAGAGACCTTCTGGATTGCCGTTGATAATGAGTACAGAAATGGGAAGGAGTTTTTTCGATATCGCAGCATTGAACACACCAAGAATCCTGTTATATCACAATTTGACGTGTTGTTAGAGTCGGCTCTCATTACTGTTGACCTACTACTATGCCGTTCTAGCGGAGGCGGCGACACCTATAGCTTTAAGATAAAAAAGCGAGGCATGCCGCTACTTTTCCCCGAAAGCGTTACGTATCAGATAATGTAAACGAGCAATAAAAATAATCGTTTGCTGGACGAGGTTACTCGGGATACCCACTTTAGGCTAGACATCTATACTGACATTCCACCGTAACCAAGAAGGGGTTACGGCTATTCAAAGAGAAACCCTAAGGACATCCGATACCTTGCGGCAATCCGGCAAAAATCAACGGCGGTTTTCTGGAGGCGATGCTCAATTCCGCATGCCACCCCCTTCATGGGTCAAGATACTCAACTTCATACTGAGCCTGCTGAGGCAGTCATCCCCCACGGGAAAACGCTGGCCCCCTTACGGAAATGTCGTTTCGCTCTTCCGCAAGAGTTAAATCATTTCTCCGTGAAGATTTTTCATTCACCAACCGAAGAATCGTAAATTCCTCTCCTTAATTCGTTTCTTCAAAACAAAAGGGATACCTTTGTATGGGTATGTGCACCATTAATCTGTTGTCAAGTCACTATATGAATGCAATCAACAGACTGAAATAAGCTAGACATACTATGGCTAAGAAAAAGAAAATGGTATGCCGTAGATGCCTGACAAAACAACACGAAGCGCATGAGCAAGATTTCAATACGTTTTTTCAATGACCGAGAGGTGCGAGCCATTTGGGACGAGACAGAGTCGAAATGGTGGTTCTCTGCGCTGGACATCATAGGGGTACTAAACGACCAAGACGATTACAATAAGAATAGGAACTACTGGAAGTATCTAAAGACGAAACTCAAGAGAGCGGGAAGTGAAGTGGTTAGTGCCACTAACCAGTTGAAACTCCTCGCGCCAGATGGTAAAAAGCGCCTAACGGATACACTTGACGACAAAGGAGTCGTGGCGCTTGCACAGAGCTTTCCCAGCGATCGCGCTATGCGTTTCGTGGAGTGGTTTGTGGGAGGAGAAGAGACTATTGATGGGCGCAGTCGCTCCAAGGCGTATGCCCTTTTTGAAGGCAACCTCTTAGACAGCATCGAGGTGGGTACGGTGCAAGGCCTCCAACAGATACATGCCTATCTTTTCGGTGGACTTTACGACTTTGCAGGACAAATCAGGCAAGTCAATATCGCCAAAGGAGGCTTTCAGTTTGCCATGGCTCAGTACCTACCTAACACACTTGCTAACATAGAACAAATGCCGGAGCAGACATGGGAGCAGATTATTGATAAGTATGTGGAGATGGATATCGCTCATCCTTTTCGGGAAGGTAATGGGCGTGCCACACGTATTTGGCTCGACTTAATGCTCAAGAAGCAACTTGGGCTGTGTGTGGACTGGAGCCAAGTGAATAAATATACTTATCTCGAAGCTATGAAGGCCAGTGTTGCAGATGCCACAAGCTTGAAATGTCTACTACACTCTGCGCTTACGGATAAGGTAAACGATAGAGAAACTTTTATGAAGGGGATTGACTACTCGTACTACTACGAGCAAGGAAACTGAGCCCCCAAGATAAATATTTACGACTATGAAGTTCTATGCAAGCGAATACGAAGAGGCTCTTATCGTTCTCCTGCAAGAGGGAGGATGGGACTATACGCGTGGGAGTGAGCTGCATCGCCATAATGAAGAGCTTCTCCTGACGGAGGATTTGTCAAGTTTTCTCTGGAGACAGCATACTGGGTTAGAGACCGATGATGTAACGAATACCATAGACTGTATCAAGGAGGCGAGAAGCATTGCCCGGGAGGCATGCGAAAGGCTCACAACGCTCTGCCCAGCCCTGGTACGGCATGCCATATACAGTTAAACGGCCAAAGGGATATGGACGCGAAATACAAGATACCACGGTTGCCTCTTCCATACGATGTTGAGACAAAAGCTGTATTAAAGCAAGTAAATGCTGCCAACCGACGACTGGCGGAATTGAAGGGGATAGCCCTGACTATTCCAAATGAGAACATACTACTCAACACTTTGGTGTTGCAGGAAGCGTTGGACAGTTCGGCTGTAGAAAACATTGTCACCACTTCAGACGACCTCTATAAAGCCGACTTGAATATGAAAGGGCACATCAGCAATGTCGCTACTAAAGAGGTGCTACTGTACCGGGAAGCTATGTCAGTCGGTTTTAATCTCGCACGTAAGAATAAACTCCTTACACTTAATGACATTCTTGCGATACAGCAGGTGCTGGAGGGTAATACCGCCGGATTCCGTAAGGAACCCGGCACAGTGTTGAAATCATCAAACGGCGATGTGGTATATACTCCACCTCAAGAAAATGATGAGATTATGCTTTGCTTGGATAATCTTGAAGCATATATCAACGACAAGAGTCTGCACGAGGTAGACCCTTTAATAAAACTGGCTATCATTCACCATCAGTTTGAAAGCATTCACCCTTTCTATGACGGCAATGGCAGAACGGGGAGAATAATCATTATACTGTACCTCATTATTAACGACCTGTTGGACCTGCCTATCCTCTATCTGAGCCGATACATCACGCACAACAAGGGGGAGTACTATCGCCTTATCCAACGTATAAGGGACAAGAATACCGACAACTTTGAGGAATGGGAGCAGTGGGTGTTATTCATGCTTAAAGGCATAGAAGAAACTGCGACGCAGACCATAGAGCTTATCAAGCAGATTTCGGATCTTATGAAGGAATATAAAAACAAATTGCGTCCCATTTTTGGTAGACTGTATAAGCACGAACTGGTAAACAACCTATTCTTTCACCCTTACACCAAGATTGAATACATGCAGAAAGACATGATGGTGCAACGCAAAACCGCCACAAAGTACCTTGACACAATTGTTGACATGGGGTTGCTCGAAAAGGTAAAACTTGGACGAAGCAACTATTACATCAATACAAAATTGATGGACTTGTTTATTCATCATCGCATCGATGAAACAACTAATACCGAAAGTATTGAATCTGTCAGGCAGTAAGGACGTGTACCCTAAAACGGCTTTTCGGGTACATGTCAGCACGAATATGTACCCGAAAACGGCTTTTCGGGTACACGTCAGCGCGAATATGTACCCCAAAACGGCTTTTCAAGTGTATGTAACTTCTGATACATATATGGTCTGCACTCATAGTCCTATTGATTAGGCTGTCAAGATGCAGGTAAACTCAACGCACGAAACATGAAGTTCTACGAAAGCGAATACGAAGAGGCTCTTATCGTTCCCCTGCAAGAGGGGGGAAGGGACTATTCGCGTGGGGGTGAGCTGCATCACCATAATGAAGAGATCCTCCTGACGGAGGATTTGTCAAGTTTTCTCTGGAGACAGCATACTAGGTTAGAGACCGATGATGTGACGAATATCATCGACCACCTGCACCTCGCGGATGGGCAGACTCACTTTGACCGACTTCGCTCCACCCATCACCTCCTTGTAGACGGCTACCGCTATACAAGACAGCGTGATGGCGTGGCTTTCGACATTTCTTACATAGACTTCAATGAGGAGGGGCGCAACCGCTTCCGAGCAGTCAACCAGTTTGGAGACCGCTGCTTCGGATAAAACATGGCACTTCCATGGTGGCGAAAAAATACTAAGTGCTTTGGCAGGGGACCTGAAATGTATGTAGTTTCGCTAGTCCACCCCAACAGGGCTGCGCCATAAGCGCACCGCCGTCGCAGAGACGACAACACGTATGGCTTTAATGTAAAAATTATAACTTTGAGCGTCTAATTGCTTATTCGTGTTAACCTGAGGTCTCCGTAATAGAGCAGCGATATGAACGATAGTAAGCTAAGGGTGGCATCCCTATTCTGCGGCTGCGGGGGAAGCGATTTAGGGCTACTGGGCGGCTTCGAGTTCTTGTCCAAGCACTACCCAGCGCTGCCTTTTGAAATCACATTTGCCGTTGACTCCGACAAGAAGGCAGTAGAGACCTATAACGCCAACTTTTCTCATCCCGCGAGGTGCGCAGACGTACGGACAGTAGATTTTCGTAGCCTTAAAGATGTGGACCTAATGGTGGGGGGATTTCCCTGCCAATCGTTCTCCACAGTGAACCCAACAAAAGATACCAACGATGCACGCGCCAACCTATATAAAGAGGTAGTGCGCTTTTTACAGGAGAAAAGGCCTCCCTTTTTCATTTGCGAAAACGTCAAGGGGCTGATGACGCTAAAGAAAGGCGAGATTATAAAAAGGGTAGTTTCGGAATTCTCGGAGGCTGGATATACTGTTTTTTACCAGCTGGTTAAAGCTGTTGAATTCGGCGTGCCTCAAAGGCGGGAGCGGGTGATTATCGTTGGCATCCGTAACGACATGGGCGTTACGTACAGATTCCCTAGGCCTCTGCTATCCCCTCCGGAGTATGCGCCGCTCTCCGCCGTTATTGATACGTTGGCATTGGACACCCCTAAGTACTACTTTTCGGCACGGGCCGTGGCGGGCATGAAGAGGGCAAAGAACAATATGAAGCGCGGCCTATGGCAGGATCTATCCCAACCCTGCCTCACGGTTACCTCACACCTCGCAAAGGCTAGTATAAATTCCCGCGATCCCGTCCTCTTGGTAGACGCAGAGAAGGAAATTTATCGCCGATTCACGCCTCGCGAAGCGGCACGCATCCAGTCGTTTCCAGAAACATTCATCCTTCCGAAGTCCGATTTGGATGCCTATAGGCAGATAGGCAACGCAGTACCCCCGGTGATGATGTGGCACATAGCTAAAGCGTTGCTGGATGCCGCGCTGTAGTTTTTTTATCCTACCCAGCTCGCCCACCCCGCGCTAGAATAAGCTCTGCACTCTTCACGCTTTTTTTGAGCCATGCGAGCAAAAGGCTGTCGGCTGCCGCCTCATCTAGACGATAGCCAAACCCCTCCCGCTCCATTTTTTCAAGAATAGACCCTAAAAGCATTCCCGCGGCCACCGACACATTGAGGCTTTCCGTAAGCCCTGGCATTGGTATAAAGACGCTCTCCTCCATGGCGGCCTTCGCCTCCTCGGAGATGCCGTATTTCTCCTGCCCGAATAGTAAGGCGACTGGCGCCACTGTAGGCGAAAAATCAGCCACCGGCACGCCCTTAGCTCCCTGACGAGGCGCTGTACCCACAAGGCGATACCCCGCCGCACGCAGGGCCGATAGCTGCTCTGTAAGCGTGGCGTACTCATGCACCGTCAACCACTCTAACGCTCCCCGAGAGATTCCCGAAAACTCTTTTAGCGATGCGCCGCCCGTCACAATGTGTACATCTTGAATTCCTAGGCACTCGCAGGTGCGCAGCACCGCATTGATATTATGACTATGCGACAAACTATCAAATGCAGCCGTCACCCAGCGCGTTCTAGCGTATGCAGCAACCGATAACCGCTCCCACCGATCCGGAAGCATGCACTCTCTCAGAAGGGCTATAGCGTCCTTATCTGTCATGGACACAGCATGAGGTTAACATAGCGACAGGGGGCAACTGCGTGAAACAGTCTCTCAATAAAAAAAGGCGTGCCAACCTCTCTAGAAGTCGGCACGCCATCAAAATCATACAGCAACTATTTATGCAAGCACGGTGCTTACTTCTTCACCGCGTTGTCAATGTCGCTACCCGGCTTGAAGCGCACAACCTTCGTTGCGGGGATTTCAATCTTCTGCTTCGTCTGCGGGTTCATGCCCATACGCGCCTTACGCTCCACAACCTTAAAGGAACCAAAGCCCACAAGGGTAACGTCCTCCCCACGGCCGAGGGTCTGCACCGTTGTTGTCAACATAGCCTCCAACGCTTCACGCGCCTGCACTTTGGTCAAGCCAGCCTCGCTGGCTATCGCATCGATAAGCTGAGTTTTATTCATCTCTTTAGTAATGTTTGAGTTTCTTCACATACAAATTTACTCTCGCAAAGGTATGAATTTTTTCTTCTAACAAAAGGTTGCACGGCTGTACAACGCCCATTTTGCACGGTGTCAATTTCTATATAGATTCTAAACATCTGATTTACAATCGTTCTAATGAGCGTTCCAACATATGACACAACAAGAAAATCTTTACACACGGAATCCATCCACCGCAGAAAACACGCTAATCCTAGGAACTCTACCCCCACTCCGCACCTTGGCTCGACAGCCCGAGAAGTCCACTCTCGCCTTTCTAGAACCGAGAACACACCCTTCCATCCAACACCTCTCCATTGCTATTATTCAAAAAATCCCTACCTTTGCGGCGTGGGTAAGTCTTATACGACCAGCTCCTCTTGAACCTCCCCAGGGCCGGAAGGCAGCAAGGATAGAGAGTTGTAGCGGTGCGATATAAGTCGCTTACCCACTTTTTCTACCCCTTCCCCTCGCACACCTTTTATTCTCTCCTGAAGCTACGGACTTTGGCTGGCGTAGAGTCTATCACAACCCTATAGCTCCCCTAGAAGGTAGAGACGCAACGCATTAAGCGCATGGCTCACGCTACGCGCCATGCTCACCTCTCGCGATGAACGCACCACGTACCTCTTAGCGCGCACCCCTCGAGGGCCGCTTACGCCCACCCATACCGTGCCTATGGGGGTGCAGGTGCCATCGCCCTGCGGACCTAGCACACCCGTGGTTGATACCGCATAGTCTGTACCGAGCAACCGTTTTACCCCCTCGGCCATCGCCTCGGCCACCTCGCCGCTCCCAGCACCGCAGTCGGCTATTTGCTCCGCCCTAACGCCAAGCAACTGTTCCTTGATGGCACTGCTATAAGCCACTACGCCACCCTTCACGTACGTTGATGCCCCCGGCACAGTCACTAAAGCACGGCACACACCACCCCCCGTACAGCTCTCCGCAGTGCCCACCGTGGCGTTCTGGGCAAGTAGCAACTTTCCCACGGCACTCGCCAACGACTCATTCCCCTCGCCAAAGAGCAACGACCCTAGCATCTGGCGCACCTCTTCAACCTTTCTTTCCGCATGCGCTGCCGTTTCACTCGTTGCCACATCCACTGCGCTTATACGTAGCCTTATGGATTCGGGGGAAGGGAGATAGGCCAAAGTGAATTCTGGACTCAAACTCGCCTCCCATGCACGTAGCCTATCAGCCAAATCGCTCTCCGCGATGCCGTACACCTGAAGCGTGCGGTGAAAATGCTTCGCCTTAAACCGTTCCATTATCAACGGCTCTACGACCTCCGCAAACAGAGCTTTCATCTCAAACGGTACGCCTGGTAGCGACACCAACCAATGGTCACCACGCCGAAAAAGCATCCCAGGCGCGGTACCTAGCCTATTAAACAGAACCTCACAGCTAGAAGGCACCAACGCTTGCTCTCGATTCCGCTGGGAGGCCTCCTCCCCACGCTGCGCAAAGTAATCAACTATTGCTGCGAGCGTAGCTTCGTCTTCCGTCCACTCACCCCCGAACATCTCTTGCAGCACGAACTTTGTAAAGTCGTCTTCGGTCGGGCCTAAACCTCCCGTTACCACGGTTATCTCATGCTGCGCCACGCTCTCCTCAAACGCTCGGCGCATGGTTTTCCTATTGTCGGGTATCACCTCTATGCCCGCCACGTACACCCCCAATGCATCCAGCTCCGATGAGAGAAAGCTAGAATTTGTATCCTGCACCTGTCCTATGGTAAGCTCTGTACCAACAGAAATGATTTTTGCTTTCATCGTCTTTCCCCTACTAGAAGATTCTTGATTGCGCAGACTGTAGCCCTAATCAACAAACCGATACCCAACCTTTTGAGCTTAATAGCCATATTTTCCCCGCCACAGACGTGCGAGGCGTGCTCGCATCTCACGTTCACGCGGGTTATCCTGCGGGGTATAAAATGCATGCCCCTCTAATCCCGCGGGAAGGTATTCTTGGTAGGCAAAATTCCCCAGGAAATCGTGTGCATACTGATACCCTCTGCCATACCCCCACTCGCGCATTAGCTGGGTTTCAGCGTTGCGCAGGTGCAACGGCACTTCACGCGGCCCCTCACCGTGTACGAGCTTCAACGCATTGTTAATGGCCTGGTAACTCGCATTACTCTTTGCGCTACTCGCCAAATAGACCGCCACCTCCGACAAAATAATTCTCGCCTCGGGCATGCCCACCGCACGCACCGCATCAAACCCCGACATTGCCAGCAGCAAGGCGTTGGGATTGGCTAATCCAACATCCTCAGATGCAGAAATTACCATTCGGCGTGCTATAAACACGGGATCCTCTCCCCCATCGAGCATACGCGCCATCCAGTAAATCGCCCCATTGGGGTCGCTACCCCGTATTGACTTGATGAAGGCGGAAATCATGTCGTAGTGCTGCTCTCCCTTCTTGTCGTAGCGCGCTGCATGCGACTGCAGCAGATGCTCTACAAGCGCATTGGACACCTCAACCCTATCACCACTACGAGCATTGTAGAGTAATTCAACGATGTTGAGCAACCGACGCCCATCGCCCGCGGCGTACCCAAAAAGGGCCTCACGCTCCCGAATGTCAAAATGTACCTTTTGCAGTTCAGCATCCTCCCGCAACGCCCTATCAAGTAGGGTTTGTAACTCTTCAGGGGACAGCTGCCGTAAAGTGTACACCTGACAACGCGACAGCAGAGGGGCTATCACCTCAAACGATGGGTTTTCCGTGGTCGCCCCGATAAGCACCACCTCGCCCCGCTCCACCGCACCGAGAAGAGAGTCTTGCTGCGACTTACTAAACCGATGGATTTCGTCAATGAACAGCACCGGGGGCTTAGCAATCCCGCTTGCCGAAAGCTTTGCAGCCTCCGAAAGAACTTCACGCACCTCCTTCACCCCAGCACTAACCGCGCTAAGCGTATAAAATTCTCTTCCCGTTGACCTAGCTACCAGCTGCGCCAATGTGGTTTTTCCCACGCCTGGAGGTCCCCACAGAATAAAGGGAGACAGATTGCCTGTTTCAATCATTTGGCGCATCACCGCCCCTTTGCCTACCAAATGGGCTTGACCTACATATTCATCAAGAGTACGAGGGCGCATACGCTCTGCAAGCGGCACGCTACGCATTGGTCTCCTCCTTATCGCCTGTGGGGGCGGGATAACCTATACGAAGTACGCCCGTCACTGTCCCCTGCGCATCGTATATGGGAGCATAGGTCTCAATAAAATGGAACCGCTCGTTACGGCGTACCATCTCAACGGGCATCTGCCGCTTGGTGGCCCCCGATAGTATCTCTTCCCAGAAGCGAGAGAAGTCGTGCGCTATCTCCTGATGTAGGCTCAAAAACTCTGCGGCATGCGTACCAATCATTTCCTCACGACTCGCACGTATCTCGGCTAGGAAATCGTCATTCACACGCACCAACCTGGCATCGCGGTCAAACTCTGCCACAAAGCACGCCACCTGCACAGCATGCTCAAGACTTTCCGTAATAGCCTTTTGCTGTTCGTTCTCTTCTTGAATAGCCCGCAGCTCCTCGAGGTTCTGCCGCATCGCATCCTCTTGCTCTCGCATGGTCTTTGACTGCTCTTGCGCTTCCTGCAGTAAAAGCTGCGTCCGCTGGTTTCCTTTCACAGTCAAGAGCGTACCAGCAAAAGTTCCCGCAATCGACTCAATGAAGCGTATCTCATACTCCTCAAACAGAGAAAACGACGCCACCTCTAATACGCCCACAAGCTCCTCGCTAACCATCATCGGTACGAGCAGCAGAGCTCGTGGCGTGCTTTGCCCTAAGCCAGATGCTATCTTCACGTAGTCGGATGGAATATCGGTCAGCAGTATGCGTTTTTTCTCCAACCCGCAACGCCCCACCAACCCTTCACCAAGCTCTATGCGATGATCCTTGTAACGACGCACCTCGTAGGCATGGCTCGCCGCCATGCGATAGTACTTTGGCCGCGTTGCCCCATCCTCTTCCAGTAGAAAAACCGCCCCCACATTCGCCCCCACATACTCCACCAACGCTCGCACCATTTGGTAGCTAAACGTATCGATACTATCAGTATTCTTACGGAAGAGTTCAGAGAACTCCGCTACCCCCTTTGTAGCCCACGCCTGCTGATTTTCAATGTGACGCTGCGCCTCTTCACGCTTGCTCGCAGCACGCAGACTGGCCTGCATAGCCTTGAGGCTCTGCCCCAAGATATCACCCTCATCAGCATCATAGGATGCCGTGAGATCCCCCTGTCCTATGGCCTCTGCAAAATGCGCCTTATCACGAAGCCCCTCCAACAGATGGTTAGTGGAGCGCGCTATTTCTCCCAGTTCGTCACGTCGGGCTACGTGGAGACGGAGCGACTCATCAAGATTCCCTTGAGACAGCTGCCGTAGGCTTTCGCTGGCCTTCGCCAACGGATGGGCCAACCGGTTTGCTATAAAGACCAGCATTACCACGAGGAGTAGCAGCCCTACAATAGACACACCAACGATGGTACGCAACGAACTCCTCGTGGGGGCAACAAGCGAGGAAAGGGGGACTACTTCACAGAAAGCCCATGGAGTGTCGGTTTGAGACAGGCGAATGGGAGCACTAAAAAACACTTGGAGTTGACCGCTCGCCGTATTCATATACGACATGCGCACCGTATCGCCCTGCTGCATACGATCCATCGCCGCAATGATATTCGGCATGGTGGTTAGCACTTTCTCAAATGGCTGTCCAATATTGCTCGTGTTGGGATGCGATACGAGGGTCAAATCGTTCGCCACCACCATGGAGTAGGCCCCAGCCACCGCCACGCTGCGCTGCGCCTCTGCATGACAATCCTTGAGAGGAACATCAACACCCACAAGCCCCATGCTGCGCCCCGAGGAGTCAAACACAGGGGCTATAAAAGTCAACGAAAGCGTTGAGTCGGTTCGGCTCTCAACCTCAAACCTAGGCGACAGAACCTGCGCCACAGCTCCATCTCGCAGGCGCGTATAACGCTCATCACCCTGTGCAAACAACGTGTCGTTAAGCGTTATTTCCTTGCCATTTGACTTGAAATGTAGAAAGCGAAAAGCATTCTCATTGGTGCTGTCCACATTGCGATGGAAGTACCTATAATCCAGTGCAGCCCATAAAGAGTTGGTTTCCGGCTGCTGCATCAGCATGCGTTTAGCGATACGTATCAGCGTGGCGACCTCCCGCTCCGCTGTAGACGGACTCATCCCGCTTACGCTTTGAGCAAATATCTGCAACCGTTCCATTCGCTGCCGCATCGGCTCATTGATGCGTTGCGCTGTGGCGGTCACCTTCGCACTCAGGAGCTGCTCAGTAGCTGCACGCCCTTGGCTGGCGAAACGGACGGTAAGCACCCCCACGGAAAGCGCAAATGATACCACTGCCACCAGCAGCACCGACACCACCAAGCGATTGCGTATGCTCTTCTTTTTCGCCACTCGTTGAAACCCTCCTTTGACAACCGCCGCGAATTTACTTTATTTTCCTCTCATAATCACCCCGAAAAGCTCTAAAACTGCGGTAGATGAACAAAACACGCTAATGAAAATCTTCGCTTTTCCGATTTCTCACCCTAATTTTGCAGCTCGTAGGAACAGAATAATTGAGAAATGAAAGGTATATACACGGTACTGCTTCTCGTGGTTTCTAACATCTTTATGACGTTCGCCTGGTATGGTCACGTCAAGCTGCAACAGATGAGGGTACTCACCGATGCAACGCCGCTCATTGTTGTCATCCTGATGAGTTGGGGTCTAGCCTTCGTTGAATACGCCTTTCAAGTGCCCGCCAACCGTTTCGGATACATAGGCAATGGGGGCCACTTCTCCCTCGTACAGCTTAAGGTGGTGCAGGAGGTGATTTCTATTACCATTTTCACCCTCTTCACAGTACTTTTCTTTCGGGGTGAGCCGCTCCGTTGGAACCACTTCGTGGCATTTCTACTGCTCATTATAGCTGTCTACTTCGCATTCAAGTAGCCATAAGAAGAGCGCAGAGACTGCTACGCTTTAGCAGCCTCTGCGCTCTCAATTCTACACTAAAGAGCAATCCTTGACTAGAACACGTAACGGAACGCTATGCCCCCATCGTATAAGCCTGGGAGGTAAAACCCAGACGCACCATTGGTAAAGTAGCCTCCGAACATCGGACGCCACGATATGCCAATCTGGAATGGGAAAGAGAATTGGTATTGGATGCCAATGCTCCCCATAAGCCCAACTCCGACCCCTGTATACCAATCCGGCTGATTTTTGACAATCAAGTTGCCATCCTGATCATACGCGCTGTAATTATATCCTCCTCGATAAAAAATAGTGTGAAGACCTAAACCGCCACCCACAAAGAACTCGAAGTGATCCCTCTTCCCGGAGTTGTTTTGATAGGCTACCCAATTGTACGTTCCGTCGAGCGCAATACCAGCGTTATACCCTGGAATACCCAAACCCAACTCCAAAAAGCCAGGTCCTAAGGTGTGTTGATACGACACCTCAGCCACCCAACCGAACCTTGCGCCAATGGCCTTTGGTTGCGCTTTGGCAGCCATACCCATCAGCAGAAAGCCTGCTAACAGCGTAAAAAACACCAACCGTCTTTTCATCTGTTTTTATAATGTTTAAGTGTTACGTAGTTAAAAACCTTGCTTTTGAACGCAGCTAAACGACATAAATAGCACTTCGCAAAGCCAATGCGCAATCAACCGCCTCCACTAGAGTGGGTTGCGCGGTGCGCCCAAAAAGTGACCCCGGCGGGATTCAAACCCACGACCTTCAGAACCGGAATCTGACGTTCTATTCAGCTGAACTACGGGGCCTCACTTCGGCTGCAAAGGTAAATAAATTTTCACACTCCGCATGCACACGAACTACTATTCTTCCGTACCTTTCTCGCTGGACACCTCTTTATCAAGCTGTTCCGAAGTTTCTTCTACCGTTGTTACTTCTTTCGTCTCTTCTGTTTCCTTTACTGCCTCTTCCTCCTCTCTGCCCGTTGTAAACGCACTCCTACGCCTAAAAATCACTGCGTAGAACGCTCTAACCATTGGCACTTTCTCCAACAACGGTATCAATACGCTGGTTAAGACGATACTCGTCAAAATCACTGCATATACTACATCTCTAATCAGCCCCCCGCTAGGCATTCCAAAATGCATAGGTACTGCCGCCAATACTGCCGCAGCCAATCCCTTAGGAACCATTGCAGCCATTACCGTAAGATCCAACGTCGGCAGAGGTTGACGCACTGAAAACTTGACAATTGGTATACGTATGATGTAAATGATGACAGTAAGTAACACTCCGAGAACCATTGTCCACACATTGGAAAACCGAATGGACACCCCTATGAAGACAAAAAAGAATGTTTTTAATAGGAACACAAGCTCTGAGAAGAATTGCTTCTCAACATCGTTAAACGTTTGCAAACCCTCCCTGCGTATCTTACGGATGTAGCGCATAGGAAACAAATCGATGTTCGCCAAGGAAACCCCAAAAGCCAACGCCGCAATCGCCCCGCTAAAGCCTAGCAGCTCCGATACACCATACACTACGAATACAAACGCAGGCGTTGTAAACATTGAATTCTTGAGCGTTCTAACCTTTGCCAACATCGCCGACCAAAGCAGTGCACTCGCTATTCCGATAATTCCAGCCAGTACGAACGAACTTAGAATGCTCCCTACCATCTGCATTACATTCAATTCCTCAGACACGTGCGCCTGCGCAAAGGCCAAAACGAAAACGATACACAGCACATCAGATAGAGCCGACTCTAGTACCAAAATGGTCTTACTACTGTCCTGCATTTGCAACAACTGCACCAACGGTATTACCACAGCCGATGATGTTCCACCCACTATAGCACCCAGCGTGAACGCCGACAGCGGCGGTATGTCAACTAGCAGCCATCCTACCAAACCGATAACCGCCATCGTAACAAAAAAATTACCTAACGTCAACGCCATTGTCCCCTTCATCGCAGAGCGCATGGCCGTTATGCGCAAGTCGAGTCCACCATGGAAAAGAATAAAGACCAACGTCACCGTAGTAAAGACATCCGTTACCACTCCAAACGACTCTGCGTTCACCAAGCCGAGTATAGGTCCTATAATCAAACCTATAATCATTAGCAACAACACGTCTGGTATTCTCTTCTTCTCAAACAGCCCCGTAAAGAGGTGTGAAACGAATACAAGTAGACCTATAAATATTACTAGCTCAGTTGACTCCATATCCCTTTTCTATGAAACACCTTTAAACAGCACTCAAAGCGACTCCTCTTCTCCATTGCAATTCGATATCCTATACCTATCCCCCTCTTGCGCCGCTTCTGCTTTCGGAAAATAGCTTCTAACCTCGGCTATTACTGGCTCCACATCTTCGTAACGGGACGAAAAATGCCCGACAATTAACTTTTCAGCCCCAACCCGCCTTGCGAACTCCGCAGCCTGACGCGTCGTGCTATGCCCTGTTTCCTTCGCATGACGCACCAAATCGTCCATGTAGGTAGCCTCATGGTAGAGCACATCCACATGTCCCACCATCGCTATCGCCCGCTCGCTAAAACGGGTATCACTCATATATGCGTAGCTAATGGGTTCATGCCGACGGAACGTTATAGCTGACGCTGGTATCGTCATCTTCTCTCGCAAAACATCCTCCCCGCGCTTTGCACATGCAATCTCCTCAAGCGACAAACCGTATCGCTCTACCGCCGAACGGCGTACGTTCAACGGCCTTTCCCTTTCCCTAAAAACAAAACCTACCGTTGGAATCCGATGCCGAAGCGGTATGCTCTCCACCGTCACCTGTCTGTCTTGATGTACAATCCTCGCATCGTCATCATCCAGCGACACATAGCGTAGGTCAAACTCTACCGTCTCCAAAAAGAAGTGTACGTTCGTCCAAAAGACCTCCTCAAAACCTCTAGGCCCATACACCGTCAACCCACTCCTCCGATGCTGCATCCCCATAGAGGCCAGCAGACCAAATAATCCCAACGTGTGGTCTCCATGCGCATGGGTTAAAAAGATGGCAGATATCGATTCAAACGAGATTTTCGCACCAAAAAGACGCATCTGCGTTCCTTCCCCACAATCCACCAAGTAGGTTCTGCTTCCACTCTGAATCGCATGAGCCGATGGCATTCGCCTTGATGTGGGCAATGCGCTGCCACTGCCTAATATCGTTATATCCAACGCCATTCCCCCATTTCGGAATTATAGGGCATACTGCTCCACATCCCGCAAGTCGATGGTATCGTCGGAGAGAATAGTCAACCGCTCCACCACGTTCCGAAGCTCTCTAATATTCCCTCTCCATTCCATTCTCTGCAATCGTTGTACTGCCTCTGGGGCAATCTTACGTTTCGCAATCCCCTGCTCTGCCGCCAATTTCGTCAAGAAATAATCTACCAGCAGCGGTATATCCTCAGCTCGCGCACGTAACGGAGGCACATGAATGAGTATCACGCTCAACCGATGGTACAAATCCTCTCGGAAAGTACCCTTCTTTATCTCCTCAAGAAGATTCTTATTCGTTGCCGCTATCACCCTGGGGGTCACCTCAATGTCCTTATCCCCTCCAACACGGGTGATTCTGTTTTCCTGTAAGGCTCGTAGCACTTTCGACTGCGCGCTAAGGCTCATATCACCTATCTCATCAAGGAAGAGCGTACCGCCATCAGCCAACTCAAACTTTCCTATGCGCTGTCGGTCTGCCCCACTAAACGAACCCTTCTCGTGACCAAAGAGTTCGCTCTCAATAAGCTCTGATGGAATCGCCGCGCAATTCACCTCTAGGAAGGGTCCTCCTGAACAGGCACTAAGATCATGTATCCCATGTGCCACAAGCTCTTTGCCCGTTCCATTCTCCCCTGTTATCAATACCCTCGCCGGTGATGGTGCCACACGCTCCATCATCCGTCGAATTTCGTTCAACGCAGCCGACTCTCCTATCATTCTATACGAATCATGCACCTTCTGGCGAAGGACACGCGTCTCTCGTACCAAATGCGACCGATCCAACGCATGGCGAACCGACACCAGCAACCGATTCAAGTCCAATGGCTTCTCTATATAATCGTACGCCCCGCGCCGCATCGCATCCACAGCCGTCTCTATCGTCCCATGACCCGAAATCATCACCACCGGCACATCACCCAGCTCCAACAGCTTCTCCAGCACCTCTACTCCATCCATCTTCGGCATCTTGATATCGCAGAGCACAACATCGTAAGGAGACTTCTCAAACAGCGCCAACGCCTCTGCGCCATCCTCCGCTGCCGTCACATCGTAACCCTCGTCTTCCAGTATCCCCTTCAGCGTATCACGAATTGCCCGCTCATCATCCACCACGAGTATTCGCGCCACCTTCGCCTTCTTCTCCGCCTTTTTCGCCATTACTTACCCTACTCTTGCCGTTTAGATTGCTCCCTAACGCCGCCCTTCTACCGACAGCATTTTCTCCTCTCGCTCCCTATTCTGCTTCTCCGTCTCTTTAAGCTTCGCCTGCGCAGAGGAAAGGAACCCCTTCGCTTTCTTCAACTTCTTCTTCCCGCGCTCCATCAGCTTCTCGCCGTTGCGTTGCTCTTTCATTGCCCCCTTCAGGCTACCCCTTATCTCCCGCGTATCGCGTCGAAAGCTCTCCTTCACCCCCTTCATCTCCTCACGCACTACTGCTCGCTCCTCCTTGTCATCGGTTTCTGCGCGACGCAACAACTCCTTCGCCTCACGCATGTGGGCTTTCTCCCTCTGTTTGAGCTGCTTCTCGTAGTTTTTCACCTCAGCCTTTCCACTCTTATACATCGCCTCCCCTTCGGAAATCATCTGCAGCGCATCCTGAATCCGTCTATTCCCCTCATCCACACGGGCTTGCGCCTTCTCCAATCGCTCCATTGGCGTGGGCGGCGACTGCTGCTGCGCATGCGACACGAAAGAACCTACCACCAGCAACGACAGCAATAAGGCACTCCTTTGGAAACGACCAAGTAGAGTATCGGCTCGCATACCCCTCTAGTTCTCTCGCTGCGCCAACACCCTCTCCGCCAGACCAGCTGCCAACTCATCGCACTTCCGGTACACTTCTGCCGATGGCCGCCCTATCATCTCCACCGACTCCACCACTGGCTTCATCTGCGCCTTCTCTGCGAAACGCTCCAGCAGCGCAAGCGAACCGCCCCCCCAGCTTCCCGAGCCGAACAGTGCCAACTCCTTATTCTGCACGCCGAGCCCCAAAAGTTCATCGCATAGAGCCTGCATCAGGGGAAACAATCCCATATTATAGGTTACCGAACCAAGCACCAGCCCATTATACTTCCACACATCGTTCACTATGTACGACATATGCGATGTGCTAACGTCATGCAGCGCAATGCGCTTCACTCCCTCCACCGCCAACCGGCGAGCTATGTATTCTCCCAGCTGCATCGTACTGCCGTACATCGAGGCCACCGCCATCACCACCCCTGGCTCGCCCTCCTGCCGGCTGTACATGTCATATTTCTTAAGCACCCAATCAACGTGGCTCCGCCATATCGGCCCATGCGTCGAGCATATCATCTTTACCGCAACCCCCGACAGCTTCTTCATCGCACGCTGCACAAACTTCCCGTACTTCCCCACGATGTTGCTGTAGTATCGGCGCATCTCCCCCTGCACCTTCTCAAAGTTATACTCATCATCAAACAATGCCCCATCATGCGCCCCAAACGCCCCAAACGCATCGCCAGAAAAGAGTATCCCCTCCTCTACCAGGTACGTCATCATGGTCTCGGGCCAATGCACCCAAGGGGTTAGGACAAAACGCAAAGTAATATTCCCCAACGAAACCTCCTCCCCATCACTGACCATCTGAAAATGATCAAGGCTCAGCTGGTATCCCTCCATTATACGCTTTGTTTGTTTGTTGCCCAGTAGCGTCACGCCTGGGAAACGTTCAAGAACGCCCGGAATACTCCCCGAATGGTCCGGCTCCATGTGGTTTATCACCAAATAATCCAATTGCCTCCCATTCAACAGATGCGCAATGCGATCAAGGAAACGCCCCTCGGCACCATCGGGTACTGCATCCACCAATGCCGTTTTCTCCGACCCCAGAATTAAATAGCTGTTGTACGCCACGCCCATAGGCATAGGCCATAGCCTCTCAAACAACGCCGACTTCCTATCCTCTACTCCAATCCAATACGTGCTTTCCCCAACTCTATTTATCTCATTCATCGCTCCTAGTCCTCTTCTTTCAGTATCAATTCCAACAAGTAACTGCTAGCTTTTCTGTGCCTATTTATTCAACGCCGTTTTCGCCTCGGGCGACCCGAACACCTTTTGAATTATATCTGATGCGTACTTCTTCGGATTTTTCCGTATCGCCGCCTCTTCCTGTGCAACAAGCTTAAACAGACCTGCCATTGCCTGCTCTGTAATGTACTCTGACAAGTCCGGGTTGACACTCTCTGGTCCTACGAACGTATACCCCTTAAGAGACCTCCCGCTTACAAGCGGACCTATGCGGTTATACTCCTTCGCCACCGGTTTCCACAGGCTAGATACTTCTCCATTATCCACTACCTTTCTCACAGGCTCTGTGAACGCCTCCACCAACGCCCTGTACGTTTTTTCCTTAAGATAATCCGTCGCCGATGTCTCTCCCCCCTGCAGTATCCTCAACCCATCCGTAATCGTCATGTCCGTAATCGCCTTTTGAAAAATAGGATATGCTTTTTTTGACCCTTCTTCGGCTGCACGATTTATGCTCTTCACCAAATCTCCCATTTTATCTCCCAAAAAAGAACTGGCATCCTGCCCAGTAAGTAGATAAAAAGCACCATCAGCCGCTGAGTTTGCCGCGACTCCATCCAACGCCTCTTTCAACTGAACCACCTCGGGCGGTGCTGCAATCTTTATCAACTCATTCATCAAAAAGCCATTCACTTTCGATGCGTTCATTGCCGACGTATTGGCCGACGAGTCCAACGCCGTTCGCAGCCCTTTCACAATGTCATCATCTGAAAGCCCCAAGTTTGAGAGAACCTCTCCCACTTTATCGCAACTTGTCACCGCCACGCCCCCCAGTACCGCCGCAGCGCACACCAACAACACCATAACTCTCCGTTTCATAGCATTCTCTTCCTTTTTACAGCACTCATACCCTCCATTCTCTTACGAAACGCAGCCATTTTAGTTACCTTCCCTACTCCCCAAACAGATGCCTCTCCACGTACTGCGTTAAGTGCCTATATAAATGCATCCTCGCCCCCTCCGTATTTATTGAATGATTCCTATCGGGGTAGGTTATCATATCAAAATCACGCCCAGCTGCGATAAGCGCATTTGCCAGCTGCATACTATTCTGATAATGAACGTTGTCATCTCCTGTGCCATGAACGATTAGCAACGCCCCCCGCAGCAAATGCGCAAACCCTATCGGGCAGTACGCATCGTATCCCGCCGCATTGGTCGACAGCTGCCCCATGTAGCGTTCTGTGTATATTGTGTTGTAGTACCGCCAATTCGTCACGGGCGCCACGGCTATCGCCATCTTGAACACCCCTTGCCCCCGGAACAGCGAAAGCGATGACATGTACCCCCCGTAGCTCCAACCCCAAATCCCAATCTTAGAAGCATCTACATACGGCAAAGATGCCACGTAACGCGCCGCCGAAATCTGGTCCGCACTCTCCAGGTCTCCTAGCTTCCCGTACGTCTGCTTCCTAAACTCTTCGCCCCGCCCCCCTGTGCCACGCCCATCCACGCACACCACTATACACCCCCGCGCAGCGATGTAATCGTTCCACCCCACGGTCCACTCGTCCAGCACCCGCTGGGAATTAGGACCGGAGTACTGATCAAAAAGCACTGGATAACGGCGCTTGGCATCAAAATCCATAGGCTTAATCATATACCCATTCAGCTGAACCCCCTCCGGCGTAACGAACGAAAAGAACTCTTTGCGCGGCAGCCCCAGCCGCTCCGCCTCAATCCGCACCTCGTGGTTATCCGCCACCAAACGCAACTCTTTCCCATTGGCATTGTGTATTGAAACCCTCGGTGGACTTTGCAACGTGCTATTGCTCAGCTCGTAATGCGAATAGTCTGCGCTAAACCTCGCGCTATTCATTCCTCGTTCCTTCGAGAGAACCACCTCTCTGCCGCCTTTCACACCAACTGCACACACCTCCGTACGCAGCGGCCCCGCGTAGCGCTGATAAACCATGCGATTTCTCGCCGCATCGTAGCCATATACCTGCCGCACCTCATCCTCGCCCTTCGTCAGCTTCTTGGCACTAGTACTATCGCTAAAGCTCTGCAGGTAGAGGTGGCGATATCCATCTCGCTCGCTCGTAATCACGTATTGCTTACCCCCAGGCAGCACGCACACCGTGGCATCCTCTGACTCTTCCACATAGCGGTTGTTTCGCTCACGAAACGCCACACGGCTCTGCCCGCTCTTAGCCTCCACCAGCAGCAAATCCATACAGTTCTGCTCCCGATTAAGCCGGAGGGCCAGCAGCCGTTCCTTAGAAATCCATTGCAGGCGGGCTATGTACTGATCCGTCTCCTCCCCCACATCGGCGCGCAGCGTTTTCCCGCTCCTAACATCGTAGATGTGCAGCGTCACCACGCTATTTTTCTCCCCCACCTTGGGGTACTTGTAGCTATACATCGTGGGGTATGGTCCCTCCCCATACACCGGCATCACGTACTCTTTCACAGCACGTTCATCAAAGCGCAGAAACGCTATGTGCGCCCCATCTGGCGCCCATTCGAAAGCACGCGTAAAGGCGAACTCCTCCTCATATACCCAGTCTGTGTGCCCATTGATTATGGAATTGCGCAACCCATCAGTCGTCACAGCGGTCGGCACACCCGCCCCCGCTTTACCTAGCGAAACCACGTAAAGGTTGTTTTGCTCCACGTAGGCTACCTGCTTCGCATCGGGCGAAAACATTGCATCGCGCGCCTCCCCACTCCCTATGGGGAAAAACTCTTTTCTTTCCCGATTGTAGAGCGTATAGCTGTACTCAACGCTACGCCTATAGATGGGTTTCGCATCGAATCCCAAGAGAAGCCATTTTCCATCGGGAGAAACCCTATACATTGAGGGACGTTTCTCCGCCAGCGCGCCCCTAAGCTCGGAGAATGGACACAGCGTGTCAACCACCGCTCCAGTCTCATAATCTACCACCACTATCCCCGCAGCCTCCATGCGAGTATAGTACCCCCCATCTAGCGGGAACGGCTTTCCGCCCTCGCTCCGCACCACGGAGAGCAACTTATCGTTCAGCAGTACATCCTCCATCCCTAGCTCCTCTCCACGCCCCCTCTGCACCGTTGCCACCAGCACCACTGCCGCCATCGCCAGCAGACTCATTATGTTCTTTACCATACGCATCGCTCTATCTTCAAAAAGAGAGGTTGAATCCCTACCCACTTCTGCGCATCGGCCATCGGCACGGAGTGCCTTACTCCTACGCTCTCACGATGGGGTATGCCCATCCGTCACGAAGCGCACTTTTGTGGAGCTGGCGGGAGTCGAACCCGCGTCCAAACAAGGAACCAGCAAGCTTTCTACATGCTTAGCCCTGGCTTAATTGCCGGGATATGGCTGGCGCAGGGCACCCAAAACCGTATCCGTGGTCTCTTAGTTTCGCTGCGCATCCGAGACGCTACGCGCAGCTAGTTCTGTCGGTATGGTGCCTCGTTTCGGAGCGAAACAGAACCGTACGCCCCGAGAGACATCTCGTCGCCCCACCTTCCGCGGAGCGATTAAGATAGTATTGCTGAGCAATTACTAAGCAGCGAGAGCAAAATTGTAATCATTGCCACTTATTGGTTCTCTGCATCCTGTTTTACGAGTACAACGCAGTCACTCGGCATGCTTACCCACCCATTCTACTTGCTGTCAAAACCTAAGTCAGCCCCTCTATGTCAAAGACCCCTTCCCCTCTGATTCCACTCCCTCTTTTCTAGACGCAAAGATAAAAAAATCTTTCCACTCACAAGCCAATCGTCACGCTCCCCTTGCAAAGTCTCCGTGAGGATTTTGTCATACATGGCGATTCTCCCCTCCATAGTGCAGGCAACCGCTCATAGCAATCTCTGCACGGACAACTCTCCACTCCAAAAACTAGCTACTCACCGTAGCCCGTACTCTTCCTCTACTTTGGGCTACTCAACACCCGGGTTACCTTCAACACCCCAGGAACTTTATTTGCCGCCTGCATTACCACCCCAAGCTCCGCCAAATCCCTCACATGCACTGAGATAACACCATGAAAACTAAACCCATCGCTCTGCATGTCCACCTTGTGCACATCCACTGCTATATTCGTGGCTATGCTCTTAAAAAGATTTTCAAGCAGCCCTTGCCCATCGCGCCCCTCTAAGTAAAACTGCGCCGTGTAGCGCTGCTCCTTTGATGGAAGCCACTTTACTTTCACCAACTTATCCCCTTGCTGCGCCGAGAGCCTCACCGCCTCGTTGCACAACGTGCGATGCGCTTCCACCGTCTGCTCATTACGCTTGAACACCACCACTTCATCCCCAGGCAACGCATTGCAACAGGGCGACTGTAGCACCTCGTAGCGCACACCCGACTCGTCCTCCGCCTCTGCCGCACCCCGCCTTGTCGATCTGCCCTGCCGCAAACACGAGGCAATTCCCTTCTGCATCACCATTCTTAACCTGTCAACCCGCAGACTCCGCCTCAGTATACGCAGATTTATATCGCCCAGCGCCACCCCTACGTACAGCTCCTCCAGCCCTATAACCCCAAACTTCGGAAGCACTTCATCAAGCTTTACCTCGTCAACCTCCCCTGGCACCTGGCTACAAACCTCCATCACCCGCCGCCGCCCCGTCTCTACCAACGCACGCCGCTGATCCTGAATGCTCTGATTTATATTGTTCTTCGCCAACGATGTCTGCACAAAATCTAGCCACTTCGGCGAGGGCATCTGCGAGCGCGTCGTGAGTATTTCTACTGTTTCACCTCCCCGCAACCTACTATTCAGCTGCTGGAACTTACCATCCACCCGCGCACCTATCGCCCTATTCCCTATCTGCACAGACTGCATGTAAGCGAAATCAAGCACTGTGGATTGACGGGATATGTTATACTCCTTTCCCGCCCCATCAAACACACGTATCTGTTGCACCAACAGCGCCGCTTGGATATTCGTCACGAAATCCGTCGCATTTTTATATGGCGCCGATTGCACCTGCGTCACCTGCGAACGCAGCGACTCAAAAAGCTTTGCGTAGCTATCCGCAAAATTATCCCCTTTGTATTTCCAATGCGCCGCCAGCCCATTCTCGGCTATTGCGTTCATCCGATCCGTACGAATCTGCACCTCTATCCAATTGCCCGACTTACTCAGCAACGTGCACTGCAACGCCTCGTAGCCATTCACCTTCGGCGTTGACACCCAATCGCGCGTCCTGTCGCGCAGCACGGGGTATATATCCGTGATGACTGAATAGATGAACCAACACTGCGTCTTTTCGGGTATCCCCTCCTTGGGGGTGAACACGATGCGCATCGCCAGCAAATCATATATCTCCTCAAAAGTCACCCCTTTGCGCTGCATCTTATTCCATATCGAGTAAATCGACTTTGATCGGCTCGACACGCTAAACTCCATGCCGCTCTGCACAAGCTTTGAACTTATCGGGCGGGCAAAACTATTTATTCGATTGATCAGCTGCTCCTTGCTCAGCTGCAGCTTCTGCTCTATCTCTGCATACTCCCTGGGGCTTCGATAGCGGAACGCCAAATCCTCTAGCTGCGTCTTGAAGTCATATAGCCCAAGCCGCTCCGCTATCGGCGCGTAGAAGTAGGTAGTCTCGCTGGCTATGCGCTTCTGCTTCTCCTCGCTCATCGAGCTGAGGGTCTGCATATTATGCAATCTATCCGCCAGCTTTATAAATATTGTACGGAAATCATCCTCTATCGTGTTGATAAGCTTCTGAAAGTTCACCGTCTGCTTCGTACCGCTGCTCTCTACGAACTTATCAATCTTTGTCAACCCATTGACAATAACTGCAATGCTAGGATTGAATTCCCGTTTAATGTCATCTATAGTATAGTCTGTATCCTCCACCACGTCGTGCAGCAGTGCGCAGACTATTGACTCCGCATCGCCCGGCAGCACCTTGGTCACCAACTTCGCCACGGCGATCGGATGGAGTATGTAGGGTTCACCGCTTTTACGCACCACGCCAAAATGCGCCGAATTCGCAAGGCGAAACGCCTTATCAATCAACGCTCTATCATCTTCCGACTGGCTATACACCGCCGCCGAGAGCAGGTCTGCGTACGCCGCATCAATCAGGGCCTGCTTCTCCGGGGTCCAACGCTTCTCTTCTATCTCCATCTCTCCCCTCCACGCAACGGCATTACTTTATGGGATACACTACCATTAGGCTTCCTGTCTGCTCTATCGTCTTATACCCCACCGCTTTCAGCTTTACGTTGTAAACATACGCCCCCGCTGGCGCATATTGCCCATTGGGGAGCCGCCCCGTCCACGGCTCGTTCTCCTTATGGAATATCACCTGTCCTGCCCGATTGTATATCGTTATTTCGTAGGGGGTTGTGCCGCTTGATAGGGGTTTAAACTCCATCCGCTTCCCCTCCGCCGTAGGCCCCCCATCGGTTGGACGTGGGGCTATCGCCGTTGGCAACACGATTTTTGGCTCTACGAAGCAGCTGTCCACCGCGCTGCGCCCACGGTCAATACCGCTCTTGCCGCTCGGCAACTCTCGCACCTTGACGTAGTATCGGTACTTTGCCAAAAAATTCATCCCCCGAAACGATGGTAGATCTGTCGGATCTTCATACTCAAGGGGCTCACTATCCCCTACAAACACTTTCAGCTCCTCGTCCACATCCTCTCCGTTGCGCTCAATTATTCTGTGCAGTCGATACTCCGGCTGTGACCCAGGAGGAACAAGGAGCTTATTAAACGTAATGTAGTTATGATCCTCCTTCGCCGTAATCCGAACCACCATGCTGTTAAGGTCATGCGAACGAGATACCTCTTGATCGCACGCATCAATGGCACGCAACAGGTAGTTTCGGCTGGTGGAATTTACCCCCTCCGATGCATCTATTGTCAATCCCTGGCTTTTATCCTCAAATGTATCCAACGTTGTCCACATCGTCGGTCCAGCAGTGGTATCCCGACGTGAAATCAACTCAAACTGCTTCACCTTCGCCGCAGCATCGATGGTGTAGAGCACTCGATTCGCCCCAGCTTGACCCATAACGCTATCAATCACTAGCCGCGGTTTTATCAGCTTTCGGGTTGAAAACGATATCTTATTGCTCCAGCAGTCGTACCTCGGCTTCCCATCGGGAAACCTCTCTCCCTCTTCTGGGGTCCGCTGTATCTGCACCGCGTAGTAATACGTTGATTCTCGCTTCAGTTGCTCCTTTTTAAACTCTGTGCGATAGCCTGGTGCATTAGCTATGGTAGCAATGTAATTTGACTCTTGTATGATTGACCCGCTATTCACCTCGCATACAAGGTACTGCGTAAATTTATTATCCCACCCCTTGTAATCATTCCATGTGAGATGCACCTCATCCCGGCAAGAATCGTACGTGCAACGCAGAAACATCGTCTCGTGGGAATCGGTCATTGCGGAATTCCCCTCGCTTGAGTACGATGCTAATCTATAGGCTTGAGGCCCCTGTGAAATATCTGCGTCTCTATCTACGTAGGGCAATACATTGGACACGCCCGCACCTGGAACACGACCTATCTCTTCCCAATCCTCCGCACCGTCTACCATCTTACGCCGGTAGATTACAGTTCCTTCTGCGTTGACGTAGTCTGTATGGAACTGCGCCGGTATAAAATAAATCGTCACGCGATTGGTCTCCATATTCGTCTCCAAACGCACCAACGTTGGCTGCTTCGGCTTATTATAGCGAGGTTTTTGTCCATACACGCCTCCGCCAGCTGTTAGCAACAGCACCAGCAGCACCACCTTTACGCACCGAAAAGCCGCTCTTTCCATCACAGTTTCCCTTTTCATATCTTTCTCTATCTCTTCGCCCCTCTCGCATCCCTTTACCAACGAACCTCCGAAAACTCCGCCGCATCGCCCGCCACGCTCAGTGTGAAACGCGCCTCCGCCAGCCACTCCGCCGCCGCCGCACGAAGCCGCTCCGCGGTTATGGAGTGCAACGCCGCAGCGTAACGATCAGGGTAGTCTACGCCGAACCCCGCATTCAGCACGTACGATCGCAACCCCGCCAGCGTTGCGTATACACCACCTCTGCTCCGCAGCAAACGCCCATGCAGATAGCTCTGCAACCGATCCAGCTCCTCTGCACCCACCAACGAATCTCGCAGCCTCGCAAACTCCCCCTTTATATCTTTTACGCATTCCGCTACGTAGTTGTTGCCTACTTCGCTCGACACCTGAAGCACTCCGCCATCCAAAAAGTAGCTCGCCGTGGCTCGCACCCCATACGTATACCCCTTCTCCTCCCGCAGCTTCTGCATCAACCGACTCCCCATATACCCCCCCAGCAACGACACGAGTATCGCCAAATCAACATCGCCCGCATGGCCGGACTTGGGAAGTATGCATCCTAGCTGCACCGATGCCTGCCGCCGTTGCACAGATTCCCCTATCTCCGTACGCCGCCCACACGATGGCACGAGCGGCGCACTGGCAAGTGGAGTCTCTCGCCCCGACTCCCGTTTACAAAACTCCTCGCGCAGCACCTGCTGCCACTCCCCGCGCACTGGGCCACACGCCAGCACGTGGCAGCTGCACCCCGCGATGCTCTCCCGATAATACTGCTCTAAAGCCCCGCGCTCCATCTCCGCCACGTTCTCCGGCACTGCGTAGGTCTGGTAGCGGTGCGGTTCGCCGAGCATGGCACTCCATAACACTCGCTGCGCCACGTAGCTAGGCGTTTGGGCAGCTACCTCTAGCCCAACTGACGTACGCCCCCTCCACGATAAAAAGCTCTGCTCTGCGTACGCAGGTACCGTCAACGACTCCAGCAACAGATCCAGCGACTCCCGAAACGCTACCTCAGTGGATAACATTTGAAATCCACCGTAATCCTTCGTAGCAAAGCTCTGCACCTGCGTACCTAACGTGTCAAAGCGTTCTGAAAGTTCCGCATCGCTCCGCATAGCTGTGCCGCGAAGCAGCACGTCAAATGCTCCGCTCGCCACAATCCGTCCTGCCCCAGCTCCTTCGCCAAGCGGAAAGTAAACCCACAGCATCACAGCCGAACCCTCGCCCCCTGCAAGCAGCGTAAGCTTATCGCCATTAAGCAACTCCTCCCGCAATAAATCCACTGCCGGTAAACTGCTTCCCCACGCTAGCTGGGGCATCTCTTTCCTATTCAGCTCCGCCATTTTCGCTCTCCTTTTCTCCCGCTGCATACTCTAGCACCACGCTTCGCGACTCTACAAAACGCTCCTGCACCACCTTCTTCAAAGCCTCAAGCGTTACCTCCTGCCGCAACCCAACCTCAGCATCCCATCGCGCTGCACCCCCAAGCAACTCGTAACGGCTATATGACTCCGCACGGATCAATGAACTTAGCCGCTCAAATACCCGCGTTGCCGCAAACTTCAATTGCACTTTATGCAGCTCTTCCTCTGTCACATCCTGCAGCTGCTCTAGCTCCTCATAAATGGCCCGCTCGCCTTCTTCTATACTCACCCCATCATGTAGCACCCCCGACACCAAGAAGAAACCAGGGTCGACAAGCCCTGAAACCGTGGCATCAATTTCTGCAAATAGCTGCCGCTCCTCTCGGAGTCGTCTGTTAAGCCGTGCGCTCTCCCCATTAGCTAGTATATCGCTGAGCAAATCGTACGTTGAGAATTGGCTATCCATCAGCCCAACCATTGGGAACGCTACGAATACCGCATCGCAGGGAACGGGGCGTTGCACCCGCTGCCGGCGCTGCGCCTCAAGCTGCGGCTCAATAGGCAGGTTGCGGGGCACCACTGCTCGTCGTTCTATTGGCCCAAACCATTTCTCGGCCAAACGCCTCACCTCGGCCGCCTCCACGTGTCCCGATAGAGCCAATGCAGCATTGTTCGGCGCGTAGTGGCTGTAAAAAAACGCCTTAACCTCCTCCATGCTTGCCCCCTCAATGTGAGCCACGTTCTTCCCAAGGGTAGGCCATTGGTACGGGTGCTCTTTGTAGAGCAAGCCATGCAGTAGATGCTGAACATCGCCGTAGGGCGCATTCAACGCCACCTGCTTAAACTCCTGCACCACCACGCTCCGCTGCACCTCCAGACTCTCCGGCGTGAACGCTAGAGAGAGCATACGGTCGCTCTCCAGCCAAAATGCCACCTCTAAATTCTCCCACGGCACCTGGCAATGGAAGCACGTCAAATCTTGCGTAGTGTACGCATTATTTGTACCCCCCGCTCGTTCCAACGGCGCATCGTACGAGGGAATATTAATGCTCCCTCCAAACATCAAATGCTCAAACAGATGGGCAAACCCCGTGCGATGAGGATCCTCATCCCGCGCCCCAACATCGTACGCCAGGCACATCGACACCATGCTCGTGCTCATATCGGTGTCTACCACCACCCGCAACCCATTCTCTAGCGTAAACTTCTCCAGCCTACCCACGCTGCACCCCTCCTTTCGCTATCTCCTGCAGCCTAGCTACGCATGCAGCCCCTACCTCTCGCACCACATCAACCGCTGAGGGCAAATCATCTATTGCCGCCACTATCTGCCCCACCTCTACCTCGCCCTCAATAAGATCTCCGTCCAACAGTCCCTTCCTCGTACGCCCCTTCCCCATAAACTCCTCCACAACATCTCTGCTAGCCCCCTCTCGTTCTAGTTTCATAATGCTCTCGCAGTACGCATTGCGCACCATTCGCGTAGGGCTTACTGCCTTAGCCACCAGCTGCGTACTCGAGTCGCCAAGTGCAAGCAGATACTCCTTCGTTGATTCGCTAGCCGATGACTCCCCTGTGCACGCAAAGCGCGTACCCATCTGCACGCCGTCTGCCCCAAGCACGAGTGCCGCGGCCAGCCCCACCCCGTCAAAGTACCCCCCCGCCGACACCAACGGCAAACTGGTCCACCGCCTCGCCATCTGCGCCAAAACGAGCGTGGTCAACTCTTCCACCCCATTATGTCCGCCAGCCTCAAAGCCTTCAGCTATTAGAAAATCAACCCCTGCCGCCTCCGCCTTGCGGGTAAATTTCTCGTTCGCCACCACATGCCCCACCTTGCAGCCCGCAGTATGCAGCCTCGTAGTCCACTTTGATGGAGACCCCGCTGAGGTTACCACCACCGGCACCCGCTCCTCCTCGCACACGGCAATGCACGCCTCCGCATGCTTGTAAAGCAGCGGCACATTTACCCCAAATGGGCTTGACGTTGCCGCTCGGACCTTCTTTATTGACTCCCTCAGGTAGTCTGCGTGCATGGAGCCCGCCCCCAACACTCCAAGGCCGCCACCGCTTGACACCGCCGCAGCCAGCCGCCAACCACTGCACCACACCATACCGCCCTGCAACAAAGGAATTCGAATTCCTAGCAAATCGCATAGCCTATTGCCTGCAAACAGAACTTCCTCCATTTTCTACTCCTCCGTTTCAACCGCCACATCTAGCACCTTCGCCTCGGTCAGCCCGCTACCCTTCAGATTGTTACACAGCCGCTCCGCATCATCTCTCGTCGTGAACACCCCTACGCTATACACCCACCTGCCACCTCCATCCGGCCGCTTCTGCAGCTCTTTGCCCGGCGCAAGAAGCTGCAGCGTTTCGCTCACGTAGGTAGGCAGCACCCCTTCAAATGCCCCCACCTCCACACGGAACTGACCAGCCGGCGGCTGCGCCGCCTCCCCATTCCCATCTTCTGACGTGCTTTCCAAAGCCTTCGCCCTCGCGAGTGGAACTTCTCGCCCATCGTACCACGCCACCACGAACGACTCCGGGAATCCGCACTGCGCAGTAATCGCCTTCCCCTTGTCCGCCTCTGCCTTCATGCGAAACAGCCCCGCGTAGTATTTCGTCACCTTGCCACCATTCGCAGTTACAGCGCTCACTGGGTACATCCCACTGAACAGCGCGGGATCTATAGGATTGGTATATGCCCCCAGCTGTAGTTTGTACACCACCCCCTTCGGCAGCACCTCATCCCGTGGCACTGGTGAGTCGGCGGTATATCGCGTAGGGTTCTCTATGGTAAGCCCCGCCACCTTAGGCGCAGCCAAACGTATTGAGCCAGCTCCCCCACTCTGTAGCGCATTGCCCACCGCGCTCTGCTGCGACTCCCTCTCCACGCTCGGTGCCACCCAGCGAAGAAGCGTATCAATTTGCCGCTGCACCCCATCGCGATACTTTACCATGCCCCATGCATACGAGAAGCCTAGCTCCATATACTTATTCCCCAGCATGCGGAACACCAATGCGCTGAACAGCCCTTGCGCCGCGGCGTGCGGATCGCTATTGTTTTCTACCGCTTCGGCGTTGCGATACTGTTCCCGCGCCCGCGAATCGCACGCTTGCACCTGCACCTGCTCATTGCGGTTGCTCTTCATTAAGGCCACAGGTAAACATTGCTGGTATATCTGCCGCTCACGTTCTATCCCCCCGCCGTATCGATCCACGAAGGCCCGTGCGCTGCGCTCTACCGCCTCCTCGCCCATCGCAAGGGCTGTAGTCCCCACCGAGGTATCCGCCGTCAGGCCCCGAAATTCTTCCTGCTGCCGCAGCAAATCTCTCACCTGCTGCATGCGCACCTCTGCACCCTTTGAAGCCTCATCAAGCTCCGCAATCTCATCACGCTGGAACACCGTCGGGGCCAACTGCGCCAAGTGGAGATACTTAGGATTATCCCCCGCAAATCCCGCTGCTCCTGCCCCTGTCTGCTTACGTGGTGCCGTACGCACCCCCAGAATGTACTCCTGCTCTATGCGACTCGCCAGCACAAACTGCGCGTCCGCCTTCTTCTGCGCTTCCAACATTCCCTTCTCAATAGGCTCTATGCGTCGCTCTAGCGCCTTGCGCTGCTGCGATGTCTTCGCATCCCACACCCGCTCCCGCAGCTTCTGCAATTCAATACGCAGCGTATCCGCCTTGCGCTGCTGCGCGTAACCCTCCGCAAGGGCGGCTCTATACTCCCCATCTTGCTCCACGTCCCGAAAGCTAGCCGTCTGCTGCGCCACCGCCAATGTCGCATCAGCTCGCGCTGCCGCAACCCCCTTCTTGCGCGCACGTGGCGCACCAGCCCAATCAAAACGCGCCCGTGCGTAGCGTGCCGACGCATCCTCCAAGGCAACACCGGCCATCTGCGCATTATACTCCAAGCTGTAGATATAAACGCTATCACCCCCTGCATTCCGATTGCTCATCACAAGCACCTCGCCCCGCCCATTAGGGATTCCCACCAAGTAGTCATCAGCAGGTGAATTATACGGGAAACCGATGTTTTCCGGCGCGCTCCACTGCCCCACGCGGGGGTCATACACGCTCTTAAAAATGTCTTGCCCCCCCAGGCCGTAATGCCCCGACGAGCTGAAGTAGAGCGTCTTCCCATCCTCGGCCAAAATCGCTAAACTCTCATCGTAGGGGCTATTCACTATCGCCCCCGCAGAGGCAGGCTGCGTCCATAGCCCATCAGCTCCTTGTTCAGTGATGTAAAGGTCACGCGGCCCATTGGCAAACTGCCGGCGCGGAAAAATCAATTTCGTTCCAGCTTTCGTCCCCCGCGGGTACGCCAGCTGCGTGGTAAACGCACTGTCTTGCACATCGTACTCCCCTTTCAGTGATGAGGGCAACGCAACCAACGTGTACCCCCTGCCGCTCGTGTCAACCACGCCTGCCGCTTCCAACTGCCGCACCTTGACACGATAGCCGCACCACGGGTCAAATCCGCTCATGCAGAGCTGCTCTCCGCTTTGGCACGATGCGATACGCTGCTGCGTCTCGGCTCTAGAGAGCAGGGAAAAATCCCCTAGCGACATGTACTCCTGATACGTCTTCTCGGCATCCGGAAACCGATACAGCAATTGCTGCGCCTCAGCATGCAGAAGCAAATTCTTCGGCGTATGCGCTTGGAAGCTCAAAATAATCTCTGCCCTTTCTAGCTCTCGGCGCAGCCGCACCATGCTCTCTGCCAGCAGGCTACGCTCCTCGTAGCACGTGTCGCACCCCGACACTGCCGCATTGAGCAACAGGTACACGCCGTGCCAATCCCCTCGCTGTGCGTACTGCTGCGCGCTGTCAAGCACCTGCCCCTCAGCCTGCGCCGGCACAATTAGGGCGTACAAGCACAACGCAACGCACAACGACATGCGCCACCCGCTACGCCCCGCTTTTCTCCTCCTGCTGCACTGCCTCTTTCTAAACACCATACACCACTACCTACATACAAAACACAGCCGCAATTTACAGTTTTTTACCCACATAGGAACACTACAGAATGCGACACCCCATCAAAGCCTACCAAGCTCCCCTTAATACGAACAAGAGCCGCAACCCCTTAGGGCTGCGGCTCCTGCAATAAACCTCACGGAAACATCTAGAAATCAGTCACCGCACGGACGTAGTACAGCTGCCCCTTCTCATACCCCGTACGGAAGAAATTGCTCAACGACCCTGTATCCACCACGTACCACGCACGCCCATCCAGCGTCTCGCTGCTCGACCAGTAGGCTCCCTTCGTGTACAGCATCGCCGGCACATTCTTCCCTATTAACCGCTTCAACGTCTGCTCTACCTTCTTCATATGCTGCGTTAGAACACGAAGCTGCCCCGCGGAGGGAAGATACCACCCTTCCGCCGTCTCTATGGCCTGCACCGCCGGGTAACTCCCGCCCATCGCCAAAATGGCCTCGGTATTACCCTTGCCATTAAAATCGGCTAACGCATCATTCTCATTCGTATTCGGTATTGCCTCAATATCTACCTCCTCGCCCCACGTGTGATTTCCCTTGTCGCGCAGCGCCAACGCCCAACCATGCTGCCCCGTCTCATCCACGTAAAACACCACTCCCTTCGGCTCCTTCTTGCTCTTCGCCCACTTCTTGGCTGGCTCTATTGCCCCATCGGCGCATAGCACATCGCCTATTTGAACGGGCACCTCCACGCTCTCCGCCTCATCACCCGGCAATACCACTTCAGCTTTCACTTCCGCCTGCGCGCTAAACGCACACACCAGCGACACCATCAGAAATAATCCCTTCAACATGACAAATATAAAATTAATTTTTCGCAAATGTACATACTTATATCACACCAACAATAGATTCTGTTGAAAAAACTTGTTGCAATTCTGCAAGATCGTCATTTACAGTAATTTGTATACACTTCTCTTCGCAGAAACTCCTTGCCGTAAGCGTAGGGGCGAAAGCTGCTTCTTGCAACTTCCGCCCCTACATCTTGTGCTATGCCCTCTTCTACCTCCGCACGAACCGCCGCATTACGCTCTCTCCATAACCATCGTACAAACGTAGCAAGTAAACACCTGTCGGGATATCTCGTACAATCACCTCGCCGCTCACTGGCTGCACTACGCCTTCCGCCACTCGACGCCCTCCCGCATCGTACACCTCGTACCGTAACGCCTCCGCGCTAACCCCGTCCACTCGTAGCCACTCGCTGCATGGGTTTGGTGCGAGCGTTAGCGTGGCTGCCCACACTGGCTCTACCGCCGTGCTCTTCTCAAATTGAACCGTCACGGTTACATCCCCATCCCCGCTTACCTGCCACCTCGTAGAGCTTTTCAACTGCACTGCATTGGTAACTTGCACCCCATTCGCTTTCACTCGATAGCCCTCCAAGGCTTCTGCCACCACCTCAATGAGCTTATTCGGCTCTATCTTGTCTCCAATGCTCAAAGGGCTTCCACTCTGATCCTTCACTACCACCCTGCCCATTGCGGCATCAAAGTTCACTGCCGCAAGTGTCACTGCGGCCGGATGTGGACCTGGTGCTGGCTCGTCCTTCTCAAAAGCTGCCGCTACAGACACATCGCCTACGCCCTGCACGCGCCACCTTGTCGTCTCCCCTATGCGCACCGCATTCTTAACCACCAAGCTATCCGCTGTGGCTACCCTCTTATACCCACTCGCCGGCACTACCACTATTGAGAGTTCCTGATCAAGATTCAGCGCTGCTCTCTCTTTCACCTCATCACCCGTAGCCACGTCCGTAACCGACACGCTCCCCATCGTCTTATCAAACGAAACGCTCGCTAGCACCACAGTCTGCTGCACCGGCACATCGCTGTAGTTCAGCGTCAGCCTCACCCACTCCTGCCGTCCGAGCTGCGCCACCCTAAAGACCAACGTCTCTGTCGCCTTCTGTCTCTTTGTCACATCCCAGCCAGACACCTTCAGCTGCGTTCCTTCAAGCGTAAGGGTAACCCCATCCGCCTTTGAAGCCAACGCTCCTCCCTCCACCTCAATGGATGTTTGCGGCGACTTCGTCTTATCAAGGGAGGTGGCCTGCAGAAGGTCAAACATTACGAGATTCGCCCCCACCGTTTTTTCCTCTTTTATTTCGGGCCTTGTAGCCCCCAGCTCATCAATCGCAACGTACACTGGAAATAAGCCCGACTTCCCGCATTTCGCCTCTACGCTGAAGGATAGGGTTCTCACCTTCCCCAAGCTAGAGAGGTCAATCCATGCCCACTCTGTGAGAGCGTAGTGTTGCGAAACATCTGCACTTGTATAGTCTGCAAGGGGCACTGTTACCTGATTTCCATTGTCTGCCGTTACCGTTACCTTGTAGCTATCGCCCTTAACGAATTTATCCGATCCTCCATTGTATCCACCCGACCCATTAAGAACTGATTCATAGGTCCAGCCGGTGTTTGTCACGTATACTCCCGGAACCTCTATCCCCTCAGCACCAGCCTGCACCGCGATGGGCTCAACGGCTACTCCCCACGTCGGCAGGTAGGCCACGCTGTAGTTCGTTGTTCCGTTAGCCCCATGCCCAGCCGCGCTACGTGCATCTAATTTTGTATTTCCATCCCACTCTGTTGACTCATCGTTTGACACCACGTATCCCATGTATGATGTGTCAACACCGCTATGCATTGGCAATGTGAATGACCCCGTGGAGAAGTAGCTCACCTTGCCATCTTTTGGTCCCTTCCACTGCTTATTGCTCCCCCCAAGCTTATCATTCAACTCCTTCTCCTCAAAGCCCCCCACAAGGAGATTATCAGGCTGTTTCATCACCTGCACCTCGAGTGTCCTCACATTCCCAAACGCATCCTTTGCCTCAAGATCTACCATGCATGCCGCTTTGAGCGCATCTGTCTCTATGGAAAGCCCCTCGCCGAGCTGGATGCCATCTTTTGTCTTCCACACGAACTCCACTGGCCACGCCCCGCCGTACAGCACCCTAGCCGCTAGCGTCACCTTGCCGCCATCTAAAGGAACCACTGGCACGCCCATCTGCTTTAGCTCCATAGGTGCAGCATCACCACCAAAGGCTATCAACTCAACCTCTACGCCTGCCGCCTTGCTGAATGCCACCTCGTGAACCTTAATGTCTTTCGGGAACGCATAGTAGCGCGCTTCGCCGTTAGTATTTGGTATTTTGAAGGTTTCCACCAACTCCTGGAACGCATCCCGAATCTCCAGCGTTACCTCGCCAGTGGTAACCACTATCCCCCCTCGCACCGCCTCGCCCGTAGCGCTGGTATTCACCGTCACCGTTGCCTCATTGCCATCCATCTTCCATCCTGGCACCTTCGACCAAATTGTCTCCTTTGATATGGTATACGCATGGCCACTCAACGAAAAACCATTATACTCCTGCGTTCCTAGCTCCGCTCCCATGCTAGGCTTCATCTGCACTGGAGCACTAGTCTTGAAGCTGTACTGTTTCCAGGCCGTTGGCTTATCACCAGCGTAGTAGGTGGAGTAGCAGAGCACGTAGTCCGTACTAGCCGTAAGGTCTCGAAGTCGCAACTTCCGTCCCTCCAACGCTTTTAATCCTCCATCTAGCTCTACTGCCTTTGCGTAGTCCACCGTTGCCAAAGCCGCCGCTGGCACCACAATATACTTCATCTCGCATGCCCGCAAAGCAAGCACCTCAACCACATGCGCATCGCTAAAGTTTCGCACTGCTTTCGGATACTCCGCTGCCAGCACCGCCGGCTTCGCGCCCGCCGCCAGGGTGGTGAACTCTACCTTCCCCAGCAGCGCTTCACCTGTAGCCGATGTCGCATGTACGTACATCACGTACTCTACGCCAGGCTCAAGATTCGCCATGGATAGCGTCAAGACTTTTTTCATCCCAAGCTGGACGGGCAGCACGCTCGCCCACTCTGCCATTGTGGGCTCCGCCTCCCCCTTCTTGCGCACCACGTACCGACACTCGCCCGGCATGTTAAGCCCTACCTGCACCTCTACGGCATCCTCATACACTTGCTGCAGCTGCGGGGCGCTTGGATACCACGCCACCGGCATCGGCTCGTACTCCAACGCCCCCACCGTGGGCTTCGCCCCTCGCACCTTGCCCATGGCATCCTTCTCAACTCCAATCCCTTGTATCGCATCCGCCTCCTCTAGCACGAAATCCGCCCCATTTAGCAAATGCAAATCGTTAGGGAAATCTGCTATAATCGCCTGCTCTACTATTGAACTGGCATACGCTGCCAAACCTTTTAAATCGGCCAAGGACTTATCTTGTCCTTTTACCCTCACCGCCGTGCCATCCTTAGGCGACCAAAAGGAATTCTTGCTCAGCTCTATCCCTTCCGGTGTCTCAGTGCCAACCGCATTCAATGCGAATCCTACTTGCGCCAAGTTCACAAAAAGGTTGTTCCGTACTGCTACACCTTTCCCTTTATTTCCTAGCACTAGCGCCGAGCCCCATGCGCCATCCTCGCTAATTACCACCGTGTTGTGCGCCACCACTGTGTGCCTGCCCGCTGCTTTGGTATCACCCAAACTAATCCCGTACGACCCGCCTCGTCCAGCATTCTTTATGGTTATCACGTTGTTTACCACGGCTATTGGCGCATCAACACTCCCTAGAAGTCCATCGTCCCTAAAGTACATCCCGCCTAGCGTTTTACTCCCATCATGCAGCGATATAACGTTGTTGGCAATGCGTCCAGGTCCAAATAGCCTTACGCCATCAAAACCTTGATAGTCATAGCCAAAGGATTTCCCATGCGCATCCACCCGATTGCCCTCTACTCGAAACCCTTCCACATAGGTAATATATATCGCCTTGCTCATGCCGCTTTCAATGTCGTTGTTGCGCACGGTAATCCATTTCCCTGTCGGGTATTTCACATTACTTTGTCCCCCATTTAGGCTTATTCCAATCTTTCCGCCTACTACTTTACACCCCTCCACTGTGGTATAGTTTATCGTAAGAGTTCCCTCTTTAGACGATGAATGGGTATACACTACATCTCCACCGTCTTGCCAATTATGCGATGTGGGTATCGGAAGCTCCAGGTGGCAGTTGCGTATCGTGGTGTACGAACTCCCCTTATCCAGACTAACCGCTGCATGTACATCTTTGGTACTACTCTTCACGGTTAAAGACTCTAGCGTTACGTGATCCGCCCCCATCAAAGCGATGATCCCCATGTCTCTTTCAGTTTTATCGCTCGTAACCACCACTGCGTCGCGGTTCCCGCTCTCGCTCTTTATTGTTATGCTATTCTTAGCCGACACTCCCTGAACTACCCCTATTGACACCTTTTCATGATAGATGCCATCGCGTAGCAAGAAGGTCACTGGGCCATCCACACCGCCCTCCAACGCTGCCACCGCTTGAGTCAGCGTAGCGTAGTTAGGTGAGGATCCGCCCACTGTGAAAGTACCATGGATTCCCTTGCTTACCGTGGCAACTGCCCAAGGATTATTGGCCGGCAGAGATTCATACGACCCCGATTTCACCCCAGCTAGCTGCACTGCTATTTCGCTGCCCTGCGCTGCGCCTTCTGCCACATCAAGCCCTACCCAAAAGTAGTAGGTTGATACGCCCGACATTGCGTACTCCACCGGAACATCCACCCGCAGCCCATCGCAAGCCACCTCTTTAAGTAGTGTGGCATCGGTAAAGTACTCGCTCGTGCCTGTCGCCCACACCTTAACCTTGTCAACGCTCGCCGCCATGCCTTCCTCCCGCAGCACCACCGAAAGCTTCTCCAGCTTGCACTCGCTCGCCAGCCCCTCAACCCGAAGTGCCACCCGCAGCATCGGCAGCCCCTCCTCGCCCGCAACCACAATGCTCCTTGCCACCGACTTCGCCTCTGCGCCTACCACCTCGTACGGGGTGTCGTTCGGAATGGAGCGTATCACCATCTCCCACCCAAACGCATTTAGAGTGTTGGCTGTAGGATTAAAACTCACCTGCAAGCTTTCCCCTGCAATAATCTTTGCGGGGAGGAACTTACCTTTCACCTCCTCGTAGGCTTTACCCTCCTTAGGCTCTATTTTAACCTTCGCTCGGTAGTGCGTTTCCAGCGCACGCACCTCCAGCACTAGCACGTTGCCGGGCTTGGCAGTAAAGGTCACTGTACCCTTGTTCTTATCCGTGAATGGCCTGTCGGGCCCCCCATCGTCATAAAACACGATCGAGCCGTCAACCTCCACATTGTCATCCCCCTTGAAAAGGTAGAAATTCCCAATCTCGCGCATTCCCTTTGGATTGCCAGCATCGCCCAACTCCCGCGGTGTCCCATTTACCGTAAGGCTCTCCACCGCCAAATCAAATGCGCTACCCTTCGGCGCATCGCGCTTTATCGTAAGCGCCACCCACACATAGCGCTCCCCTGTGGCCAGCTTCAAGGATTTTGCAAACGTCAACTCTTCCTCCATCTGTGGCTGCGCTTTCTCGGCAAGGAGGGTAGTAGCCTTCGCAAACTCTGCGCTCCCCGTGAAAATTGAAACCGCCTCCACATGCTCTTGCCCCTGGGTAATTTTCAACTTCACCCCCTCTAGCTTCAGCTCCTTCTGATTGCCCATCACTGGAAGAGCCAACCGTACGAACGCCTCAGGCTTGCCATCCAGCGTCAAGTAGTTCGTTTCCTGAAGGGAAGTCACCTCTCCGAGTTTCATCACCTCCTCCTTTTCCTGCCACGCTTTGGCAGTAAACCCCATCCCTTGATTTCCACCGTGGTTATTGAATAGAATCGTCAGCTCGGTGTCGCCGTCCAAAGGATAATACTTCGTCACAGCGGGAAGCACCTTCTGCTGTTCCTTCACTTCAAAGAGTAACTTATCCGCATTCGCCGTATCGTTTCCGCTAAAGATTGCGAACCGTGTTTGGTCATGCCTCGTAGAGTTATTGAAGTCAAACTTTCCCTGCAACTCTACCCCCACCAAGCTCCCCGCATCGGCCGGCTTGAGCACAAGCGTTCCGCCCTTCGTACCCCACGTGTAGCTAGGTCCTTCGTTCTTCACTTCCCAGCCTGCACCTACGATTAGCGTTCTAGGCGTATAATCTCCATGATCTTTATCCTTTTTATACTCAAGCTCGTAAATGTTCTTCACGCTAGCCTCTGTCTTCGTATCGGGCGGCGTTAGCTGCAGCTCCTCCCCACTAGCCATCACGATGCGCACATCCGTCATTGTCGCCGTCTCTCCTGTGGCGCTCTTCACATCGGCAACCCCCTCAACGGCAAATAGGTTTTTCCCAAACTTTAGCTCGTAGGGGGTCGCAAACTGCACCTCCACGTCCTGCCCGCTCACTTCCACACTCCCCAGCTCGTCCGCCACTTTAGAGCCGACGCCATCGTATGCACTAACCTTCGCGGAGCGCAACGTTACCCCCGCCACATGAAATTTTATCGCTTTCACGGCCGCTCCAGGCTGCGCCCCTTCGCCCTCCACATTGAGCAGCATGAGCGAACCCAGCAGCCCCGCGCGCAGCCGCCGCTTGCCCCCATGCTCCAGCCACACCTCCCGCGTCGCTTTCCGCACCTTGATGGGCTCATTCTTCACCATCCGTACCTCGGCGGAAAAACCTTCCATCGTAGCCTTAGGCGATTTGAAATAAACGCTCAACGACCCATCGTTCGCCTCAGAAACTACGGAAAACCCATTTGGTCTTCCTCCATTTTTAGGATCAAACTTCCACAGCGATTTCTTATCTGCCCCACTCCCGGAAAACACCTCCATCTGATCGCTATTTTCCGGGGCAAAAGTGTTAGCCACCAGCGCGAAATCCTTAAACTCTACTAGCACTCGCCCCTGCGGATCGTCAGGCCGTAGCGTAAGCGTCCCCTCAAATACTTGGTTGCCTTTAGGTCCCCCTGCATCGTAGAATTCTATCGGCTCGCTAATGGAAACCTCGCCTTCCTTCATGTAGAGTGCCTTCTTAGTCTCCCACACTTTAGGAATGGACTTGCCAGGATCGTCCACGGTAATCTCATCGGCACTCCCCTCAAGGGTATACGACTTAACGTAGAGCCGAACCTCTCCGGTAGAAATCTTCTCTGGGGATGCTGCCACTGCAAAAAATGAATACTCCACACCCCTACTCCCTAACTTAATCGGCGCACCGCTGAAATCCAACTCTATCTCTCCGCTGCTAAAATCGGCGTACTCCGCTACCTTTACAGATTGCCCTTCATCAATCTCTTGCTTCCAGTTCGTCTTGACTTTTGAGTAAACCACCATCCTAGCCAACGATGCCAGATTCTCTCCCTGCAACGTCAACTTTTGCAGCTTCTTCTCACCCTCTGCCCCCTCGGCCGCCACCGTAACTCTATACAGCAAGGCCGACTCGTTGGGGTATAGTACCCCCAATTTCGTCTCATTCCATAGGGATGTCCCGACTCCTACCACTCGCCACGGCTGCGCCTCTACCGACGACACCACCGCGCGCCAACCCGCCTTTTTTGACCAAGAGGAGGTGTTTGAGCCCTTCGGGTTAAATTTCACCAGCAACTTACCAGCACCCAAGTCCTTACGCCCTACCATGGGACTCCCTTTTGCCACCCCTGCATCGTCACTCCCGTACGAAGCGCAGAGATTTAATGTATCTGCCCCGTAGAATATCCGAACCTGGGCATTGCCATCCAACTCAAACTCCTTAAAGTCTATCTGCGCCACCTTCCAATCAGCCGGCTCCAAAATCACAGCCAAATCCTCTTCGCCTGTTTTGTATTTCCCCTTCGCATCCAGAGCTGGCACGAACGAGTAGGGCAGGTCTATCTTACAAGAAGCCTGCTCGTCAAACTTCTTGTCAAGCACTATCTGCGGGAGCGTTTCACGATCCACTTCGTAGCTTGCTCCGCTCGGAAAACGCCTTTCTGAAATTTCTCTGTCTGAGAACTTTAATGCCACCGGAATAAACGATACCCGTTCCACCCCCGCAGCAACTTCCTGCACGGTAGTCACTATCGATACCGCATTCCACCCCAACGGCAATGTCTCTCCCGCCTGCATATCAAATTCTATAGAACGCCCCGTGACCGTCCCTTCCTCAGCTCCAAAGGATCCACGCAGCTCAATCTTCGTCACGTTGACTCCATCCTCTTCCAGCGCCAGCTTAACGCTTTGCAGTGCCCCCGCCTTGCCCGTGACTAGGATTTGGGACATAAATATAGAGTCGTTTTCCTGCCGAAGCAGTAGCTTACTGGGTTGCGCCCCATTAAGTTTCCACGCTGCCACGTCAGCCACATCGGGCCTAACGCTCAGCGCTGTCGCTTGCCACCCGGCGCGTCCATCAGCTCCGGGAGTAAACGCCTTCCCTTTGGCATTGAAACGCACCGTCAAGGCGCCGCCCTCCTTGTCGGGGTCGCCCTGAATGTATTTCCATTCTGCCTTGCCACTCCCGCTATAGAGTGCTGTGCCTTCTGCCTTTATCCCCGCATAAACCTCAAAAACGGCAGACGTGTGCACCGCCATCCACTCCACGCTCAGCGCGGCTACTCTCCCCGCACCCTCCGGCTTAAAAACAGTAATCTGATCCCCCTCAGCAGACGCATAGCTTCCCCCTGCCAGCGTAGGCAAAAAATTTACTGCCGCGCCACCCAGACTCACCTCTGCTACGCCTACAGCCGAACGGTGCGTCTGCGCGCGCACTCCGCCCAACGACAGCACTACCAGCACCGCCGATAGCAATAAGCAACGTACCCTCTCGTTCATTCCTCTCCTCCTTTATTGACAACCATTTACATCCCAAAGCCCCCCACGCAAAGTTGCCTACCTACAGAGCACAGAACTCGGGCACTCTACCTACGCGCTGACACTACACATGTCTAGCCGCGCGGCTCGTACGCTCTATCTCGTCTATGCCGATGCCCTATCCTCGAGGCCTCTTTGCATCTCTCCCCCATAGGCAGGTCTTCTGGCTCGCTCCAAAACCTCCGCCGCCTTCCCAAGTGGAACTTTTTCCTCTCAGTGGCTCTCTCGGCGCAGATTCCTTCCGGAACTCACAGCAACGGGCTTGCGCAGGATTCGCACCTGCTTCCCTTTTCATCGGAGGGAAATGCACTCCGCAGTACATCCTCCTCCAACACCTATGACGGCCGCAAAGGTATCAAAACTTTTTTAACCGCACAAAATGGTAATTCAAAACGCCTATAACGCCCCCCCCCTCACCCCCATCACTTTTTTTTCCGTACCTTCGCGCCGTCTTTAGGAAGGAAGAGAGGGAACGAACTCCCATACATTGCTCTTCAAAGACGGGGGACCAAATGGATACAGGACAGCAAATCGCAGCGCGTTTTATTTGCAGCAGCCAGCAGTGGCAGCAGTGCCCCGCCCCCGAACGCCCAGAGGTGGCCTTCATTGGGCGTTCCAACGTCGGAAAGTCCTCCCTCATCAATATGCTTACCCAGCAGAACGGGCTGGCTAAGGTCTCTTCCACGCCGGGGAAAACACAGCTTATCAACCATTTCCTCATTGATGAGTCGTGGTATCTTGTAGATCTCCCGGGCTACGGCTTCGCGCAGGTTCCTAAACCCATACAGGAACAGTTTGAGGGTATGATTCGGAACTACATCCTCAATCGGCAGAACCTCTACTGCCTCTTCGTGCTCCTTGACGCACGGCACGAACCGCTGCGCAACGACCTTGAATTCATACAGTGGGTGGGCGAAAACGGCGTACCGCTAGCCCTTATTTTCACTAAAAGTGATAAGATAGGTACGCAGAAGCGCTCCAACCTACTTGACTCATATAAAGGCACTCTAGCTGAAACCTGGGAAGAGCTTCCCCCCTTCTTCTACACCTCGGCGCTACGGAACGAGGGACGGGGCGAACTGCTTGAATATATCCATTCGTTCATCTAGACTGTAACCACGGAATCAAAACAACGTTTTCATATGCACAATCCTCCTTTAAAGTTCTTTGCCGGTAGGGCGTCGCAAGACCTTGGTAGGCGCATTGCGGCCAGCTACGGCGCGGAGCTCGGTAAAATCAGCTTTCTCGACTTTAGCGACGGGGAGTTTCAGCCCTCCTTCGATGAGTCGGTGCGAGGGGCTACCATCTTTGTGGTGCAAAGCACCTTCCCGCCCGTCGAGAACCTTTTCGAGCTGCTGCTCATTGCCGATGCAGCGCACCGCGCCTCAGCCGACAAAGTCGTCGCGGTGATACCCTACTTCGGTTGGGCGAGGCAAGATAGAAAAGATAAACCGAGGGTGCCGATAGGAGCAAGGCTCGTAGCTGACCTCATGGAGGCTGCGCACATCGACCGCGTGATGACCATGGATCTCCATGCCGACCAGATTCAAGGGTTCTTCGATGTTCCCGTTGACCACCTGTACTCTTCGTGGCTCTTCGTACCCTACATACAAAATCTCAACATTGAAGATCTCGCCTTCGCGGCCCCCGACATGGGCGGTGCCAAGCGCGCCAGCAGCTACGCTCGCCACTTCGGCAAGCCGCTCATCGTGTGCCACAAGGTACGCCAGGAGGCCAACAAGGTCGACTCAATGACCGCGATCGGGGATGTAAAGGGGAAAAACGTTATCCTACTTGACGACATGGTTGACACGGCAGGCACCATCACGCGCGCCGCGAATCTCATGATGGATATGGGCGCTAAGAGCGTTAGGGCCTTCGCCTCGCATGGTGTTCTTTCCGGCCCCGCCTATGAACGCATTGAGAACTCTGCGCTTTCGGAACTCGTCATCACCGACACTATTCCGATACGCACGGATCAGCCAAATAGTAAAATCCGTGCGCTGTCCGTGGCCGACCTCTTTGCGGAAATCATCAAGAAAGTCTTTAACCACGAATCCATTAGCCAAAGCTTCATCTTCTAGATAGGAGACGGCAGGGCTAGGGCAACAATAGCTAAATGAGGGGCGCAGCTCTTGGAGCTGCGCCCCTCATTCTATACACCGCAACGCCGCACGAATCGGTAACCCTCCCCCCCTGGGCATAATGACCCGTCCGCAGGACGGTCTCTCAATAGCCGGGGGTTTTCAACCCCCGGATTCTTGCCAGAAAGGCAAGCCAGTCTGAAAGACTGATCCGCGTGACCATCTTTTTCAATTTCAACTGCGCAGTTAGGCTTCCCGCCCATACCCGCGCTTCGGGCTTTAGGTATCAGAAAAGACAGACCTTCATCAATCGCTGAAGGGTAATGCGCCCACTCTACTTCTAGTCAAGATGGCTCCGTACTACCGAGAGGACGTAATCTCTATTCAGCCAGTAGCTATACTTTTTCTCCATGCGTCCCGTCGCGGTCTCCACCAAATCTTGCGCATTGCGACCATGCGGTCGCACATGGCAAATTAACTTGTCTGAAGCCTTGATGAAGTGGGAAAAATCATCCTCAACAATACGTTGCTTGGTGTGCTCCCAAAATTCTGCCGCCATCTCTAAATCTTTTGACGGCATATTCCAAAAGAATGCAACCTTGAATACGCTACTTGAACCATCCTCCCGTTTTTGAAACACTACAAAAAGAAATTTATGACTTAGCACATCGTACCAATACGACTCTTCCCATTCCTCTTGAATTATTCCCTTGTAATCGATATTCCTGAAAGACATTGCCTCTTTGAGCGTACCATTCGACTCCAAATTGACAGTTTTTATTTCAACTCCGGCCTTTTCAAATTCTTCTATTCTATCCTTAGTTATACCCAACATCCGCCTAACCAATACGGCATACTTGTGTTTTGCTGCCACTGGAGTATCACCTAACTTAGCCCATATCTCGTTTTCTGCCATGCCATAGAACCTAGATAGAAAGTGCTCCACATTCTGTTCAAACGACAGCTTCTCATTGTAACAAGGCAATGCATAAAGAGACTGATAATCGCTCTCTGTTGCTGCCCCATCCTTCTTGGCTCCACCTTTTCTTTCCTGCTCCTTTAACGAAACATCAATGATCGTTCTAACGTAGCACGTCTTCAACGAGTAGGCTCTTTGCTTAGCAAGTTCATTCGAAAATGGTTGCTGTCGCCTAATAGAAGCCGAACTCCCCTTAGTACACGCCGCTAAATAACGCGTGTCGCCTTCAGTGATCTCGTGCGCACAGCCTGCTTTTATCTTACCGTGTATGATTTCCCAATCCTCTTTTATAATGGACAAGTCGCTAGAAGGAAATTCCCATAGACGAATTATATAAAATACTAGGTCAAGACAATCTTTGCCCTCTTCATAAAGATAAAACATCAGCAGCAAAAGTCTGTTCTTATTCCAAAAGGAGCTTTCCTCAAAAGCATCAAGCAGCCCCTCTTCCATATAATTGATGATGTTTAGCACCAGACGTTCTTTAGGAACCCATTCCCGCCCATCCCCGCGCTTAACCGCCTTCATTGGGGTCGTTTTCAACTCCACACCAGCCTCTGCGAAGTCAGGACCCGCCGTGCTGTTATTCTGATAATGGAAGAACTCCTCCTCTACAATCTGCCCCAGCCTCCCCTTGCCTTCCTTTTGAGACTCTACATCTTGCCCACTTTCTCCTAAATATTGCCGTAACGATTTGCCCAATAGCCGCTGCGCGTACCGCTCTATCGATTGCGGGTCGGCGTTATCGTACTCCATCGCACTCTGCAATTTTTCTCATTAAACTCCGCCCTAGATCCTCCACCACGTCGACAATCAGGGCATTGCCCATGAGGAACGCTCGCCTAGCTGCCGTAGCACCCTCCGTATGATTATCAGGGAAGCCGTTGAGCCGCTCCAGCTCTACCGGCGTGAGCCGACGATATCTCCCCGAAACCGCCTCCACCACATGCTTAAAGCGCGAGGGACTCGCACCTCCCTCGCCTGTGATTACCGTACGCGAAGGGCGGTCCAACGGGTCAGGGAACGCCATCGCCCCCTCAGAGTATGTGTAAGCAGTGCCATTCGGCCTTTGGCGCACTATCTTTTTGCTCCCTTTTAGGTAACGCCATTTCGGCAGATCCTTTTCCTGCACGTAGAACTCCTTGGGGACCTCGCTCTCAGGCACCAGCACGTCACGTAGCATCCGATACTCTCCGCCGTACTGCGCCCGTGTCCTAATGGTATACACGGTGCGATTCACCATAATCCCAGCATTCTCAAAAACGCTACTGGATAGCCCCTTCCCAAAATTATCCGAAATCTCTTTCAAATCGCTCGGAACGTTAAATACAGCAGGTAAACGCCCTCCATCCGGCACAACGCCGTAGGTAGTAGCCATCGTGCCCTCCTTCAAAGCCCACTCCAGCGGATCTCGCATTCCTTCAATGTAGCTATGAATCGCCGTGTTCTCCTGGTAAGCGATGATATAGGTCCTTCTTCGCCGCTGCACCTTCCCATAATCCGCCCCATTTATTACACGCCACTCCACTATGTAGTTCAAGTTCGCCAGTGTAGCTAGTATAATCGCAAAATCACGCCCTCGCTGTTTAGCCGGAGAATTAATGATACGATCCACATTTTCAAGGAACAGGTACTTGGCGGGGGTTCTGTGACATCTGAGGATCGACTCAATGGACCACCATAGCTGCCCCTTTTTACCATCAAGCCCCCGCGCATTCTCTCGGGAATTCGCAACGGAATAATCTTGGCACGGAAAGCCACCGACCAGCATCTCATGGTTTGGAATGGCATTGACATCCACCTGCGCAATATCAACATTCGAGACCTCGTCCACCACGCGCCCCTCCACGAGTATAGGGCGATTTCCGAAGTTCTTCACATAAATGTCGTATGCATCCTGCCGCTTCGTTGAGGGTTCCCATTGGTTTGCCCAAACAGTATGAAATGCCTGGCTAGCCCTCTCTAGCCCAATCCTAAAACCGCCAACACCGGCGAACAGCTCTACCACGTCCATAAATCTTTCCTCAGCAGCAACCTACACCGTGCCAAATTGAAATAGCGAACAAAAGTAAGAAAAAACAGGAATCTTGGAGGAATAATAGCGGCTAGGCGGGCGGCGTGACCCTCCACACCCCCCTACCTTCGGCAATGCATCAGCACCAACGCACGGCTACCAAACTCCCGCCGCATCCCACCCACAACGCCTCCAATGCCCGCATAAACCGGCACAGTCCCCCAAAAAAGTCGCATGCAATTGCGCGCCATTGCAGCCCCGTCCGTAGGACGGTCTCTCAATAGCCGGGGGTTTTCAAACCCCCGGATTCCTGCCTGGAAGGCAAGCCAGTCTGAAAGACTGACCCGCATGACCATTACCGCACCTCCGGCAATGCATCAGCGCCAACGCACGATCACTCAGCTCCAGCCATAACCTGCACGCCATGCCCGCCCCCTACAAACCGACTAGGAATTACAACGCTGGCACCAGCAGCAGGTACTTCTCTTCGTAGTACGGATCGTCAGTCCAATCGGTAATCGGCCACACCCTCACCCGCTTCCCAAAGGGGGAGACCTCCGGCGAAAGGAAACCACCCTTCAGCACGAGCAGTCCATTGGCCGGCTCGCGGCCCTCCTCCCGCCGCATGAGGTGCTTCGTCCATCGCCACAGCTGGCTCAAATCCCCCACGGCGCGCGACACGACAAAATCGTAATTTCCCTTCAGCTCCTCGCCCCGCACCTGCTCGCACGTAACGTTCGCAAGCCCCGCCTCCCGCGCAATGGACTCCACGGCCCGCACCTTCTTTCCTATAGAGTCAATGAGGTGGAAATGCACATCGGGGCACGCCGCCGCCAGCGGAACGCCTGGAAATCCCCCGCCTGTGCCAAAATCCAGCACGGCATCCCCCTTCCGGAACGATGCCGCCTTGAGGATAAAGAGGCTATGCACAATGTGATGCAGCATCACATTGTCTATATCCTTGCGCGAAATCAAATTTATCTTCTCGTTCCACGCCCTGTAGATAGCGGGCAATGCGCAAACAGCATCAAGCTGCTGCGCTGTTAGCTCCGGGAAAAGTGCTGTAAGCTGCTCTCTATCGCTCATACGTCGGGATTGTCAAAGTCTCTTAATATTTTTTGGAGCATCTCTCGCGCCCGGTACAGCTGCGCCTTCACCGTCCCCATGGGGAGATCCAGCTCCTTGGCTATCTCATCATATGTATACTCCTTGAAGTAGCGGAGCTCCACCAAGCGGCGGTAGCGCGGACGGAGCTTTGATATAATCTCCTGCACCCGCGAAACGCTCTGCATCACAATGAGCTTCTCCTCGGGGTCGGCAGCCTTTGAGGGGACAGACGAAGTAATAGTTGTACCCTCTAAATGTACAAAGACATTCGAGTCGTAATCCACTATGCTCGATTTCTTGCTACGTATGAAATCGATGCAGTTGTTCTTCGCTATTCTGAACAGCCACGAGCTGAAAGCGTAGCGTGGCACGTATTGGTCAATGTTGTTGAATGCTTTTCCAAAAGCCTCAATCGTCAAATCTTCCGCATCGCTCGCATTATTCACGATGCGCAGAACCATGTAGAAGATGGTATCTCGGTAACGGTCGTGCAGCTCCGCGAAGGCTCGGTCGTCCCCCGCCCTCGCGCGCTTCACCGCCTCATAGTCACGCAGCGCTTTTTCAGACAAATTTGGATTTACCTCCTCCACCGCGGCTGATGTTTAAATGCTCTATACCTGCGGCTCTCCGCCACCCATACGCAAGGCTCCATCACATCTTGAAGCCACATCCACAGCAAGTTCCACTTGTCGCTGTAGCGCACCATGCCGACCACACCGCACAGCAGGAACAGCAGCCGCCGCAGCCCCAAAAGGCCAACGCCCGCCCACAGCAGCCAACTGCCGCTCAGCAGCAGCGCAACGCCGAACAGCCAGGTCAAGAGGCGCAGCCGCGCATTCCGCTGCATGCTAAACCGCACCGAGCGAGGCAGCACCAGCATGGCCTGCATCTCGCCCAACCTACCCCGGAAGTACTCCCGCCACGTCAATGCCACTTTCCCCTGCGTCTGCGCCTTAATACCTTCCTCTGCATGCACCTTGCCCGTCTGCGCCAAACGATGCGTGAGGAGCTCCCCCTCGCCGCCCAGCAAATAGCCATACCCCGCAAAGCCCCGTGTACTTAGAAAAGCCTTGCGCCGGTAGGCTAAATTCTGCCCATCCCCGAGGTAGGGCCCAACGCTTCGGGCATGGGCAAGGCGCACCAGCGCACACCACCGATGCCGCGCCGCAGCGTAGCGTGAAGCGTCCCCCGCTCCCACTACCACCCTATTGTACCCCATCACAACGCTCACGCCCTCCTGAAAATGGGTAGAAAGCTCCGTGAGCCAATGCACACTCTTCGGCGGGCAATGCCGACTCGCCTGCACAATCCACTCCGCCTCCGTGGACTTTATTCCCACCGTGAGCGATAGCTTATCAATGCTGGTGAACTTGGCATCGTTTGATGTTGCTGTCACGTAAAGGTTGCTATAGCGACTGCGCAGCGAGTCAAGCATGGGCGTTCCATCCCCCTCGCCCGACTCGTCCACCACCACCACGCTATAGGGCGCATAATCCTGCGATAGGAAACGCTCCACGTCCTCCGCTAGCCCATCGCGATTGAAACCGCTACGCAGCACCACCGCCACCGAAGCCTCGCCGCCCTCAGCTGCCCTTTTCCTATGCCGTCCATTACCCGAAGCAATCATCAAGAAAAGGTAAAATGCCACATCGGCCAACGCCACCGCGCTCGCCATCAGCAGCAACACCCGCGCTAACGGTGGAAGTGCTATAATATACTCCATCATACCAAACTACCGCCTTACGCCCCTCCCAACCTAAAATTACAACATCGCACAGCGCGAAGTTACAACTTCCGCCGAAAATACGCAGCTCTCCAATCCTTTCGCACTCTAGGTCGCACTGCATTCACGCAGCCCCCCCTTTGCGCAAAGCCCTCCAAGCTCCCCGCTACGCTCTACGCCCTACACGTCACCACGCCACTAGCAACACCACCCAGCGGCGTAGCCCCTCTCACCAAGGGCATCTACGCGGGCAGCACACCGTCCTGCGCATCCAAAAAATAGTCTTGAACCAGCGTCACGAAGTAGTTCCACGTATTGGTTTCGTCTACAAGCTGGCTTCTGCAATACCGCCTGTAGAGTTCGTCGGACACCACGGGCAGCAGGAGTATTTCATCATTACCTACCCGTTCGGCTAGCTCCTCGCGAGAAACAAAACGCAAATCCTTTATTTTTTGATCCAACATCACCTTTGCGCACGTTCTCGCCAACTTCCGCTGCACATTGCGCCGATCGTTTACTATGCTTAAATCTAACGCTTCTAGAACTTTTTCAAGATTCGTTGACACCATCCCCGCGCTGCCCCGTTCAAAGATCGAAATCTGCGAGGGGGCTATCCCCGTCTTTTCCGCTAGCTCGTACTGCTTCAGCCCGAGCCGCCTCCGCTGCGAAGCAACAATTTCCGAAATTTTCATCGTAAACTATAGAATTATTTTCAAACGCTAATCCACCGTTAAGTTACTACCACCTCAATGCGACAGCATCTCCTCTACCTGCGCCTCGGTATATGCTATACGCAAAACCGAATCCAGCTGCGATATTGCGATCAGCCGTTCCACCTCTTTCGACAATCCCGTCAGGACGAATGTCCCACTCACAGTGCGGCACAACCTATGGGCTACCAATATTGCACTCAACCCTGACGAATCGCAATAGGCGATCCCATTCAGATCCATCACGATATTCGCCACCCCACTGCCCGATAGCACCACCAGCTCGCTCTTCAACCGCGGAGCTAAAAGCGCATCCAGCCGGTCGGCGCATATCTTTATTCGCGTATGGGTCTTTTCGGTTTGCACCTCAAACTCTCTCCCCCGCATCTCACTACTGTTTCCCACTTTGATTTCCTTGTTTCGGTTTGGCACTGCCATATATTACAAACACCGTACCAAAGCTATATTTTCAGGCTTCTCCACATAAAAAAGGGTGCAACCACAAGAAAAAGTGGTTGCACCCCTCCATTCTCTACATGCGCCTCACGCCATCAATCGGCGCAGGAACATCCCCAAAGCATATGGGGATGGGTTACTCCTTCCCTTCGCTCTCTCCCTCCTCGGCCTGCTTGGCGCTCTGCTCCATCTTGCTCTTCAGCTCGGCCAGCTCGGTGATGTCGCCCAGCGTGGTGCGCTCCTGCGAAGCGTTAAGCTGACGCACAGCATTTTTCGTCTGATCACCGCCCTGCTTCTTGTCGGCCCTCTGCGCCTTCTCTTCGCTTCGCTTCTTGTCATCGAACACCCGCGTATGCGACACGGTAATCTTCTGCGCGCTCTTGTTGAACTCCACAATCTTGAACGGAAGCTTCTCGTCTACCTTCGCCGTGGTGCCATCCTCCTTGACAAGGTTCTTCGGCGTGGCGAAGGCCTCTACGCCGTACGGCAGCGCAATGACAGCCCCCTTATCAAACACCTCCAGCACCGTACCCTCATGCACGGAATCCTGCTGGAATATCGACTCGAACACATCCCACGGATTCTCCTCTATCTGCTTGTGCCCAAGGCTTAGGCGGTGCGCCTCCTTATCAATGTCAAGCACCACCACCTCAAGGTCCTCTCCCACCTTGGTGAACTCCGCGGGATGCTTGTACTTCTTCGTCCAGCTCAGGTCGGAGATATGCACCAACCCATCAATGCCCGGCTCCAGCTCCACGAAAATACCGTAGGCAGTGAAGTTACGTACCTTCGCCGTGTGCTTTGACCCTATCGGGTACTTCGTGTCGATGGTCTCCCACGGATCGGGGTAAAGCTGCTTAATACCCAACGATAGCTTATGCGCCTCGCGATCGATTAGAAGAACCTTCGCCTCTACCTCGTCACCCACCTTTAGGAACTCCTGGGCGCTACGCAGATGCGCGCTCCACGACATCTCCGACACGTGCACCAACCCCTCTACGCCTGGGTAAAGCTCCACGAACGCGCCGTAGTCCGTCACGTCCTTCACCTTGCCCTTCACCACGTCGCCCTCCTTAATCTTATCGCCCAGCGAATCCCACGGATGCGGCTGCAGCTGCTTTATACCCAATGCGATACGTGTCTTATTCTCATCAAAGTCTAGAATAACAACGTTTATCTTCTCGTCAAGGGTTACCACCTCGCTCGGATGCCCTACACGACTCCACGACAAGTCGGTGATATGCACCAACCCATCCACGCCGCCAAGGTCCACAAACACACCGAACGGCGTGATGTTCTTCACCGTGCCCTCAAGCACTTGCCCCTTCTCCAGCTTCGATATGATCTCCTTACGCTGCGCCTCGAGCACCTCCTCTATCAACGCCTTGTGCGAGACCACCACGTTGCGGTACTCCTGGTTGATTTTCACAACCCGGAACTCCATCGTCTTATCAACGTAGATATCGTAGTCACGTATAGGACGCACGTCGATCTGTGACCCCGGTAGGAACGCCTCGATGCCAAACACATCGACAATCATACCGCCCTTCGTGCGGCACTTGATGTAGCCCTTGATAACCTCCTGGTTCTCGAAAGCCTGCGTCACGCGATCCCACGCCTTCAAGATACGCGCCTTCTTGTGCGAAAGCACCAGCTGGCCGTGCCGATCCTCTTGGCTCTCCACGTACACCTCCACCTCATCGCCCACGGCCAACGCCGGATTGTAACGGAACTCTGCCACCGGCACAACGCCCTCCGACTTATACCCCACGTTCACCACCACATCGCGCTTGGATATCGCCACGACCTTGCCCGTCACCACCTCATCGTTGATAACCCGCGCCAGCGTCTCATCGTAACTCTTTTCTAGCTCCTGCCGCTTCTGCGCACCGTAGTGGGACTCTGATGTCAGCTCGTCCCAATCCATATCGGGATTGCCGCACTCCACTACCTTCTTCTCCGCCAGCGCTGCACCCTCCATCGAAGGCGCAGCCATCTGCTCATTCTCCATTTCCATCTCTTGCTCTACTTACTATTGGTTAGACATTATATGAATTAAGCCAGCCGCAAAGGTACAAAAAAAGTGGTTAGCGAAAGGGGAGGCCAATGGAGGGACCTGCACAAGAAGACTCTGCGGGATGGGCTTTCAGATTAACAAGACCGTAGAGCAATTGACCGGGGATGAAGGCTGAAGTTCGCGGCTATCCAAAGAAAAGGTCCTTCTCATTGAGACTGTTTTTCTCGCAGATTTCCCTCCCCATCGGTATAACGTTTCGTATCCTATAGTCCAGCAGCGCAAAATCTTCGGGCGCAACCGCAGAAGACAGCCGATGCATGGAGATGGTGCAGCCGATGTTAGCTCCCTCATGGTCGGGGTTAACGTACGTTCCAATCTTGTAGGCCGTACCAACGTTACATGCGTTGCCCGCATGCACATCGGGCATTTGAACGATCGGAATGCCTTCAAACGCGGGGTCGTTGCAGAGCTTTTTTTACCCATTCCAAGGCTGGCATCTCAATGTTTTCCGTGAATATCTTTGCGGTGGTGTATTGTCCTTCTACAATCATGATGTGGGCTGTTAGGCTAGAGTTATAGTACGTTATACAGTGGCGATACGCCAAGCGTCAACAATATAGGTGAGCTTTCCCATAAAGCATTGGAAAGAATTTCTATTTATACAGAAACAGTACACCTTCAATGTTGTTCGTAGGACGAGGGGATGCGGCGAATGATGGAACTTTTTTTTATCTTGCACCCGCTAGTGAAATCTTACGTACAGATGGTGATGGAGACAAAAAATGGGCAAGGGCTGCAGGTGCAGCTATTTGAGGCTAACGATTTCGGAGAGTGTACCTACCTCTTGTTCCGCGAGGGGGGGAGAGGGATTCTCATTGATGCTGGTTTTCTATACGATGAAGAGTGGCGGCATTTCACCGACTTTATCGCGGAACATAACGTTACCCTTACATTGTTGCTGAATACGCATGGGCATATTGACCACGTGGCTGGTGTGGCTAAAGCCGTGTCAAAGTGGAATTTACCTTTTGCCATGCACCCTGCCGACACCCACCTATTGAACCATGCGCCGATGTTTGGCGGGGCGTTTGCCAAGTTGGGGGCGATTCCTGCGCCCACCCAATCCCTTGAGGATGGGCAAAAGATAGATTTTGAAGGGACTGGGATAGAGGTCATCCATACGCCGGGCCACACGAAGGGCTGTTGCTCTTTCTACCTTCCAGCCTCAAGGGTCCTGTTTAGCGGCGACACCCTTTTTGAAGGGTCTATAGGGCGTACCGACCTGGGCGATGGTGATTACGACCAAATAATCTCTTCCATCCGAACGAAACTTTTTACGCTGCCCGACGATACAATCGTGCTGCCGGGGCACGGAAGCAGAACCACCATCGGGCGGGAGAAGCAATTTAATCCCTTCTTTCGGTAGACGGGCGTGGGCTAACTACTTCCTACCGTAGTCGGCAGGGGTTTCGCCCCATTCCTTGGTCTCCCATTTAAGGACAAGGTTTGCCCAGCGGTGCGTGCGAAGCCACGTCTCGGCGCGTTCAATAATCACACGGAGCGATGCGTTGTCGGGGGTGGGCGTCATCTTAGTGTTGGCGTGCTTTCTGCGCACCCACGACATGGCGGTGAGGCTATCGCTGTATATGGGTGTACTCATGAACTGGGGGTTCCCATCCCGGTTGAGGAGTGCCAGGGCATGTACGATGGCGAGGAACTCGCCCACGTTATTGGTCGTATCGTAGAAAGGCCCTTTTGCGAAGATAACCGCTCCATCCTCTGTGTTTACCCCGCGGTATTCCATCGTGCCTGTACGCATGTTGCACGCTGCGTCAACGCATATGGAGGGAATAAGGGGGGGCGTTTTACTCGTACGCCAGTCGGGCTTTTGCTGAAAGCTAGGGCTGTACTGAAATGGGAGACTGAACGCAGCGCGCGCCTCCTCGATGGTGGCGTATCCTCTGTACTGCGCATTGGGGAATCCATCGATTTGCGCCTTCGCGTCGGCCCACGTGTCGTATATGCCGGGCGTACGCCCCTGCCATACCACGTAGTACTTGCCTCCCTTACGCTTCGCCATTCGCCTACTGCTTGAGTTGGAATACGTAGGTAACGGTGCCCGTTTGGATGTCGGGGGCATTGGAAGCCACATCAAATTGGGCCTGCAGCGCGGCTTTCTTGGCTGCCTCCAGGAGTGATTGGTCAAAGGTGGTGCTACCCGGTTCCCCCGACTCGGCGCGTAAAACCTTTCCGTCGCGGGTTACCCACACCTTTACAACCACTCGCCCGCCCCGTTGCTTCGGGTATTCGGGGGTGGGGAGCTGTAGCGCGGTGCGTCCATTGAGACTATAGCTAATGCCGTTGCCCCCCGCTCCATTGCCCTGTCCTGTTCCGCTCGTGCCATCGCCGCCCTTCCCGCCGGGCTTCCCCGTGTAGAGTGGGGCATTTGGAGTCCCTTGGTTGTCTGCCGTCCCACCGCTCCCTATGCCCTTCCCCTGCTCGTTTGGGGAAGCGCCTGGAAATAGAGCCGACTTGTCAACCTGCCTTTCCGGCTTCTTTTCAGGGGGAGCGGGAGTGGGGATCTGTTCTGTTTTTTTCTGTGTTGGCTTCTCTGTTTTCGTTGGCTGCTGCGGCTTTTTCTTCACTGCGGGGGCTTCCTCAAAATCCTGGGTGAGCTGTGTCTCCGCTCGTTGCGGGGTGGGCGTTTGGGGCTGGGGCGGCGCAATGGGGCGCTGCGGTGCGGCATTGGGGCTGTTGTCAAGGCCTCCGTTCTCCTGGCCAAAAGAGATGGCAATCCCCTTTTCGCCGGGCAGCGGGAGGGGCGTAACGAACCCGCTTAGGAAGAGTATGAGCAGCATGACAACTTGCACTGCAACGGTCGCCGCTAGGGCTTTCCTTTGCGATGGCTTATCATCGTTCTCCCATCTGTAGCTACTGTTCCTCATCCTGCGTTCTTCGCCTTTACTCCGTTTATTTCGCTGCGTTGCCCATGGTATTTCGTGCGAAGACTATTTGTCAAGGGGCGCAGTGGCTAGAATAAGCTTGTAGTGATTGTCCTTGGCAATATTCATCACCTTTACCACGGCCTCAATGGGCACAGAACGGTCTGCGTGTAGCGATATGGTCGGCTCCTCGCTCCCCGCGAGGTGTTGCTGTAGGTATGCCTCCATTTGCTCAATGGGTACAGGCGTGGTCTCCACGTAGTACTGTTGGTTTTCCGTGATGCTTATGGTTGTCACAGCCTTCGCGGAGGTTTGGCTATTGCTTCGGGGCAGCAGTAGCTTTAGCGCGTTTGGGGCAACCATGGTGGAGGTGATCATGAAGAATATAAGCAGCAAGAAGACGAGGTCCGACATCGAGGACATCGACGTGGACGAGTCTACTCTTGCATGGCGTTTGAGCTTCATAGCGTTTTAGGCGTTACTCTACGGGTTCGTTCAGCAGGTCAACGAATTCAAGCGAAGTGGCCTCCAGTTGGAATACAACCCTATCGACACGCGCCACGAGGAAGTTGTAGCCGAAGTAGGCCATAATCCCCACGATAAGCCCCGCAACGGTCGTAACCATAGCGGTGTATATACCGTTGGAGAGGAGGGCGATATCAAGGTTATTCCCAGCCATCGACATGTCGTAGAAGGCTTGAATCATACCAACCACCGTTCCCAAAAAACCAATCATTGGTGAGCCGCCCGCGATGGTGGCCAGCATAGGGAGGCCCCGTTCAAGCTTAGCTACCTCCAGGTTCCCTAGATTCTCTATGGCGGTGTTGAGGTCAGCCATTGGGCGCCCGATTCGTTCTAATCCCTTGGCAACCATCCTAGCTACCGGGGTGTCTGTGTTTTGGCAGAGTTCCCGCGCAGCGTCTAGCTTGTCGTCGATAACGAACTCTCGAATCCTATTCATGAAGTTGGAATCCACCCTCGATGCCTTTCGGATAGCCATGTAGCGTTCAAAGAAGATGTAGAGCCCAATCACCCACAGCAGCACGAGCGGAATCATCAGCCATCCACCTTTAACGGCGAGGTTCCATAGCGAGAGCCGTATTTCCTCGGTGGGTGCAGCAGCGGCCTCCACCTGTACCTGCAGAAGTGTTAGCGAATTCATTGTTTTATCTAGCTAAACTGTTGTTGTTCTGAATCGTATTGTTAGCGGAACCCTAGTAGCATGCGCTGTACAGCTCCTCTCCGGCGCGAAGATACCTATTTCCCTTGATTTGCTTTGCGTAGCGTTACGGTGCGCGGCTGGAAGTTTAAATATCTCTCGTGTAACATACGATGGGCTTTAATTGCAAGAAATAGCTTACCTTTGCCGTGCGGAGTGAAAAAAGTGAAGCAGAAATGTCGAAGTTCAAACGGTTCGCTTTGCGGGCGTGGTCGATACCGTATGTGAAGCATCCCTTGCTGGCGATAGTAGGCATTGTAGTGCTGATTACTGTGGCGTTCCTTTTCTTGAATATATTCACAGAGCATGGGGCGGAGTACGAAGTGCCTGACTTTCGGGGGGTGATTCTAGAGGACGCTACGGTGCTGGCTAAACCCTTGGATTTGCGGCTGTCGGTGCAGGATTCCACCTATAATCCGTTGCTAAAGCCCCACGCAGTGATAGAGCAGTATCCGCGCGTGGGCAACCAGGTGAAGCATGGCCGCCGCATTTTTTTGACGATTAACAGCGTACAGCCCGAGATGGTTGCCTTTCCCCGCAGGGCATGGGAACCATACCGTACGGCATTTGCTGCGGTGCGGGAGTGTAAGCTACAGGTGGGGCGCGTGAGTTTTGTGCGCGCAACGGGCGGTCGTTCTACCTACTCCCCCGATGGGGAGTTCCCGCAAGAGGAGAATGAGATCGAGAGGGATTTCATTGGACACACGGAGGTGCAGGGGTGGAGCTATAAGGGAAAATCCTTGCATCCGGGCGACTCGCTCTACGCGGGGAGCCTGGTAGACGTGGTGCTAGGGCTTGATGTTTCAAGGCAGAACGAAGCGGAGGTGCCGAGCGTCAAGGGGATGACGTTGGAGGCGGCGCGTGCGGTGTTGACGCATTCGTTGCTCAATGTGGGGCGTGTAACGTACGATGCCGCTACGGTTCGCACGTTGGGTGATACGATCAATGCGGTGGTGGTGCGTCAGGGTTTCCCTGAACGGCTTGACGCGGAGCGTGGCTTGGTGCGCAGCAGGGTTGCGTACGGCACACCGGTAGATTTGCACCTAATGGCATCGCAGCGGGAGGAGGCCCATTGAGGAGGCGAGGGTGCGCGATGCGAATGGCTGCCGTCCGCATCGTTTTTTCCATACAGCTGCTGTTGCTAGCTATCTGTGGCGTAGCGCAGGGCCAAGTGCCTACTATAGATACGGTTGACCTCCCATTTTTTGATGATTTTAGTGGACCTTTTCCTACGCCGTATTCGGGCTACTGGGCAAAATACGAGGATGTTGATTGCGGTGATCAGGTGGCCATTGCCCCACCCACGATCGGCGTTGCCGTTTTTGATGCCCTGCGCGGTGATGGTACGTTCCATGCGCAGCACGCAGCGGATGGAAATGCCTGCGACACTCTCATGTCGCGCCCAATACGGTTACTCGGCAATGATTCGGTTTACCTATCGTTTCAGTTCCAACCGCAGGGGTGGGGGGGGCAGCCCCAGCCGGCTGACGTGCTGGCGGTGGACTTCTTTGACCCCAAGCAGCGGGAATGGAAGGAGGTGTGGCGTGCCAGCTTTGACGCAACGCAGGCACGGGCCGTGCAGCAGCATGAATACCCCGCGGGGAAGGAAAAAGAGGTAGCGATAGGTGCCCCGAACCTTTCAAGTCGTTTTGTAAAGGCGCATATCCCAGTGGTGCGACCGTACCGCGTCAGGGGATTCCAATTCCGCTTCAGAAATTCTGTGCGAGTTTCGAGCGATACGCAGATGCCCGGGAGGCAGTCAAACACTGGCCATTGGTCTATTGACCTCGTGTATCTGAATGCGGGGCGGGGCGCGGGCGATACGGTCTACATTGACGACGAGGCGTGCGTGACGCGCCTTGAAGGAATCGATTTGCCCTACCAGGAAATTCCCTACGTGCTGGCAACGGAGTGGCTGGAGCGAATGGAGCAGAACCCCCAAAAGGAGCTGGGCATGCGCTTCGCCAATCTGTACCATGCGGCGAGAACGGTTGGCAGGGAGTACAGAATAGTGGATGCGAACGGCGTGCTGCCGAAGGTGGAGTCAAGCAAGGCACTATTTGTTCCCCTTAATTCAGGCGCAACCGAGGAGTACCATCGCACCTACGCCTATAGGTGGGGCGCGCTGGCAGGTAGGGAGGTGGATGTGACGCTAGAGGCGAACCTCAAGGTGGGCGTTGGATCGGCGTTGCAACCATTTCTGTGGAATGATACGGTGCGACGGCGCTTGCATTTTGCCGATGCGTATGCTTACGATACGGGCGTGCCGGACAATGGGTACGGCGTGGATGGCCTTGCAACGGCTAAGGCGTGCGCCGCCATGCGCTTTGAACCGATAGCGGCGGGGACCATTGAAAAAGTCCGTATATACTTCAATCCCATCATGGATCTCTCTACGAGGGCGCGCTTTGAGGTGGTGGTATGGAATGAACGCAACGGCAAACCAGGGGACGAGCTCTACGCGCAGCGCTGCGATCCTCCGAAGGAGTTCAACAGGGCAAATCCGTTCATAGAGTATACGTTAGACTCTCCCGTGGGCTTTAGCGAGCCGCTCTACGTGGGGTGGCGCCAAACCAAGGCTGACATGATGCAGGTGGGCATAGACCTGCATACCGCTACCCCCTCAAAAATCGTTTACAACGCGCTGGGGGCGTGGGAAGAGTCGCAGTACAAGGGCGCTTTGATGATCCGGTTAGTCTGTTCCGCGGGGGGGCAAACGCCCCATGTGACGGGGGATTGCGAAGTGCAGGAGGTACGTATTCAGGCGTTCCCCAATCCTGCCCATGACAGGGTGCGGGTGCAGGGGGCCCCGCTGGGAAGCGTGCTGCAGCTCTACAGCGTGCAGGGACAGCTAGTGCGATCTGTGCGGGTGGAGGAGGGTGGAGTTGAGGTGGACGTATCGGAACTATCGCAAGGAATTTATTTACTGGTTGTTAGCGGAGCGCAGGGTGGCGTGCTGGCGAGTGAGCGTTTGGTGGTGCTATGAGGGACGACGATGAGGGGCTCGATGAGCTGTACGACGACTCCGATGGTGCGCAGACTGAGGGGGAACGCTATCTAATCCGAGAGATAGTCGTCGATGAGGGGCAGAGCGCGCTGCGCGTTGACAAGTTGCTTGCTTCCAAGCTTGAGGGGGCGAGCCGTAGCTTCATTCAGAAGGCATTAGAGGCGGAGATGGTGACTATCGGGGGGCGGTCGCTGAAACCATCGTATAGGGTGAAGCCAGGGGAGGTTATTTCGATTTATCAGCCCTACGAACCGCGCAGCGCAGAGGTGCTGCCGGAGGAAATCCCGCTTGATGTGGTCTATGAGGATGAATACATGCTGGTGGTCAATAAGCCGGCGGGCATGGTGGTGCATCCGGGGCATGGCCATTTTAGCGGAACGCTGGTTAATGCCCTCCTCTACTATTTTCAAGACTTACCTCTATTTCAGCAGGGCGGCGTGCGGCCCGGGCTGGCCCATCGCATTGATAAGGACACTTCGGGGCTAATTGCCGTTGGGAAAACCGAGGAGGCCATGTCGCAGCTGGGGATTATATTCCAAAAGCATTTGGCGCACAGGAGGTACGAGGCGTTAGTGTGGGGGCGTTTCGATGGGGAGGAGGGTACAATTGAGGGGAACGTGGGGCGAGACCCCGCTAACCGGCAGCGCATGAAGGTGTTTGAGGATGGCAGCGCGGGCAAAGAGGCCATAACGCATTGGCGTTTGGAGCGGGATTACACCTTCGTGTCGCTTGTGCAGTGTCAGCTCGAAACGGGGCGAATGCACCAGATCAGGGTCCATATGGCGCATGTGGGGCATCCACTTTTTGGCGATGGGCGGTATGGCGGGGATACGGTGCTGCGGGGCTTGCGGACGGGGGAGTACATGCAATTCGTGGCGGCGTGCATGGCCGCATGCCCGCGCCAGGCACTGCACGCGGGATGCCTAGAGATGCCGCATCCGATCAGCGGTGTGCAGATGCATTTCCAGGCGCCGAGACCCGCCGATTTCGCAGAATTGCTAAGGCGTTGGGATTTGTACGCTACAGGGTAGCATTCCCCCCAAAAAGCTGAACGGCGACAGACGGTATTCCCCATTCTGTCGCCGTTCTCGTGTCGGGGTGACTAGATTCGAACTAGCGACCCCACGCCCCCCAGACGTGTGCTCTAACCGGACTGAGCTACACCCCGCCGACACCATCGTCCACACAGCGGCTGCAAAGGTAATGATAATTTTAAAGATTGCGTATCGCCCCGGCGGCTTCCGGTGTCCGAATATGGACGGTGTGTTCGCTAAAGTACAAGCTACCGTTTTATATACCGCTGATTTTTAGCGTATTGTGCGGGTGGTATGGGTTTCGCACCTTTTGTGCTGAAGATTGAAAAGAGTAGTCATGCATTCTAGAAAAATGGGTAATGGGAAAATTTGTGCTGCGGCACTGGCGTTGATGGTCTTTGCGTTAGGGGGTGTTGGCGCCTCGGTGCGAGCGGCGGATAGCTCGGCGCGAAGGGTTTTACCCTTTGACGAGGCGGTACGTTTGGCGAGGGTGCAGTCGGTGGATGCAGCGGTGGCACTCAACCAGCTGCGGGCGGCGTACTGGCGGTATCGGTCATACCGGGCGGAGCTGCTCCCCGAGGTGCTGCTGGGGGGCACGGTGCCGGAATTCAAACGGGGATACGAATTATACCAGCGGGAGGATGGTAGCTATCGCTACGTGCGGACCAATATGATGAGCCTAACCGGCAGCCTCTCGATCAGCCAAAACATCCCGTTCACGAGCGGGAAAATCGGCGTGACCACATCGCTGCAGGATGTCTTCCCCGTAGAGAGAGGCGCGCAGCATCACTATTTGGGCGTGCCGATAGGAGTGGAGTTGTCGCAGCCGCTCTGGAGTGCCAATCGGATGATGTGGGAGCGGCGCATAGAGCCGTTGCGGTACAAGGAGGCGCAGGCGGTCTACCTCTCCGCGGTGGAGAAGACTACGCTAGAGGCGGTGCAGCGCTACTTCTCGCTGCTGCTATCGCAGGAGGAGCTGCAATCTGCCCAGCAGAATGAGGCAACGGCAAAAAAGCTGGTGGAGATAGCCGTCGTGCGGCGTGGCAATGGGGATATGAGCCTCAACGACTTCCGGCATATTCGGCTAAATGCATTGAATGCAGAGGCGGCCCGCCGTAATGCCGAAGAGGCCTGGGTGGAGAGGATGTACAGCCTTAAAAGTTTTTTGGGCCTCCCAGAGCAGGATACGATTGTGGCGGAGCTGCCGACAGTGGCTCCATATGCAGAGGTAGATTACGCGGAAGCATTGGGTTATGCATCGCAGAACAATGCGGTAACGCCGCAGCGGGCGCGCCGTATGCAGGAGGCCCGCTACGGGGTGGCAAAGGCTAAAGGAAATCTCTTCGGCGCGGAGCTCATCGCCTCGGTGGGGCTTACGGGCCAAGGGGCAAAGGTGGAGGATGCGTACCGTAACCCGATAGACTACCAGCAGGTGCGTATTGGGATTAGCATACCAATAGTCGATTGGGGTCGCCGCCGTGGGCAGGTGCGCATGGCGCAGTGGAGCCAAAAGGTGGTGGAAGCGCAGCTAGCCCAGGAGGAGCAGCTCTACCGGCAGGAACTTTCATTGCTTGTGTCTCGCTACAATCGGCAGCAGCACCAGCTAGATCTAGCCTTCGCCGCTGATACGCTGGCCGAGGCTAGGTATCAAAGTTCTATAGAAATTTTTGTGGCGGGGCAGATCGGCATGCTGGAGCTTAACGATGCGCAGCAGGCCAAAGACAACGCGCGGAAGCGCCGTATCGTGGAGCTGCACCTCTACTGGAATTACTACTACCGTCTACGTGCCGAAACGCTCCACGATTTCACCGACCAAGCGCCGATCGACCTAGAGGTGGAGAAGCTGGTGCGGTAGGGCGAGGGAAAAGTTGTGTAGCATTGTAGGGTGCCCCTTTGGGGAGAGGTGCTAGGGCGGTTAAAAGTGATTGTTTTTTAATTGTGTACCGATGCGTTTTACCCCATTCACGGCGAATTAAATGCTGTGCAGCCGCTTGCAACTAGCCGGTGGTTCCTATTTATGCCTAGCGTCTGCCATGCGGCTTGCCGTTTCTGTATGGGCAGTCAATTCGCAGCGAAATGCTGCCGTAAAACAGAGCCTTTTCCGTTTCCTCAATACACAGTACAATAGAGCACATTCCGCTGCGCCAGAACTAATTAACGATGCTCCACGCATCAATACTCGTTTCATCACGAAGTTCTGCCGGAGAATAAAGTTGCAGGAAGGAATATTTTACAAAAGCCTAGGCACTCTCGGTGGTGGCAACCACTTCATTGAGTACGGCGAAGACGAAAAGACCCAAGAGGCCTGGCTCACCATCCATTGTAGCTCCTGGAACCTTGGAGCTAAAGTGGTGAACCATTGGCGGAACGTTGCCCAGAACCCTAAAAAGGCCAATTTTATAGGATATCTGTGGGGCGATGCGCTGAATGGATACCTTTCCGACATGGTTTTGGCTCAAACATACGCGCTGTACAATCATCACGTAATCCGAAACCGTATCTTCGCCATACTGAAAAAGCTCTGCAAGGCCAAGTGCGTAGAGTCATTTTTCACGATGCACAACCACATCGCAATCAACGAGGAGTATCCAATGCTGCGTAAGAGGGCGGTGCGGGCAGCCGAAGGGGAAAAGTTCTGTCTGCCCTTCAACATGCGCGACGCATTGCCATCTGCGTGGGTAAGGGGAATGCAGAGTGGAACTACTCGGCTCCGCATGGGGCTGGGCGCATAATGTCGCGTAACGCAGCCCAAAAGAATATCGCCCTCGAAGAGTTTGAAAAGTCTATGAAGGATATATTTGCAACATCGGTCTGCCGTGGCACGTCGGCTACTCCTCGTCAAGCTCCAGCAGTCGCAGAACTCCGATATGGCAGCGTTTCGCACTTCCAATTAGAGTAATCATGATGCGCTGCAACGAGGCAGTCCTTCAAAGACGTTTTCGGGGACGATATAGGAGTACAGAGGCTATCTGTCGCTTCTGTAAGCACGAAAAAAGATTTCCTCGCTGTACAGCTCTCTTTTTTTCGTATCTTGCGAAGTCTTTACATAAATAGGACGTAGAGCTATGGGTAAACTCCTTGGACGCAACAAACTACTTTTCACAGCACTAGTCATCTCGCTAACCGTACTACCGCTTTGCGGCTACTGCCTTCCCACCAAGGGACGAGTCCTTGACAAAGCTAACATCCTCTCTCCTAACGAAATTGTACAGCTTGAGAGCCAGCTAGCAGCCTACGACGCTCGCACCTCTGTAGAAATCGTCCTTGTCACTACACGAGACCTCGAGGGGCTTGACCTCAACGAATACGCCACTAAGCTCGGCAATAGCTTGAAGCTTGGGAAAAAAGATCTAAACAATGGGGTTATCATTCTTGTAGTGCCGAGTGAGATGCCACCCTTCATATTGCCCCCTAAAGCCAACCAAGACCTAAACGACCCTTTCACTTCGCTTGTCTCTCAGTTGGAAAACGGTACGTCTAGCGACTCCGCCTCCCTCTCTAATGCGCTAAGGAGCATCTACATACAAGGAAAGAGCCTGGCTCGTGACTCCTCGTTTCAAGAACGCCCATCGGGCTTTTACGGTGCAGGCTACATCGCACCCGGCTACGGCATTGAAAGTGCCTTGCCAGACATCGTTTGTAGACGTATCATGATTGATGGTGTACGTCCCTACATCATGGCACACCGCAATGGGGACGCATGCCGTATAGCGGTAGCAATGACCATTGCCGAGCTAGACTCCCAATATTCTATGGGGAATCAAGAGTGGGCACAGGAGAACACCTCAGAGGACAGCGAATTTTCGCTACGCGATAAGATTATCCTTTTTCTAATATTCGGATTCCCCATCCTCTTATCCCTCTTAAGCTTCAGTAAAGGTCCAGTAGGCGGTATCTCTAGGGCCATTCTTTTTGCCTTGCTTAGTAGTGGCGGGAGTTCTAGAAGTAGCGGCAGTAGTGGTGGATTCGGCGGTGGGAGCTTTAGCGGAGGAGGGGGAAGCTTTGGTGGCGGAGGCGGTGGTGGAAACTTCTAAAAATTAGCCATCAAAAAAGGGCTGCGAGCAATGCTCGCAGCCCTTTAACTTTCACCTTCTTCTTACCGTCTACCATGCAAACAACGGTCTATTCTCCATCATGGCGTTCACTTCCTTTCGCACATCACTGAGCACCGCATCGTTATCAATATCAGATATCACACGGTGGATGAGGTCAACAATCTTCACCATCTCAGCTTCTTTCAACCCACGCGTTGTACTTGCCGCCGAGCCAATACGTATTCCCGAAGTCTGGAATGGAGAACGGGTATCGTAGGGCACCATGTTCTTATTGATTGTGATGTCCGCAAGCACCAAACGATTTTCAACCTTCTTACCTGTAATCTCTGGGAAATTCTTACGCAGGTCAATCAACATGCAGTGATTGTCAGTGCCACCCGACACGACCTCGTATCCCTTCTCTATGAACCGTTTGGCCAGAGCAGCCGCATTTTTCTTCACCTGCTGTTGGTAGGTCTTGAACTCCGGCTGCAACGCTTCATAAAACGCTACTGCCTTGGCCGCAATCACATGCTCCAGCGGGCCTCCCTGTACGCCTGGGAAGACGGCACTATTCACAATCTGTGACATCTTCTTAATAATGCCCTTCGGCGTCTTCTCCCCCCACGGATTTTCAAAATCCTTGCCTATCAAGATAACGCCACCACGCGGGCCTCGCAGCGTTTTATGCGTTGTGGATGTCACGATATGAGCGTACTTCGTTGGATTCTCTAAAAGCCCTGCCGCAATAAGCCCCGCGGGGTGTGCCATATCTATCATCAGCATTGCGCCCACCTCATCGGCTATCTCACGCATACGCTTGTAGTCCCAATCTCTACTATACGCAGAGGCACCTCCGACTATCAACTTCGGACGATGCTTCTTCGCCTGAGCCTCCATCTCGTCGTAATCTACCGTACCCGTCTCCTTCTTCACCTGATACGATGTAGCCTTGAACCATTTCCCAGAAATGTTCACTGGCGATCCATGCGAAAGATGCCCCCCTTGGCTTAGCTCCAGTCCCAAGAAAGTATCTCCAGGCTCCATAACGGACATAAACGCAGCCATATTAGCTTGTGCACCTGAATGGGGCTGAACATTGGCGAACTCACAATCAAAGAGTTCACAAAGCCGATCAATTGCTAGCTGCTCCGACTTATCTACCACTTGGCAACCGCCATAGTAGCGCGCTCCGGGATACCCCTCTGCGTACTTGTTTGTCATCACCGACCCCATCGCCTCAAGCACCTGATCGCTTACAAAATTCTCAGACGCTATCAGCTCCACTCCATGCAGCTGGCGATTCCGCTCCTCTTGGATTAAGTCAAAAATCTTCGTGTCTCTCGTCATGTCAAACTTCCCTTATTAGTATCAATTCCTTCACTAAAACCACCGTAAAGATAATACATTTTCAATTAGTACGCTCTCTCCGTGCTCCCCTCCATGTAGTTTATAAACGCCTGATTCGCCACTCTCGCCCCGCCCGGAGTTGGGTAGTTCCCCGTGAAATACCAATCTCCTCCATCATTCGGACAGGCCTTGTGCAATCCTTCCACCGTTTGGAACAATATACTCACCTCGCAGCGCAACGAAGGATGCTTCAGCAACACAGCAATCTCGTTTGATATCTCTTGATCCGTGAATGGAGCATAGATATCTTTCAATCGGTTCTCTACACTCACCTCACTCTTGGCATTTTCACGTAGACAGTTCTCGTACGTCTGTTGTAATAGATTTTCACGTCCCGTACTCCTAAGCAGACTCTCCGCCGCCCGAAAGGCTATCAAATCACCTAGCTTAGCCATGTCTATGCCGTAGCAATCGGGATAACGTATCTGCGGCGCACTTGACACCACAACGACCCTCTTCGGGCTAAGCCTATCCAAGATACGTAGTATACTCTCACGCAACGTTGTGCCACGAACGATTGAGTCGTCAATAATCACCAACGTATCTTTCCCCTCCCGTACGCTCCCATACGTCACATCATACACATGCTGCACCATGTCTTGACGTGCCGCATCCTGCGTAATGAAGGTTCGTAGCTTTATATCCTTCACAGCCACCTTCTCGCTCCGCACCTCATGCCTTAGTATCTCACGAACAGCGGACTCCTCGAGTTGAGGCAGCGCCAACAGCTGCTGTACCTTTCGTTCATTCTGCTGCGCCTCAATGCCTCTCAATAGCCCATAGTAGGCCGTCTCGGCCGTATTTGGGATGAAAGAAAACACTGTGTTGTCAAGGTCTCCGTTCACCGCCCGCATTACCTCTGGAGCCAACAGCTCCCCGAGACGCAACCGCTCACGGTAAATATCCTGATCCGTACCCCGCGAAAAGTAAATTCTTTCAAAACTACACGACGCTCGGCGCTGCGCCTCACGTACCTGCTCCAGCCATACCTTCCCACTCCTCTTAATAATCAACGCCTGGCCCGGCGGAATCTCATGGATATCATCAACCGACACATCCATCGTTGTCTGTATCGCTGGACGTTCCGATGCCACCACTGTCACCTCATCATTATCAAGATAGAAAGCCGGACGTATACCCCACGGATCCCTACACACAAACGCATCGCCATGACCTATCAATCCCGTCAACGCATACCCACCATCAAAATCCTTTGTAGCCTCTCCGAGCAACGCTCCCAAATCAAGATTCTCAGCTATCAGACGACTAATCTCTATGTTGGAGAACCCCGCATCTTTATACTTCCTAAACAAACGTTCGTTTGCTACGTCAAGAAAATGGCCGATTTTCTCCATCACCGTCACCATGTCGGAAAGATCCTTCGGATGTTGCCCCAACTTTATGAGCAACTCGAACAGCTCCGACGTATTGGTGAGGTTAAAGTTCCCAGCAATAATCAGCGTGCGTGCCTTCCAATTGTTGGAACGTATCTGCGGATGCACGTACTCTATCGACCCATCTCCGTACGTACCGTAGCGCAAATGTCCAAGGTATAGCTCCGCGGCAAAAGGCACGTGCGCCTTCGCCCAAAGAGGATCGTTGAGCTGGGAAGACGCAAGACCTTTCAAAGGACGATGTACCTCATCAAATATTTCGCTTATCGCAGTCGTGCCGAGTGCTCGGGCCCTGTCTATATAACGATACCCAGGTGGTAAATGAAACTTTACGCTCGCCAAACCCGCTCCATCCTGGCCTCGATTATGCTGTTTCTCCATGAGGAGATACATCTTCTCAATGCCGTACATCCACGTCCCGTAACGCTCCTGAAAATACTCCAACGGCTTCTTCAACCGCATCAACGCTACACCGCACTCATGTTTTATTGGATCGCTCATGCTAAAACCTCTAGTTCAACCCTCTAACCTTTTTCTCACCCCTCTCAATGCGACTCCACCACATTGCCCGACAGACCCCACAGCGTGAATTCCCTCACCTGCTCCGCTATACCTGCCGAATCTAATTTATACTTCGCCAACAAATCGTCAGGGCTTCCCGACTCTCCAAAACTATCCCTCACCCCTATTCGCAACATCTTTACCGGACGCACTCCGCTCAGCATCTCCGCAACTATACTACCAAAGCCCCCGCCCACTTGATGCTCTTCCACCGTCACCACACCCTGCACATTTAGCAGCTCAATGTACCGCACTATTGCATCAACATCGAACGGTTTAACGCACGAGACCCCTACCACCGCAGTGCTTACCCCCTCCTGTGCCAACTCTTTACCCGCATTCAGCGTGGGGTACAGCATCGTGCCACACGCTAGCAACAGCAGCCTCGGTGCCTCGCCGAACCGATAGAGCGTCACTTCAGCAGGGTCATACGCCTTCGATGCATCCGTGAAATTTGCCACGGCCGCACGTCCCAACCTTATGTATAGCGGTCCCTCTTCGTGCTTGCGCAATGCGTAGTACGCCATCGCTTCTGCCTGGTTAGAGTCCAACGGGGTTAACACCTTCATATGGGGCAGTACCCGCATCGTAGCAATATCTTCCAAAGCCTGGTGCGTTGCACCATCTGGTCCTACCGAAAGCCCTGCATGCGCCCCCCCTATCACCACCGGAGCGTTGTTGTAGCATATGCTCACCCGAATCTGATCAAGCGCTCTTGTCGTCGCAAAGGTAGCATAGGTTGCAAACACAGGGCGAAATCCACTCAGTGCCAACCCAGCCGCTACGCCTGCGCCGTTCTGCTCGGCAATGCCTACCGAGATAAACTTCTTAGGGAAACGATCCTTAAACGCAGTAAGTTGTAGAGAACCTGTCACATCCATTCCTATCACTACCACCCGTTCATCCTCCTCTGCTGCACGCAACACTCCTCGCGCAAAACCCTCTCGTGTTGACTCCTTTCCCAGCAACTGCGGAACTGCTCCTCTTTCCTGCATGCCCTACTCCTTTCATTTGCCGTTTCTACCGCCCACGCTCCATGGCCTCAAGATGCTGCCGCAACGCCGAGCTATACTCGTTTATTTCTTCTTCAAAATGCGCAGCATCCTCCTCAGAGGGAGCTTTCCCATGCCATCGATAATCCCCAGCAATGCTCTCTACGCCGTGCCCCATCTCCGTCTCGCAAATAATCACGCAGGGCTTTTGTAGCTTATCACGTTGTTCTAACGCATTGAGAAGCGATAGAACCATGTGCCCCTCCGTAACGATGCAATCCCATCCAAACGCTTGCCACTTATCAGCTAACGGCTCCAGCTCCATCACCTGCCGGTTGGGACCATCAATTTGCACCCGATTGCGATCCACTAGCACCGTAAGGTTTTCCAACCCATAAAAAGCCGCGCTCATCGCAGCCTCCCACACCTGTCCTTCCTGCAACTCTCCATCCCCGAGCAACGCGTAAGTGCGGTATCCCTTACCTTTCAATCGCGCCGCCAGCGCAAAGCCCACCGCAACCGACAGCCCTTGCCCCAACGACCCACTCGCCGTGTCAACGCCTGGCAAGCCGTGACTTCGTGAGGGATGCCCCTGAAGCCTCGACCCTAGCGTGCGAAGCGTAAGAAGCTCCTCCGTAGGGAAAAAGCCGCACTCGGCCAGCGCAGCGTAGTACACCGGGGCTATGTGGCCTATCGACAGCACGAACCGATCCCTATCCTCCCACTCCGGCTCGTCCGGCCGCACCTGCAGCCGCGCTCCGTAGAGTACCGCCATAATATCCGCTGCGCTCAAGCACCCTCCAAGATGCCCACTGCCAGCCCTGGCTAACATCCGCACGCTATCTATACGCAACCTCCGCGCCAGTTCTGCCACTTCTATCGCGCTACTCATTGCACATCCTCCCTATTCGCCTCGCCTTGACTCTCTACCTCCAATTCCTCCTGAACGCAAAGTGCTGGAAGTTCTATATCTTCCTCTATAACAAACGCTTGGGGATATTCGTCCAGCAATCTATGCTGTAGCGAAAGCGCATCTATTCGTGTCCGGCAATTCCCTACCGACGTCAAGTAGTAGGGCGCCTGATACGAACGGTAAACCTTCATGCTGGGGTACTGCTCTCCCATTCTCTTGGCTATCTCTACGCTCCTCTCTCGGGCGTTACGGCCAAGCCCTCGGTACACCCGTACCCGATACCCCTTGAGTTTCGGTGCGGTACGGTTTACTATCAAATCCTGTCGCATCGCCGCCGCCAACAAATCGGGTTGGGATATCATCACCGCTCCGCCATCCTGCACACCAACTTGCACAAGCTCCTCCGCCACCAAACGCCCCTGCGCATGCACCTCTCCGCACTGCACTAGCCCCACCACGCACAGCAGCATAAGCACCACCACCCTATGCTCTCTCTCCATTCTTCATCCTCCCTGTTTAACGCTCCCGACTTTACTTCCGCAAAGTTAGCTCTTTTTCCGCAACACCGTAAAAGAACAACCACCCCCATCACCCTTTTCCAGCGATGAGGCCCCCATCCCTTTGAAATATTTTGAGAAGCTCTTACGCCGACACTACCTCGTGCCAACCAACGAATAAAGGTAGCGCATAATGCTTCGCTTGGGCGTCTTCTCAAACTCCTCCTGCCGCATTCGCAGCTCCGCGAGCTGGCTGTACGCGGGCAGTTCTGCATTCACCCTCGGCAACGCTTTCTTGAGCATCGCCTCAAAGTCCTCCTCGCTCAACCTAGACCTTTTACAGGCCGCCTCATCCCATACCGCTACGCCCACCAACCGATTTCCGTCTTGCACCACCAAGCTTTCCAGCACGAACGGCAAATTATTAAGCAGCTCCTCTATCTCTTCAGGATATATATTCTGCCCCGTCGGCCCAAGTATCATATTCTTGCAGCGTCCGCGTATGGTAAGATTGCCCGCAGCGTCTATCTCCCCCAAATCGCCCGTACGTAGCCATCCATCTTCACTCATCACTTCCGCTGTCGCCTCGGGACGATTGTAGTACCCCAACATGACGTTCGCGCCACGCACCTCAATTTCTCCAACCTCGCTATGCGACGCCGTCTTGTTAATGCGCATCTCCATATTCGGAGTCACTCGCCCCGCGCTATACTTCTTGCGATTCGCCCACGGCGCATAGCTTATAATCGGGGCACATTCCGTCATTCCGTATCCCACCGTAAAGCGGAAACCTATGCGCGTAAAGAAACGCTCAACCTCTGGGTTTAACGCTGCACCCCCTATGATTACCTCAATGAACTCCCCGCCAAAAGCCTCTGTGACAGCCTTACGAAATTCACCCGCCACTTTAAGCCGTAGCAATGGTACACGCAGCGAGAAGCGAACCAACGGCTTACGCACATAGGGCTTTATACGCAACTTGTATATCTTTTCAAAAACCAATGGCACCAGCAAGATGTAGCGAGGCCGCACATCCTTAAAAGCTCCTATCACCACCGTAGGGGTTGGCATCTTAGAGAACACGAAAATGTGCAGACCGTGCCCTATTGCGTACAAAAGGTCAAACGCCTGGCCATACGCATGCGCCATCGGGAGCACCGCCAACACCCGATCGCCCGGCTTTACGGGGATAACACCCTCGGCAAACTCCATATTTGACATCATAGCCCGGCTCGGAATCATCACCCCCTTCGGATTCCCCGATGTGCCCGAGGTGTAGTTTATTTCCACCAAGTCATCGCCAACCATCTCGTGATACGACACATCTTCTTTGCGATAACCGTTCGGGTACCGTGTTCGGAAACGCTGCTGCGCCGCGCTCACCAGCCCCGCGATGCCTCGCCCCATGCGCTCCGCTTTCACATCCCACCCATCCGTAGCCATTATCACGCGAACGCTTGGCATCTCCTCTACGCTGAGCGTCTCCCACACCAACTGCGAGGTTAAAAGCATTTTCGCCCCGCTGAACTCCACTATGGCGTGCACCGTTGATGCCTTAAACTCATGGAGGATTGGCACCACCACTGCGCCGTAGGTAACTGTCGCGACAAAGCCACACACCCAATTGATGGAGTTACGCCCAATAAGCGCAACCCTATCCCCAGGCTCTATCCCTACCTCTCGGAAAAATTCATGCAAACGTGCCACCGTGTGCGCTATCTGCGCGTAGCTTTTCGTCTCTCCGCCATACTCTGTCAACGCCGGTAGCTCCCAGTACTCCTTCATGGCACTAGCAAACATCCCCGTAAGACTGTCTGTGTAGCGCATCCTAAGTCTATTTATTGGTTGAAACGTAACGTCTTATTCTCAACAGGACTACCCTATTGCTATCATCCGCTCTATCGAAAGCAGGGCCCTCTTCGCCAGCTCCGCGGGGACACGTACCTCATGCTGCTCCCGTAGAAGCGCATTGTAAACCGACTCCAACGTGGCGAGCTTCATGTGCTCACACTCGGCATCATCGCTTATCCTAATCAGCTCCTTGCCGGGCGCAGCCGCCTGCATCTTATGCAGCGTGCCCGGCTCAGTCACCACCACAAAGCGCTTACACGCCGACTCCGCAGCCCTACGTATCATACCCGTGGTAGAGGCTATATGCACCCGCGGATTGTCTGCTATTTCTGGGGTGGCAGAACCGCTGCTCTCGGGGTGCACAAGCACCTCTGCATCGGGGTACTTTGCCAAGGCCTGCAGTATCTTTGAGGCGGTAAACATATCGTGTACGTGGCATGCCCCCCGCCATATCTCCATCTTCACCCCTGTCTTTCGCTGCACGTAGTGCCCCAAATTCCAATCGGGGAGGAAGAGAATGGCCGGCGCATCCTTATATTTTTCAACCACCTCTACCGCATTGGCTGAGGTGCAGCAGCAATCCGTGTAGGCCTTCACCTCTGCGGTCGTGTTCACGTAGCTGATAACCACCCCTTTCGGATGCTCCTTGCGCCACGCCGCCACATCAGCCCCCGTAATGCTTTCCGCCAAAGAGCATCCCGCAGCTAAGTCGGGCAGCAGCACCTTCTTATCCTGCGCAAGAACCGAGGCGGTTTCCGCCATGAAATGCACCCCGCAGAAAACGATGATCTTAGCCTCCGTTTTCGCCGCCTGGCGCGAAAGTCCCAGCGAGTCGCCCACATAATCGCACACATCCTGCACCTCCGCCGGTGCGTAGTAGTGTCCGAGGAGCACCGCTTGCTTCTCCTTTTTCAGTCGTACAATCTCCGCCGCTAAAGCCTGCCTATCCATTGTGCCTCTTCCTTTTATTTCTTCGCTCTCTCTATTTCTCGCCCATCTTCATGCTGATGTCAAGTATCGGTGCGCTATGGGTTATTGCGCCGCTGCTTATGAAATCCACCCCCGTCTCCGCAATCGCCCTCACGCGCTCAAGCGTCACGTTGCCCGAAGCCTCCACCAACGCACGCCCCCCAATACGCCGCACCGCCGCACGCATCGTCTCCACATCCATGTTGTCGAGCATAATTATTTCAACCCCGCACGCCAACGCTTCGTCCACCTCTTCTAGCGTACTCGTCTCTACCTCAACCTTCATGTACACAGGTATATGCCTACGCACCCCTTCTACTGCCTGCCTAATCCCTCCAGCCACGGCGATATGGTTATCTTTAATCATCGCCAAATCGTACAGCCCCATGCGATGATTCGCTCCACCCCCATCTACTACTGCCCTTTTCTCCAGCACCCGCTGCCCTGGGGCCGTTTTTCGTGTGTCGAGCAGACGCGTTGGCAAATCGCCTATGGCCGCAACGTACTTACTTGTAACGGTCGCTATTCCGGATAGATGCTGTAAAAAGTTCAAGGCCGTGCGCTCCCCCTCAAGCAAACTCGCGTAGGGTCCATTGATTTCGGCTATTAAGTCCCCCCGCTTCACTCCGCCCCCATCAGGACAGATAGCGCGGTACCGCACCCCGCCATCCAAATGGGCAAAAACCCGCTCCGCCACCCATTGGCCCGACACCACGCCCTCACCCTTAGCCACTAGTCGGGCGTGCGCCTGCGCCTCACGCGCCACTAACGCCTCCGTAGCGACATCACCCGAACCTAAATCTTCCTGCAATGCAAGGTCTATTATTCTATCCACCAAACCGCTGTACTTCAATGCCATAGCCATTAGCTCTTTTCAACGAAAACCATTCAATTCGGTTAACGCAACGAAATGCAAAGATAGCCTTTTTCAAGGTTCTCAAGCTCCTCTTGCCCACGCCCCTGCGCTTTCACTCTATCCTCGCAGCCTCTGTAATCCAATTTCTCCCCCAACCCAACTCAACAACGTATAGATACAGAGAATGTTGCAAAAAAACAGCATCGCTAACGCAGCTCCGCCCGAAGGACGGTCTTTGAATAGCCAGAGGACCTCAGCTCCCCTCCCCCTTGCCCATTGGTAAGCCTGGCTGAAAGACTAACCTGCATAGCCACGCATCAAGAGATTTGCCTCGTCTTTCATAGCTATTCCTCCTCACTGTTAAACCATTGCTCCCGCACAGAATGCGCTACCGCTTCCGCCAATAGCGGTGGAACTGCATTTTCAACCTGCCCGAACTGGGTCATCGGTACGCCGCGAGCATGGCTATACGAATCCAAACGCACTCCCTTAAACTCCCAATCTAACGGAAAGGTCTGTAAACACGCCAGCTCTCGCACCGTGAGCATTCGATCTGCGTACGGATGAATAAAATCCCTGTACCCGCTACGCGTCACTGTGTAGCTAGGTCTGTCCGGATCCAAACGCCGATACGTAGAACCATATATCTGCTCCACGTCCGACAGCTTCCCCCCTATCGGTACGCGCTTCATCTTCTCAATGGTCGTCTGTGAATGCGCCGTCGCTACATGGTTCGGCAATTTCTCTTTAGTAGCCATGCTTTTTTATTCTATCGGGAATACATCCCGCCACTCGCTTAGCTTGCTCCGAGGGTTCTGAGGGTTCAGGCAGCTCTCCGATTGCATCCCAAACCGTTCTGTAAGCCTCCTTCCTTGGCGATGGGTATGCGTAGCCCTTACCCAAACGGTTCCCCACGACAAATAGACGCTCGCGCTGCTGCGGCACACCGTAATCCACCGCATTCAGCACCTGCGGGGGTGCTACGCAGTAATGAAACTCCTTCCCATCATAATCTACAGGCCTTTCTAGCTCTCTCACCAAGAGCTCCAGCGCACGCCCGCCATCCCAATTGGTCAGCCCTTTTACATTTTCAAGCACAAAGCCCTTAGGCAGCGTCTCTCGTACGATTCGAACAAACTCAAAAAGCAACCGTCCCCGCTCATCATCTAGCCCTCGGCGCATGCCCGCCATGCTAAAGCTTTGGCACGGCGGCCCCCCGATAACCAAGGCTGCCTCGCCCACCTCTAACCCAGCCACTGCAAGTATCTCCGCTCCGCACACCTCCCTAACATCCTTGCAAAGCACCGGCAAATCGGGTACATTCGCCCGCAGCGTCTCGCAGCAGGCACCGTCCTGCTCCACAGCCACCGCTATGCGAAAACCCGCATTCCTAAAGCCTATATCTAAACCGCCAGCACCGCTAAACAGGCTAATCACCGGCAACCCTTTAGCCTCTCCCATGAAAACGCACTATCATATTCAATTCCTCTCACAGTCCCTACTACCTCCCTGCGCAAAGATACATTTTTTTACACGCAACCGCACCCGCTGTGGAAAGTGGCGGAATGTAAGAAAACGGTAACGCTGCTGCCGCTACCCCCTCGCCACCTTCCACTCCTGTATCCCCCGCTCCGCCCGCGAGAAGCTC
>CALHSW010000028.1 GCA_938038735.1 uncultured Bacteroidia bacterium | reverse complement strand
GGTGACCAATGCGGACGGCACGCCGCTGGCGAGCCAGACGCTCACGGCGGGGCAGGTGATCAAGGTGGTGGCGAATGAGGTACCCGACTACACGGCGGAGGTGACGACGGTGGAAGGGGCTGACGATAAGGGCGATGGCCTCTACGCGGTGAAGGGCAATGTGACCATCACGGTGAGGTACACGAAGAAGACCGACATGGTGTCAATTGCTTTCGTGGTGAAAGATGATGCAGATCAGGTGGTGCCGGATGCCACGGTGACGTTTGAAAGCCAAACAGCAAAAACGGACGGTGACGGCAAGGCGGCATTTGATGTGGTGCCGGTAAATAAGCCATTGAGCTACGTGGTGACGAAAGCTGGCTACAAGAGGTACACTGGCTACGTAACGCCTACGAGTGGCCAGACGGTAACGGTGAGATTGGAGAAGGAAACGACACCTGTGGAGTCGTTGGCTTTGCGCCAAGTTTCCTTGCGTCCGAATCCAGCATCTACTGTGCTCTACGTGGATAATGCGGCCGAAGTGACGCAGCTGACTGTGGTTTCCTTGCAGGGCGTAGCCATCGTGCGGTATGAGAATGCGGCGGGCGAGTCAACCGTTCGCCTCCCACTTACATGCCTTGCGGAGGGCGTGTATTGCCTAGTGGTAGAGGATGGAGAGGGGCGACGCGTGATACCGTTTGTCGTAAGGAACTAGCGGGATTGGCGCGGAGTCTGAAGTGATTTTGTAACGGAAGCGGGGTGGGTCAGAAGATCCACCCCGCTTTTTATACGTGCAAGACAGTTAAAGAACGCCGTTTTGCGCCAAGCGCAATTGACTTATAGCGTGGAGATTGCTCTAATCAACTTCTTTGCCCTTACCCCTCGCAGGGAGGACATCGTGGGGTGGCAATGTGAATGGTTGCAGATTGACCGTGCAGAGTTGAAGCGTTGCGTGGTCAAGCTGTCTACAATCAACTAATTTTCGTACATTTGCGCGGTTTAACATCAACGAGGGGCATTGATTATGGATATATCGCATATTGAACACCTTGGCATCGCGGTGGAGAGCATTGAGGAGGCGTTGCCGTACTACGAGGGCGTGCTGGGCTTGAAATGCTACGCAGTGGAAGAGGTGAAGGATCAAAAGGTGAAGACAGCCTTTTTCAAGGTGGGTCAGACCAAGATAGAACTCTTGGAGCCAACCGACCCTGAGAGTCCGGTAGCTAAGTTCTTAGAGAAGAGAGGTCAGGGCATTCACCACATAGCGTTTTGCGTCAACGATGTTGAAAAGCAGTTGGCAACGGCGGAGTCTAAGGGGGTGCGTCTAATCGACAAGCAGCCACGCAAGGGCGCAGAGGGGCTAGATATAGCGTTTTTGCATCCAAAATCAACGATGGGCGTGCTTACGGAGCTCTGCGAGGACAAAAGCAAGCGCGAGGCGAAGTAGTCAATGATGGCTAAAAGGTAAAAGCAACTAGGGAAGGTATGAGCAATCAGGGAAAGATGATTTCGGACCTGCTCGACAAGCGTGAAGCGGCGCGGCAGGCAGGGGGGGCGGATAAGATAGAAAAGCAGCATGCGCGGGGGAAATACACCGCGCGTGAGCGCATCAACATGCTCCTCGATGAGGGAAGCTTCGAGGAGTATGACATGTTTGTCACGCATCGCTGTACCGATTTCGGCATGGCGGACAAGCCGAGCATTTTGGGTGATGGCGTGGTGACAGGGCACGGCACGATCAATGGGCGTGTGGTGTACGTATTCTCTCAGGATTTCACCATTTACGGTGGGTCGCTGTCGCTTACCTGCGGCGAGAAAATCGCCAAGGTGCAGCAGCTCGCCATGAAGATGGGCGCACCAATCATTGGGATTAACGATAGCGGCGGTGCGCGTATCCAAGAGGGGGTGAACAGCCTTATGGGCTACTCGATGATATTTGAGAACAACATCAAGGCGTCGGGCGTAGTGCCACAGATTTCTATGATAATGGGTCCATGCGCAGGCGGTGCAGTTTACTCCCCAGCGTTGACGGATTTCATCCTGATGAATAAGGGCACGAGCAATATGTTCCTCACAGGGCCGAAGGTGGTGAAGACGGTGACCGGCGAGACGATATCGGAAGAGAACCTCGGTGGCGCTAGCGTGCATGCCTCAAAGTCGGGCGTAGCGCAGTTCGTGTCGGAGACGGAGGAGGATGCGTTCGCCATGGTGCGAGAGCTAATTTCCTACCTCCCGCAGAACAACATGGAAGAGCCGCCGGTAGAGAAATGCACCGATAGCATAGATCGTCTTGAGGATTCGCTTAACGATATCATTCCCGAGGAGCCGAACAAGCCGTACGACGTGATGGAGGTAATCAAGGCGATAGTGGACGATGGGAAGTTCTTTGAGGTGCATGCCAGCTATGCGAAGAACATCGTGGTGGGCTTTGCTCGGTTCGGTGGCATGTCGGTGGGCGTAGTGGCGAACCAACCGAGCCAAATGGCCGGGGTGCTAGACATCAACTCGTCGCGCAAGGGGGCACGGTTCGTGCGTTTCTGCGATGCGTTCAATATTCCGTTGGTAACGCTAGTTGACGTGCCGGGCTTTTTGCCGGGGAGCGGTCAAGAATATGGTGGCGTGATTGTGCACGGCGCGAAGCTCCTCTTTGCCTATGGCGAGGCGACTGTACCGAAGGTGACGGTAATCCTGCGCAAGGCGTATGGGGGAGCTTATATCGTTATGAGCAGCAAGGGTCTGCAGGGCGATGTGAACTATGCGTGGCCGTCGGCGGAGATTGCAGTGATGGGGCCGCAGGGTGCCATAGAGGTGCTACAGGCGAAGAAGCTCAAGGAGCTAAAAGATAAGCCGGAGGAAAGCAAGGCCTTTATGGCGGAGAAGGAGCAAGAGTACCGTGATGTGTTTGCGAATCCGTACGTGGCGGCGCGCTTAGGTTACGTGGACGATGTGATTGTGCCGCGCAACACCCGTTTCCGCGTGATTAGGGCATTGCAGATGCTTCGCAATAAGCGAGACTCGATGCCGCCCAAGAAGCACTCTAACCTTCCGCTCTAGGTGGATTTAGCGATGGAGGGAGAGTTATGACGTGGTTAATGGTGTCATTGAGCGTTGCGCAATCGGTGCAGGCGCAGGCAGCGCAGGTGGCGGATTCGGCTGTGAAGGCGGCGCACGACGCCAAGATGCAAGACTTTCAGGCGAATGATCCGTACGGTTTGGGCGTGACGCTTATATCGATGGTGATAGTTCTATTCGCCTTGGTGGTCATCTTCTTTGTGTTCAAGGCGATAGGACCGGCAGTAGATAGGGCAAAGTCGTTGAAAGAGAGGAGGGTGCAGGTGAAGCAGAAGCCTGCGGCAGGAGGAGTGGCTCAGCCTGGAAACGAGGCGGAAGTCGCTGCGGTGATAGGCTTGGCGTTACATCAGTACATGCAGGCGATGCGGGAAGACGATGTGATAAGCCTGACGATAAAAGAGATTTCACGGCGGTACTCACCGTGGAACGATAAGGGGTTCGCAGTGACGAACAATCAGATTTCCTTGCAGAGGAAGAGTAGGTAGGTAAGAGCTGATAATTTTTATACGAACGTGAAGAAGCAAAAGTATAAAATCAACGGTGTTGAATACGAGGTAACCGTAGTTGAAGTGGAGGGCGATACGGCCCAGGTAGAGGTCAATGGGACGCAGTACACTGTGGGGCTGGAGCGTGAGGTGCAGCCGAAGGTGAAACCGGTGGTACAGCCCCCGAAGGCCGCTGCGGCAGAACCCGCGGCGATGCGTGCGCCGCGGCCCGCGGCTGGAGGTCAGGGGGCGGTGCATTCACCGCTACCCGGCACGGTGCTGAAAATGCTCGTGAAGGAGGGCGATACGGTGCAGGAGGGGCAGACGCTGCTCGTGCTAGAGGCCATGAAGATGGAGAACAATGTCGATGCGCCGCAGGCGGGCAAGGTGACCGCGGTGTCTGTGAATACGGGCGATGCGGTGATGGAGGGCGATGTGCTGCTAACGATAGGAGAGTAGTGTAATGCTGACTTTGCTGGATGGTGGATTTTGGGCGTTTATAGTGGAGCACGTCCAGTCGTTTTGGGAGATGACCGGCATCTACGGGATGACGTGGGGGAATGCGGTGATGCTAGCGGCGGGTTGTCTTTTTCTTTACCTTGGCATAGCCAAGCAGTTTGAGCCGTTGTTACTAGTGCCGATAGGTTTTGGTATCCTCTTGGGTAATATTCCGTTTCAGGCGGGCAATCAGATAGGTATCTACGAGCAGGGGTCGGTGCTTTACTACCTCTACTACGGCGTTCGACAAGGATTCTACCCGCCGCTGATATTCCTCGGGGTAGGGGCAATGACAGATTTTACTAACCTAATCGCTAACCCCAAGCTGATTCTTGTGGGGGCGGCAGCGCAGTTTGGCATTTTCTGTGCGTATATAGTGGCGGTTCTGTCTGGTGCATTTAGCTTTGCCGAGGCGGGGGCGATAGGAATCATTGGTGGGGCGGATGGACCTACAGCTATCTTCCTAACCACGAAGCTTGCGCCGCATCTACTAGGCCCGATTGCCATTTCTGCGTACTCCTATATGGCGCTTATCCCAGTGTTCCAGCCGCCCATTATGCGTGCGCTGACCACGAAGAAGGAGCGACTAATCAGGATGAAAGCCCCGCGGAGGGTGACGAAGCTTGAGAAGGTCCTTTTCCCAATTATCGGTGTGGTTCTGACATTGCTGCTGGTGCCATCGGGCTTGCCGTTGCTTGGTATGCTTTTCTTCGGGAATTTGCTCAAGGAGAGCGGAGTGACGGAGCGTTTGGCTGTTACAGCTCGGACTGTGCTCATCGATATTGTGACAATCCTGCTGGGGGTTACGGTGGGTGCCTCTACGCAGGCTGTGCGTATGATGGAGGATCCAGTTACTGGAGAGATGGTGAACAAGGGCTTTTTGTCGACTGAGTCTTTGCTAATCCTTGCAATAGGTGCGATGTCGTTTATAGTAGCGACAGCGAGCGGTGTGCTTTTCGTGAAGCTAATGAATGTGTTCCTGAAACCGGAGAATAGGATAAACCCATTAATAGGGAATGCTGGGGTGTCGGCGGTGCCGGATGCAGCGAGGATATCGCAGGTGTTAGGGTTGGAGTACGACAAGAGTAACCACCTGTTGATGCATGCCATGGGACCAAATGTGGCAGGGGTGATCGGTAGCGCAGTGGCGGCAGGAATCTTGTTGGGTTTCTTGGGCTAAGAGGCGTGTACGTATTAGGGACGTGCGGCTGTGCGAAAGCGCAGCCGCACGTTTAGTTCTCGGCGATGTCTATTTTAGCCAAGTAGGGGGGCATAAGTCGCATTGCTAAGCGCAGCGCATTGGTTTTCACAGGTTACGCCTGTTTTCCTGCTAGGCGTCTACTTTTGTTATACGTTGAATTAGTGTTACGATTATTATCGTAGTCAAAGACTGGCTGTACTGAAACAATGCCTCGTCATAGAATATTTTGTAATAGCGAAATGGTAGAAAACATGTATCTTTGCGCTGATAGGGCTTTACAGAACGTTCTGATGGAGTACTGTTTTTACTTGGATTGATGCCTGGCGCATAAGGTGTAATGTATGAAAAGAAAGATTGAGAGAGGGCAACGCTCCACGTCCCCTGCATTGAAGGGGCATACGATACGTTTTGAACTGAATGCAGTTTATATATTCACGTTCGTGTTGATTCTGTTGGGCCTCTACGCTATGGAACTCTCGATCGTGACGCGGGAGTCCCGGCGGAGCGCCGAGGAGGAGCTTGCATCGTGGGTTAAGCTTGGGCGCAAAGAGCTCAATTCGGTGCTGTCCATGTCGTACCTCATGGCTCTTCAGACTGCTGGTGCCGCGGAGGTGAGCATTGAGCAGGGGCATGCCTCCCGGGAGTCCATCTGCGGTTTGCTCCGCCAAAGTATGGTATTCATGCCCGACCTTTTCGCAGCTACGGTTACTATGGAGCAGAACGCCATTGATACGCTAGACTCATACTACATCCGTCGGGATGGTCTGCAGCCCACCACGCACTTCGATGGGGGCTGGTATAGAGGGGAGGATGGGGGAATAGCGCCGCTTGATAATGTGCTGAGCAATGGGAAAAGCTACCGTTACTTTTTTGAGAGTACGCAGTTCTGGGATGTCCCCTACTATCAGCAGTTGAAGGAAGGTCATTTTCTTTATGTGTCAAATATCTATACTGAAAAGCATCCAGCACGTGGCGATGTTAAGATGTTTTCATTAGGGGTACCCATAAGGGTAGGTGACACCTTCTACGGCATAGTCATGTTCGATATGAGCGTTGCGGGGCTATCGGCGAAAATTGCCAGGCTGAACGAGGAGATACATGGAGAGGTGGTATTAATAGCGAATGACGGGGAAATAGTTATGCACCGCCTTAGCGATAAGATGGGGAAGTATGCTGAGGTATTAGGAGATCTGACACCGGAGATGCTGCAGCGTGCCATGGATGGGGAGCAAATAAGGTACGTGGCCAACACCGATGAGGGGAAAATGGTTCGTAGGCTGGATAACTTTAACCTCTTGAGAACAGAGAATGAGTGGGTTATATTGACGCAAATGCCCTTGGCAGATTTTTATAGCATGCAGAATCGCTTGTTGCTTCGTGTCGGTATTGGGTTGCTCGTTGGAATCCTTATGTTTATTGCGGTGTCGCTTCTCTTGGCACGAAGGTTCGCAAAGCCGCTAGAACATTTGCAGCATGAGCTGGCGCGCATGGAGCGAGGTGATTTATCAGAACCTACAGTTCAAGCGAAGGGAAGTAGGGAGATTAATGCGGTGCAGGCCGATTTGGAGTCGCTTAGGGTACGCTTTTACAATATCATTCAAGAGTTGGGGGTGCGAGCCCGAGTGTTGGCCTATGGGAGTGAAGAGTTCCGGGGTGAGGCAGGCAAGATATTGGAGTCAAGCGAGGATCAGGCGGCGCGTAGCAGTCTAGTTGAACGCACTGTGAAAGAGCTTGTGGATAGCCATGATGGGGTCTATAAGAATATTGTAGAGACGGATCGCATGGTGGTGGCTACTCTTGAGGGGCTGCGTAGCGTGGTGGAGTCTTCAAGGGTGAGTGCAGAGCAGATGGAGAAGATGCGCGAGAGGATCGCACAGGTGGATAGCATAGCATCGCAAACGAGTATTCTCGCTTTAAATGCGGCAGTTGAGGCGGCGCGTGCCGGGGAGCATGGGCGAGGTTTCGCAGTGGTTGCAGCCGAGGTCCGTAAGCTTTCGGAGCATACTACGGTCGTAGTGGCGGAGGTTAGACAAATGATAGAGAGCGGGCTTGAAGCTGCAACGGCATCGAGCGGTTTAGCGTCCAATCTGCTACCCTCTATGGAAAAGAGTTCGGGGTTGGCCAAGGCTTCTGCGGAGACATCAACGCATGAGAACCAACTGTATACAACCATCAGCGACACCGTAGCAGAGTTGGTGAGCAGCGTGCAGCGCAATGTGGAGGCGAGCCGGGCGATACAGGATCGCGCAAAATCGCTTGCTGAGCAGGCGGCGGAACAGGCGGTGCAGTTTAACGATTTTTCGCGGGATCAGTAGCCGATAGGGCGGCACGATTCTTAGAATCTTTGCAGGTTATATTTTCGCCCTTTGGGACGTTATTGTTGCAAAAGTGTAACAATAACGTCCCAAAGCGGGTATATATGTGTAGTCTGTTGTTTCTTGACATCTTTACGAAACTCTAAACGCTAACTATGCAGTCAAATTCTAGTAGGTATCAGGGGCGCTCTATACGGTTTGAGTTGAGCGCAGTATACATTGTTGCATTTTCGCTTTTGCTCTTGGCACTATACGGTGTTGAGCTCTCTTTTGTGGTAAGGAAATCACAACAAGATGCGGAGGCTGAGCTAACCACCTGGACGCGGTTGGGAAAGCAGGCGATGGATGCCAATCTCTCCAAGGCTCATCTACTGGCACTGCAGGCCGCGAGTGCTGCGTCTGTGAGTATAGAGAACGGCCTTGCATCGCGCGAGTCCATTTGTGGAGTCCTTCGCGAGTGCATGGTCAATATGCCCAATCTCTTCGCCGCATCCGTTACCATGGAGCAGAACTCCATTGATACGCTCGATTCTTACTACATCCGTCGCGATGGCCTTCAGCCCACGGCGCATTTCGATGCGGGCTGGTATCGGGGCGACAGCTGGGAGATAGAGCAACTCGACAATCCTCTCAGCAATGGGAAGTCGTACCACTATTTTTACGAGACCACAGAGTTTTGGGAGCGCCCCTACTACGTGCAGCTTAAGGCGGGCAGTAACCTCTACATTTCAGCCATCTATACGCAGGAACATCCCGTGCGAGGCGCAGTGAAGATGTTTTCCATCGCGGTCCCGGTGCGTGCCAAGGGGAGGTACTATGGTGTAATGGTCTTTGATATGGGCGTGGCGGAGCTTTCGGCTGAAATTGAGAAGCTTAACGCTGAGATAGAGGGCGAGGTGGCACTTATTGCGAGCGATGGCGAGATAATATTGCACCGGGATAGCGAGAAGATGGGTGGCAATGCCGAATTGCTTGGTGACTTGGCGCAGGAGCAGCTCAAGCGGGCTGCGCAGGGTGAGAAGGTAGAGTACGTAGCAAGCACCCCTGACGGGAAGATGATGCGCCATCTTGATAGCTTTGATATGCTCGGCAGCGGAATAGTATGGGTAATCATGACGCAAATGCCGCTCTCGGAGTTCCGCGATGCTCAGGTGCGATTGATGTTGCGTGTAGGGGTGGGGCTAGTGGTAGGAGTTATCCTCTTTACCCTGGTCTCTCTATTTATAGCTCGTCGATTTGCCCGACCGCTGGAGCATTTGCAGCGCGCTTTGATGCGCATCGAGGGGGGCGACCTGTCAGCCCCAGTGCAGTTAGTGCAGGGAAGCAAAGAGATTAATGCTGTGCAGCGTGATGTTGAGGCGTTGCGTTTACGTTTCTACGGAATTATAAAGCAGCTAGGGGTACGTGCGGGTGAGCTAGCGGTCGAGAGCGATAGCTTTCGCGATGATGCGAATAGAATACTGCAGTCCAGCGAGGAGCAGTCGGAGCGAGGCAGCTTGGTGGAGCGTACGGTTGACGACCTTGTGCAGAGCCATGAGGGGGTATATAGGAATATTGGAGAGACGGATCGTATGGTGGTGGAGACCTTAGAAGGGTTGCGCAGCGTTGTGGAGTCTTCAAGGGTAAGCGCTGAGACGATGGAGGGTATGCGGGAACGTATCGCGCAGGTGGAGAGTATAGCTTCCCAAACGAGTATTTTAGCACTGAATGCGGCTGTAGAAGCTGCGCGGGCCGGGGAGCATGGGCGTGGGTTTGCAGTGGTAGCGGCCGAGGTTCGTAAGCTCTCGGAGCATACCGCGACAGTGGTAGCAGAGGTGAAGCAGATGATTATGTGCGGCCTTGAGGCTGCGCAAGCATCAAGCGATTTAGCTTCCAAGCTGTTGCCATCCATGGAGAAGAGCTCTGAGCTCGCCAAGGTGTCAACGGAGATGTCTACGCATGAAAAGGAGCTCTTTGCAACGATTAGCGAAACCGTTACGGTTCTAGTAGAGCACGTGCAGCAGAATGTAGAGACGAGCCGGGCAATCCAAAGTAGGGCCGAATCGTTGGCAGGGCAGGCGGCTAGTCAGGCTGTGCAATTCAAAGAGCTGTCGCATGAGGCTTAGAGAGTGGATGGCTTCGTAGAGAGTGACTTATGCTTTCTGTAGTTGAGAAATTTAGAAGACCGGCGTGACGAATCGTTGTTCCGTTTGCTGCGTTGTTCTCAGGCGAGGTTGATTGGCTTTGGAAGGAGAGTCCCAGACGGATTGCTGTGCATTCAGCTGCCCATTAACCCATTCCTTAAACGAAATTGATGCCAGCTGAAAATGGTTGAATCCATGCCAATTGGTGCTTAACAAACTATAGGACGGTGGTTGGTCATGCATTAATTTATCTATAAACGAGCCAGCAGCAAAAGCCAAGAATGGTTAGATCGGCATCAAATAAATACAAGTTTTTGGATAAATAGTTGTATTATGCTTCGTATGTTTTACCTTTGCAGAAGCTTGAAATGAGACTTTAAACTACGTATTATTCACATGAAAACGGTACTATTGGCTTTGCTAGGCGGGACGGTGTCCTATGCCGCCGCTTTTTGGATATTAAGACGCTTTTTTAGGCGGAGCGTTCTCTACCAAATAGGTCTATATTGGGTGTTTACCCTGGTGTGGATTATGTTCGCGCTACAGATTCGTAATGCCTTCTTTCGAGAAAGTACGGTGGCGTATATAATCACGCTTGCGTTGAATGTGGGGGTCTGCCTTATTGTTTTCTACATTGCAGCGCAAAAGGTTGCAAATCCGCTAGGTCGTTTGGTGAAGATTATTTTGAAGCTCTCCAATGGGGATTTGGAAAAACCCGATTTAACAGGGCTTTCGTTGAAGGAGGGGCGAGATTTGGGTGATTTGCTTACTGCGACTGTGCGAATGCGAGAGTCCCTCGTGTCGGTGACCTCCTCTTTGAGTCGGCAGATACACGATATGGATGAGATGGCAACGAAGCTTTCTACGTTAGGGGAAAGGTTAACGGCCCGAGGGCATGACCAGGCAGCATCGACGGAAGAGATTGCAGCCTCTATGGAAGAGTTGGATAGCGGATTGATGCAAAATGTGGAGAATTCAGAGCAAACGGCAGGGCTAGCCACGCAGATGAGCAAGCAGTCTAAGGCAGTACGAAAGCAGACCATGGAGAGCGTGGAGGCTAGTAACAAGATCTCCTCCAGCATAGCGGAGATTACTGGCATAGCGCAGCAAACGAATATCTTGGCACTGAACGCTGCGGTTGAGGCGGCTCGTGCGGGTGAGTATGGGCGGGGCTTTGCGGTGGTGGCGGCCGAGGTGCGAAAGCTGGCGGAGCGGAGCCGTATTGTGGCTGATGAGGTTGTCGCTGCATCAAATCAAACGTTGAGTACCTCTGCGAAAGGGAAGGAGGGCATGCAGGCGCTGATAGAGCAGGTGAGTCAAGTGACTACCCTTGCGGAGGAAATCACAGAGTCGGCACGTGCTGGGGCGCAAGGTGTGGCTCAGGTGCGGGATGCGGTCATCGCTTGCGCAGGAGAATGCGAGCCTCGGTACGGAGCTGGAGGGGGTCACTAAGCAGATGGCTGCGAAGACCGAGGAGCTGGGGGAGCAGCTACGGTTCTTCAAGATATAACAATAGGTGGCCTTTAACGGCGGCAGCTTAACCGTTGCTCTTTCATTCTTTAATGGACTCTGCATTGTCGGAAAGCGTTGAATATGCTACGGCATTTCAACTTTCTTGAATACGTAAGAATTACTAACTTTGCACGTTTCCTATTGGAGTGAATGTGCACCGGCTGGCGGGGTGCGCAGCAAGGGGTAGAAAAAATTTTATGGAGAAGCGTTTTCGGGAATATAAGGGGTTAGACCTTGTGAATGTGGCAAGGCGGATGCTGGAGTTTTGGCATCAGGATGGAACATTTGAAAAGTCGGTCAAGCTGCGTGATGGTGCACCTTCGTTCGTTTTCTACGAGGGCCCTCCCTCGGCTAACGGGTTGCCAGGAATACACCACGTGCTGTCGCGTTCCATAAAGGATTCAATTTGCCGCTACCGCACGCAGGCGGGGTTCCAGGTGAAGCGTAAGGCGGGATGGGATACGCACGGCCTCCCCGTGGAGCTTGGCGTAGAGACGATGCTCGGAATAACCAAGGAGGATATCGGGAAAAAGATCTCGGTGGAGGAGTACAATAGGGCCTGCCGTCGCGAGGTGATGAAGTACACCGACAAGTGGCGTGAGTTGACCGAGCAGATGGGGTATTGGATTGACCTGGATGCCCCGTACGTCACGTATCACAACCAATACATCGAAACGTTGTGGTATCTCTTGAAAAAGCTGTATGATGCGGGGACCCTCTACAAGGGTAAGACCATTCAGCCGTACTCCCCCGCGGCGGGTACGGGGCTAAGTACGCATGAGCTAAACCAGCCAGGGTGCTACCGCGATGTGCGTGATACGACTGTGGTGGCGCAGTTCCGTGCGGTCGATGCCGATGGGCAACCCGAAAGCATCGATGGATTGCCCGTTTACTACCTTGCGTGGACCACAACCCCTTGGACGTTGCCCTCCAACACGGCCCTTGCGGTGGGGGAACGCTACCAGTACGACTACGTTCACACCTTTAACGCCTACACCGGGCAGGAAATCGTGGTGGTGCTTGAACACAACCGCTTTCGCGCCTACTTCAAGCCGGAGGGAGGCGAGGCGACTATGAGCGCGCCAGAGACCGGCAAGGGCGCAATGCCGTGGCGGGTGCTGCGTAGCGTGCAGGGTGCTGAGCTCGAAGGAAAACGCTACGAGCAGCTGATAGGGTGGATGCGCCCATCGGGGCATGCGTTTGAGATAATCGTTGGCGACTTTGTAACCGTAGATGATGGCACGGGGATAGTCCACATCGCGCCCACGTTTGGGGCTGACGATGCAAGGGTGGCGAAGCAAAAGAACATTGGTAGTCTGCTTGCGCCTACGCCGGAAGATGCTGAAGCCCCGATGGTGGACAGGCGGGGACGCTTGGTGCGGCTGGAGGATCTCGACCCTGCGTTTGTGCGGGACGCAGTGAACGTGGAGGAGTATAAGCAGTGGGCGGGACGCTTCGTGAAGGCCGCCTATGCGGCAGCGAACGACCCCATGGGCGGGGAGCTAGACGTTGACATCGCGGTTATGCTAAAGCAGCGAGGGCAAGCCTTTAGAATTGAGAAGCATACGCATAGCTACCCGCATTGCTGGCGTACCGATAAGCCCGTGCTATACTACCCGCTCGACTCGTGGTTCATCAGGACCACTGCATTTAAGGAACGGCTCTTGGCGCTGAACGAAACTATCAACTGGAAGCCAGAGAGCACGGGGAGTGGGCGTTTCGGGAAATGGTTGGAGAACTTGGTGGATTGGAACCTGTCGCGCTCGCGCTTCTGGGGAACGCCGCTGCCAATATGGGCCACGGAGGACCGTTCGGAGCTCCGTTGTATAGGGTCGCTTGAGGAGCTAAAGTCGGAATGCGACAAGGCGGTGCATGCCGGCGTTATGCGGAGCAACCCGTTGGCGAACTTCACGCCGGGCGATTTCTCCGATGAAAACTACAATCGTATCGACCTGCACCGTCCCTTTGTTGATACCATTGTCCTAGTCTCAAAAAAGGGAGAGCCGATGCGGCGGGAGCCTGACTTGGTGGATGTGTGGTTTGATTCGGGTGCGATGCCCTATGCGCAGCTGCATTATCCCTTTGAAAATAAGGAGCTATTTGAGAAACGATTCCCAGCGGACTTTATCGCTGAGGGGGTAGACCAAACCCGCGGGTGGTTCTTCACGCTACACGCAATTGCCACGATGCTATTCGATTCTGTGGCCTTTAAGAATATCATTTCTAATGGGCTGGTGCTTGACAAGAATGGCAACAAGATGAGCAAGCGTCTTGGCAATGCAACGAACCCCTTCGACGCGATGAAGGCGCAGGGGGCTGACGCTGTTCGTTGGTACATGCTGACGAATTCGCAGCCGTGGGACAACCTAAAGTTCGACATGTCGGGGGTTGAGGAGGTTACCCGTCGTTTCTTCGGAACGCTCTACAACACCTACTCCTTCTTCGCGCTCTACGCCAACGTGGATGGCTTCACGGGCAACGAGAAAGAGGTGCCGGTGGCGCAGCGCCCCGAGCTGGATCGGTGGATACTCTCTTCCCTAAGTACGTTGGTGAAAGAGGTGCGGCAGGCCTTTGAGGAGTATGAGCCCACGAGGGCAGGGCGTGCCATTCAGGATTTCACCATAGAGCAGCTGAGCAATTGGTATGTTCGCCTCAATCGCAAACGCTTTTGGGGTGGTGTTCTCAATGAGGATAAGCTGGCAGCCTACCAGACGCTCTATACGTGCCTTGAGACGCTTTCCAGGCTTATGGCCCCGCTTGCCCCATTCTACGCGGAGTGGCTCTATAGGGATTTGCATAGGCTAGGGGAAGGGGCTGAGATGGGGACTACACCGACAAGCGTCCATTGCACAGATTTCCCGCAGGCCGATGCGGCGTGCATTGACCCCGATCTAGAGCAGCGGATGCGCCTCGCGCAGACGGTGTGCTCCATGGTGCTAGCGTTGCGGCGCAAGGTGGCCATAAAGGTGCGGCAGCCGTTGAGCAGGATTATGATACCGGTGCTTGATGAGGCTTTCGGGGAGAGGTTAAAGGCGGTGACACCGATAATCCTGAGCGAGGTAAACGTTAAGGAAATTGAGCAGATTGACCGTTACAATACGGTGATAGTGAAGAGGGTGAAAGCCGACTTTAAGCAGCTAGGCCCCCATTTCGGGAAGAGTATGAAGTTGGTGGCAAAGGCCCTAGAGGAGCTTTCGCAGGAGGAGATAGCAGCGTTCGAGCAGCGTGGGTATGTTGATTTGAACATTGAAGGCGTACCGCAGTGGGTATCTATCGGCGAGGTGGAAATCCGAAGCGATGACATTCCCGGCTGGTTGGTCACCACGGATAGCGGTGTGACGGTAGCACTAGATATCACTCTCACCGATGCGCTGATTGCTGAAGGGGCGGCGCGGGAGTTGGTCAATAAGGTGCAGAACCTACGGAAGGATTCAAACTTCAATATCACGGACCGCATCAAGATGGCGATAGTGGCGGGGGCGGAGGCGAAGTCGGCGTTGGAGGCCAATATGGAGTACGTGCAGCAGCAGACGCTCTGCGTGAGTATTGACTGGGTAGAAGCGTTGCCTGCGGAGTGGCCGTCGGTTGCGGTGGAGTTGGATAACGGGTTGGGGAACGTGCAGGTGGCAGTAGCGCGGTAAAAGATGGTGACAAGGAGATCAGGGCATGGGGCAAGAGCGAGGTAGGAAGGTGAAGGCGAAAGCACCGCTGCGTGCAGTGGAGGAGCGTAGGAGGCTACGTCGAATGGCCTGGGTAGTTGTACTGTTGGTGCTAATTGCCGATCAGGCGCTGAAGTTTTGGGTGAAAACAAGCTTCTACCTGGGAGAAGAGGTGCGGGTGTTCGGGAATTGGTTCATTCTGCACTTCACGGAGAACAATGGAATAGCGTTTGGCATGTCGCCTTCAAGTGAGGTAGGGAAGCTGTTGCTGAGCCTGTTCCGTATAGCGGCGATGGTGGGTATAGGGTACTTGATGTACTATTTAGGGCGGCTGCGTGATGTTCCGAAAGGGGTGGTGGTGGCCATGATGTTCATTTTTGCTGGAGCGTTGGGCAACATCATTGATGGCACGTTCTACGGTCTACTGTTCAGTAGCAGTGAGGGGTATGTTCCATCTGCCGATGGCACCATGCTTTTGCCTGCGGTGGCGGAGTTCCTTCCTGCGGGAGGTGGCTACGCACCGCTCTTTCATGGAAAGGTGGTGGATATGCTCTACTTCCCGATTATTGATACAACTTTCCCCTCTTGGTTCCCCATATGGGGCGGAGAGTCGTTCCGCTTCTTTGAGCCAGTGTTCAATCTAGCCGACTCATCAATAACGTGTGCAGTCTTTTACCTACTCATCTTCCAATGGCGTTTCTTGACTAAGGGAAACGGGAAAGGTCAAGCCTAAGTAGAAAAATTGGGGAAAGCGAAGAGCCATGCCGAGGTTGCCCATTACATCAGCGCAAGAGGAGCAGGAGGAGTATACCTCCCCCATGGAATTAACGGGCGAACGTGGCAATGAATCAGCGTTGGCGCTAGGCTCCACGGATGAAGCGATGAAGGGGGCAAAGCGTATCATGATGGAGGATATGCGCGATGAGGATAGACCCCGTGAGCGGTTGAAACGTCTTGGGGCAAAGTCGCTTGGGCAGGAGGAGCTGTTGGCGATAATCCTGCGCGTGGGGATGCGTAACAAGTCGGTGCTAGACTTAGCCTCTGAGGTGCTTGAGGCCTGTGATAACGATCTACTACAGCTAGCTGATCAATCGGTGACAACGCTGCAGCGCTACAAGGGGATGGGGGAGACCAAGGCGATAACGGTGCTTGCGGCCATAGAGCTGGGGCGGAGGTGCGTGGATGTGCGGGCAGCGAGTGTAGATAAAATCTCACAGCCCAAGGATATATATAATGCGGTGGCCCAAAAGTATGTGGGGTGTGATCAGGAAGAGGTGTGGGTTCTCTACATGGATAATCAGAATCGGCTCCTCGACATGGTGATGCACTCCCGTGGTACGGGTACGAATTCGGCAATCGACACGAGAATCATTACGCGTGCTGCGCTAGTGAAGAAGGCGTACGCCGTGGCGCTGACGCATAACCACCCATCGGGCGACCCCAAGCCGAGTCGTGCTGATGTGAACGTCACGCTGGAGCTTCGTGACGCACTCAAGATGTTCAACATTCGCTTGCTCGACCACCTCGTGGTGGGCAGCGCGGCGAGGGGCTATGTGTCGATGGTGGAAGAGGGGTTAATATAGGGATGGAGCTGTTTCGGAGGTTGTCGCTGCGTTGCAGCACCCTTTAGTCGTTAAAAAAGAGGAGTCGTAAGACGTACACATAAAATTCAATAGGCAATGGCACTAAATGGTGAGTATCGATGCCCTAGGTGCGGAAGCCCACATCTACAGGTGACTTCAAGAGGATTTGACGTGGGGCAAGCCGTCGCGGGAAGGCTCTTGTTGGGAAGAAACGAGGGATTGCTCGCGGGGGCAATTGGTAGCAATAAGCCGAAGTTGGTCTGCGTGGAGTGCGGGTATTCGTTCTACGCGTGGGACTACGGGAAGGAGCTGCGAAAATTCAAAGAAAAAGAGGCAATGAAAGACCCCAAGGAGCGGCGCAAGGTGTATATGGTTGCACTCGTTTTCATGATCGTGGCAAATCTTGTGCTGTGGCTCATCTTTCGGCATGCTATGTTCCTAGGGATGTTAACGGTTGGTGGCATCATTCTCCTCGTGGTGCTGATATTCCGGTTTGCTTTTGCAATCAACCCTCCTGCAGAGCCGCAAAGTACGCAGGCCTTGCAAGGGGGAAAGGGTAAGCAGTTGCAGCAAAAGGGCAAGAAGGGATTGAAGGCTGAGGGTCAAAAATAGTACGCTGGGAAGGCGGGGCTGCTGGCGAACAAATTAAATATTTTATTTCTCTGCGCCCATGACAAGAAAAATAGTTACCTTTGAGGGCAAGGAATTTAAACAAGGTCACAATGGGAGCATCTCGTGTAGTTACGCTAAATCAGTTTATCATAGATCGGCAGGCCGATTTCCCTTATGCATCGGGGGAGTTTTCCCGTTTGCTATACCATATTGCCGTGGCGGCAAAGATTGTAAATCAGAAGGTTAATAAGGCTGGCTTGGTTGACATCCTCGGGGAGGCTGGGTCAATCAACGTGCAGGGGGAAGACCAAAAAAAGCTCGATGTGCTGGCTAATGAGCAGTTCATTCAGATGCTGCGCACGAGTGGCGAGTGCTGTGGAGTAGCATCTGAGGAGAATCAAGAGGTGGTGCAGTTCGATGCTGATTTGGAACGTAACGGTAACTACATTGTATGCATGGATCCCCTTGACGGCTCGTCGAATATAGACGTGAACGTCTCTATAGGAACCATCTTTAGCATTTATCGTCGTGTAACCCCTCGCGGTGAGAAGGCGCAAAAGGAAGACTTCTTGCAGGCGGGGAGCAAGCAGTGCGGTGCGGGGTACGTTATCTATGGGAGCTCCACGATGCTTGTTTACACAACTGGGCATGGCGTGTACGGCTTTACGCTTGACCCGGGCATTGGTGAGTTCTGCCTTTCCAATTCAAAGATTAGCACGCCGCAGATGGGGCAATACTATAGCACCAACGAGGGATACATTCAGCACATCGACCGAGGTTTCCAGGACTATATACGTTTTTGCCAAGAGGAGGACAAGCCCTCCCATCGCCCCTATAAAGGGCGTTACATTGGGTCGCTGGTTGCCGACTTTCATAGGAACTTACTCAAAGGTGGCATCTACATATACCCAGCCACTGCGGCTGCTCCGAACGGCAAGCTGCGTCTACTTTACGAATGCAACCCAATAGCGCTGCTCGCGGAGCAGGCGGGCGGCATGGCCACAAATGGCAAGCAGAGAATACTTGACATACAGCCAGAAACCGTCCATCAGCGCACGCCCTTCATCGTGGGTTCTGCGGGCATGGTGGAGGACGTTATGGGGTTCCTCCGTGCGGCGGAAGGGAAGTAGCCTAGATGGGATGGGTTTGATTCGCAATGGTGCTGGGCGTGTCGTGACTTTCACGGTACGCCCAGCATTGTCTCAATCGATAGTTCTCACCCAAAAAAGTGCTTGAGCTTTGGCAGTAAGGATTAGAGCGTGGCGTTGCGGGCGAAGGGTGAGGACGTAAGGAAAGGGTGAGTCTAAAGGTCAAAAGCAGTGTGCTGGGATACCCTTACGCAAAGTCTCGGTTAACCTTTTTTCTTCTTGTCTGTTTTCTATTAGGGTGGTATGCGTTGCGTTGAGGTTGCTGGCGCACCAGATTGGACATTTCTAAAAGGAAGAGTATGTTAAAGCGGACGAAAATAGTAGCGACAATATCGGACGATAGGGCCACTGCGGAATTTATACAGCAGTTGGAGCACGCCGGAATGAATGTGGTGCGGTTGAACTCGGCGCACCAAGATGTGGAGCAAGCCGCGGCGTTGGTGGATATGGTGCGTTCGGTATCGGATAGAATTGGGATCTTAGTCGACACGAAAGGCCCCGAAATCCGTACGTCACGCCATGGAAGTGCCGTAGAGGTGAAGGTAGGAACTCCGATACAGGTGGTTGGTGACCCCGAAGGGGCGAGCTGCGATGGAACGCTCTACGTGTCATCCCCTAAAATCGTAGAGAATGTGCCGCTCGGGGCCTCGTTGCTTATTGATGATGGGGAGCTAGAGCTAATCGTGACGGGGAAGAGCGAGACGGCGTTAACCTGCTTTCCGCAGAGCGATGGCGTGATAAAGAATCGCAAAAGCGTTAACGTGCCGAATGTCCCCATAGATCTACCGACTCTATCGGAAAAAGATAAACGCTTCTTGAAGCTCTGCGCCGAAAAGGATGTTGACTTCGTGGCGCATTCGTTTGTGCGGACGGCCCAAGATGTGATAGATGTACAGAAAGAGCTAGACAAATACGGAGCAACCACCAAAATTATTGCGAAGATTGAGAACCAGCAGGGGGTTGATAACATTGATGAAATATTGGCGCACGTGCATGGTGTGATGGTGGCACGTGGCGATTTGGGGATAGAAATCCCTGAGGAGCGGGTGCCGGCGGTGCAGCGGATGATTGTGAAGAAGTGTATAGAGACGAAGAAGCCGGTGATTATTGCCACCCAAATGCTACACTCGATGATTTCCAACCCCCGGCCGACGCGGGCTGAGATAAGCGATGTGGCCAGCGCCATATACCAGCGGAGCGACGCGGTGATGCTGAGCGGAGAAACGGCCTATGGGAAGTACCCCGTAGAGGCGGTGCGTACCATGGCGCGTATTGCGGCGGAGATTGAGCCCCATTTGGAGGCGTTTGTAGGGCTGCAGCTCAAGCGTGTGCGCAACAAAATTACGGAGACGCTTTCGCGCGCTGCTGTCGAGGCATGCGTCAATTTGCCCGTGAAGGCGATAGTTATTGACACGCTCTCGGGGCGTACGGCTCGCTATTTATCGGCTTTTCGTGGGGCGGTGCCAATCTATGCCATGTGCTACAGCCCAGCCGTGACGCGCCAGCTGTCGCTCTCCTACGGCGTAGAGGCCATGGCAACGGAGCCGCGTACGAGTCGTGACCAATTCCTAACGGATTCGCTCCGGCGGTTGCTTAGCGAGGAGAAGTTCGCGCCAGAAGACTTGATTGTTGTGGTGGGCGGGAGTTTCGGCCCGAGCAATGGGGCTACGTTCATGGAGGTGAGCGAGGCGAAAAACATAATGATGAGCCCGATGCCGCATGGAGACCAAGAGTAGTTTGCTGCGGGGCGAGGAGGGGGTTACGCTCAGGCGTGTAACGAGTTTTGAGGAGTTCGCCCCCCTGTTCCCACTCTATGAGATGGCGTTTCCGCAGGAGGAGCGGCGCGATCGAGACTCCTTTAGTGAGGTATTCCGCGATACGCATACAGAATTCTGGTTCGTGGAGCAGCGGGGCGAAGTGCAGGGTTTCCTGAATACCTGGCGCTTTGAGGAGTGCCTCTATGGGGAGCATTTTGCAGTATTCCCAGAGGCGAGGGGAAAGAGAATTGGGGAGCATGCGCTGCGCATGGTGCTGGAGCATGAACGGCTGCCCATACTCATTGAGGTTGAACCGCCGGAGGACGAGATTAAGATGCGGCGCAAGGCCTTCTACGAGCGCATGGGGCTACAGGTGGTCTCCACAACCTACCAGCAACCCCCATACGCAAAGGGAGGGCAGGGGCTCCCCCTTTACCTCATGTCAAACCATGAGGGGCTGCACGGCGAGAGGCTTAGCGCAGCCTTGCGGTCATTGGCCAGCTATGTGTATCGTGGCGCTGACGTGGAGGCTATGATGGGCGGGTGCAAAGAGTAGAAGTAGGCATGGAAACAATACTTGAAACCAAGGGACTTCGGAAATGGTACCAAACGTTGGAGGTGTTGAAGGGAATTGACCTATCTGTCTCGTCCCAAACAGTGGTGGCGATAGTGGGGCCCAGCGGTGCGGGGAAAACCACGCTGCTGCAGATTATGGGGACGCTCCTGCGCCCCGATGCTGGGGAGGTTTGGGTATTGGGGAAAGAGGTGGTGCATATGCGTGCGCGGCAGCAAGCGGCCTTTAGAAATCGGGAAATCGGTTTTGTATTCCAATTCCACCACCTGCTACCCGAATTCTCTGCGTTGGAAAACGTATGCATACCGGCGCTCATTCAGGGGATGTCCTACGAAAAGGCCAAGCGTAGGGGCAACGAGCTGCTGGATTTTTTGGGTTTGACGAGCCGTGCTGCCCACAAGCCTGCAGAGCTCTCGGGGGGGGAGCAGCAGCGCGTAGCCGTGTGCAGAGCCCTTATGAATGATGCTCCGTTAATCCTCGCCGATGAGCCCTCGGGAAATCTTGATTCGGGTAATCGGGCCGAGCTGCATTCCCTCTTTTTCCGCCTGCGCGATGAGATGGGGAAGACGTTTATCGTGGTGACGCATGACGACACGCTGGCAAAGAGTGCCGATGTGGTGGTAACCATGCGCGATGGGGTGATTTCCAACCATGCCGGGAAAGAGGATGCCTAGCGGAGCCTGTGTTCTTCAACGGCCTCAGTTAAAATTGGTTCTGGAGCTGCGTTAGCGTTTGGGGCTGCGTTACGGTGTTACCGCACGAATCGAATAGCACGAGCTGCGGCGTGCCATCGAAACCGATGCGCTCTAGCAGCGTAGAGGAGTCGTTGTCTTCTTCCACGGCGTTCCGCCATCCCCATCCCTTTAGCTTTATATGCGTGATTAGTGCCTTTTCGGGGCGGTCAATAGAGATGGCCAGCACATCGAGCTGCCCTTTGGGTAGCCGGCTCCACCACTCGTGAATCTGTGGCAGTAGGGTTTGGCAGTGCGGACACCATACCGACCAAAGGATAACCAACGTGTATTGGGTTTTCTGATTGACTAAGGGGATTGCCTTACCATTGAGGGCCCTAACTTTTGTCTGTAGTGCTTCCTTTGGGGAAAGGCATTTTGAGGCGGCTGGAGCAAGTAGCGGGGTTGGCTGTAGTGGCCCAAACGGTTCAAGTGTAGCGATACGCGCCGCCTCCGGGTAGTGCGACTCCGTGAAGAAGAGCATGGTGTAGGCGCGTAGGCGTTGCGCAACGGTGGGGTGCATGGCCATCTTTGCAAGACTACGCACCGCAAAGGCAAAGGCTGAATCGACCCGCGGGCGGGAGTAGGCATCGTCTAGCTGGGCGTAGAAGTAGGCTTGCGTATGCTTTCGCAGCGCGTCGGTGTGGGCAATGAGGGAGTCCTGCAAGAGGCTGCTTGGCCACCACGCCTGCGCAGCGGCTGAGAGGGGCTGTTGGCTGAGATGCAGAAAATGGCGGAGTAGCGTGTCGGGAGTATTGGCAACCGTTGAGTCAACGTAGCTATTGAGCCGTAGCCGCGCTGCTGTGGCGAGAGAATCCATTATGGAGAGGCTAGTAGGCGTAGCACCATCTATTTTTTTGGCTTGAGCGGCGAGAAATCCCCAGTAGTTGGCCTGCTCTTGTAGGCGCAGTGCGTGGAGGTAGGCGGTCGCGCTGCAAACATCCTCAACGCAGGAGTTTGAGATGAACTCGGGCCCTTGTAACGAAACCGTAAGCGATTTCCTGTGCTGGGATAAAAGGAGGGGAAGCGCACCAAGATTCCCAAGACGAAGCTGGAATAATCCGGGGTGAAACCCCTTTATGTCAAGGTAGTACAGACCATCGCTGGCAGGCCATGCTGAGTCCAGGGCTTGCCAACCAACCGCTGTCTGTTGCTCCAAAAAGAGCTGCTCCGGTATGCCCGACGCGAGGGTTACCCTCAGAGTGGTCTTCTGCGCGCTAACAGGCTGGGCCGCAATGGCTAGTAGCGATAGAAAGACGAGGCGAACGAAGCGTTGCATAATCTATTGTGGGCAGGGTGTGTACTATGCAAAAGGGGAGGGCTTTTTACCATCTCCTTTTGAAAATGGCGTTGAAGGCAGCCTTTGCAAACCGTACCACGCCAATTCCGCGGGCAATTCTACCTATCGTAAGTGCTTGTCTAATCGATAGTTTTACCCTGCTAAAGTCGTTTTGCACCCGTTCCTGAGCATGCTGCACCCGCATTTCCGACTCCTCTATGAGGGTATCAAGCTCCTTCATGGAGCGAAAGGTATACACCTTTCCTTTTGGACCAATGTGTGCAGCAGCGTTGCTCAACGTAGCGTTTGGCTGATCGCTCATTTCCCAAAAAATATTTTACGCAGCTTCACGACTATCGGATTCTCAACCAGCTTGTGTCGAAAGAGGTGTAGCACCACGCCCACCGCGCACCATGCCACTGCCGACAGCAGAAACCCCAACGCATTGCTCCCCACCAAGTTGCCTAGGAGGAATCCTAGGGAGATGCCCAGGAGGATAACCACCACGGCCGCGATAACCATCCACAGCACGCCGATGAGTACCGCTGAGGCGATGCGCGAGAGGTACTTTACGATTACAAGTGTCGCCCATTCTTTATGCGACTCGTAGAGTTCCTGCGCATCGTCTTCGACCATTTGTCGCAGGGTGCGAAATAGAGACATACCGCTACGTTTTTCAGGCTGCTACTGCGCGGAACTACCCTTCCTGCCCATCCGTACGAACTTTATCCTCGAGCGTTTCGAGCCGCTTGCGCAGGTCGTCAATCAGGTCGGCGAGGCCTTCGCGAGCACCATCTACCTTTTCTTCCGTTTCGTTGCGGAGCTTCTCTGAAGCATCTTTCGCCCGCTCCAAGAGGTCTTCGCCTATCGCTTTGCCCCTCTCAGAGGTTGCAAGTATTGAACCTACCGCACCCGCGGCTGCGCCGATGAGCAATCCCGCCCAAAATTCTCCTTTTGCCATGACTGTTCCTTTCCTTACAATTTCATTTTATAACTGAATGCGGCAAATATTATGCCGAACTTTATTACAGACTTCCGCTACCCCTGCTTGCGTTCCTCCTCCTTGGCTTCATCCCAAAGTGCATCCATCTCACGAAGCGTCATTTCGTGGAGCGTTTTCCCCTGCGCCATGGCGCCGTCCTCCACGTGCTGAAACCTCCGTATAAACTTTTTGTTTGTTTTCTCCAATGCCATGGAGGGGTCAATGCCGTAGAGGCGCGCCGCGTTGATAGCCGCAAAGAGAAGGTCGCCGATTTCGCCCTCCTGCGCCGCATGGCTCTCATGGAGTGCCGCCTCTTTGGCCTCCCCGAGCTCCTCCTCCACCTTGTTCCACACCTCGTCCCGCTTCTCCCAGTCAAATCCCGCCGCGCTGGCTTTCTCCTGTATGCGCAGCGCCTTCGTGATCGGGGGTAAGGCACGGGGTACGCCCTCAAGCACGCGGCGGTTGCCTCCCTTCTCCTTGAGTTTCAAATCTTCCCACTGCTCCTCCACCTCCCGGGCCGTAAGGTGTGAATTGGGGTCAAACACGTGCGGGTGGCGGTAGACGAGCTTCTCGTTTTCTCCTCGCAGCACGTCGGCGAAGGAGAACTTTCCCTCTTCGTCTGCGATGAGGGAGTAGAAAACGACATGCATTAGGATGTCGCCGAGCTCCTTCCGCACGTTGTCCCAGGCCTCGTCAACGATGGCATCGGCGAGTTCAAATACCTCCTCAATGGTGTACTGGCGCAACGATGGGATGGTTTGCTTCGCGTCCCATGGGCATTTCTCTCGTAGCAGCTCCATGATGTTTAGGTTCTCGTCAAAGAGCCGTAGAATTTCTTTTCGTTTATCTTCTTCCATTTCGCTAATTACTAACTGTTCGTGTAATTCTATTTCGTACTACGTACTCTTGTGAGCCATAGCACGCCGAAGGTGATAGCCCCATTGAATAGGAGTAGCTCGTAGCCCATGCTGTGGCCCACGCTGGCGGCCCATGTTTTCACGCCCCACGATGCGATGGGCGCGAGGAGGGCGATGATGGGTATAGCCCACTCGCGGCTTTTTACCTTTGTAAAGAGGCCGAGGGCGTACAGGCCAAGGAGCGGCCCATAGGTGTAGCCCACGGCGGCGAAGAGGGCATTGATGATTGACCCCTCCTTGATGTGGCTAAAGAGGAGGACGAGCGCGCCTAGGGCTACTGAAACCCCAATCTGGACCGCCGTCCGTACGCGGGGGGTGCGGATGGTGTCATCGGGATCTGCCCCGATGAGGTCAAGCGTACACGAGGTGGTGAGGGCGGTCAGGGCCGAGTCGGCCGAGGAGTAGGCTGCCGCGGTTACGCCCAGCACGAAGAGTATGCCCACCGCGGAGGGCAATGCTCCGTTGGTGGCGATTAGGGGGTAGAGCTCATCGCCGCGAGCGGGTAGGGCGAGCCCTATGTGTTCGTAGAAGAGGGTAAGCAGCACGCCGAGGCTCAGCAGGGCGAGATTGATTGGTACGAACGCATAGCCGTAGGCAATCATGTTCTTCTGCGCATCCCGCACGCTCTTGCAGCCGAGATTCTTCTGCATCATGTCCTGATCGAGCCCCGTCATCACAATGGGTATCAGCGCGCCGCTGAGGAATTGTTTCACAAAGTGGTTAGGGCTACGCCAATCGCTGAATTCAAAGATGGCACTGCGTGGATCCTGCGCAACGGCCTGCACCGCGCCGGAGAAAGAGAAGTTTAGCCCCTTGGCTACGAAGTAGATGGTGAAGGCGATGCAGGCTATCATGGCGATGGTCTGCACCGTGTCGGTCCATATAATGGTCTGCATACCGGCGCGATGGGTGTAGAGCCAAATCAGTGCAATCGTTACCGCCACGGTTGCGGCGAAGGGAACGCCCCACTGCTTGAAGACGAGGGCATGCAGCACGCTGGCCACCACGAAGAGCCGGAAGGCGGCCACTACCATGCGCGAAATGATGAATAGGACAGCTCCCGTGCGGTAGCTCACGATGCCGAAGCGCGCGTTGAGGTAGGTATAGATGCTGGGGGTGTCTAATTTGTAGTATATAGGGATTAGAACGTACGCAATGACGTAGTATCCAACGATGTAGCCCAGCACCATCTGCATGTAGTAGAAATTGGTGGTGAGCGGCCAACCCGGCACCGAAATGAAGGAGATACCCGAGATGGAGACCCCGATCATCCCGAACGCAATGGCCCACCAGGGGGCTTTCCGTCTGCCCACGAAGTAGGCGCGGGAGTCGGAACGCCGTGCGCTTAGCCACCCCACCGCGATCAGCACGGCGAAGTAGGAGAGTAGCACAAAGAGCACGCTGCGAGGCGACATTTCCTTCCAGTTAATTCACTGCAAATGTACCTATTTATTGAGATTGTCGCATTAACCCGCTTGTGAACTACTATAAAAAATATTACCTTTGCCCTAGGAGTAGGGAAGTTAGGGGTACGAGGTGGAATGTCTTTAACAGTATGCTGCTATGAAGTTTGAGTTTACGCAAGGGGATCTTGCCCAATTCGCGGAGCGTGGGGTTACGGCCACGATGGTGGAGAACCAACTATTGCAAATTGCGCAGGGCTATCCCCGCACGCAGGTCACCTCGGCAGTGGTGGCGGGCGGAGGGGTGCGGCAGCTAACCGAGGAGGAGGTAAACCAAGCGGCGGCCCGCTACGAAGAGTTCAAGGGGCGCGTGGCGAAATTTGTGCCCGCCTCGGGTGCGGCAACACGTATGTTTAAACGGCAATACGAGTATCTCCAAGGGGCGCGGCGTGATGAGGATAACAAGCCGATCAACCCCTTTGAGGACTCGCTATCGCTTTACCCCTTTGCCGCCGCGTTGAGGCGTACGCTGCAGGCGCAGAGCCTTGATCTAGAGACGCTGGAGCGTCAAGGCGATTACGCACAGATCCTCCATGCGCTGCTTGATGAAAAGGGGTTGAACTACGGGGCGATGCCCAAGGCGCTAATCCCTTTCCATACCTACGCGGACGGCAGCGTGCGCATGGCCTTTGAGGAGCATCTATCGGAGGCCGCGAGCTACGCGCGCAATGCATCGGGCGAGGCGCACCTATACTTCACGGTGGATCGACGCCACCACGCGGCGTTCCAAACCGCATTCGATCGTGCGGCAGCGCATTTTGAAAAGGCTTTTAGCACTCATTTCGTGCTGCACCTATCGGAGCAGCAACCGAGTACGGATACCGTGGCGGCAAATATGGACAATACGCCTTACCGACAGCCCAATGGGGCGTTGCTGTTTCGGCCTGCGGGCCACGGGGCACTCTTGAACAACCTGCAGGACGTGGAGGCCGATGTCATTTTCATTAAAAACATCGACAACGTGCTCCCCGACAAGCTGAAAGAGCCCACTATACGTTATAAAAAGGCGTTGGCGGGTTTGTTGCTCTCGCTACGGCAGCGCATTGTGGGATACTTAGAGGCCCTTTTCGCGCAGACCGTGGATGAGGCGCTATGCGAGGAGATAATGGAGTTCTGCCGCCGCGAGCTGAGCTACCGTTTCCCGGTGGGTATCAGCGAGGTGCCATTGGATCTCCGCCTACGCTACCTACGAAAGCAGTTGAATCGTCCGCTCCGCGTCTGCGGCATGGTGCGAAACGAGGGAGAACCAGGGGGCGGTCCCTACTGGGTGAGGGAGCGGGATGGCAGCGAGGCGCTACAGATTGTGGAAACCTCGCAGATGGATCTGAAGGATCCCCGCGTGCAGGAGATTGTGAGTAAATCGCACTACTTCAATCCGGTAGACCTCGTGTGCTGCACGAGGGATTTCCAGGGTAATCCCTTCACGCTGTCAAAGTACGTAAATAAGAATACGGGATTCGTGGCGCAGAAGAGCGTCAACGGTGTGCCCATAAAGGCGTTGGAGCTCCCGGGGCTATGGAATGGGGCGATGGCGGAGTGGAACACGGTGCTGGTGGAGGTGCCCTCCATCACCTTCTCGCCGGTAAAGGAGATGACTGACCTGCTGCGCGCTGAGCATTTAGCGAAGGGATGATCGCGACCTGCGCCGGTGTTGGCAGGTGTTTTGTTCGCATGGCTCCTAGGGTTCACAAATGGAAAGGGCTAGGTTATGGGCAGAATGAAATGGGTGGTGCTAGCGGCGGCCATGGTGGCGGTGGCAGCGGGGTGTAAGGCGCTGAAGGCCACGGAGAGTGCCCAGCGGGAAGAGGCGGCTAAACTGCAGCAGGTGGTGCGGTTCGGAAAGCATGAGGTGAAACCGGAACTCAACGTGTTCAATGGCGATACGCAGCGGCAGGAGGCGTACGCAGCGGCGTGGGGAACGGCGGTGAATGGGGTGTTAAACGTGCTCATGCAATTCGCAAGGATCCCCGATACGGAGATGCGCAGCGAGCTTGAATTGTTAGGTGCGAGGCTTGGGGGCTACGTCGGAGGCAATGCCTACTATGCGCAGGTGCCGGCGGGCGCGAAACCCCATGATTTCGCCAAAGCGGGCGCAATAGCCGTGGTACCCATCGAACCGCTGTGGAAGGTGTCCAATGTGCTTCTGGGGTCTAATCTCCCCGAATGGGTGGATCGCGGAGGCGGACAGGTTGAGGTGGTCTTTAGCTGGTTCCCCAATGTAGATGCAGCGTTTGTGAAGCGTCACCTCGCGCAGCGCAGGTGCAAGGTGGTGAACGTATCGGAGTCGTTTTCCACCGCCACGGTGGTGCTGCCGCAGCGGGAGGTGATGGCTCTAGCCGCCGAGCAATGGGTGCAGCATGTTGGGCCCGTGGCACCCCCTATGGAGCTATTCAATGAGGGCGGCGTGCAACGATCGGGTAATCCACGCGGGGTGGACGTTGACGGGCTGCGCAAGAGAAGGCAAGGGACTGTCAAGAAAGATTAGCGGCTCCCTATTCGTTACCGCAGAATTTACATCCTAGCATGCATATTAGCGCTATTGGAAGGCTGCGGACGGTGCGGCGTGGGGTCTCCGCGATTGCCTCAGGGCATGCGTTCGCAACCATCGTTTCACCTTGCAGCGTAAGGCTTTAAGAGCATCCTACAATCCTCCCAAGCGTGGGAGCAAGGTTAGGGCTACATCGTAAGCAAATGGTTCTCCCGCGCTGCCAATCGGCCTGTAATGCTACAGTTTCCTTATTATTTCGTAAAGAGCTGTACCCCTGCAGATCTCGCCAAACTACAGCCCGAGCTGTAGGACGGTCTCGCAATAGGACCGATCCGCGAAGCACTCGCAGGTTACCTCCCACATTGAATGTACATATACAATAGCCTGCAAGGCTGACCTGCGTAGCCCTGCCGCCCGATCCTTACGTTGAAATCGCATTGGGTTAACGCTGACCGTTAGTAGCTACCCTCCGTCCATTGGCACACCGCCCCCATACGGCTGCGGTTCTACTGCCGCCGTTCGGACCCCTTGCTCCTCAGCCATTTCGCGGCACTCCCTGGGTGTCTCGGCTATGCTCCCCGCCCATGCCCTTCCTCTGCCCCCCGTTGCGCCCGCGGCGCCCCTTGTGGATAGTAGCGTGGCGCGGCGCGTCTGCGTACGTATCCGCCCGCCGTTACCCACGAATGCACCCCACGCCTCAATGGTCCCTTTACGCCACGTTGCGGGGAGGCGCACCATGGCGCTCGTTGCGCCCGCCGCTAGCGTGACCACTCTGCACACCCACTCTTTGCCCCTCGGTCCATGGACTGCGATGAGCAGCTTAGCTCCTTGCCAGCGCAATGCGCTGCGCCACGATACACGTAGTGTATCCTTTAGGCGTGCTATTGCGAGTTCCTCTGGCAGCGCGGCTACGCCGTCAGTCAGGCGTAGCCTGGAGGTGACGAGTTGCGGCCCATGCATGCTATCTTCAAACCACTCCCTTAGCGCTGTAGCCACCGCCGCGTGGTAGCTGCCCACCTTTCGGCCGTTGCGCCGCGTCTGCGGGGAGTACCCCTCGGCGAGTAGCACCTTCAGGTGGGGCAACACGCCGCACACCTGCGCCATTTTGCTTCGCTGCCGCCGCTGCGCAGCCGTGTTTGCATCGCGGTACTCTTTGGGCCAGCTGCGCACGCAGAGCTGCTCGCATGAAACGTAGTTAATGACCACGCCCCGGGGATTCCACCGGGGGCGTATCGGTACGTATACTGCCATAGCTTTTGTTTTAAAGTTGCTCCCTCTCTACAGCAAAGGTAATGCGCGGCTCTGTCCCTGCACGGAAATGGGTCGTACCAAACCCAATTATCGCCGGCAATAATTGGGTTTGGTGCAAAGGGTGTAGCTGTTCGGGGAGGAATTCCTCAGATATTCACAACTTCCTAACAAGTTGCGGTCAACGGATGGTTTCTCAGTCGGACTGACCTTGGCGGCCCTTCAGACCCCGCATAAACCTACACGCCCACCAAAATGCATAGAATCGGCGCACCGATGAAGCCCCGTCCGTAGGACGGTCTTTCAATAGCCGGGGGTTTGCAACCCCCCGGTAACCTTGCCTGCAAGGCGAGCCAGTCTGAAAGACTGACCCTGGCAGCCCATCGGCCTATAAAGATGCGGTGCCTTCTGCCCCGCCACCGTTAAAATATTTTTTGTACCTTTACCCTGCAAAAAGGCGCGAGGAGGGCAATGGCATGGACCAAATGATAACGTACCCGATCGGGGAGGCAAGCTTTACGAATCTGCGGGAGGATAACGCCGTCTACGTGGATAAGACGGCGCTGATTTACCAGCTGGTGAGGCAGGGGCGGTACTACTTCCTGAGCCGCCCGCGGCGGTTCGGGAAGAGTTTGCTTGTCTCCACGCTGGAGGCGTACTTCCAGGGCCGGCGGGAGCTCTTCGCGGGGCTGGCCATGGAGGGGCTTGAGAAGGATTGGACGCAGCACCCCGTGCTGCACGTGGATTTCAGCCGGGATAATT
>CALHSW010000027.1 GCA_938038735.1 uncultured Bacteroidia bacterium | reverse complement strand
CCGTTCGCGATGGATCGGCGGGCTGTGGTGAAGCTGGGGGTGAGCTTCTCCTCGACGACGCGGAACATCGCGGAGTGCATCATTCGAGAGGAGGGGAAGGCGGACGTGCGGATGGGGGTGCAGGATGGGAAGCTGCGGGCGGTGGTCGAGTAGGGTTTAGCGGGGGTCGCTGCATGCGAGGGTCACGCGGGTCAGTCTTTCAGACTGGCTTGCCTTCCAGGCAAGAATCCGGGGGTCTGAAGACCCCCGGCTATTGAGAGACCGTCCTACGGACGGGGCTGCATTTTGTACGAGAATATATGCGGGCACTGCGTGCAGGTTGATGCGGGTTTAAATCGGCATTGCGGCAGGGGGTCAATGACCGTTGCGGCAACAAAATAATGCGCAGAACCATGCTGCCGCAGATTGCGAAAAGTACAGTTGCCCACGCTATTGCAAACGCAGATATAAAAAAAGGGGCGGCGCATGCCGCTGCGTTTTCCGTCCGTAGGACGGGGCCGCATGGGCGCGCAGGTTATGCGGGGAGGTGGCGGTTATTATGTGCAGATTGTGAGGTGGAATGGTTGGGCGACCAGGGACGCAGCAACATAATGCGCAGAACCATGTCTCTGCAGGTTACGAAACGGTATGGGCAGTCATCTGCAGTTGCCCACGCTATTGCAAACGCAGCTATTTAGGCGTGTGCGGCGCAGCCGCTGCGTTTCCCGTCCGCAGGACGGTCTTTGAATAGCCGGGGGGTTTCAAACCCCCGGTCCCTTTGCCCCATAGGGCAAAAACAGTCTGAAAGACTGACCCTGGCGACTATTGCACATGCAAATTCAATGCGGGAAATAGGATAGCTGCGTAGGTCTATCCCCTTGAGAGGCCGTCCTGCGGGCGGAGCTGCATTTTGTGCGACAATATATGAGGCTTTTTGGAGGGGCACTGCGTGTAGATATGGGCGAATAGTCACGCGGGTCAGTCTTTCAGACTGTCTTGCCTTCCAGGCAAGAATCCGGGGGTCTAAAGACCCCCGGCTATTGAGAGACCGTCCTACGGACGGGGCTGCATTTTGTGCGAGAATATATGCGGGCATTGCGTGCAGGTTGATGTGGGTTTAAATCGGCGTTATGCGCAGGGTATGACGGCAGTTTGGTTGATTATGGCCGCTGCAAAATGATGCGCAGAACCATGTCTCTGCAGGTTGCGAAACGGTATGGACAGTCATCTGCAGTTGCCCACGCTATTGCAAATACAGATATTTAGGGGGGTACGGCGTAGCCGCTGCGTTTTCCGTCCGTAGGACGGTCTTTGAATAGCCGGGGTTTTCACCCCCCGGTGCCTTTGCCCCATAGGGCAAAAACAGTCTGAAAGACTGACCCTGGCGGCATATTGCACGCGTAAAATCAATGCGGGAAATAGGATAGCTGCGTGGGAGGGTCTCCCCTATTGCGAGACCGTCCTACGGACGGGGCTGCAAGGGCGGCACTGCATCCCTTTAAATAGCGACACTTTCAATGGCGCACTACTGACTATTCATGCATTTTCACCCTTGAGGGTGACGAGGCGCAAATGCGGGAAAATGGTTACCTTTACGCGTTGAGAAATGGAGAGTTTTGACCTCCTGCGTGGGATATGGGGAGGAGGACGGAGCGAGCATGGCGCAGATGAAGACACATCCGGTAGAGGGCGAGGCGGGGCAGCTTGAGCTGTTTTCGGCAGCTGTACTCAAGGCGACGATGTGCGATTTTTCGGAGTATTCCGAGAAGTCGTTGCGTCGGCGGGTAGACCGATTGCTGGAGGAGGAGAGCTGTAGCTTCGAGGAGCTATTGGAGCGTTTGGGCAGCGATGCAAGCTACGGGGAACACGTGGTGAATAGGATTACGGTGAATACGAGCGAACTTTTTCGGGATCCAGCGATGTGGCTGTGCCTTCGGGGCCAGGTGTTGCCGCTCTTTCGCCGGGAGCAGGCACTGCGGGTGTGGCACGCGGGATGCTCACGGGGGCAGGAGGTGTACTCCATGCTGATGCTGCTCAACGAGCTGGGCATGATGGAGAGAACGAGCGTATACGCGTCGGACTTGAATAGCGAAGTGCTTGCGGATGCCACGCAGGGCACCTATCGATTCCGTTTCAATCTACAGTATCTAGATAATTTTGACCGGGTCATCAATACGAACCCGCTGAACTATGAGGCGGCCCTTGACGTGCCCTACTCGAAGTACTTTGCAATAGATAAGGAGCGGGATAAGATACAGATACACGATTTTTTGCTGTCGCGCCCTACGTTCAAACGGAATAACCTGTTGCAGATGCAGAATCCATTCGGGGGGAAGTACGATATAATATTTTGCCGAAACGTGATAATCTATTTCAACCGGGCGTTGCAGAACCGTCTGTTTGAGCTGTTCTACAATTTGCTAGAGCCAGGGGGCGTGCTGGTTCTTGGAATGCACGAGTCGGTTGTGGGCGTGTGGGCAGACCGCTTTACGCGGCTATCAAAGGTATACGTAAAACGGGAGGGAGCGCGATGCGTAGGGAGCAGGTGAGCTGGGGCCAATGGGAGGACCGCATGCGCATGCGTTTCAGCATGCTGAGCGCATTGGTGGCGATAGCGCTGCTGTGGCCGGGTCTATACTGGCTCTACCGGGAGGCACTTTTGCAGGAACAGCAGCGCATGCGGGATATGCTTGAGCATTACGCCATCCACCTAGAGGCGGCGACACAAGCGATGGGCGTAGACCTAGTCAACGTGGATTCAGCGACGGACCGCAAGGTGCGGCCCCTTTTCCGGGATCCGTTGATGGGACAAACGATGTACCCCTTCGTAGTGCAGCCCTCAGGGGAGGTGCGGTTTCATTTTTTTCGGCGCAACGCACGTCTATCGCAAGAAGCCCTCGTGGAAATGGGCCGATCTCCACAGCGGTGCGGCACCATGGCCTACAATTTTGGGAATGCGCTCGAAGGGAATCTGGAAATAAGCTACTACTACTCGCAGTCGCTACGGGTTTACGTGGCGGTGGAGCATGACCGCAATATTGATAGCACGCTGCGCGGGGAGTTGCGCCGAGTGATGGTATTGGTTCTAATTCTTTCGTTCTTAGCGGTTTGGCTACTGGTTTACCTCGTGGTGCAACGGCCGGTGCAGAATGTTGTTGCGCTGCGTTCCCGCTTGGAGGCGTTGGCGCGAGGGGAACACCCCGCGAAGCTGGAGAAGCGCAAGGGGGCAGATGTCTTGGTGGTAAGCGAAGAGGTCAACAAGCTGATTGAGGGACTCGGCAAGACAGCAGCTTTTGCACTAGAGATAGGGAAGCAGAACTTTTCGGCAGAGTACGAGCCGCTCGGGCCGAACGATGTGCTGGGCAATGCGCTACTAGAGATGCGGGGGCGCATAAAGATAGGGATAGAGCAGGCCGCGAAGCAGAAAGAGGAGGAGTCGTTGCGCAACTGGATGAACAGCAGCATTGCGGAGTTTGGGCGCATTCTGCGCGAACATGGCAACGACATTCAGGGCCTAACCGACAACGTGCTGCAGCAGCTGGTGACGCATTTAAGGGCCGTGGAGGGCGGCTTTTACATCACGGAGATGGAGGGGCAGGATACGTACCTACGCCTGCAGTCGTCAGTGGCCTACGGACGAAAGAAGTATCTAGAGGATCGTGTTGCATTCGGCGAGGGGCTTGTTGGCACATGCGCCCTGGAACGCGAGATGACGTACCTCACAGAGATACCGGCAGACTACTGCACCATAACCTCAGGGATAGGCGAAGCGCCGCCCCGCGCCCTGCTGCTCATGCCGTTAAAGAGCGGCGAGGAGCTATACGGCGTGATAGAGATGGCCACGCTAACGGCCTTTTCTCCGCATGAGATTCAGTTCGTGCAGCAGCTGTCGGAGAGTATCGCTTCAACGTTGATGTCGGCGCAAAGCAATGAGCGCACGGCTATACTGCTGAAAGAATCACAGGCACAGCGGCAGAAGATGCACGAACAGGAGGAGGCGATGCGGCAGAACCTAGAAGAGGTACGCGCCACGCAGGAGGCGATGGTGCAGCGACGCGAACAGCTTCTCCATTTAGAGAGGGCACTGAGCGCGAGCTTCCTATACGGAGAGGTAAGCGAGGCGCTGGTGCTGCGTTCGTGCAATCAGCGCATGGCGCAGCTCGGCGAAGAGTGGGGCTTGCCATTTTGGAAGGGCAGCAACCTTTTGGATGTGCTGCGCGAGAGCGACCCCGCCGCGAGCGTGGCGGGGGTGGCGGAGCAGGCGGAGAAAGGGCAGGTGTATACCGTGGTGGTGCGTATAGCGCAGGAGGGGACACGGCTAATGCTACAGCTTTCGCTATCAAGCAAGGAACTTGACAGCGGCGAGCATGGATACTACGTGCTTGGTGCAGCCTTCACGCAGCGGTGCGAGAAAGTCCGTGAAGGGAAAGAAGAAGGAGAGCATACGCTATGACGCAGGCGCACGAGGTAGGCATAAAGGAGGCGCGCAGCGTGATGGAGCTGGTGCGTAGGCGTTTTGGAGATGACTTCAGTGATTTTTCGCTAACAATATTCGTGCGGCGCTTGGGGGTGGCATTAGAAAAACTTGGACTGCCAAGCGTGGATGCGCTGTACGACATGCTACAGCATGGGCCACGGGAAGATTACGACCGTTTTCTATGGGCGGTACTACCGAACACGACCGAACTGTTTCGGGATCCCTCCTTTTGGCGCTACCTGCGAGACACGGTGCTGCCATCGCTGGCATCGCGGGAAGGGACGAGCTTTACGATATGGCAGGCTGCGCTTGACAGCGGAGAGGAGCTTTTCTCATTACTAATCTTGCTGGAGGAGCTGGGCTATGACGAGTGCACAGTATACAGCTCCTACATGGGCGCGAAGATGCTGCAGCAGTCATCGACAGGCTTCATGCCGGTGCGTGCGACAGATGTAGACTCAGCTAATTTCACTCGCTGCCAGCTTCACGGGCAATTCTCAGACTACGTGGAGGAGCGCAATGGGCATAGAGTATTTGTAGGGAAACTATTGCCGCGCGTGCAGTACGTGCAGCAACGGCCTGTTTTTTCACTGCCCCCCAAGCAGGAAGCATCGTTAGTGCTATGCAGGAATCAGCTACTCTATTTCAACGCAACGCTGTGCTACCGCAACCTTGAAGTGCTGGCAAAGAGCCTACGTGCGGGCGGCTACTTGGCGCTAGGAGTGCAAGAGCGTTTGGCAAATTTGCAGAATTGCAGTACTTTTACAGCATTTAACGAGCGGGAGAGCATTTATAGGAGGGTGCGTAGTGGGTCGTGAAATAAAGGCAGTGGTGATAGGAGGTTCGGCTGGGAGCTTCCAGGTGGTGGGGCGCATGCTGCATGCGCTGCCGCACGAGTTTCCCTTGCCGGTATTTCTATGCATGCACCGCTTGAAGCACGTGCGGTCGGGGTTTGTAGAGGCGCTTTCGCTCAAGTCGAGCATGCCGGTCGTGGAGCCCTACGATAAAGAGTCAATACGCGAAGGATGCGCCTACCTAGCACCCGCGAATTACCATATGTACGTGGAGCTGGGGGGGCGTTTCGCGCTATCAACGGAGGGAATGGTGAACCATTCACGCCCATCGATCGACTTGACGTTCTACTCAGTGGCGCGGGCCTATCGCGAAAAGGCGTTGGGGATACTGCTTTCTGGAGCCAATAGCGATGGGGCGGATGGGTTGCGCTACTTGAAACAGCTGGGGGGCTTGGCCCTGGTGCAGGATCCGTCAGAATGCGAGGTGCCCACGATGCCGCAAGCCGCGATGGCGCGCACCGAGGTGGATGGGGCCATGACGACGGAAGGGCTGATAAAGTACTTGGAGGAGTTATGCTAGAGGGCGTGCTATGAGTGTAAAGCGGGAAAGACATATAGAGCCGGGGCTCGGAGTGGTAACGCTGACGGTGGTGGTGGTATCGGTGCTGCTAATCATGATGTACAATAGCACGCTACGCCTAGGGTGGGCGTTTTGGATATCGGTGCTTCTCGGGCTGATTCTCGTGGCGGCGGCGGGGCTAATGCATAGGTCGTACCAGCTATTGCGAACACGATACGAAGCGGAGTGGCGCGCAGCGCGGGTCATTGAGGAGGAGCGGGATACGCTCCGAGAAGAGAAGGAAAAGCGGGAAGCGGCACTGCGCAAGGCAGAGCAGGATGCAACGGAACGCGAGCGGGTGAAGGGGTCAGTAATTAAAGAACTACAGGGAGATAGCGAGGAAGAGCTGACGGCTAGGTATTTTCAGATTGCGGGGCGCGAGTGGGAGCTGGCGCAGGGGATGGTGTATCAGCGGGAGGGCCAAGAGGATCGTTTTTCGCTCGGCGCAACATACGCATACGCCTCGGTGGAGAAGCCGATAGAGAGCTTTGCGCTAGGCGAGTCGCTGACAGGGCAGACGATCGCGAATGGGGAGGCGCTATACATTGAAGATATTCCGGATGACTTTTCAATAATCGTGTCGGGGCTCGGACGGAGCGTGCCGTCGCGCTTGCTAATAGTTCCTTTTGGGGGAGGAGAAGAGAAAGTGTGGGGGGCATTTGAACTGGCTTTCTTTCGGGCATTGTCAAACGATGAGCGCGTGCTCATTGAGGCTTTTACACGCGCCTACGCGACGCGACTCGCCAAGCTGCGGTCGGCAAAAGAGTAGAGGAATAGGGTATGCTATCAGGCTTGCTAAGAAGGATACGGGAACGCAATGTACAGATAGTGCTGCTGGTATTTGCGGCAGGGCTGTTCTTTGTGTTTTTGGGATGGGTGGTGAGTGCGCGCTACTTTGAGATACGCCTAACGCTCGATGGGATAGGATACATCCATCAGGAACAGCCGGGGCTCTATTTCCTTGACGCGCTGCCGCTAGCATGGGGGCTCTTTTTTGCGGTGTACTACCGCCGCCAGAGCTGGCGAGAAGAGACGCTAAGACTTGATCTGGAGAAGAAGGAGCGCGCAATAGCGCGCAACGCGGCCTTTGCCAAGGAGATCGGAGAGGGGAACTACCAAGCTGCGTTTCAGGTGGAAGGGGATGAAGACGTTTTGGGAACCTCTCTGCTGCGTATGCGTGATAATCTAGTTGAAACCAACCGCAAAGAGACGGATAGCAACTGGATGAGCAAGGGGAAGGATGAGGTGGCCTACGTGCTGCGGCTGCATAATAGCATCAAAGAGCTAACGCTTGAGGTGCTCCGCAAGCTGGTGGAGTACATCGATGTGGTGCAAGGGGCACTGTACATTTACGATGCGGATAAGGAGTTGCTGGAGAGCCTTGCAACGTATGCCTACGCCCGAGAGAAGTATATGAAGCAGTCGTTCAAAATCGGCGAAGGGCTGCTCGGGGAGTGTGCCTACGAGCGGCAGATAGTGTACCGAACCGAGATCCCGGAAGACTACGTGACCATATCGTCGGGCATACTTGGGGATCAGCGTCCGCAGAGCCTGCTGCTAGTACCATTGGTGACGAACGACATGCTGCAGGGGGTTGTGGAATTTGCCTCGGTGCGGAAGACGTTTAGTAGCCGCGACATCCGGTTCCTTTCGGAGGTAGGCGAGATTATTGCGCGAACGGTATACAACCTGCGTATCAGCCAACGCACCGAGACGCTGCTGCACGAGGCGCAGCACATGACGCAGGAGCTGCGTAAGAATGAGGAGAAGCTGCGCCAGAACGCCGAGGAGATGCAGCAGACCCACGAGGAGCTAGCGCATGCCAATACGCGTTTGGAGAGCAAGATAAAGGAGGCAGAGAATGCGCAGCGTCTGCTACACTCGTTGCTGGAGAATGCGTCGGAGGTGATAACCATATACGATGAACAGCAACAGATAAAGTACATAAGCCCGTCAGTGACAAAGATTTTGGGGTATTCCCCCGATGAGATGATGGACGGGAAGGACCATGAGCGACTGACGCAGCAGGGGCAGAACCTTCTGCGGCGGATGTTTGACCAGCTGCTGGAGTCGCCCCGGGTGCCTGTGACGATTCAGTACGTTTTCATGAAGCGTGACGGGCAGAAGGTGTCGCTGGAGGCTACGGGACGCAATATGATCGATGACCCTGCGATCAAGGGTATAATACTGAATTCGAGAGATATCACCGAGCGGCTCCGGGCGGAAAAGGAGGAGCGCATGAAGAGCCGGATGCAATCGCTCTCCGAGAACTCTCTCGATATGATTATCCGCTTGAGCCTAGACCAGCTGTTCCACTACGCAAACCCCATCGTGGAGCGATATTTAGGGCTTAAACCCGAAGAGCTACTCAACCACGAACTCGGAGAGCTAAACATTCCCGAAGTGCTTTCCTCTGCATTCCAGCGTGCGATAGAAGGGGTGCGAGATACGCAAAAGAAATGGGAGGAAGAGGTGACGGTGGCGGTGGCCGACGGGGAGGCGACGCTGCGTTTGGCAGCCATTCCAGAATTTGAGGACGAGATCTTGGAAACGGTACTCCTCGTGGGGCACGATATAACCGAGGCGAAGCGCATTGAGTCGGAGATTCAGGATAAGAATCGCAAGATAACGGAGAGTATAAACTACGCGCAGCGAATCCAGGGGTCCATACTGCCGGATATAAAGCTGATTCAGCAGCATTTTCCCCGCTCCTTCATGTACTACAAGCCGCGCGATGTGGTTAGCGGCGATTTTCCATGGTTCTTCAAGAAGGATGATTACCTATACATTGCGGCGGTGGACTGCACGGGGCACGGCGTGCCGGGGGCACTACTGTCGTTCATTGGTTTTTTCACGCTGAACAACGTGGTGGACCACGATGCAAGCTACACGGCGGCAGAGGTGCTAGACCATCTGCATGCGGGGGTGCGTAAGACGCTCCGTCAGGATCGGCCCGATGCCGATGCGCGGGACGGGATGGACATAGCGCTTTGCAAGTACGCCCCGAAGACGAAGACCCTGGAGTTCGCAGGGGCGCATCGCCCACTCTACCATCTGCGCGGGGAGGTGCTGACGGAGTATAAGGGCGACCGCAAGGCAATAGGCGGGATACCGCACGAACGGGTGGAGGAGGATCCATTCACGAACTATACTATACCCATAGAGCAGGGCGATAGGGTGTTCTTTTTCTCGGATGGATTGCCGGACCAGCTGGGGGGCGTTTCGGGGATGAAGAAGTATAGCCCGAAGCATATCAGGGAGCTGCTGGTGGAGCAGCGTGAGCTCTCAATGCCCAAACTCGCCCAATACATAGCGGACGACTACGTGGCGCACCGTGGGCAACATAAACAGCTTGATGACGTATTACTGATAGGGATAGAGTTTTGAAAAGAGAGGAGGAGCGAAGCAGATGTTAGAAGACAAGCAGGGAGTGAAAGGCTTTCTAGATTTTGTGTACGGCGTGTATTCACAGATGCAGGAGCGTGAGATCACGCTAGTGTACGAGGGGGAGATAACACACCAGATAACCAAGGCTTTCACCTCTCTCGCGGAGATGGAGATGGCGAAAGAGGAGGAGGAGGGGTCAGTACAGCGCAAGGTGTTCCACGTGATGGTGGAATGCCTGCAGAATGTTAGTAAACACGCAGATACGCCTGGGCTTGCCGACCATAAATACGCAGGACGGGGTATATTTTTGGTTAGCCGTGGGGAGAATTGCTACCATGTGATCTCGGGCAATTTGGTAGAGCAGAACAAAGTGGAGCAACTAAAGGCAAGCCTTGACACGATAAACGCCATGAGCAAGGAGGACCTGAATACACTCTATAAGGAGCGGATGCGGGCGGGTACGCTATCGGAGAAGGGTGGCGCGGGCCTTGGTTTTATAGACATAGTACGAAAGACCGGGAATCCGTTGGAATACCATTTCATGGAGATAGACGAGGGACACCAGTTTTTCACATTGACATCAACAATAAGTCGTAAGTAGAGCAAGTAAAGGAAAAGAGTTAATTGACATGGATACGATAAAGATATTAGGTACGGACGACACGCCGACGGTAACGCTAGATGCTGCGAATGATATATTTGAGATATCGGGGAGGTCGTTGCCAGAGGATGTGACAGCCTTTTACTCGCCCGTGCTATCGTGGCTCGACGAGTACGCCGCAAGCCCCAACGCCAAGACGGTCTTTGCCTTCAAGTTGGTGTATTTTAACACGGCGAGTTCTAAGCTGCTGTTGGATATACTGATGAAGCTGGAGGAGATACACGACGGCGGGCACGAGGTGGTGGTACGGTGGTATTTTCCGGATGATGACGAAGACATGGAGGAGGCCGGCAAGGAGTACGCAGAGATTGTGGGGGTGCCATTTGAACAGGTGGCGTACGAGATAGCGTAGCGCGGAGGTGCTGCGCAGCTTTTTCGCATGGGATGCGGCGATTCCTTTTGCGGGGGGAGATAAAAACAATGGTTAGCACGAGAGAATGAGTGAAGAGATACTTAGGGCATTGATGCAGCTCTTCGCGATAATCGCGAAGCAGGATGATGGCATCGTGACTGAGGAGGAGCGCGCGTACGTGGAGACTTTCTTGCTCCAACAGATAAACGCAGACTCTGCAAGGGAATATTTGGCACTGTTCGATCAATTTGCGGCTTCCACCGCGGAGCGGTCGGGGGCGAAGAAGTTGACGTCGGTGCGGGACTCCGTGCGGATCCTCGGCATTTGCAAGAAAATCAACAAGACCCTAACGCAGAAACAGAAGGTAGTAGTGCTACTACGTCTGTTTGAGCTCGTGAATACGAACCGGAATTTTTCCGAGCAGCGTATGGGCATTATTGACACTGTGGCCGAGGTGTTCAAGGTTGAGGCAGAGGAGTACGATGACATTAAAGTTTTCGTAGAAGAGGAGGACCCCGCGAAGCTTGACCGTAGCAGCATTCTTTTCATCGACGCTGAGCCGCCAGCGAGCAGCGAGTGTAAGTACATAGCGACAGAGGCGCTCGATAGCCCGCTGATTATCCTCCAGGTGAAGTCGGAGGATCTTTACTTTCTCCGCTACGCGGGCCATGAGGATATCTATCTAAACGGATTGCCGCTTGATAGCCGTCGGATATACCTATTTGCCAGCGGGAGCAGCATCAAGCTTCCCAAGGGCAAACCGGCGTACTACACCGATGTGGTGTCGCACTTCCTAGCCGACCTAAGCCTTACGCCGATATCGTTCATAGTGGAGAACCTAAGTTTTCGGTTTCCGAACGGAACGATAGGGCTTCACAACATCTCGTTTCAGGAGGAGCACGGGAAGCTGGTGGGCATTATGGGTGCCAGCGGCGCGGGGAAGACTACGCTGCTCAATGCCCTTTCGGGATCAGGTCGCCCATCGGAAGGGTCCGTGAAAATCAACGGGCTTGACCTCTACGAAGACGCAGAGGCGCTAGAGGGAACCATAGGAGTCATCCCGCAGGATGACTTGCTCATTGAGGAGCTGACCGTGTTCCAAAACCTATACTACAGCGCGAAGCTCTGCTTTAAGGATAAGAGCGAGGAGGAGCTCGAAGAGCTGGTCGACAAGACGTTGCTGAGCCTTGGGCTGCTAGAGCGGAAGGATTTGAAAGTGGGGTCGCCGCTCAACAAGATGATTTCGGGGGGGCAGCGAAAGCGGTTGAATATTGCGCTTGAGCTCATCCGAGAGCCGTCGATACTCTTTGTTGATGAACCAACCTCCGGGCTGTCGTCACGAGACTCAGAGAACGTCATGGACCTCCTGCGGGAGCTGACGCTCAAGGGGAAACTGATATTTGTAGTTATTCACCAGCCATCGTCGGAGATCTACAAGATGTTCGACAACATGCTGATTCTCGACACGGGGGGCTACCTGATATATAGCGGAAACCCCGTGGAGGCGGTGATGTACTTTAAGCGTGCCGACGCGCAGGTGAATAGCGACGTGGGGGAGTGTCCAACGTGCGGCAACGTTAACCCAGAGCTTATATTCAACATTATAGAGGCGCGGGAGGTGGATGAGTTCGGGCGATATACCACCGAACGCAAGGTGCAACCGAACCGCTGGGAGGAACGCTATCGCAAGGAGGTACATCCCGCCAACGTTGAGGAACAAAAGGTGCCACCGCCCAAGACGCTGAACCTACCCTCAAAGTTTAAGCAGTTCTTGATTTACACCGCACGGGATGTTAGCTCCAAGGTGAGTAATCGTCAGTATATTATACTGAACCTGCTAGAGACCCCCATCCTGGCGTTCATTTTGGCGTTTGTCATTCGGTACATTCCCGATCCTAACTCCGACGTGTACGTTTTTCGTGACAACGAGAACATCCCGATATACATATTCATGGGGCTAATCGTTGCCCTGTTTATAGGGTTGATGGTCAGCGCGGAGGAGATATTCAAGGATCGTAAGATTCTTAAACGGGAGAAGTATCTTAACCTCAGCAGGGGGTCGTACCTCCTGAGTAAGGTGTTCATCCTGCTGGTGCTATCAGCAATTCAGACGATTACGTTCGTGCTGATAGCGAATTCGATTTTGGACCTTCGGGGATTAAACCTAGAGTACTGGCTGATCCTCTTTTCAACATCGGTATGCGCGAACCTGATAGGATTAAACATATCCGCCACGTTTAACTCAGCAGTGACGGTGTACATCGTAATACCGCTGCTGATGATTCCAATGATGATACTTTCAGGCGCGATGTTCTCATTTGAGAAGCTAAACCGTGCCGTTGGGAGTTTCAATAGGGTCCCAGGGATAGCGGAACTGATGCCTACAAAGTGGGGGTATGAGGCGCTGGTGGTGCTACAGTTTAAGGATAACGAATTCCAAAAGCACTTCTACGAGATAGAGAAGGCGGAGCGGAACGCCAACTACAAAACGGTGTACTACATCCCGGAGCTGGAGAAACGGGTGAACTACTGCATAGAGCACCTAGGCGAAACAGATAGCGCGGAAGTGAAAAGGAAGGTGGCGGATGCGTTGGCCGTGCTGCACCATGAACTGTTCTTGGAAAGTAATTACTCAGCCCCTGAAATACCGTACAATTACCTTGATTCGCTATACCCATCCAAGGCAGGCGAGGTGACGCTCTACGAGACGCTGGGCTACTTGGAGGAGCTGAACGACCACTACAGTAAGATTTTTCAAGAGAACAATCAGCGACGCGATGCCATCGTAACGCACCTCATGAAGAGCGATGCAGCCCTTTACGAAGGGAAGCGGGCCGCGTACCACAATGAGAGCATTTCCGATTTGGCGTTGAAGGTCTTTGAGAAGAATAAGATCCTACAGTATAAAGACGAGCTAGTGCAACAGTACGACCCTGTATATCGAGACCCCTTGCCAAGAAACTTCTTTGATTTTCGGTCGCACTTCCTTGCGCCGAGGAAGTATTTCGCAGGGCATTACTTTGATACGTACTACTTTAACCTAGCAGTGATTTGGAGTATGTCAATAGTATTATACATCATGCTCTACTACGAAGTGCTACGTAAGCTCGGCACCCTTGCGCAATGGGTGAATGGCAAGGCACGGAGTTTGTTCAAACGGTTTTGGAAAAAAGATGTACATTAGCGCGATACAATAAATTTTGAGTAGACAGCTATGAGGTTGAGAATGAAAGGTGTTTTACTGATCGTCCTGGTTGGCGTAGCGTTGCTGCCAGGGTGCAGTCAGTGTTCAAGGTCAGGGATTGATGCGGATTTTGACATCCCCGATTCATTGGCGAACAAAGCCCCTGTGGTGCAGGAGGGCGTGATAGGCGAAATGGTAGAGAACATATCGTCGCCAGTGGAGACGGCAGCGTTGATCAAGCGGTTGAAGGTGCCGTTCGATAAGGATTTGATGATTCCCACGAAGGCTGCCTCCAACTTCAATACGAACTTTCAGAAGGCCTTGGGTCTTGGGCTTTACGGTACAGACTTGGGCTACCTCAACATGTACGAGAAGACATCGGAAGTCCTCAGCTACATATCGGTAGTCAAGGACTTGGCCGACGGCATTCAGGTAGGACAGTTCTTTGACTTCGCCAGCTTGAAGCGTTTAGCAACGAACAACGAGAGCCTTGACTCGCTCATAGTAATCTCGCAACAGAGCTACAACGGCATTGACAAATACCTAAGGGAAACGAACCGTTCGTCGCTGAGTATAGTCATCGTGGCGGGCGTATGGACCGAGGGGATGTACTTGGCATCCCGCGTGGCGCAGCAAACGAAGAGTTCGCAGATGACGGAGACCGTAGCTGACCAGAAAATCGTAATAGCGACGCTACTTCCGTTGCTCCGGATGTATGAGCAGGATCCGAACATCAAAGACCTCGCGGACAAAATAGAGTCTTTGAAGGGCCTTTACGATCAGGTGAAGATAACGTATGAAAAGGGGGAGCCCGAGATGAAGGAAGAGAACGGACAGATTACCTTTGTGCAAAAGGATAAGCAGTTCATAGAGGCTTCGCCTGAGCTGATGGATGAGATTATGGGGCGTATAATCTCGATGCGTAACGAAATGATATCGAAGAACGAATAGGAGGCGTGGAAATGAAGAGGCATATTATCGTATTGTTGACAATAGCTGCGCTGTTTGCATTGCCAATGCCAACGTGGGCGCAGACGGAGGATGAGTTGCTGGATATTTGTGGTGCTATCGCAGGCCCTGAGGCAACGTATCTGCGCGACTTCAAGGTGCGCATCGATGCGTCGGATCCCCCAACGGTGCAACGCTACCCGATTATACTGAAGAAGGGGAACAAGTACCGTTTCACGATTGCCAGCTCCTCGGATTACGATGGGGTGCTAAAACTAGAGCTCTATGATAGTAACCGTTTGATGGCGACAACGTACAATCAGGCGACGGGCGCGGACTATGAGTCAATCGATTGGGTTTGCTCAAAGACGGGTGCGTACCATTTGTTCTATAGCTTTAAGGATGGTAAAGCGGGGATGGGCGTCGGCATGCTTTCGCTAGTTGACGCAGAGTAAAGTTCTCATTGTCTAATCTATAGCCGTTGCGTCCATGGTGACGCAACGGCTATTTTTTTCCTCGAAATGCGCCATTTTGATGGCTATGGGGAAAGGGAAACGCTGTACAGCTGAGTGGTGACTGACAGCAGACAGTTAAGCTATTGGGGTAGTATCCCCAAAAGTACGCAAATTCGGTTTAAAGTATAGCTTGAAGTATCGCCCTCTCCCATTCTCGAGGTATACCTTGGGCCTGTTGGGGATGAAGCTGTAGGCGATCAGGTCGCTGCATAGGTTGGCCACGAAGCCGGAAAAGCTTCTATGCCGCGGGTGCAGGGCCGCGTCGAAAAGTTTGGAGAACTCATCAAGCATGTAGTAGATTTCAACTGTATTCGCATTCGGCATGGGAGGCTGTTTGATATTTTGTTGATTATCAGCTATAAAAATACGAACACTCCCCGTCTCACCAAGCGTAGCGCGTTGATTTTCAATGGGCTATGTTTATTTTCCGCATTCATGCCATTTGCTTTAAGCCGAATTCGTAATAATTGAGTACATTTGGAGTTGAATTGTTGTATCACTACATCACGACATTCAATAGGAACTTAAATATGAAGAGTAAAGTACAGTCTGTAGAACCCAATGTAGCGGACCTCGTCAATGGTTGGCTTAAGACCTATAAACTCGACTATAAGCTGGAGCAGGAGAGTCTTAACGCTGAGATCGACAAAGCCCTCACAGAATATTTTACCAAAAACGGAGGAGCCGGAGCCAATCGCCCGGACGCAAAGCTGCTCCTTCAAGACAAAAGTCTCAACTACTATCCGGTCCTCA
>CALHSW010000026.1 GCA_938038735.1 uncultured Bacteroidia bacterium | reverse complement strand
GGTTGGCGTGCGGCTGGGCATGGTAGTAGCTCCACAGCGCGCGGCCTGCGCTGAATACGGCTTGTGCCTCCGCTGAGAAGACCATCGGGGATCGCGGGATGAGCGTAATCTCCTCCGTCAAGGGAATGATGGTTTGCTGCCCCTTGGGCTGCGTGGGCTTGCATTTTCCCCGCATGAAGTCCGTCATGAAGTGGCTCGCGAAGGCGCGCTGCGCGCCAACCTCCTCCTCGGTGAAGGGGATCCAATGGTTGGTGCCGTCCGCGCTCTTGATGTTGTTGCTGTCGTGGAAGAGCATGTAGGCGAGGCAATCTGACTGGAACGTAGAGTCGGCATGCCACCCCTCGTTGGGCCAGAGGAACTGGTCACGGTCGTTGAGCCATGTGGCGACAATGCACTTGCGCACGGCAAAATACATCGCCCCGCGCAGCAAATTGGCCGAGTTTATGAAAACGCCCCGGGGATATGGAGTTTGACTTCTTGAGTTGACAATAAAAATCATCCTGTTGTTTTGGAAGTCGTTGCGATTAACGCCTTGCAGCCACCCGATGGCATTCTGCTGCGCTGGTCGGTATTGTGTAATCCAGCGATTGATGTATCTGTCAGACGGTGAAATCCCAATGGATTTAACGCCTATATTCTCCCCATCGGCGTTATACACATCCGCAATTATGCTGCAAAAATCCTTTTGTCGTCTTGTGTCCCAAATAAAAAAGCCGATAGGGAACTGGCCACGTACGTTGTCGAAGGTATTGCCCGGCACTACGAATAGCCTCTCAAGCGATGCGCGGAAAACGGAGCGAAATTTTGAAAAATCACTTCCCTGCAAATTTTTCAACTTTGAAAAATTTGCAAGGAAGCAACCAGGGATTTCCATGTAGACACGTACCAGGAATTGGGCGAAAAGGTCGCGCATGGCATCTCCCACAGCTGGCCAATACTTGTCATATATTACCGAGAGGGCCACCCCTTCTTTATTTTTGCCTAAGCGTGCGATTTGAAGTTTATTCCCAACAGATGCGTAGGGTGGATTGATGTAGACCACGAGTCTTTTTCGCCTCTCCTCGTGGGTGATGATGTCGTAGAGGTCGTCGGGGAGCTTGCCGCCGCGGGATTGGGGGATAAATTCATCGTTGAGGAAGTCGAACTGGAAGGTGTAGGCGGGGAGGAGGTTGGCGCCGTGGG
>CALHSW010000025.1 GCA_938038735.1 uncultured Bacteroidia bacterium | reverse complement strand
ACGAAGCCATTCGCATCCTTCACCACGAACGCCAGCGTGGCCGTTGTCGGCTGCGATGCAGACTTCTCAAGCGTCACCTCCACCGGCGGCAGGTCGGCTTTCAGCGTCACCTTGGCGCTCTTCGTGGTATAGTCCTTCTTGCTCACCGTGTAGCTGTACTCCTTGTCAACCTCCAGCCCCTCAAACTTCGCCTCGCCGTTGGCATCCGTCTTCTTCGCATCGGTCACACCCTCAATCTTCACGCTCGCGCCCTCCACGAAGCCATTCGCATCACTTACCACGAACGCCAGCGTGGCCGTTGTCGGCTGCGTATTGTCCTTTTCGTACTCCGCGGTAACGTTTATATCACCAGTCACCTGCGTATCCGTACGCGGATTCTCAGTCACGCCATCGCTCCACTTCACGAAATGGTAGCCCGGGTTCGCCTTCGCCTCCACCGGCTTCCCATCCTTCCCATGCTCTACCTGCTGCGTGCCGTTCTCCGCAATCGTACCGTGTTCGCCCGCATTGTAGGTCAATGCATAAACGTTAAGGGCAAACACAGCCGTCGCATTCACGTCCTCTTGCACGTTCCTATCCGTACGCGGATTCTCATTCACATCATCGCTCCACTTCACGAAACGGTAGCCCTTATCTGGCACTGCCGTCACCGACTCCCCATCGCTCCCAACTTTTACGTTCGTTTGGTAGCTAGAGCCTGCGATGGACCCACCTTCGCCCGCAGCGTACTGCAGCGTTACCACACCCACTTTGGCCCTAAAGCTCGCCGTGAACGCTCCTGACGTACCGTCCCTTCGCGTGGCCTGGGTGTTCCCATCACTCCACTGCTCAAACTCATAGCCAGCATCCGCCACCGCCGTCACAGACGTATTGGGCTTCGTAACCGTTACGCTTTTCTGCGCTTTCGATGGGTCAGTCGGCTTCAGCGTAACCTTCCCATTCGCACCTGCCGTGTATTTCACACTGAACGGCTGCGTCGATGTGACACCTATTGCGATGTCATCAACCGCTGCACCGCCTGAGTATGTAGGAGAATCAAATACCCATCTAAATTGCACATACTCATGCCCTAACAAATCTGGAACGGACTTCTCTTTAAGACGTGCCGGATATTCATTCGTCATTGTCTCTAAATCATGCCACCCATCTTTTACACTCACCCTGTACTGAAGCACAAGTTTGTTGGGCCCGTATACAGTACTAAATACATACGGTTTAAAGCTCATTTTGAGTGTCCCGCTAAATCCCTCCACGCTCAGCCACGGCGTAGTAAGCGAAGCATTTGTTGACGCAGAAAAGTTTGGCTTTATGTACGCACACGCTGCCTCTGCCGGCATTCTTGAATTTGGCGCATCTCCAAATTTATCCCCCACCTTCCATACTGCCGCATCCTCCGTGGAGTAGTTCTCCACGCGCCAATGCGCCGGCATTTCTGTCAGCCCATTGAAGTTCTCCACCAGCGGCAACTTAAACACCATCTCAAAGTGGGCCGTGAGGGTTCTATCCCCGATCTTGTCGCTTCGCTTCGCATCAAGCTTCCCATCGCTCCACCCCACAAACACGTACCCTTCCTTCGCCTTCACCTCTACCTCTTTCCCATCCGCTCCCAGTTGTCCTTTCTGCTTTTGGGTATCTGCGCCGCTCACGAACTCTCCCCCCACGCCGACCTCATAGGTCAACGTGTACGTCTTCACCTTAAAGCTCGCCGTGTAGGTTTTATCCGTCTCAGCCTTGTCGCTTCTCGTTGCGCCCTTGGTTTTATCGTCATCCCACCTGTCAAATTCATACCCATCCTCTGGTGCTGCCGTCACCGCCTTGGTCATTACGCCCTTGGGCAGCCTCTGAACGGTCTCACCGCCAATTGCTCCATGGGCACCTGCCACGTAGGTTATCTTCACCTCCAGCTTGGTCAAAGACACCGGTACATCCTGATCGGCGTCCGCCACCGTCACCTCCCCCTCGGCCTTCGTGTAGTCTTTCAGCGTCACAACGTAGTCGTAGCTCCCTGGGGCAAGCACTATGCTCGTCTTCCCAGTAGCATCGGTCTTCAGCTCTGCGCCATCAATCGCCACAATCGCTTCCTTAAGCGGTGCGTTTTCTGCATCTTTCACCGTGAAGGTGACCCTCTTGTTTGTCGCCGAAGGCTTCACCTTGAGCGTCCCCGCTTCCGCCGTCACGATGTAGTTCCCATCCGGGTACGGCGCGCTGTAGTTGAGCGGCTTCACCGGGTAATCATCCGGCGCCAGCGGCCCCATGCTCGCGTCCCACTCCTCGCCGTTAGCAAAGTATATCGCGTACTCGGGGGTCTTCGTGAAGGCTGCCGGCGACTCGTTGAATTGCCGCCCCGTATACTCCAAATTGAGCCACGGCTCTTCGCCCTCCTCTATCTCCATCTTTGGCTTTATGGTGAGCTGCGCAGGGGTCACCTCTACCGACCGCTTTTGCACCTCGGCCGCCGCGTACCGATCGCTGGCCGGCACTGATGCCACCACGTTCGTCTTGCCTATACCCGCCGTGCGCAGCTTGCCCTCGCTATCCACGGTCACCACATCCGCATCCTCCGAGTAGAACACCACCGGCTGCCCGCTGCTGCTCTCAGCTTTCAGTTGATACGTTTGGTTCGTGAAGACGTAGCTTGCCGCCATGGGTTCCCAGCTCTTTATCGTCTGCGGCTGCTTCTGTGCCTGTAGCTCTACGGAGTAGCAGTTTACGAAACGCTCATTCTCCGACACCACCTTAAGCAGCACCGTCGAGGTGAGATCCACCGTAATCGTCTCCCCCGTCTTCACCCGCTGATTACCATACTCTAGCGAGGCACCATCAGAGAGGGTCACCACGAGCTTCACCGCGGTCAGATCCACTATCTCTGTGGCCGATTGGTTCTCAACCCCCGCCAGCAGCACGGTTTGCCCATCTACGGCCTGCGATACATCCTGCTTCAAATTCACATTGTCTGCCCTATTCATCGCAAGGTTCGTTAGCTTCGCCTCCGACGATCGGGCTGTCTCCAGCCGCACCACTACGGTTTGCGTCACATCCACTCCCAGCACCTTGCACTTGGCTTCCAACGTCACCTCCTGGTTGCTAAACGTAAGCGAAGACCCCTTCTCCACCTTTGTAGCCCCCATGGTAACCACTGTGCCTGGCCACAGCGTGGCAAGCGATTCCACCGTGGCGGACATGGCCGATCCTACTGTACCCGGCATCTCAATAACCAGCTTGTCACCATCTTTCGTCCATGTTGCCTCGCCCTCCTGGTTCCTCAGGGTTATGCTGCGTAGGAGCCTTAAATCTGCCCATACACCGTCGTTACGCTCGCTCTCTATCTTCACAAGGTCGCTACCCGAAGCGGTGTAAGCCCAACGCCCCTCGTTCATCATGAACTCCGCCTCGCAATCCGGGGGCAGGGTGCCATTTGCCTGGCGCACGCTCTTATCCTTATTCGCTTGCACCTCAGCCTCTTTGAGGGTCTTACTCCATATGCGCAGCATCGCCACCTGCCCATTGAACGCCACGGCGCCTACCATCTTCGTGAAGTCGGGCGCGGTGTACCTCCCATTCCCTAGTTTAAACTCTTGCTCAACCCCATCAACATATAGTTTTACCTGCGCATCAGAGCTGTACTTCGGTTTGAAGAACGCCATCGCCACGTGGTGGTACTGCCCCGGCGTTAGTGTCTCAGGCTTTGAGATGTAAGTACGCGCATTGCTCCCGAAGACAATGGCTAATCCGTTCCGCGGGATGTTGCCCCCGCCATTGCCCGTCGCGGCCACCCACAGCCCATCGGACTCAAATAGCGTGGCGAACTGCGTGTCGCGCAGGTAGAACCACCCCTCTAGCGTTGACGTATCGCCCAACCTCTTCTCCAGCCCAAGCTGCGCGAAGTCAAGCCCCTCGCCCTTCACCTTCTTAAAGTCAAGCGCATACTTCTTGCCCGCTACAGGCAACAGCGCGGAAACCACCTCCTGGGTTAGGCTGTTGTTCTCAAGCACCCCATCCTCAGGCACTGACACCCGCAGCGTGTACGCTGTTCCTGCCTTGCCCAGGTCCACCTTCTGCCCGCCGAAATCGCACGCCGCGGTGCCGCCAACGCCTGCAATCGTGGCCACGGTGCCTTTGATGGTCTGCGCCGCTTCGCTACCCCCATTCTCAAACACCTCCAGCGTTACCTCCACGTTCTGCTCCGCCTCCACGCCGTTGTTGACGATGGTAGCCTGCACCGGCTGCTGGCCCAAATTAACCCCCGATGCTATCGGCGTAAACGCCGCCACCGCTAGGTCATTGGCGGCAGGGTTCGCCCCCTCAATCACCTTTGCCGTGAGGTCTATCATCTGGCCCCATTCCGCCACTTTACCATTGAAGAAATCGTCCTTCTGCTTATCGGGTATCAACGCCACGCGCATGCGCTGCGCGCCCGCTGTCGCCCCGCTTAAATCTACTAGCACATCGTAACGGCTCTGCCCCTCCGCCAACGCCGTTTCAAAATGCTCCTTAGCCTCGTCAAACTGGCCATTGCCATCGGCATCCACCCACACATGCAGCGTGGCAGGAAGCATCTCGGTTATTGGCGCCTCCGAGAGCGCCACCCTCAAAGCATTTTTTCCAGCGTAGAGGCTGAGTTCCTTGTCTAGCTGGTAGCTCACCAACCAGTGCGGCTCCACGGAGCTAAGCTCCACGCCGCTCGCCCCAGCGTCAGCACGAACCACCTTCACCAGGTCAACCGATTCAAACTGCCCCCAGAAAGGGTAGCTATCGTTCCCCACGAACGCGGTCTTCGTATTGTCGGAGATAACCCGATCGCTGCCACGCACCGTCACCGCTATCTGCCTGTACGATGGTGCTGGAGCATCTATACTCCCTATCATGTAGGTCTCCTCGCTACCGCCCTTCACCAATGGTATCGTAAGGCTTTCCGGGTACTCCTCGCCCTCTATGGCCACGTCAACGTTCACCTGCCGCTGATCATTAACGTTGTTCTTTAGCACTACCGACACCGCCGCCGTGCTATCCTGCCTATTGGTTTCTGTGGTCACCTTGCTTAGCGTGAAGTAGTTCTCTTTAGCCACCTGGCGCACCTCGGCCACCCAGCCCGCGGCGGGTTCGGTCGGCTTCCCGACAAAGAACACGTAGAGGCCACCATCCTCAGCCATTGAGGTCGCCACCCTAGGTGCTTCCCGGCTGCCCCGTTTGCCCGCCAGCGCAAACGTCTCAACCTCATCATCATAGTTAAATGCCTCCGCCAGATCCTTCGCGAAGACCCCCACGGCCGCCCCCTCGTCAATATCCCAATCACTGAACTCGATCTCCACCACCTTGCTCGAATCGCTCGGCACGAAATGCACGGAGGAGTACTGTATCCCGCCAACGCCAGGCCCATAGCCTCGCTGCGCGCCCCCCTCGTCGGTGTATAGCACCGGTTGGTCTACCTTCACCGTCACCTTTGGGTCTTTGAAGAATCCATATTCTTTTGCGGTTTCGGGGTGAGGGTTGACATCGCCCATGTTATACACTTCTGTGTTGTCAGCATTATTGGTCACATCCACATCCCCCTCCAGCCTGGCCTCTGCCTCCACCGCAAAGAGATGTCCTAGCGGGTCGTTCGTGGAGAAATCCATGTCCACCAGCACCACCCGATCCTCAAAGGGCTTTAGGTTCTCAACGACCTTTGTCACCTTTGCCACGCTATCAACCGTCACCACGAGCTGCACGCTCGGCACGGGGTTAACCGATCGGTTAACAATCGATACCGGCAATGCCTCAACGCCCATGTTCTTCTTTGGGGCTACCGCATCGCTTAGCATAAACACCATGACATCTGGAGCCGTCGGCGCAATCTCCACCCCGTAGGCCACGATCCCCACCATGCTTCCAGCCTCAGGGCACGACACCTGCAGCTCCATCTTCACGTTGGGATTCCCTGCCACCTCCTTGAGGCTCCAGTACAGGTCGGTCGATAGCCCCGTGGCACCGGTGTACTCCGCTTCGCCGCTCATTAGGTTCACCCGGCTGCCGTTGACAAGTAGCCGCACCTGCGTTCCTTCGTCTGCCATGACTACGCTGTGGAACACTAGGTCACTGCCAGCCGGTACTCCGCTTAAATCCACATCGCATAGACTTATCTTTAGCGTGTTGTCTATATCTTCAAATGGGACGCTCGAAGTGGCATCCTCCATGGCCTGCGCAACGTAGATTTGCGAACCCACCGGCATGTTGAAACCAGCGAATGTCGGTGTAGTAAATGGCTCAATCTTATCTCCCCACAGCAACGTTGCGCTCGGCGGGGGGAGCATGGTGAAGGTCTCACGGAACGGCAAATCGTCCTTCTTGATTGTCAGCGGCGTACCCTCTTCCACTAACACCCCCAATGAGCGCGGCCCGACAGCACCATCGGCCAGCTTCGCCCGCACGGCGAATACATTGCGGCCACCCTTAACGATTTTCTCTTTCGGGATGCTATAGCTTGTAAGCGCCGTTTCGCCCAGCACGCTCCACTTCCCCGTGGGCACATCGGCCTGTAGCACCTCGTACTTCGTTACTCTGGACTCAGCTTCCCATTTCAGCCTCCAACTCCCGAGGTTGCACATCTCCGCTGCATACTCTACCTCCTGCGGCGCAGGGGCTAGAGTGAACGGCTTGGCGTTGACCAGCACATGCCCCTTGCTATCCGTCACCCGCACCCGCGCCTTGCTCGTTGCGGGGGCATCCTTCGGGAACAAAAGTGGGGTTGAGAACACCTCATTCACCTTGCCGAGGTAGCTGTAGGTTTTCCCATCGTCGTAGGATATCTCCGCCATCGTCTCGCCCACAAGCCACTCGGTGCGCAGCAGGATCGTGTCACTCGGTGAGAAAACTTCCCCGCCGAGCGGGTGGAGCAGCTTGGGCTGACCGTAGTCAAAATACCACGTCACCACGTACGCCTGCCCCTCTTCCCCATTGTTATCCTTTATCTTGTCTTGCCCACCAATGGTGACCGTTGCAGTCCCAGCCTCTGGGTTGTCTATCACCACCTGCTCTATGTTATTGATGGCATCCATGCCGCGCGTGGCGGGCTTTTCAGGATTCCCCCTATCGAGAACCCACGGCTGCACCGGTGCGCCGCCCTGCGACACCGAGAGGTCAAGGTCATTGACCAGTGCAGGCTCCCCGTAGGCGTACTCTTTGTCCACCACCGGGTCAATCCACGTCAACATCACCCGCAGCTGCTTCACGCCCGCGGGTACCTCAATAGTAATGGGGGGCTTTGACATGCCGCTCTGCATCGTGTCAAGCTTGTACCACCCATTCTCCAGCGCCACTACGGCCGCCTCCGCATTCACTATGCCATAGCCATAGGAATAATCGGGTCCGGGGTTCCCCCTGTCAACGGCCGTATTGGCTAGCAGCCCCTTCAGCAGCGCCGAGGAGGGATTCGCCCCGCCGTTCAGCTGGTGGTACCGCTGCGTAAGCAGCGCCGCATGCCCCGTCACCATCGGGCAAGCCATCGACGTGCCGTCCATGTAGTCATGCCCATTTTCTGGCATCATTGAGTAGACGTGCAGCCCCTTTGCCGACACCGTGGGCAGCAAGCGCCCATCATCCATCGGGCCCCAGCTAGAAAAGCTGGTCATGCCGCCCTCTTCGTCTATCGCCCCGACGTGAATGGCGTTCTTTGATCGATTCACAGAAGAACCGTACTGGTGCCCTGGGCAGTCCGACTGCGAATTCCCCGCCGAGTATATCAGGGTCAGTTCCGGAAGCCAATTTGTTATGAGATCCTGGTTGTAGGCCGACCCAAACGAATAGGACAGCAATGAATCTTTACCACATAAATAGCCGTAGGTAATTCCATAGGAGTTTGAGGAGAGCGATATATTATAGGTATCCGCCACCTCCACCATCTCCTGCTCGGGTACTTTCCCATTCCTTCCCACATTGAAGTTCATGGTGTAGAGCTCCGCCTCGGGGGCCACTCCTCGCGCCGCGGGGTCAAGCAGGCCATTGCCCGCAATAATGCCCGCCGTGTGGTGACCGTGCCCAGTTGGGGTGCCCTGCTCAGCCTCTAGGATATGCACCCTGTCACCGAGGTCCACGTGGCGGGTTACATCCTCGTCCCAGAGGCCTATCTTTACGCCCTTGCCGGTGAGCCCGCGGCCCCCGAGCGATACGGGCTGTGCCAACACGCTGCCCGTGCTGAGCATCGTACCGCGCACATCGTTCACCTCCTGGGGCGGCTCCACGGGGCTCACCCGCTGCACCCACGGCATCGCCGCCAGCTTTTTCACCTGCGCCAGCGGCATCTCCACCCGCATGGAGGCAAAACGTTCCGCGCTGCTCAGCACACGGCAGCCCTCCAGCGCCCCCACGCGCTCCGCCGCGTAGGCCGCATCCACGTTGGAGAACCAGCTCAAGCGAACCTCCACGCGCCCGTTGCCCCGGTCGGCCCATTGCGGCACGCTTCCCTCCGCCAGCAGGCTCGACACCTTCCATTCCGGCCGCATCGCCATCACCGAGGTGGCGTTGCAGCCCGCGAAATCCTGTGGGCGCTTGCCGGGGAGCACCTGCGCGTAGTAGGTGTTTCCTCCCACGTAGCCCTCCAGCTTTACGCCCCGCTTGGAGAGCTTCGCTAACGCCTTGGCATCGGGCACCTTGGCGAACTGCATCAGCACGTTCACCCTGCCGTTGGCTGGCAGTCCCAGCTCTAGGCTGCTCTGCCCGCTGCCCGCGCCGCGCGTACGTTTGGCTGGCGTTTGCAGCACATTCTGCTCGGGCATCACTGTGTACTGCCCGAACCGCACTACCTCTTGCGCTCGCAGCCCAAACGGCGCGAGCAGAAATAGCGCAATTAGTAGAAATCGACCCTTCCTCATGCTTACTGAAAAAATTAATGTAACATCTCCTCCCCCTCTTTCGTACCGCGCAAAGGTAGGAAAAACTTTTTTGTATTACGTTGCAACTGTCAGTCAATTTTGTTCCTGTTCCCCTCCTCGGTGAAAGAAATGGGCGACTGGCTATCAGCTGCGGGCTATAAACCTTGCACCAAAGCCAATTATTGCCAGCGATAATTGGCTTTGGTGCGAAGTATTTCCCTGGGGAATCCCTTCGGGGTGCTACCTTTGCCCAAACGATGGTAGAACCAAAAGGGTAAGGAGCATGGCAGTATACATTCCGATACGCCCGCGGTGGAACCCTCGGGGCGTGGTGGTGAACTACGTTTGCCGCGGCCAGCTCTGCGTGCGCAGCTGGCCGAAGGGCTACCGCGATGCCAATAGCGCCGCGCAGCGCCGGCAGCGGGGCAGGATGGCGCAGGTGTGCGCCGTGCTGCCCCACGTGAAGGAGCTCCTCACGGCGGGCTACGCCTCAGTAACCAAGCGCAATGGGCGGCGGGTGGGCGGCTACCATGCGGCGGTCTCCACGGCGCTGCGGGAATGGTTTGTTCCCACGCCGCAGGGCGATAGGCTCGACTGCGCCCGCCTGCAGCTCACCGATGGCGTACACGCGCTGCCCGAGGGGATGCGCATGGAGAGGCGAAGCGGGAAGCTAATCGTTTCGTGGGGCACCGCGCTGCCGTGGAACGCCCCGCTGCTGCTGCTCGCGGCGCAGGAAGCGAAGACTAACCAGTGGCTCGCCGTCCCAGTGGTCGTGGAAAAGGGATCGAGCGGGGTGGGGGTACGGCTACCCAAGGCCTGGCGGGGCAAAGGGATAGAGGTTTGGGTGGCCTTCGTGGGTGATGCCCAGCGGGTGAAGACGAAGACGCTCCACGCCACGCTTAAGGCGCGTACGACTCCTGCCCCCACACCCTCCCCCACTCCGCCCAACCAGGGTGGGCAGTCGGTCCGCTCTAGGCTGGGCTCGGCGCGGGACAAAAGACGGGATGAGGGGTAGCCGCTCTAAGGCAGAAGGAGAGGGCTAGAAGCAAGCTTTTCGCTTTCAACCGCCGCAATGCAGCCCCGACCGATTCCTTAAAAGTCATTACATTCGCGCATATGAAGGGTGCAATGGGGTTACGCTTTCTGGGGGGCGTTCTACTCGCCGCGGTGGCTTTGCTGCTGAATGGAACGGCGCAGGCGCAGCTAACGTACGGCGTGCGGGCCGGCGTGGGGTTCCCCACGCTGCGGCGCACCTTCGTTGACCGCTCCGAGCGTGCCGCCAACATTGTGGGGTTCCATGCGGGGGCGGAGGCTGCGTACTTCTTCACCTCCTCCCCGGGGCTATACCTAGAGAGCGGGCTGCAGCTCGCCCTGCTGGGCGGGGCGTCGCTCAATGTGAATTGGTTCCTTCCCGGCACCACCCGCTACAACTCCCGCATGCAGCTCTACGCGCTGCAACTCCCGCTCCGGCTGGGCTACGCCACCGCGCTGGGGTCGTTGAGCCTTTACATTAGCATGGGTCTTCAGCCCAGCGTAGCGCTGTGGGGGGAGGTGGATCAAATCGTCGATGGCCAACGGCATCAGGCGCGCGCAAGCTTTGAGAGCGAGTTTAACCGCCTTGATGTAGCCATCTCATTCCATACCGGGGTGGGCTTCGGGCGCCTCCCGCTGTTCTTTGGCATTTATGTTGACTACGGACTCATTGGAATTCAAGCCGTCAACGGTGAGGGGCATATCGGAAATTTTGGACTTTCCTTGGCGTACCTCTTCAGGCGGCCCGCCATGCTCTCGGCAGATGCCCCCAGCATGGCACGTGTTAAGAATGGCAACGACCCACAGTAGCCTATAATTAAATGGGAAAGATGATGAAAAAGACGTTCTTTTGCCTGACTGTCGCAGGGCTTTTAGGTTTCGGGGCGGCGTATGCCCAGGTGAGCGGAGGCCCCAAGCTGGGCATTAACTTCCCGGCGCACCACGTGCGGGAGTCAAATCGGGATGTAACAGCCAAAAACCGCTACCTTATTGGATTCCATGCAGGCGGAGAGCTGCTTGTGCAGCTGCCGGTGGTGGGGATGGAGTTTGAGCTCGATGCGCTTTTCACGCGCAAAGGCTATCAATACAGCGATGTGCTGCCCAAGCTGGTAGATAAGGTAGAACCCGATGTGCCTGAAAGCACCGCGGAGCGAACCAGCAAAATTACGCAGGACCTCTACTATTTAGAATTTCCTATTCGTATTAACTACTCCATCGGGCTCGCGGGCACCGGGCTATTTGTCGGCGCGGGGCCAACCATTGGTGTGGGGCTATTCGGGTGGACGCGCACCGATGGAGAAGACCCCGTTGTGATTGGCTGGGGCGACGCGGCGGGAGAGTACAAGCGCTACGACCTTGGGCTAGGGGTTCACCTCGGCGCACGCTTTATCGGCATACAGCTGAGCGGGTACTTTGACTGGGGCTTCGTGAACATCAGCAACCGCCCCTCCGTGGTGCGAAACAACTACAACGGGGGAATCTCATTGGCCTACCTGATCCAGTAAATATACGTGGGCAAAGAGGCACAGCAGCGGTAGTACTATTTTTACCCTTTCTTTACTACGAAAAAGCCAAGATAAATCCCCATTTTTGACTACCTTTGCAGTAGTAAAAGAATAGAAAGGAGTATTAGAACTATGGGTAAATCAGTAAAGGGGACGAAAACGGAGCAGTGCCTGCTCGCCTCGTTTGCAGGGGAGTCGCAGGCCTTTCAGCGCTATTCATATTTTGCCAGCGTAGCCGACAAGGAGGGGTACAAGCAGATTAGCGCCATCTTCGCGGAGACGGCAGCGCAGGAGAAGGAGCATGCCAAGCGGTTCTTCAAATTTCTAGAGGGTGGCATGGTGGAAATCACAAGCACCTACCCAGCGGGTATCATCAGCAGCACCGTGGAGAATCTCAAGGCGGCTGCAGCCGGGGAGAACGAGGAGCATACGGAGCTTTACCCCAACGCGGCTAAGATAGCCCGCGAAGAGGGTTTTGAGGAAATCGCCACTGCGTTTGAGAAGATTGCCGAGGTAGAGGCGATGCATGAGGCTCGCTACCGTAAGCTACTTTCTCGCATTGAGGCGGGTAACTTCTTTGAGCGCGATGAGGAGATTGTGTGGCAGTGCCGCAACTGCGGTTTTCTCTACCGCGGCAAGAAGGCGCCGAAGACGTGCCCGGCGTGCCAGCATCCGCAGTCGTACTTTGAGCCTGCTAAGGAGAATTACTAGCGAGAGAAGGGCGTTGGTCTATTATTGGGCTAACGCAGGTTTGGCGTAGGGATGCGGGTCAGCCTTTCAGGTTGGCTTGCCCTACGGAAAGGAGTTTGGGGGGCACTAGCCCCCCAATTTCATTTAAAGACCGCCCTGCGGGCGGAGCGCAGGGGCGGCGGAAATTTGTGCAGGGTCAGGTTGTGCGTGTAGATATGGGCGAATGGTCACGCGGGTCAGTCTTTCAGACTGGCTCGCCTTCCAGGCAAGAATCCTGGGAGCTAAAGCCCCCCGGCTATTGAGAGACCGTCCTACGGACGGGGCGGCAAGGGCATGCAATTTCATGCGGGCTTTGTGTGCCAACGGAAGGAGGATGTGGCGGGGATTCGTACGGTTTCGCGGCGATGGCTCTACAAGGCGAGAAGTGACGGTGCATGCGATGGGTACGCAGCCCACAGGCCTATATAATCGCAGCGCCTTCTGCCCCTGCTCGCCACCCTGTTAAAAACTTTTTTGTACCTTTACCCTGCAAAAAGGCGCGAGGAGGGCAATGGCATGGATCAGATGATAACGTACCCGATCGGGGAGGCGAGCTTTACGAATCTACGGGAGGATAACGCCGTCTACGTGGATAAGACGGCGCTGATTTACCAGCTGGTGAAGCAGGGGCGGTACTACTTCCTGAGCCGGCCGCGGCGGTTCGGGAAGAGCCTGCTGGTCTCCACGCTGGAGGCATACTTCCAGGGCAGGAAGGAACTCTTCGCGGGGCTGGCGATGGAAAAGCTGGAGAAGGATTGGACGCAGCACCCCGTGCTGCACGTGGATTTCAGCCGGGATAATTTCGCGGAGGCTGGAGTTCTTGAAAGCACGCTCAACACAATTTTGGGCAACTGGGAGCGCCTCTACGGGCGAGAGGCGGACGATGATACCTTTGCCGCCCGTTTCGTAAGGGTGATTGAAAATGCGCACGCGCAGACGGGGCGGCGGGTGGTGGTGCTGGTGGACGAGTACGACAAGCCGATGCTGGATGCCATCAACGATGAGGAGCTGCTGGCCAACAACCAGCGGGAGCTGCGGGGATTCTATGGGGCGCTCAAGGGGGCGGGTGATCATCTACGGTTCGTCTTCCTGACGGGCATCACCCGCTTCGCCCACCTCAACATCTTCAGCGGGCTGAACAACCTGAACGACATCAGCCTGGACGCGCGGTACGCCACGCTCTGCGGGATCACGGAGGGGGAGCTGCGCGCCGACCTGGACGCAGGGGTGCAGCGGCTGGCCGCGGCGGGCGGGCGGACGGTGGAGGCCACCTACGCACGGCTCAAGGCAAAGTACGACGGCTACCGCTTTTCCCCATACGCGCAGGAGCAGCTCTACAATCCGTTCAGCCTGCTGATGGCGCTCGAGAAGGGGGTGCTCGGCAGCTACTGGTACGAGAGCGGGACGCCGATGTTCCTTTTCCAGCTGGTCGTGGGCGGGAGCGTGCCCCTCGCGGAGCTGGCCGGCTGCCGGA